>JBDRSO010000037.1:0-73744 GCA_043824835.1 Pseudomonadota bacterium | reverse complement strand
CCCCCCAACCCCTCTCCCTTCCGAAACTTTTTTGGTGCGCTCCGCGCCTGGGCGCGGGGAAGGTGTTGAAAAAACAAAAGCCCAGCCAAGGGCAAGACGTTTTCCATAAATGTTGAAGCCGCCATCTGGCGGCTTCAACATTTATGGCTAATCCCATGGTTCTATGTGTTGGCTCCAAGGGCCAGAGACCATTGATTTATATAGTTCCGTGAAACACTTCTCATGTAAAGGCTGTGGTACAAGAAGGTAGGTTCTGACGGTACCCCTGAAACATCTAAGCGACATCACCGTATCTGTGTTTAACACTTCTACAATGTTTGAAACCCGCTCGTTGAGTTGAGAGAGGTGCGGTTTTCCCATGTGCATATGTTGATAAATTATAAGACTCTTCCCGTCATCCCAAAGGCTTTTTAGTTCGTTCCAATAGATGTACTTGAAATGCTTTTTTGTTCTTTTGCTTGCGCTAGGTACTTCAATTCCATTGTCAGGATCGCAAAAAGCGAGATCACAGTCTTTCAAAGCCTGTGAGGCGCGATCAAACCAACAATCTCGTTCACGTTCTCTTTGTCTTAAGTCATGACTAACCGAAATGACTTCTTCGAAATATGCTGTATTTTCAGGTAGAAGGTGTAGGTCTTTAAATAGTGAGACATTTCTATTTGCATGGATGATATTTCCATCGGTATTGACAAGAAGGCCTTTCAGCGCATCATATAGTTCAGGGTCGCAGTTGCGAAATGAATTTCGCACATTATTTTTTAAATATATTATATGCTTACCGTCCATGTTGTGATTTTCGTCGTTCGCCAAACACCAAAGAATTCCTAGTTTGCTAACGCATTTGGCTGCGTTGCGGAGGAGTCCATACTTGGTGAAATCGCCCACGTCACCAAAATATCTGTTTTGCATTTAATCCTCACCAGACAGGAAACCGGTATAATATTTTTCGCGAATCAATAGGCCCCTGTTTGTATTAATACAAACAGGGGCCTATGTCAGTATTTGGCGCATCTAATCAACATTTATGGAAAACGTCTTGGGCCAAGCGCGGTCGGGCTTTTTGCGTGGCGATGGCGGATGCTACGGAAAGACGATTTCCGCCTGCTCGCTGGCCGGTTTGCGCTCGATGATCTCGCCAATGCGGTAGGCGTCCACGTCGTCGCGGGCGTCGAGCAGATCCATGGCTTTTTCGGCGTTCTCCGGGGAGCAGATGAGGATGTAGCCGATGCCGCAGTTGAAAATCTGGAGCATCTCGGGCCAGGAGAGGCGGCCCTCTGTCTTGAGCCACTCGAAGATGGGCGGCATGGGCCAGGAGCCGAACTCGACCCGGGCCGCCACGGCCTCGGGTAGCACCCGGGGCACGTTGTCGTAGAAGCCGCCGCCCGTGACATGGACCATACCCCTGATCTCTGCGGTGCGCAGCAGGTCGAGCACGGGGCGCACATAGATTTTTGTCGGTTCGATGAGCACCTCGGCCACGGAGCGGCTTGAGCCGGGAAAGGGCTGGTCAGGGCGCAGGCCGGACTGGTCGAAGAGCTTGCGGATGAGCGAGTAGCCGTTGGAGTGCGCGCCCGATGAGGCGAGGCCGATGAGCACATCGCCCGGGCTCACGGACTTGCCGGTGACCAGGCGCGGGGTATCGACCATGCCCACGGCAAAGCCCGAGAGGTCGTATTCGCCGTCTGGGTAGAAGCCGGGCATCTCGGCGGTCTCGCCGCCCAGCAGGGCGCAGTCGGACCGGCGGCAGCCCTCGCACACGCCCGCCACCACCTGCTCGGCCACGCCCGATTCGAGCTTGCCGGTGGCGAAGTAGTCGAGGAAGAAGAGGGGAGCCGCGCCCTGCACAAGCACATCGTTGACCGACATGGCCACCAGATCGATGCCCACGGTGTCGTGCCGGTCGAAGAGGAAGGCGAGCTTGAGCTTGGTGCCCACGCCGTCGGCCCCGGCCACCAGCATGGGCGCCTGCATTCCGCTCAGGTCGGGCTTGAACAGCCCGCCGAACCCGCCGATGTCCGTGGCCACGCCGGGCGTGAAGGTGGACTTGACCATGTCCTTGATGCGGCCGATGAACCGGTTGCCCGCCTCAATGTCCACGCCTGCGGCGGTGTATGCCTGGGACCGTCTGGCGCTTTCGCTCATGTGATGCTCCTTGGCAGGCTGTTGAAAAATGGCAATCTGCGTCGTTGCTTCAAAAATTTCAAACCCTCGCGTACAGGAAGTACGCTTCGGTCTTGAACTTTTTTCGCGCCTAGCATCTCACCATTTTTGAACAGCCTGCTGGTTCTGACTTTTTCAACGGCCAGTTAACGTTCGGGATTCCCCGGGTTATAGGGGTTTGGCCGGGCAAGTTCAAGGGCCATCTGCACAGTGCGCCCGGCCCGCGAATTGCAATTGCCATTTCGCCGGGCGGACCGTATGCAATACACAGAGGCGTCCGCCCCCAACCCCTGGAGGGAACAATGCGCAGATTCGGCAGGATACTCGTCGCGGCCGTGGCCGTTGTGATTTTGACGCTTTCCCTGGCCCTGGCCGGGGCCAAGTTCACCAACAAGGACACGGCCAAGGACCGCCGCACCAACACCTTTGGCACGGACCAGAGCGAGGACACGGCTACCACCACCTTCGGTACCGATGAGGTCGGGGATTCGACGATCAAGGTCAAGCCGAGGCCCAAGCCCGAGGAGGTGGACTGGTACGACAAGGTCATCATCACCGTGAACCCGGACACCAAGTGGCCCACCTCGGGCACGTCCTCGTCCACGCGCACCAGAACCGCCTACGACAACGCCACTGACACCGAGACCAGGACCACCACCACAGATGAGCGCAACTGGTAGTTTTTTCGCCCCCAAGACGGTGACGGCGGCCGCGACGTGTGGCATGATCAACGCCCGGGAGGTGGACCATGCAGGAAGCTCGGCTCTGGAAGCGGCTCAAGGGCGACACGGTGCAGTGTCGGCTGTGCAGCCATTTCTGCGTCATCGGCCAGGGCGAGCGCGGCCAGTGCGGCGTGCGCGAAAACCGCGAGGGCACGCTCATGGCCCTCAACTATGGCAAAATCGCGGCCATCAACCTGGACCCGGTGGAAAAAAAGCCGCTCTACCACTTCCACCCGGGCAGCCGGACCTATTCCTTTGCCACGGCTGGCTGCAACCTGAGCTGCTCTTTTTGCCAAAACTGGTCGCTCTCACAGCCCCAGCGCGAGGGCGGGCGCGTCACCGGCCGGGCCATGACCCCGGGGGATCTGGTGGAAGAGGCCGTCAAGCTCAAGGCGGCGAGCATCTCCTACACCTACTCCGAGCCCACGATCTTTTTCGAGATCATGCAGGACACGGCCCGGCTGGCCGCAGACCAGGGGCTGGCCAACATCATGGTCAGCAACGGCTTCATGAGCCCCGAGTGCCTTGACGAACTCGGCCCGCTCATCGACGCGGCCAACGTGGACCTCAAGAGCTTCAGCGAGGATTTCTACCGCGACATATGCGGGGCGCGGCTCAAGCCCGTGCTGGAGAATCTGGTGCGCATCCGTCACGACCTCGGCTGGTGGCTGGAGGTGACCACCCTGCTCATCCCGGGCAGGAACGACTCCCCGGGCGAACTGGACCGGCTCACGGACTTCCTGGTGGACGAGCTGGGCGAGGACACGCCGTGGCACATTTCGCGCTTTCACCCGGATTACCGCATGAACGACGTGGGTGCCACTGGGACCGACACCCTGGAGGCGGCCTATGCCATGGGCCGCGACAAGGGGCTCAAGTACGTGTACATCGGCAACCTGCCCGGCTCCAACCGCCAGCATACGCTGTGTCCGGGCTGCGGGGCCACGCTCATCGACCGGGTCGGCTTTGCGCCCTCGGCCATGGGACTGAAGAACGGGCGCTGCCTGCGCTGCGGAACCCCCGTGGCCGGAGTGGGCCTCAATTGAGCGAACTTGCCAACGCGCTCCTTTTCCAGTAGGTATGCTTCCCCGCCGGGCACGGTGGAAACAACGGGGCGTGGCGCAGTCTGGTAGCGCGCCTGCTTTGGGAGCAGGATGCCGGGAGTTCAAATCTCTCCGCCCCGACCATGAAACACTTGTGACTTCAGATTCTTATCTGAAGTCACTTTTTGTTTTAGTCAGCATGTGCAAGGAGAGTATAAGTTTTGGATGGTGTGTGAGAACAGCGTGAGGAAGACCCGCAAGGCTAGTCAGACATCCGTCCCAGATCTGGACACCGTCGAAGGATTTTGCTCAGGAAATTTCGAACTTGAGAACCAGCCCCTCACCATGAGGATAAAGGGATCAGAAAAGTGCATCTTTGATTCTCATGAATACAAAACGACAGAGACGGCGAAGGGTCAGAAGTACATCATAAGGTCAACTGACCGTTAAACAAGTCAAAACATGGGGCTGTTCAAAAATGGTGAGATGCTAGGAGCGAAAAAAGTTCAAGGCCGAAGCGTACTTCTTGTACGCGAGGATTTGAACTTTTTGAAGCAACGACGCAGATCGCCGTTTTTCAACAGCCTCTTAAAGCATCACTTCGGCAAGACCGACAAAACGGTTGGCAGTATGTCGAGCTCAGCGACCGTCGCAAGTCCTCGGACAAAAAACAGATTCATCTGGGTCCAGCTTACTTTTGGCAAGAATAATGGACATGGAGGTTGATCTTCATGAGGGTTGCGTGTCATACCCCTTTTTTCTGGTTAAGAGTTATTTGATTTATACAAAGAAAAATAGATACATCCGCCGAAAAGGGCATCTTGATGCAACGAGACATGCTTCAGTATGACGTCAATGAAACGCCCCCAGTCTATATGTGTTTGGTCGTAGCCATCACCCATGTACTTCTTATTTTCGAAGCTATTATCTTCATCCCCAATGTGTTGGGAAAAACCGTTGGCCTGCCGCATGATTCCCTCCAGTTCATGACGTTTTCCACCATCATCATCGCTGCTTTTTTTACATATATCCAAAGTCTGCGGAAGTTCGGTCTGGGCTGCGGATTCATCCTTTTTTCAGGTTCCTACAGTGCATTTCTACTTTGCTCCGTGGATGCGGTAAATATGGGTGGCCTCCCGCTGCTAGGTACAATGTCCCTGCTGACGGTACCCATTGTTTTCTTGTACACCTTTTTTATCCGCTTTCTACGTCACATCATTACTCCCGCAGTAGGTGGGGTGGTGGTGTTGCTTATTGCGGTGTCCCTTGTGCCTATCGGGTTAGACCTGTGGGCCGGAAGCTACGCGCCCCAAGTCGCCGCAACACCGATTTACGTAAAGCTGGGTATTGGCAGTTGCACCATACTGGTGCTTACTGTGCTCATGCTTTTCGGTAACAGTACGCTCAAGCTCTGGAGCCCTATTCTGGCCATGACCATCGGATACGTTGTGGCTTATTTTACCGGAGAACTAAACTTTTCCAATACCATGCAAGCATCGTGGATCGGCCTGCCGCCAGTGCATGCATGGCCGGGGCTGGAGTTAAACCTTTCCAGCCTGCATCTGCCGCTACTTACTGCCTTCTCCATGGCAATGCTTGCCAGTACTATAGAAAACACTGGTAACATCATGCTCGTGCAGCAAATATCAAAACGTGATTTTCGCCGAGTGTCTTATGATAGTGTGCAAGGCGGATTGTACTGTGATGGCCTAAGCAAAATCACTGCAGGATTGTTCGGAACCGCTGTGCCGTCTGTGTACTGCGACAATCTGCCCCTTATTGAAATGACTGGGGTAGCCTCGAGAAAAATTAGTCAATACGGCGCTATCATTCTGGCTGCACTGGCATTTATGCCCAAGGTCAGTGGCATTATCCTAGACATGCCTGGGCCAGTTATCGGCGGTTTTGTTATTGTCATCGCCGCCCTTCTTTTTCATGCCGGTGTGGGGTTGGTGACCATGACTCATCTGAGCAACCAGCACGGGCTCATTCTCGGTCTATCACTGACAGTAGGGCTCATCGCAGAAAGCGGTACCTACTTTCCCGGCATTATACCGGAAAGTTTTTCTCCCATGTTTCAAAACAGCGTGGCAATGGGTGGTTTCACTGCATTTTTCCTGAGTACACTGGCGTATCTGGCTCCGAAAAAAGGAGTGGAAGGCAGTTTTCATGCCGACATTTCCGAACTAAAAAGCCTGCAACAGCTCCTGAAAAAAGGGCAAGAAAAGTTAAGCCTGTCACAAAAAGAATTCAATATCCTTTCCCTGTGCTGCGAAGAAATATTCTGCCATATGGCGAAAGAACCCAACATTGATGTACAACGCAAGTTCTCTCTACGAATATCCAGGACGGAAGATGGGATTTTTACCGAAGCGGTGACAGGTTATAAAATGGACGACATCAACAACTTTGTCGTACCAAAGAGTTTTTTCAGCGCCACAACAAAAGAACTGAACACACTGGGGCTTGTTCTGTTCTCAAAGTGTGCAAAAGATGTGAAACATATTGAAATTTCAGGATACTCCTTTATCTCTTTTCTGCTTTAGCGTCTTCGTCCAGCCAGACCGATCGTGACGCGCCCCGACCAGGAAGTGATGGGCCGACACGAGAAATCGTGTCGGCTTTTTTTGTGAGGGCGTGGGTTCAGATGTAGCGGTACATGAGGATGAAGTGGCAGGTGCTGCCGCCGATGACGAAGAGGTGGAAGATTTCGTGGAACCCGAGGAATCCGGGAAAGGGATCGGGCCGCTTGAGGGCGTAGATCACTGCGCCAAGGGTATAGAGCAGGCCGCCCGCCACCAGCCAGGCCAGCCCGGCAGCGGGCAGGCTCATGGCCAGCGGATAGATGCCCACCAGGGCGATCCAGCCCATGCCAAGATAGATGGCCGTGGAGAGCCGGCGCGGGGCCGAGAGCCAGAAGATCTTGAGCAGAATGCCGCCCAGGGCCACGCTCCAGATGACACCGAGGATGGACCATCCCCAGGGGCCGCGCAGCGGAATCAGGCAGATGGGGGTGTAGGTGGCCGCGATGCAGACGAAGATCATGGCGTGGTCCACCCGGCGCAGGGTGCGCACCCCGCGCTCGTCAAGGGGCAGCCAGTGGTAGAGGGTGCTGGCCGTATACAGCAGGACAAGCCCCACGCCGAAGACGGAAAAACCCACGAGGTGCCACGGCATGACCGGATCGACTGCGCGCAGGATGAGGGCCACGGTGCCGACCACGGCCAGGGCTGCGGCGATGCAGTGGGTCAGCCCGTTCATGGGGTCGCGCAGAATGTGAATCATCATGCCTCCGGGGTTCTCCCATGCTTTCATTACACGGTTGTCGCGAATGAAACAAGTGTTTGAAAAGAGGGGCTGGGGGTCAGTCCATGAGCATGGGCGGGGCTTCGGGCTTGGAGCATTGCTCGGCGTCGGCCAGCATGTCAGCCAGGGTGAAGGAGTTGAGGCGCTGGTACATGGCCTCGGCCGCCTCCACCCACAGGCGGCTGGTCAGGCACACTTCGCGGCGCAGGCAGTCGGTCTTGCCGGTGCGGCATTCCACCAGGGAGTCGTCGCCCTCCAGGATGCGCACCAGCTCGCCCATGAGGATTTCGGTTGCCGGGCAGGACAGGGTGTGGCCGCCCTTGGGCCCGCGCTTGCTCTTGACGAATCCCGCGTCCTTGAGCTTGCGGATGAGTTTTTCCAGATACTTGGTGGAAACCCCTTGTCGCTCGGCGATGTCCTGAATCCTGACCGGCCCTGAACCGCAATGCTGGGCGATGTCCAGAGCCATTCTGGTGCCGTATCGGCTGCGCGTGGTGAGTCGCATGGTTCCCCTGATCGGTTGCTGGTGCGGTGCTCCGTTCAATGCCGCCCGGAGAAGTCTGGAAATGCGTCTCTCCATCTCTCCGAAATCATTGATCGTCGCCAAAATAGGTCTCGTCTCGAAGGGGAATTATCACAAAACCGACGCCGCCACAACGGCAGGCGGTACGCGGGATGGACAGGGTGGCGACGGTGCGGTTCAGGAGCGGTCTTTGGGTCGTGTCCGGCTTTTCAGGTAGGCGAAGATGCCGAAGATGCCGACAATGTAGCCGATGCCGCCCACGATCTCGGTCACGCCCGGCCCGGCCTGGCTCAATTCGGCCAGCATCTGCTTTACCGGGGCCAGCTCGCGGCGGATGGCGGTCTCGACCTGTGCCTCGACCTGTGCCTGGATTTGGGCCTCGATTTGGGTCTGGGAATGCGCAGCAGGCAGGTGCGAATGGCCCATGGCCTGGGGTGCAGTGTTGGGAGGGGCTGACTGGAGCGCTGAAAGAGCGGGTTCGGGCGCGGGGGCGGCCGTGTCCGCCGCCTGCCCTGTGGCGGCCAGTTCCGTAGCGGCGATGGTCCATTCCGCCTGATGGCCCTCGCCTGCCGAGAGCGTTAGGCGCAGGGCCATGGTGCCGCCCCGGGCAGGTTCGGGGATGGGGAAGGCAAAGCTGCCCTTGGCGTCCGTGGTGCCGGTGAGCAGCAGGGTGCCGGCAGCGGCGTCAAAGACCTCGATGGTGCCGTGGTTGACCCGGTTGCTGCGGCTGTAGCCGCTCTCGGTGACCACGGTGTCGCCGTCAACGTAGGCAAAGAGGTTGACCCGGTGAGCGTGTCCGGCCGTGGCCAGACAGAGCAGGGCGGTCAGGGTGGCGCAGGCGGCGAGGGCAAAGCGGCGCATGGTGGTCTCCGTCATTTGATGGGCGCGGCCAGGGCTTCGGGCTTGACCTTGGCCAGAAAGGTGTAGGCAAATCCGGTGATCGCCCCTTCCATCACCATGACCGGTACATGGGCCGTGAACAGTGCCGCGGCCGCGTGGATGAAGGCGTCGCCCGACAGGGCCAGGGACGCAGCCGTGAGCAGCGCGCTCAGGAGCACGGCCAGGAATCCGCAGGCAAAGGCCCCGGCGAAGCGGAAGTTCGCACCCCGGGCCAGCAGGGGTCTGAACACGAAAAAGCAGAGCACGGCCGGGGCGGCCATGTTGAAGGTGTTGACCCCCAGCGTGGTCAGGCCGCCGTATTGGAAGAGCACGGCCTGAAGCAGCAGGGCCACGAGTATGGACGGAAAGGCGGCCCAGCCGAGCATGACCCCGAGCAGGCCATTGAGCACCAAGTGGGCGCTGGCCGGGCCGATGGGCACATGCACCAGGGAGGCGATGAAGAAGGCGGCCGAGAGGAGTGCCACGGTCATGATCCTGTCGTGATCCGTCTTCCTCAGGCCGATGGCCGTGCCGATGACGGCCAGGGCGGCTCCGCCGAGCAGTACCGGCGCGGACAGGACTCCCTCGGAAATATGCATGTGATGATCGCCCCGGTGTTATGCCGGATTGCCGTCCATCCGCCTGGGCAACGGGTGGACGAATATCTGCGGCGTGTGAACAACCCGGATTCCGTATACGCCCATCAGCGTGGCAAGGCAAGGGCGTGGGGGACGTTGCGACCGTTGCTTTAATCGAAGTCGGCCAGCAGGGCGCTGATCTGCACCCCGGCCACCACCGGGGTCTCGGTGAAGCGCTGGCGGATGCGGTAGAGGGCGTGGTGGAGCTGGCCCGAGGAGATGCCGTTCTTCAGGGCGGTATGGGCCTCGATGAAGGCCGCCAGGGAGTCGCACACTTTGAGCAGAGGGCCGTCCTTGGGGTCCAGGGAGTCAAGGTTCCATTCGCCCGCCAGCTTCTCGTCGCTCGCCTCGCAGACGGTGCCGTCGCGGCGGATGGTGCCCTTGAACTCGCTGCCCACGGTCTTGCCCAGCAGGTATTCGAGCCGGTCCGCCACCTCGCCGTAGCCACCCTCGCGCAGGGGGTCGAGCACCACCCGCTTGAGTTCGAGATCCTCGTATTCGTGGATCAGGGCCGCGATGTCACTGGACGAGCCCTTGACCGGCGAGATGATGTCGCGGGTGAGCAATTCTGGCAGGTCGTGGAAGAGTCCGGCAAAGAAGTTGTTCTGGGAGCGGGCACGGCACGCCCCCACCTCCATGCTGAAGAACCAGGAGAAGGCGGCCACGATGTAGAGATGGCCGAGCACCGAGGTCTCAGGCACGCGCGGAGTCTGGGACCAGCGCTTCTGGAAGCGCAGCCTGCCACACATGCGCGCGAACCTGCCGAGCACGTTGCCCTCCTCGTCCAGTAGCTCGGCCACCCCCGCAAGGTCGCGCATTTCGCCCAGGCGGTCGATGAAACTCTGCTCGATCTCCTTCAGTTCATGGTCCATCGTGTTGATGGATTTGAGCAGCTTGAATTCAGAATAGCTGGCATAGAGGTGGGCGGCGTGGAGGATGCGCCGGGCCAGTCCGGTGTCTTCTGGCCGCATCAGGTAGTCGGTCATGCGGCGCACGAACTCGTCGCCCAGGGGCATGATGCGCGGGCTCAGCTCGGTGAGCACCCAGTTGGTCAGGGTGCGGTAGTGGTCAGGGTTTTCCTTGATGCGATAGAAGACCGGCGGCTTGATGTCCGTGATCACGAGCCGGTAGAGGTAGTCGAAGATGCCGCCTTCGACAATGGACTCGCCCAGGGCGCGCTTGCGGGCCACGTCCATGGACCTGGAATTGAGCAGGAACAGGAGCCAGGCCACGATCATCTTGTGGGCCTGCTTGTCCACCTCCACCAGTTCCATGGGGCGCAGTTTGTCGTTCCAGCGTTTCATGAACGCGCCCGAGAAGACGAGTTCGAGCAGGCTCTTTCTAATGATCACCGACATGGCAGGCTCCGCGCCTCATGGCAGGTACGGGTTGAAATACCCGTAGTTGATCCAGGGCAGCGCTTTCTTGAGCCGCTTGCGGAAGTTGATGAATCCCATGCAGGGAGAGTGGCCGAACGGGGCCATGAGGCGCAGGTACAGCTCGGGGTCGAGGTTGAGGTTGCGCAGCTGGACGAAGTCGAACCGGCTGGTCTCGCCAAGCTCGATCAGGGCCGCAAGCTCCTCTTCGGTGTCGGTGATGCCAGGGAAAAAGAGCAGGTTCAGGGACACGAAAAGCCCCACCTCGTGGGCCTTGATCGTGGCCTCGCGCACGTCGTCGAAGGTGTACCCGACAGGCCGGTAGTAGGCCTCGTAGGGGCCGGGCCGGGCCGAGTTGAGGCTGACCCGGATGGCGTTGACCCCGGCCACCTTGAGGGCGGGCATGGCCTGAGGCCTTGAGGCGTTTGTGTTGACGTTGACCGTGCCGGTGCCGCCGTCGGCGCGATATGCCTTGACTGCCTCGCAGATGAGTTCGGCTTCAAGCAAGGGCTCGCCCTCGCACCCCTGACCAAAAGAGAAGATGGGGCTGCGCTCTCGCGATTCATGGCGGCGCATGACCTGAACGATCTCCTCCACGGTGGGGGTGAAGGCGATGCGGCACTGGGGCGAGGGAAAGCCGGAATCCTCGGGCTGGTGCGAGATGCAGCCCACGCATCCGGCATTGCAGGCGCGCGAGGTGGGCAGGGGACACTCGAACCGGCCCAGGGCGAGATTCTTGGCCGCCGGACAGCCGCTGGTCAGGGCGCACCCGGCCAGATGGTTGATGAGTCTGTTGCCGGGCATTTCGGAGATCAGCGCATGGGCGCCCGCCTCGATGCGTTCCGGCGGGATGTGCGAGAAGACCTGCCGCTTGTCCTCGTCCACCTGCTTGGCGCAGACCCAGAACCGGCCGTTGGCATAGCCGATGGCCGCATAGGAGAGCAGGGGCAGCACTGGCGCGCCATCGTCGGTCTCGTAGGCGCTGATGCCGGTGACCGTGTTGCCAGGGCAGGCGAAGGCGGCCACGGCCAGCTCCTCCATGACCTCGGTTTGTCCGGTCTCCGGGTCGTAGCCCATGGCGTGGCGGCCGGGGAGCATGAAGAATTCGGACTCATCGGGCAGCGGCGTGATCTCGTCGGGCCGGGGCAGGCCGAATTCGTTGCCTCGGCGGCAGAGCATGAGCAGGTCGGGATGGTCGTATATTTCGCCCTCGGCTGTGGCGAAGAGCATGTGCGGCTGGGGCTTGTTCTTTGAGGACATCCCAAGAGTATACGGGAAAAGGACGAGGCAGGGCAAGGAGTGAATGGGACGCGGCCCGATGGACCGCCAGCGGGGGCTGGCCCCTGTCGAGCCTGGCCAGAGCGCGCAAAAAGGCCGACACCGCAAGCGGTGTCGGCCGGAATGAACCGGATGGTCCGAGCAAGCGGCTTAACGCTTGGAGTACTGGAAGCTGGCGCGGGCGCCGCGCAGGCCGTACTTTTTGCGCTCCTTCTTGCGTGCGTCGCGGGTCAGCAGACCGGCGGGCTTGAGCACGGAGCGAAGCTCGGGGTTGATCTCGCACAGGGCGCGGGAAATGCCGTGGCGCAGGGCCTCGGCCTGACCGGTGACGCCGCCGCCGGAGCAGTTGGCCTTGATGTCGTACTTGTCGAGCATGCGGACGAGCTTGAGCGGCTGCTGGACGATCATCTGCAGGGTCTTGCGGGGAAAGTAGTCCTCGAAGGGACGGCCGTTAACGGTGATCTGCCCGGTCCCGGCATACATGCGGGTGCGGGAGATGGCGTTCTTTCTCTTGCCGGTGCTGTAAGTGAAATCGCTCATGATAATCCCCGATTAGATATCCAGAGTTTTGGGAGCCTGGGCCGCATGGGGGTGCTCGGAACCTGCGTAGACCTTCAGCTTCTTGAGCAGCTGTGCGGCCAGCCGGTTCTTGGGCAGCATGCCCTTGACCGCGGCGGTGATGACGTTCTCAGGCTTCCTGTCCAGCATCTCGCGCAGGGTCTTTTCCTTGAGCCCGCCGGGATGGTTGGAATGCTTGTAGTACATCTTCTTGTCGAGCTTCTGGCCGGTGACCTTGATCTTCTCGGCGTTGATCACGACGATGAAGTCGCCCATGTCCATGTGGGGGGCGAATTCAGGCTTGTGCTTGCCACGCAGACGGGTGGTGATCTCGGTGGCCAGGCGGCCAAGGATCTTGTCCGTAGCATCAACAACGAACCATTCGCGGCTCGCGTCTTCCGGCTTGGGGCTATATGTCTTCATGATGAATGCTCCTTGCGCAAACTGGGAATGGGACATTTACGGAGTTTGCCTCCGTATGTCAACCAATTTTTCAGGCCGCAGAGTCCATGCCGCCGACCAGGGCGCGCGGCCCGGGAAAGCGGCGTTCTGCGGTCCGATTCAAGTGTCGTTCCAGTCGGTTGTCCGGTCGTCTCGTGGCGTGGGAACTGGGGTGTAACGGGGTGTCCCTCAAACCGCCGATCCCGACCGGGAGCACGTTGATACACAAAAACAGTTCCGGCCACAAGGGGTTTGTTTGGGAGGGGCGAGGGGGCGGGCCGGTGGCTCGAACGCAGCGGGGCGCGGCCTTGGCCGCGCCCCGCTCGGAGTAGATTCGGATTATCCGGCCACAAGGGCCTTCAGCTTGGCCAGGGCGGCCGGGATGCCCGAGGCGTCGGTGCCGCCCGCGCGGGCGAGATCCGGCCTGCCGCCGCCGCTGCCGCCTATCTCGGCGGACACGGCCTTGATCAGGTCGCCCGCCTTGAACCGTCCATGCAGGTCCTTGGTCACGGACAGGGCCACCGAGACCTTGCCGTCGTCGTGCCCGGCCGCGAGGCAGACGATGCCCGAGGCGATCTTGCTGCGCAGGGCGTCCATCTGCTCAAGCATGACGTTCATGTCCGAGGCCTCCACCTGGGCGGCCAGCACGGTGACGCCGCCTATCTGTTCGGCTTCGGTCAGCATGTCGCGGCCAGTGCCCGAGGCCAGCTTGGCCTGGAGCTGCTTCACCTCGCGGGCCATGTCCTTGACCTGCTGCTGCAGGGCGCGGACCTTGGCGGGCAGGTCGGCGGGCTGGGCCTTGAGCAGGGCTGCGGCCTCGGCGGCTGCGGCGCGCCGCTCGTTGAGGTAGACCACGGCATTGCCGCCCGTTGCCGCCTCGATGCGCCGGATGCCAGCGGCCACCCCGGACTCGCTGACGATGACGAACTGCCCGGCCAGACCCGTGTTGTCGAGATGGGTGCCGCCGCACAGCTCCATGGACACGCCCGGCACCTCGATGACCGAGACCGTGTCGCCGTATTTTTCATTGAACAGGGCCGTGGCGCCCTTGGCCTGGGCCTGCTCGATGGAGACCACCTCGCGGCTGACCGGGACGGCGTCGAGAATGCTCTGGTTGACCAGGGCCTCGACGCGACCGATCTCCTCAACGGTCAGCCCCTTGATGTGAGTGAAGTCGAAACGCAGCCGGTCCGGCCCCACCAGGGAGCCCGCCTGCCTGGCGTGCTCGCCCAGCACCTTGTGCAGGGCTGAGTGGAGCAGGTGGGTGACGGTGTGGTTGCGCATGGTGGCCAGCCGCTGGCCCCGGTCCACATTGAGGAACACGGAATCGCCGACGCGCAGTCGGCCCTCGGCCATGGCGACCTTGTGGGCCGTGAGGGACTGGGAGGGCTTGACCGTGTCAAGCACTGCCCCCCGGCCTGACGATGCTGCCACCTCGCCCGTGTCGCCCACCTGACCGCCGGACTCGCCGTAGAAGGGGGTGGAGCGCGTCACCACCCAGCCGGTGGCGCCCTGCTCCAGGGCCTCGACAGCCTCGCCCGCCTCGCTGAGCAGGTGGGTGATCTCGGACTGGTCGGCCATGGCCTCATAGCCGGTGAATTCGCTGGTCACGTCCTGTTCGAGCAGGGTGTGGAACACGGCGGCCACATCCTTGTCGCCCGATCCTTTCCAGGCGGCCTTGGAGCGGGTTTTCTGCTCCTTCATCAGGGCGTCGAAGCCTGCCTCGTCTACGCCGATGGCGTGGCGCTCGGCCACGTCGCGGACGATGTCGATGGGAAATCCGTAAGTATCGTAGAGTTTGAAGGCTGTCTCGCCGGGCACCAGGGCGGCTTTGGCGGCCTTGAGCTCGGCCAGTTCGGCTTCGAGCATCTCAAGGCCCTTGTCCAGGGTCTTGGCAAACCCTTCCTCCTCGCCGCGCACCACCTCGACCATGAAATCGCGCGATTCCCGAAGCTCGGCGAAATGGCCGCCCATGTCGTCCACGACCTTGCTGGCGGTCTTCCACAGGAAGGGATCGGTCAGGCCCATGAGCTTGCCGAAGCGGCAGGCGCGGCGGATGAGGCGGCGCAGGATGTAGCCCCTCCCTTCGTTGGAAGGCAGCACCTGATCCGGGATGAGGAAGGCGATGGCCCGGCTGTGGTCGGCGATGACCTGAAGCGCGGTGTCGATCTCCTCGTTCTCGCGGTACTTCACTCCGGCCAGCTCGGCGGTGTAGCTGATGATGGACTGAAAGAGGTCGGTCTCGTAGTTGGAGGCCACGCCCTGGCACACGGCAGCGATACGCTCAAGGCCCATGCCCGTGTCGATGGACGGCCGGGGCAGGGGCGTGCGGGTGCCGTCCTCGGCCTGATCGAACTGCATGAACACGAGGTTCCAGATTTCGAGGTAGCGGTCGCAATCGCACTTGCCGATGCCGCACTCCGGGCCGCAGCCCACATGCTCGCCCTGGTCGAAGTGGACCTCGGAGCAGGGGCCGCAGGGGCCGGTGTCGCCCATGGACCAGAAGTTGTCCTTCTCGCCCAGTCGGTAGATGCGCTCGACAGGGACGCCCGCCACCCGCTGCCACAGCTCGCCCGCCTCGTCGTCGTCATTATATATTGTAATGTAGAGGCGGTCCTTGGGCAGGTTCAGCTCCTCGGTCAGGAACTCCCAGCAGTAGCGGATGGCGTCTTCCTTGAAGTAGTCGCCAAAGGAGAAGTTGCCCAGCATCTCGAAGAAGGTGTGGTGGCGCGCGGTGCGGCCCACGTTCTCCAGGTCATTGTGCTTGCCGCCCACGCGCAGACACTTTTGCGAGGTGGTAGCCCGGGAGTAGTCGCGCTTCTCCTGGCCCAGGAAGAGGCGCTTGAATTGGACCATGCCTGCGTTGGTGAAGAGCAGGGTGGGGTCGTCCTTGGGGATGAGCGGTGAGGACTCGACCACGGCGTGGCCGTTTCTCTCAAAGTATTCCAGAAATTTTTGGCGAATATCAGCAGCTTTCATCGGTAAATGTTCTCCACGAAATGTGTGTTTCCAGACAAAAGCGCCCCGGGCCGGGTGCCCGGGGCGCCGTTGCCCGGCATGCGCGATGTCTAGTCGTCGGCCTCGTCCGGGGCGGAGGATGACCCGCCCAGCTTGCCCGTGGCGGGCTCGCCGCGATACCCGAGGTGGGTCATGAGCTTTTCCTCGATGGCCCCGGCGATGTCCAGGTTGTCTTCGAGGAGCTGGCGCACGTTCTCTTTGCCCTGGCCGAGCTTCTCGGCTCCGAAGGCGAACCAGGAGCCGGATTTTTCTATGATGCCAAGTTCCACACCCATGTCGATCAGCTCGCCAGTGCGGCTGATGCCCTGGCCGTAGAGAATGTCCACCAGCGCCTCGCGGAAGGGCGGGGCGACCTTGTTCTTGACCACCTTGATTCGGGCGCGGATGCCGTAGGCTTCGTCCTTGTCCTTGAGGGTCTGGATGCGGCGGATGTCGAGCCGACAGGAAGCGTAGAATTTCAGGGCGTTGCCGCCGGAAGTGGTCTCGGGGTTGCCGTAGCCGGTCATGCCGATCTTCATGCGGATCTGGTTGATGAAGATGACCACGCAGTTGGACTTGTGGATGGTTCCGGTCAGCTTGCGCAGGGCGTGTGACATGAGCCGCGCCTGCCCGCCCACCTGGGTCTCGCCCATCTGGCCTTCAAGCTCGGCCTGGGGGATGAGGGCGGCCACCGAGTCGATGACCACCACGTCCACCGCGCCCGAGCGCACCAGCAGGTCGGCGATTTCCAGCGCCTGCTCGCCGTAGTCGGGCTGGGAGATGAGCAACTCGTCGGTCTTCACGCCCAGTCGCTTGGCGTAGCCGGGGTCCAGGGCGTGTTCTGCGTCCACAAAGGCAGCGTTGCCGCCGCGTTTCTGCGCCTCGGCCACGATGTGCAGGGCCAGGGTGGTCTTGCCCGATGACTCCGGGCCGTAGATCTCTATGACACGGCCGCGTGGCACGCCGCCGATGCCCAGGGCGATGTCCAGGCCGATGGAACCCGTGGGGATGAACGGGATGGTGTGGGCGGCCTCGTCGTCGAGGCGCATGATGGCGCCCTTGCCGAACTTGCGCTCGATGGTGGTCAGGGCGGTGCCGAGAGCTTCCTTGCGCAAGGCGTCGGCGTCGACGGCTTTTCGTGCCATGGGAATTTCCTCCGGGTGTTACAGACGCAGCGTATGAGCAACACGCTTGGATACCAGATACGGGTCCGACGGGCAACAGGCATAATGCCTGGCTAAAAGTGCCAGGCATTATGGGGTATTGTGTCTTCTAGTCGTTTTCGCGGTGGGAAATTGCGCTTGGGAGTCAGGAGGCCCCGGAACTGGGGGAGCCCGGCTCGGATGCCGGGCCTTCGGGCGGGTGCGTGCCTTTTGTGGTCTGAGCCTCTTCCTCTGCCAATTGTTTGGCCGCTTCCTGGGCGTGGATGAATCGGGCAAGTTCGCGGTCGAGTGTCAGGATGTGCGTCAGGAGCCACTCCTTCAGGAAGTCCAGAACCTCGTTGGGACTGATGGACTCCTTTTTGTAGAGAATTCGTTGGTAGTTTTTGACGTTCTCCTTGAGTCGTCTGTGTTCCGCCTCGTGCTCGGCCCGCTTGGGGTAGCGGCATTTATCCATGAGGGATTCTTCACTGCTGAAGTGGAATACTGTGTATTCGCGGAGTCTTTTGATGACGTTTCCCACCACCCGATCGTTTCGCCCGAGGGAGAGGGCGTTGATAAGCCCATTCGCAATCCTGATGAGTTCCTTGTGCTGAGCGTCAATGGTGGGGACGTTGACGCTGAGTTCGTCGCTCCAGTTGAGTTTGGTCATGGATGGTCTCCCAGCATGCAAAATGCAGTTTGCGTCGAAGATACGCGCAATGGACGTATAATTCCACAATAAAATTCCACTTCTTCACTGTCTGTGCTGATGTGGTATCCCTTGCCCTTATGTTGATTCTCCAATATGGGTCGCACCCATGAACAGGAAATACGATGCCCTCGCCCTGCTTTCGGGCGGACTCGACTCCATTTTAGCCATGCGCACGGTCATGGACCAGGGCCTTGGTGTGCTCGGCCTGCATTTCACCACGCCCTTTTTCGGCAAGCCGCACCTGATCCCCTTCTGGCGGGAGCACTACGGCATCGAGGTGGAGGCGGTGGACCTGGACCGCGAGTATGTGGACATGCTCCTTGGCGATCCGTCCCAGGGGTTCGGCAAGTGGCTCAACCCGTGCATCGACTGCAAGATCGTCATGCTCGACCGTGCCGCTGCGCTGCTGGCCGCCTACGGCGCGAAGTTTCTCATCTCGGGCGAGGTCATCGGCCAGCGGCCCATGAGCCAGCGGGCCGACTCCCTCAACGTCATCACCAAGCGGGCCGGGGTGCGCGACCTGCTCCTGCGGCCCCTGTGTGCTCGCAACCTGCCGCCAACGCCCATGGAAGAGTCCGGGCTGGTTGACCGCGACCGGCTGCTCGACTGGAGCGGCCGGGGCCGCAAGCCGCAGTACGAGCTGGCCGGGCAATACGGCTTCACCGAGATCCCCACCCCGGCTGGCGGCTGCTGCCTGACCGAGGCCCAGGGCGCGGCCCGGTTCGTCCAGCTGCTCCTGCATCGGCCTGCCCCCGAGCCAGCTGATTTCCGCCTCGCCCGGGAGGGCAGGCAGCTCTGGGCCGGGACGCATTGGCTCGCCTTTGGCCGCAAGGCCGAGGACAACGCCGCCCTTGAAGCCTGTCAGCGCCTCGGCGACTATGTGTTCAAGCTGGCGGATTTTCCCGGCCCCCTGGCCGTGGCGCGGCCCCTGGCGGGCGAGTGGACCGCCGAGGCCGTGCGCGACGCGGCCGCCCTTGTCGCCTCCTACGCCACCAGGGCGCGCCGCCATTTCGAGGCCACGGGTCAGCCGGTGCGCGTCATCGTGCGTCGTGACACCGAATCCGGCGAGACGACCGAGACCGTGGCGATCGTCCCCTCGCGCCAGACCGCGCTGCCCTGGGCCGAGCCCAGGCCGGAGATAGTGCGCGAGTGGAAGAAGGCGCGGGCCGTGGACCAGCGGTGAATCCGCTCCTTGCACTCGCCAACGACACGGCGTAGGATGCCGCCATGCTGATCAACTTCGTCACCTTCTGTGCCTCGGCCGCGCTGCTCTGGTTCGGAGCCAGCTGGATCGTCAACTCGGCGGCGCTCATCGCGCGTAAATACAATGTCTCGGAACTGGTCATCGGCCTGACCATCGTGGCCATGGGCACTTCGGCCCCGGAGTTCCTGGTCACGTTCAACGCGGCCCTTCGAGGGCACAACGACATCTCCCTGTCCAACGTGGTCGGGTCCAACATCTTCAACCTCGGCTTCATCCTCGGCCTGATGGCTATGATCAAGCCGCTGGTCGCCAGCCGGACCATCGTCTATCGCGACGGGCTGCTGCTCTTCGCGACCACGGTGGGCATCCTGCTCGTCTCCTTCACCGGCGAACTGGGGCGGGTCTTCGGCGGGGTGTTGGTGGCGCTGCTCGTTGGGTATCTCATTTTTCTCGGCATGCGGCGCGAGTCGCCGGGGGTGGGTGAGCTTGAGGAACTCAAAGGACGCACCGCCACATGGCGCGACGGCGCGTTGTTGCTCCTCGGCTTCGGGGCCATCTCCGCAGGCGGTCACCTGATGGTCTCCGCGGCCACGTCCATTGCCGCCGACTTCGGGGTCTCGTCCTGGGTCATCGGGGTGACCATTGTGGCTGCTGGCACCAGTCTGCCCGAGTTGGTCACCTGCCTTGCCGCCTCGGTCAAGGGCAAGAACGAGATGCTGCTTGGCAACCTCATCGGCTCGGATTTCTTCAACTTCGCCGGGGTGCTCGGCCTGACCTGCCTGATCAAGCCCCTGGCCGTGTCGCCCGAGGCCGGGTCAGGCCTCATCGTGCTGGTGGGCATGGTCGGACTGGTGCTGATCATGCTGCGCACCGGCTGGCGCGTTACCCGCCTTGAAGGGGCACTGCTCGTGGGCATCAACCTCCTTCGCTGGGTCAACGACTTCACGGCCTGACAGGCTCTTTGGATTGAACGGAGGCGGCATGCTCTCATTTCTTGGCAACGTGATCTGGTTCGTGATGGGCGGGGTGTTCATGGCCCTTGGCTGGTTTCTGGCCGGATGCCTGATGGCCGTGTCCATCATCGGCCTGCCCTGGGCGCGCTCGGCCTTTGTCCTCGCCGGGTTCGCTCTGGTGCCGTTTGGCCGCACCCTGATCCGGCGCGACATACTCACCGGGCGCAGGGACATAGGCACCTCTGAATGGGGCGTTGTCGGCAACATCCTGTGGTTTGTCTTTGCCGGGTGGTGGCTGTGCGTGGGCCACATCCTTTCGGCCCTGGCCTGCTTCGTGACCATCATCGGCATCCCGTGGGGCTGGCAGCACCTCAAGCTGGCGGCCATCACCCTGGCCCCGGTGGGCATGGCCGTGGTCACCATCCGCGAGGCTGAGGCCCTCTTTCCGCGCGGCTAGGGAGGGTTCATGGCGGCCCCCAGGGCGTCGTGGCATACTGTTTCGGGAAGGAAGGTTTTCAGATGACCGTTGCCTGTCCGAGGGTGAATATTTTTGTGCAGGAATCCGCTTTCTCTTGCCTCTGGGGGAAAACTGATTAACTAATTCACTGCTGGCATTGTCTTACCCAAATAACAGTCATTAAAAATTGTGGAGGAATATTCATGAATCAGTACCCCAGCGCATCCGGCCAGATGGCGAAAGCGGAAATCGTCAACGCCTTCATGCGCGGCGTGTACGGGTGGATGAGCGGTGGCCTTGCCTTGACCGCGTTCATGGCCTTTGCCACTCTCAACGTCCCGGTCCTGTTCAACCTCGCCTTTGCCTACAACGCCGAGGCAGGGACCCTCTCGCCCACCATGCTGCCGATGATCGCCCTGTTCGCTGCCTTTGGCATGGTCTTTTTCCTGAGCTTCAAGATCTCGACCATGAACCCGTCCACGGCCACCAGCCTGTTCCTTGCCTTCAGTGCCCTCAACGGATTTTCGCTGGCCCCGATTCTCATGGCCTACACCACGGCCTCGGTGGTCTCCACCTTTGTCACCACGGCGGGCATGTTCGGAGCCATGTCGCTCTATGGCATGCTCACCAAGAAAGACCTGACCAGCTGGGGCAGCCTGCTCTTCATGGGCCTGATTGGCATCATCATCGCCATGGTGGTCAACATCTTCATGCAGAGCTCGGCCATGGCGTTCGCCATTTCGGTCATCGGCGTGATCATCTTCCTTGGCCTGACCGCCTATGACACCCAGAAGCTGAAGACCATGGGCGAGAACGTCCCGGCTGGCGACACCGCTGCCATCCGGCGAGGCACCATTCTGGGCGCGCTCACCCTCTATCTCGACTTCTACAACCTCTTCCTGATGCTCCTTCGGCTCATGGGCGACCGCAGATAACGCCCTGACGGGGAGGCCGCAAGGCCTCCCCTCAGGTTGTTGAAAAATGCCCGATTGCTGCGTTGCTTCAAAATGATCACAAATCCGCAGAACAGCGGATTTGGACGTCGGCCCCTGCCGACGCCCCACAGGGGTGAGCCCCAGGACGGGGAGAATCAAACCCTCACGTACTTGAAGTTCGCTTCGGCCTTGATCTGTTTTCGCGCTTGGCACTCGAACGTTTTTTGAACAACCTGCCAAAGAACTTTGACAACGCCCCCAGGATTGCGATGTCACACTCCATCGACACGCTCCAACGCTCCCTGGCCCCGGTGCTGGCGCCTCTTTCCTGGGCCTATTCGGCCGGAATGCGGATGCGGGCCGGGCTCTACAGACGCGGTCTGCTCCCCACCTGGGAGCCGGACGCGCTGACGGTCTCGGTGGGCAACATCGGCTGGGGCGGCTCGGGCAAGACCCCCATCGCCGGGTGGCTGCTCGGCTGGGCCGAGAGCCGTGGTCTGGACGCGCTTCTGCTCACGCGCGGCTACAAGGCGCGGCCTGTGGCCTATCCCTATCTCGTCACCCCTGGCGCGCTGGTCGAGGAGGCGGGCGACGAGCCCCTCATGCTCGCCACCATGCACCGCAAGGCCAAGGTGGTGGTGGACCCGGTGCGCACCCGCGCCGGGCGCTGGGCCATGGGGCAGTTCCGGCCCGGGCTGGTGGTGCTCGATGACGGGTTCCAGCACATGGCGGTCAAGCGCCATGTCGATCTCGTGCTGCTCAGGCCCGATGATCTGGCCGGACATTGGAACCGGGTCATCCCTGCCGGGTCGTGGCGCGAGCCGGTGGCCGCGCTGAAGCGGGCCGACGCCTTTCTGGTCAAGATGGCACCCGAGAATTTCACCCGGCTCATTCCCTTCATCTCCGAGCGGCTGGAGCGCTTTCGCAAGCCTGTCTTCAGTTTTCAACTGCGGCCCGTGGGCGTGACCCATGTCGTGAACGGCAACGCGGAGTCCGGGTTCGGCGGCGGGGCCTACCTGCTGGTCACCGGGGTGGGCGACCCGGAGCAGGTCCGGCGCTCGGCCGCGCGCTATTTCGGCTATCCCCCGGCCCGGCATCTGGTCTTTGGCGATCACCACTCCTATACCAAGGGCGATGTGCTGGCCATGCAGACCACGGCCCGCCGTCTGGGCTGCGATGTGATCCTGTGCACGCCCAAGGACGCGGTCAAGCTCGGCCCCATGTGCTCCGAGGAGTTCTGGCGGCTTGATCTGCGAATCGATTTCGGCCCGTCCGTCCTCGGCTCGGGCAAACCCTTCAACACGTGGTGGAGCCGACGGTTCGACGCCTTCAATCTGCGGCGCACGGATGTCCTGGATGAAGCCCGCGAGGCCGAAGAGCAGGCAGCAGCCGATCAGGGCGACACCACGGACGGGGAGCATGACCATGACCAGAAATAGACGCAAAAAGTCTGGACCCGGCCCGGCCGAGCCATCCCTGTCACCCTCGGGATTGCTCAGGGTGTTCAAGGAAGTGCGCAGGCCCATGTCCCGGGCCGAGGTTGTCCGCCACCTCAAGTTGAAGAAGAAGGACAAGAACGCGGTCAAGGAGATGCTGCAAGAGCTGGTGGAGCAGGGCAAGCTCATCCATATCCGGCACGGCTACGGGCTGGCCGAGGCCATGCACTGCATCACCGGGCGGCTCGAAATCCAGCGCGGCGGTTTCGGCTTCGTGGTGCCCGAGGATTCCCGGCGCAAGGATGTCTTCATCAATCAGCGCGATCTGGGCGACGGCTGGCACGGCGACAAGGTGGTGGCTGCCATCGTTCGCGAGAACAAGGGCGACCGCAATCACGAGGGCCGCGTGGTCCGGGTGCTGGAACGCGGCCGCAAGGTGCTGCCGGTCAAGATCCACAAGCGCATGCGTGGCGGCGAGTGGCTCTGCCGCCCCACGGACCCGCGCCTTGGCTTTGGCATCATCGCCGGGCTGGCCGACCCGACCATCGAGGTGCGCCCCGGCGACATCGCCCTGTGCGCGCCCGGCGAGCGCATCGACCCGACCATGTGGGAAGGGGAGATCACCGCCTACCTTGGTCCCGAGGCGAGCATCCCGGTGCAGGAGGCCCTGGTCAAATCCAACCACAACATCCGGCTGCGTTTCCCGTCCGAGGCGCAGACCCAGGCCGAGGCGCTGCCGCAGGAACCGGCAGACAAGGACATGCAGGGGCGGCGCGACCTGACCGACCGCCAGTTCGTGACCATCGACGGGGCCACGGCCCGCGACTTTGACGACGCGGTGCTGGTGGAGCGCGCTGGCAAGGGATACGTGCTGTGGGTGGCCATCGCCGACGTGGCCCACTATGTGCGCGAGGGAACCCCGCTGGACCGTGAGGCCCTGGAGCGCGGCAATTCCTACTATTTCCCCCAGTCCGTAGAGCCCATGTTCCCGGAGCGGCTCTCCAACGGCCTGTGCTCGCTCAACCCCGGCGTGCCCCGGCTGGTCATGGTGGCCCGCATGGAGACCGACGAGCAGGGCGCGCCCCGCAGGGCCGAGCTTTTCCCTGCCGTCATCAGGAGCCAGGCGCGGCTGACCTATGGCCAGATCAAGCGCGGCGTGCTCGACAGCGAACCCGCCGAGCGCGAGACCATCGGCCCGGTGCTGCCCATGCTGGAGTTGGCCGTGGAGCTGGCCCGCAAGATCAACGTGCTGCGCACCCGGCGCGGCAGCCTCGACTTTGACCTGCCAGAGCCAGAGATTCTCTTCGACGTCCACGGCGACACCAGCGACATCCGGCCCAAGCACCGCCATTTTGGCCACCAACTCATCGAGGAGTTCATGATCGCGGCCAACGAGGCCGTGGCCCGGTTCCTCATCGAGCGCGATCTGCCCTGCCTCTTCCGCATCCACCCGCCCGCTGACGAGGAGCGGCTCAAGAACCTCTTCCGCCTGCTGGCCCAGACCGACCCGGGCGTGACCATGCCCAAGGAGATTACCCCGCGCGCCCTGCAGCAGCTCATCGCCTCGCAAAAGGGCACGGACAAGGAATACGTGGTCAACCGCATGCTCCTGCGCTCCATGAAGCAGGCCAAATACTCGCCGGACAACGAGGGTCACTTCGGCCTCGCCTCGGCGGAATACAGCCACTTCACCTCGCCCATCCGGCGCTACGCAGACCTCGTGGTCCACAGGCTGGTCAAGGTGGCCCTGGCCCAGGGTGGGGATGCGCCCCCGCCAATTCCGGGCCGCAAGAAGCTCTACAACGTCGCGGGGCACCTCTCGGGCCGCGAGCGGGCGGCCATGGACGCCGAGCGCGAGATCCACAAGCGGGTCATGATCCTGTTCATGCGCGACAAGGTGGGCGGGGCTTTCAGCGGCGTCATCTCGCACATTACCGACTATGGGTTCTACGTGGAGCTGCGCGAGGTCATGGCCGAGGGCATGGTCCGCCTCTCGACCATGGGCGACGACTACTACACCTACTGGCCCAAGCGCGAGATGCTGGTTGGCGAGCGCACCGGGCAGGCCTTCAAGCTCGGCCAGTCCGTGGAGGTGGTCCTGGAAGAAGCAAGCCTGGATCGGCTGGAATTGAGCTTCACCCTCAAGTCCATCGCGGACTCGGCCCTGGACTACAAGGACCTCATCTGATCCCTTGCCGGAGGTGTGTCGCGAGAGTGTCGATTATTGTTGACAAGATCGTCTATCAACAGTAAACATCGATGCATTGGAGCAACACCCCAAGAACCAAGGCGTAACGATGAGCAACAATTTCGACGCGTTCTTCGCAAGGCTGTGTTCCGAGACCGACATCACGAGCCAGTCCCAGCTTGCCCGCGAACTGGACCTGGGCCGGGCGGCAGTGTCCCTTGCCAAGCGCAAGGGGTCTGTGCCCGCCCGCTGGATTCTCGACCTGTCGTCACGGTTTGGCCTCAACCCCCTGTGGCTTGAAAAGGGCACTGGTCCGGCCAGGTCCGGCCACGGCGACGACGAGGAGCACACTCCCTACCATGAGATTCCCAAGGTCCGCGCCCGGCTCTGCGCCGGTGGCGGTTCCTTCGAGACCGCAGGGCTGGTGGAGGGATACTACTCCTTCCGGGCCGACTGGCTGCGCTCGCGCGGCAACCCGGTCAACATGGTCCTGATGGAGGTGGTGGGCAATTCCATGGAGCCCGAGATCAAGGAGGGCGACATGGTCCTCATCGACCAGTCGCGCTCGGACATCCTCTCCGGCGGAATCTACGCCGTGGGCGTGGAGGAGACGGTCATGGTCAAGCGCGTGGAGCGACTGCCCGGCACCCTTGTCCTGCGCAGCGACAATACCGACTATTCCCCCATCCACCTCTCCGGCGACGAACTGGACAACGTGCGCGTCATCGGCAAGATCCTCTGGACCTCGCGGGAATATCGATAGCTTGCCGATAGCGCCGCGCCGCGCCGGAGGTGACATCTCCTGACCTTTGACGCGGCTCGCTGCGTTTCAATCGAGCGCGCTGTTTGCTTTTCACGCCGCCCAATCTGTTCCTGTCTCCCTTCCATCCCGCCAGGATTGGTTCCTATTTTTCATCTTCCGTGGTCCATGCCTTCAGCCTGTTTTGTCTGTTGACGCGGCGAGGCGATGCACAGGCATTGGCCATGTTCATTCTTCAGACAAGGCGTGTAAATCAATTTGATACAAATGTAGATTTTGAGTTGACACAGCTGCGCAACTTGTCTATCAAGGAATCACGTTGGCTTGATGAGAGAGAAATCGCCCCGGCGCAGATCAAGGAGAAAGAGTCATGCAGGAACGTTTTTGCAAGTGCGGTCACAAGCTCAAGGTGCAGTACACCCTCGACGGTTTCATTCCCTGGGAGGCCGTGATTCTCAAGGGCGAATCCGTTGATGCTCCGGTCAAGGTCTGCCCGTGCTGCGGGGCGTACCTGTCCATCCATTTTCTGCGCTAGGCGCAGTCGGAAACTTCCCCTTCCCCCTGGCGGGGTCCGCTTTCCCCGGACCATCATCCCGCCTTCCCATCCCTGTTGAGCATGGGCCGGTCGCATTCCCCGATGCAACTGGTCCATGCTTTCTCGCTTTCTGCCCCGTCTGAACGATGCCCCTGCGCGGACCACATCGAGTCGGATCGAGTCGGATCGAGCCGGGCGGGTAGGCAGGCAGCAGGCATTGGGTGGTTCGCTGCGGCGTTGGTCTTCAACGCGAGGGGTGCCCCGGCTGCCGTCCGGGTGGTGTCAGTACTGATGGATCGCGTGACGCAAAGAGTAATGCGAGGGAATGCGGGGCGGCCACGAGAGGCAGGGCGGTGGCGGGAGACTGGATGGAAAAGCGCCTTGGGTCGGGCATGTAAGGGAAGGGGCTACTGGCGGAGATCTTCCAGGCCGGGCAGGGAGGTGCCCCGGGTGCGGTTGCGGCCGGACTCCTTGGCCTGATACAGGGCGCGGTCGGCCGCCTGCAGGTGTTGCTCTGGCGTGGTTCCGCAGGTGGGAACGCCCGAGGCCACGCCGATGGACACGGTGACCACGCAGCCCACCGACGAGTCGGGGTGCTCTATGCCGATGCGGGCCACGCTGGCGTGAATGTTTTCGGCCACGGCCAGGGCGCCGGCATAGTCCGTGTTGGGCAGGATCACGGCGAATTCCTCGCCGCCGTAGCGGGCCACCATGTCGCCCGGCCGGTGGACCACGGCCTGGATCGCCTCGGCCACGCGGCGCAGGCAAGTGTCGCCGTCCACATGCCCAAGGGCGTCGTTGTAGTGCTTGAAGTGGTCGATATCGATCATGATCAGGCCAAGAGGTGCGTCGGCCCGGCCGTTGCGCACCCATTCCTTGACCAGGGCATCGTCAAAGCAACGGCGGTTGGCCAGCCCAGTCAGGCTGTCGAGGTTGGATATGCGCTCAAGCTTGCGCGCCAGTTTCTCCAGTTCACGCTCGCGCTGCATGCGCTTGACCATCTCCCGGCGCAGTTGCAGGGCCGAGCGCACCCGCGCCCGCAGCTCGATGGCGCTGAGGGGCTTGACGATGTAGTCCGACGCTCCGGCCGAAAAGGCGTGGTCAAGCGTGGCCTCGTCGCTGCGCTGCGTCACCGCGATGACCGGGATGTCTTCCAAGGCGTGGTGCGACTTGAGGGTCAGGATGGCCCCGATGCCGCCATGCCCCGGGAGGTCCACGCCCATGATCACCAGATCCACCGGCTCGTCAGACTCGACGGTGGCGGCGAGTACGGCCATGGCTTGGTCGAAGTGCGACACGGCGATGATCTCGGCGTAACCCGCCCCGGAGAGGACGTCGCGCATGTAGGCCACCGAGGCCGAGCACTCATCGACAATAAGAATTTTCATGATGGACAGCCAACTACCAGAAAACCTGCTGCTTGGCGAGTGATCCCCCTTCCCGGACATGGTTTGGGAACAGAACGGGAATCAGCATGAGTTGATGAAAGCGACAGAAATACAGTGCGTTAGATGAACACACCCGCAGTGCGCGGAAAAAGAAGTGTAATCTTTTTGCAAAAATCGTCGCGGCAATGTACTTTGGATTTAGTTGGCGAACTGTTTTCCCGCACAAAACCTGTCATGAAACGACGGAGAAGACCTGACCATGTTGAAACCCGAAAGGTTGTTGATCCTCATTGCCGCCCTGCTTCTGCTGCTGCCGGGCCAGGGCCGGGCCGCCGGGACCACTGGCGCTTCCCTGGCCGTCTACAATTCCGGGCGCGCCCTGGTGGAGGAGTCGCGTTCCGTGACCCTGCCCAAGGGGGCGGCGCGGGTGGTGTTCAAGGACGTGCCCGCCACGCTGGAGCCCACCTCGGTGCGCGCATCGGCCCCGGGCATGCGCGTGGTCGGGCTTGAGTACGCGGCCCAGCCGGTCACGGTGCAGGCCCTGCTCGACCGCTATGTGGGCCGCGAGCTGACCGTCATCCTGCCTGACCCGGCCGACGCCAACGCGCGCACTCTGCGCAAGGCCACCCTCATCGCCAACGATGGTGCACCCGTGTTCATGGTCGGCGACGAGGTCTATGTGGGGGCCTACGAGGCTCTGCTGCTGCCCGAACTGCCCGCCGACCTGACTCCCGTGCCCACGCTGACCCTGATCACCGAGAACGGCAACGAGGGGCGGCGCGACGTGCGCCTGAGCTATCTCATGGGCGGCATCAACTGGCGGGCAGACTATACCGTCATCGTGGACAGCGCGGGCAAGGAGGCGGCCCTCGATGTCTGGGCCACGGTGGACAACCGCTCGGGTCATGCCCACGCCGAGGCCGCCTTGAAGCTGGTGGCGGGTGATGTGCGACAGGCCGCGCCGGAGCGGGCCATGGGCAAGGGACTGATGGTCGCCAGGGCCATGAACGAGGACATGGTCATGGCCGGCCAGCCCGCCGAGGAGTCCTTCTCCGAATACCATGTCTACACCGTGGAGCGCCCTGTGGACCTGCCCGGCTCAGGCATGGTCCAGTTGAGCCTTTTCTCCGCGCCCAAGGTGGCGGTGCGCCAGGAGCTTTCGAGCCGCTATCACGGCGGTGTCGGTCAGGTGTCCGGCCCGCTGTCCCAGCCAGTGGCCCTGGCTCTGCGATTTGACAATACCGACGCCAATGGCCTGGGCCGGGCCATGCCTGCCGGGATGGCCCGTGTCTTCATGCCCGCCTCTGACAACCGGCTGCTGCTGGCGGGCGAGGCGCAGCTCGGCCACGTGGGCCAGGGCGGCGAGGTGGAGCTGGCGCTCGGTGCCTCCTTTGACGTGGCCGTGACCCGGACCCAGACCGGCTTCACCCGGCTGGGCAAGAACTCCGCGGAAATGAGCTGGCGCATCGAGGTGCGAAACGGCAAGGCCGAGCCCCGGGCGCTGAAGCTGACGGACGTCTACCCGGGCCAGTGGAAGGTCACGGCCGCGAGCCAGGACCACACCACCCCGGACGCCGGGAGCCTCCAATTTGACCTGATGGTGCCTGCCACTGGCGACGGCCCGCCCTTGGCCGTTACCTACACCGTGCAAGTGAGCTACTGAGGAGACATGATGCCCGCAATTGATGCCACCAGCCTGGTCACCCTCAAGGACTTCTACGCCCTCATGGCCGCCACCCGCGAGGTGCGCGCCCTGGCCGTGGCCGCCATCCTGCGCGGCGACGAGGTGCCGGACCATGTGGTGCTCTCGCTGCGCAGCGCCCTGCACGCCTTGGAGGAGGTGCCCATGGCCGATGGCCGCTCCGTGCTCTCCCTGAACGGCACGCGCGACATCGGACTCGACATGGACTACGAGATCAACGAGACGCGCAAGGACATCTTCTTCCTCGAACAGGGGGAGGATCTCTTCCTCGACTTCCTGGCCGATCTGCACCCCGGCTTCAACGAGCACGTGGCTGCCGGGCGCGATCTGCTGGAGGGGCTGGACCTCAACTGCATGATCACCGACCGCGACGGCACCATCAACAACTACTGCGCCCGCTACCTGACTTCCATCCAGTCGGTGTACAATGCGGTTTTCCTGTCGCGCTTCGCCATGAGCCGGGTGCAGCGGCCGATGATCCTGACCTCGGCCCCCCTGGCCGGGCTCATCGAGATCAGCGTCAACCCCGAGGGGCGCATCTACTACGCCGCGTCCAAGGGGCGCGAGTGCCTCGATCTGGAGGGGCGGGTCCGTCGCCTGCCCATCCCGCCGGAAAAACAGCGGCTCATGGCCGACCTCAACGAGCGGCTGGCCGCCCTGGTGGCCCGGCCGCAGTATGAGAAGTTCTCCCTCATCGGCTCGGGCCTGCAATTCAAGTTTGGCCAGTCCACCGTGGCCCGCCAGGACATTGGCCGGTCCGTGCCCGAGGACGAATCCCTGGCCTTTTTCGGCGTGCTCAACTCGCTGGTGGAAGAGCTGGACCCCAGGCACGACATGCTGCGCGTCGAGGACACGGGGCTGGATGTGGAGATCATCCTGACCATTGAGACCGAGGGCGACTCGGTCAAGGATTTCGACAAGGGCGACGGGGTGAAATACCTCAGCTCTGAACTGGACCTGGAGATGGTCCACGGCCCGCACCTCGTCTGCGGAGACACCTCAAGCGATGTGCCCATGCTTGAAGCTGCCATGTCCATGGCCGCCGACACCCGGGCCATCTACGTGACCCGCGACGAAGCCCTGGCCAGACGGGTCAGGGGCGTGACGGCCAACGCGGTGATCGTCCCCGAGCCGGATATGCTGGTGGCGATCATGGGTTCCCTGTCTCCGTGACCGGGACAACTAAAGACAAGGAGACATAGTGGCTGCAATTCCCCTCAAAGGCGTCGTGTTCGACCTCGACGGCGTGATCACCCGGACGGCGAGCGTCCATGCCCAGGCATGGGAAACCGCGTTCAACGAATTTCTCAAGATGCACTCGGAGGAGAAGAGCATCCCCTTCGAGCCCTTTGACAGAACCCGGGACTACCAGAACTACGTGGACGGCAAGCCGCGCTTTGAGGGCGTGCTGAGTTTCCTCAAGTCGCGCAGCGTCCGGCTGCCCGCAGGCACCCCCGAAGATCCGCCCGGCCTGGACACCATCTGCGCCGTGGGCAATCGCAAGAACGAGCTTTACCAAAAGATTCTGCGCGATGAAGGCCCTGAGGTCTTCGCCTCCTCGGTGCACCTCATCGACGAACTCAAGGCGCGCGGAGTGCGCGTGGCCGTGGCCACCTCCAGCCGCAACTGCATGCTCGTGCTCAAGTTGGCAGGGCTCGACGATGTTTTCGAGGCGCACATCGACGGTGTGGTTTCGGCCGAGCGCGGTCTCAAGGGCAAGCCCGACCCGGACATCTTCATCGCCGCAGCCGAGGCGCTTCAGTGCAACCCGGGCGAGTGTGTGGTGGTGGAAGACGCCATCTCCGGCGTCCAGGCCGGGCGCGCGGGCAACTTCGGCATGACCCTGGGCGTGGCCCGCAACACACCGGGCGAATTGCTGCTGCGTTTCGGCGCGGACAAGGTCGTCTCGGATCTCGGCGAGATCACGGTGGACGACCTCTTCGACTGGTTCGAGACAGGCATGGCCAGTGACGAGTGGTTCCTGACCTACAACGGCTTCGATCCCGGCGACGAGAAACTGCGCGAGACCCTGACCGCCGTGGGCAACGGCTACCTCGGCACGCGTGGTGCCTACGAATGCGAGTGCGCCTCCTACTACTTCTATCCCGGCACCTACATCTCGGGCGTGTTCAACAAGACCGTCAGCCAGGTCCAGGGGCGCGACGTGTGGAACAACGACATGGTCAACTGCCCCAACTGGCTGCCCGTGGAGTTCCGCATCGGCCAGGGCGAGTTCGTCAGCCCGCTCTCCATGGAGATTCTCAGCTATTCCCACAGGCTGAACATGCGCTCTGGCGTGCTCTCGCGCGACATGGTGGTCAAGGATCAGGTGGGCCGGATCACGCGCGTCGCCTCGCGTCGGCTGGCGTCCATGGCGGATTGTCATCTCTGCGCCCTGAGCTTCGACCTGACGCCGCTCAATTATTCCTCGCGAATCACCCTGCGCTCGACCATCGACGGCAATGTGGAGAACAATGGCGTGGCCCGCTACGCCTCCCTCAACACCCGCCACCTGCGCCGGGTGGGCGGCGGCGCGGCAGGCGACGGCATCTTCCTGCATGTGGAGACCACGCAGTCGCGCTACCAGATCGTCATGGCCGCCAAGTGCGCGGTGCTTGAGGATGGCAAGCCCCTTCGCGTGCAGCGCGAGGTGGTCCAGGACGAGGCCAAGGTGTCCGAGGAGATATGCTTCTCGGCCACGGAAAACACCCGGTACACGCTGGAAAAGTTCGTGTACGTGCGCACCTCGCTCGACCAGAAACCGGGTGATCTCAAGGAAATGTGCCTTGACGGCCTGCGCGGGGCGCGCACCTTTGCCGGGGTGCATGGTCCTCACCTGAGAAGCTGGAAGGCCCTGTGGCAGAAGGCGGACATTCGGGTCACCGGCGACCGCTTCGTGCAGCGGGTGCTGCGCCTGCACATCTACCACCTGTTGGTCACGGCCAGCCCCCACAACATCAACCGTGATGCGGGCATGCCCGCCCGCGGACTGCACGGCGAGGCCTACCGGGGCCACATCTTCTGGGACGAGATGTACATCCAGCCCTTCTATGACTCCAACTTCCCGGAAATCTCAAAGTCGCTGCTCATGTACCGCTACAACCGGCTCGACGCGGCCAGGGCCTACGCCCGCGAAAACGGCTGCGTCGGGGCCATGTACCCGTGGCAGACCGCAGACGACGGCACCGAGGAGACCCAGGAGGTGCACTACAATCCCGAGTCAAAGCAATGGGACCCGGACCTGTCGCGCCGCCAGCGGCATGTGTCCATCGCCGTCTTCGTCAACGCCTGGCGCTATGTCTCGTGGACCGACGACAAGACGTTCCTCAGGGCCTTCGGGGCCGAGCTGATGCTCGATATCGCCCGTTTCTGGGGCTCCATCGCCCGCTTCGACGAGGGCACCGGCCGGTACCATATCGAGGGCATCATGGGGCCGGACGAGTTCCACGAGAAGCTGCCGGGCAGCAAGACGCCCGGCGTGAAAGACAATGCCTACACCAACATCATGGTGGTCTGGCTGCTGGAGAAGTCCCTGGAAATCCTCGACGAGCTGCCCGCCAGGGTGCGAGAGGACGTGGCCGAACGCATCGGCCTGACCGATGGCGATCTGGACAAGTGGCGCGACATGACCACCAAGCTCAACGTGATCATGACCAAGGACGGCATCATCAGCCAGTTCGACGGCTACATGGACCTCCCGGAACTGGACTGGGAGGGATACCGCAAGCGGTTCTACTCCATCCATCGCATGGACCGCATCCTCAAGGCCGAGAACGACTCGCCCGACAACTACAAGGTGGCCAAGCAGGCGGACACGCTCATGACTTGGTATGTGCTCGAACCCGACGAGGTGGCGCGTATCCTGAACCAGCTCGGCCACCGCGTGGACGATCCCGTCAAGCTGCTGCGCGACAACTACGACTACTACGAGCAGCGAACCAGTCATGGTTCGACCCTGTCCAAGGTGGTCCACGCGGTCATTTCCCGCTACATCCATCCGAGCAAGGTCTCCTGGAATTGGTTCATGGAGGCCATGCACAGCGACATCGAGGACACCCAGGGCGGCACCACCATCGAGGGCATCCACTCCGGCGTCATGGCCGGGACTCTGGAGGTGGTCAAGCAGGACTTCGCCGGGCTCAATCTCTCGGCCACGCCCATGAAGGTGGACCCGGACCTGCCTGCCCACTGGGGCGAGGTGCACCTGAGCTTTATCTGGCGCAAGGTGTGGTTCGACCTGAACATCACCCACGACCGGGTGAACATGACCGCCTTTCACAAGGGTGACCGGGTGCTGCCCGTGGAGATATTCGGCAAGCCGTACATGCTCAAGCCGGGTATGACGGTGGAGGCCGAGCGCGAGTAGCCCCCCGGCATAAACCGCTGTTAGGTCCAGATCGTGTTGACGCCCGATGGGCGAGCATCTAAAATGATGCTGTTTCGCCCGTTGCCGCCTGACCGGACAGCCCCGCTGGCCTAGACGGCGGATGCCGGAGCAAAGGAGAATTCCCATGGAGATTTACATATACGTCGGGTTGGCCCTGGCCGTGGTCGGGCTGGCCCTTGTCCTGTTCCTCTTCCGCAGGAAGTCGAGCCGACCTAAGCTGGAGCTTGAGTCCTTCAATTTCGACAAGAGCAAGAGCTACGAAAAAGACGGGCGCAAGTATCCATTTTCCTACTGACACGCCCCGGGGCGAAACCCTGCGGCTCATCCTCATGCGCCATGGTCAGGTGGTCCAGGTGACGCCGCGCCGTTTTCTGGGCCAGCGCGATGTGGCCCTGGACGACGAAGGCGAGCGGCAGGCAGACGCAGTCGGCCGGGCGCTGGCCCTGCCCCTTGACGCCGCCTTGTGCAGCGACCTTGTCCGGGCGCGCGAGACGGCCCGGCGTGTGCTGGCCCACTGCACCCAGGCCCCTGGCGCGGCTGGCGGTTGCTCGATTGACGAGGGCTCTGTCGACGAATCCGCCCGTGGCGGGGGACCGCGTTGCGACAGGCCCCTTGTGGCCTCGCCCATGCCCCTGCTGCGCGAGATCGCGCTCGGGCAGTGGGAGGGGCTGACCGTGGACGAGGTGTGCCAGCGCCACCCCGGCGAGTACGAGCGTCGCGGCGCGGACCTGGCCGGATACCGTCCGGCAGGAGGCGAGAGCTTTGCAGACGTGCAGGCGCGCGCCGTCCGCTTTCTGGACTCTCTGGGGCCGCAGACCGGCACGGTCCTGGCCGTTGCCCATGGCGGCTTCAACCGGGCGCTGCTCTGTCACGTCACCGGCCTTGCCCTGGCCGATCTCTTTTCCATCCCGCAGGACTATTGCTGCGTCAATGTGCTCCACCGCACGGCCGAAGGCTGGACCGCAAGCGCGGTGGGCCTGTCTCTGTACGCCCCGTCATAAGTTGTGGTCGGCTCATGGTCGGGGTTTCGCATCCGCCGATTCCCCTGCCTCTCCTTGCGGCGCATGGAGGGCAGCGCCGGATGTCTAGCGTCGGGCCGCCCTGGTCGCGCCCTGGTGGAGGCCCTGGAAGAAGCTGCGGGCGTTGACGCCCAGGGAGCGGATGAGATAGCCGCCCTCCTGGATGACCAGGGTGCGCAGGCCGAGGCGGCCGATGAGCTGGCCCGAGGCCGCGAAATCGCGCGCGCTCAAGCTCCAGGTGCCGGTGGGGTCGCCCTTGGCCGTGTCCAGGCCCAGCGAGATGACCAGGAAGGTGGGCGCAAAGTCACGCACCAGAGCCAGGGCGCGGATCAGGGTGTTGCGGTGTTTCTCGCCGTCCACCCGCTCCAGCAGCGGAAAGTTGCGGTTGTAGCCCAGCCCTTGATCCTTGCCCGTCTCCTCGGCGAATCCGCTGAAGTAAGGGTAGGCGAACCGGGGGTGGCCGTGGATGGACAGGGTCAGCACATCGTCGCGCTTGTAGAAGATGTTCTGGGTGCCGTTGCCGTGGTGGTAGTCGATGTCGAGCACGGCCACGCTGCCCAGCCGGGAGAGCCAGTGGGCTGCCACAGCAGCAGTGTTGAAGTAGCAGAACCCGCCAAAGGCCCGGCGCTCGGCATGGTGGCCGGGCGGGCGCACCAGGGCGTAGGCGAGCCTGCGCCCGGTGGTCATGGCCTGGGCCGCGGTGAGCCCGCAGTCCACGGCCCGTTTGGCCGCCTTCCAGGCGTTGGCGTTGAGCGGGGTGAAGGTGTCCATGCAGTAGTAGCCCGCGCGCACGGGTAGCTCGCGCGGCGGCCGGGTGGCATTGCGGATGGGGAAGACATAGGGATACACTGACTTGTTCTCGGGCAGGCTGGCGCAGACCCGGCGGAAGTAGTCCACATATCCCTTGTCGTGCACGGCGGTGATGACCGACTCGGGGAAGTGATGCACGGCCAGTTCGTCGAAAAGGCCGCTTTTGTCCAGCTCTTTGCGGATTTTGGCGATGCGCACCGGGGCCTCCACATAGCCGCGCTCGCGCACATGGTGGATGTCGTGCCGGTCGTTGACCGCCAGGACGATGCGCCGGTCGCGGCTCATGACCGGGCCGGGTGCGGCCATGTCGGGCGCGGTGTCGTTTCGCGCCCCGTAGCGCGGTGGGCGCAGGGCGAGAAGGCCGGTGGTGAACGAGGCCACCACCATGTTCGTGTACTCGGCGGGGCAGACGTCGCGATACTTGCGGGTGAGGATGGCCCGGACGATGGCCCGGATTCGGGCGCGGGAGAGCTTGATCTTCCTGCCCAGCGGATCGACCACCAGATAGGGCGGGCATTCCCCGCCAGGGCTCAGCGGGGTTTCGTAGGCCGTGCCGGTGATGGGTCTGGCCCCGTAGCGTTCGTAAAAGGCGAGGCGGGCCTTATTTTCCTTGAGGATGTCCGGCCCGGAACACAGCGCCGGATCGTCGGGCAGGCACTCGAAGAACAGGGCCGTGTCGCCCAGGGCCAGGGCCTCTTCGCGGACCCTTTCGTAGAGGGCCGAGCCGATGCCGCCGCCTCCGTGGCGCAGGCTGACCGAGATGAAGTCGAGGTAGCAGAAGTCGAGATCGGGAAAGTGGCACAGCAGGGCAAAGCCGCGCACCTCTGCGCGACCGTTCTCGGCCACGAAGAGGATGGAGCGGTAATGCTTGAGAAAGGGATTGGTCAGCAGCTCGGGCAACTGCTCTATCTCGGACGGGTCGAGCAGGGGGAAGCGCTCGCGCAGGATGGCCTGCACCCTGGACACGGCCGCCTGATCCACGGGCAGCCGGGTGTCGTACACCGGGCGGATCTTGAACATGTGTCAGTCCTTGCTTTGCGCGGTCCGCTGGCGGCGGTCAGACTGGTCGGGCCATCGGTGTCCCTTGCGGATGCCGGTGTCCAGTCAGTCGAGGGTTCTGGTGTAGACCAGACAGTCCTCGCCACGGTCGTAGTAGTCGATGAGGCGCGATTCCATCCCGTAGCCGGACGATTCGTAGAATCCCTGGGTGGGGCGGTACAGCTCGCGCGAAGAGGTCTCGACGAACACCTTGCGGCCGCCCAGGGCCAGCATCCGCCGCTCGGATTCGCGCAGGATGCGCTTGCCCAGGCCGCGTCCTTGCATGGCGTGATCGACCACGATCCAGTAAAGATCCCAGCTGCCATGGGTACACGGCACCGGGCCAAAGCAGGCAAAACCCACGGGCGCGGCCAGCGCGTCGGCCTCGGGCCGGGCCAGCAAAAAGTGGTAGCCGCTCTCCTCGCCCTCGGTGATGGCGGCCCAGGCCAGCTCCTCCACGATGAGCACTTCCTGCTCGGAAAAAAAGCGGGTTTCGGCGGCCAGGGCGCACAGGGTGCGTACGTCCTCCACGGCCAGTTGGTCGCCGTATGCGATGTCCAGGGTCAGGATGTGCGTGTTGCTCACGTCAGGCCGCCTTCTTTTCGCCCGTTTGCCGCCGCAGCGCGCCGTCCACGATGGCTGCGATGACGTCAGAGGGTTTGCGCCCCGCCTCTCGGGCAGTGGCCATGAATCCGGCGTTTTCCGCCAGACAGGGGTTGGCGTTGACGTCGATGATGAACAGGTCGCCCTTGGCGTCGGCCCGAAAGTCCACGCGGGCGTAACCGCTTAAGCCCATCTCGTCCCAGCAGTCGCGTGCGGTGCGCTCCAGCCGGGAGGCCAGACCAGGCTCGGCCCGGCGAAAGCCGAAGCCGCGCACCGTGGCCAGATCCGCATCGGACCCTTCCTGCCACTTGGCGTCGTAGCCCACGATCTTGACCGGCATGTCGGCGCGGAACACGATCTCGGCCGAGCCGAGGATTTCGGCAGTGTGATCCGGGGTTTCGAGAAGGGACACGCTGAACTCGCGGCCGTCGATGAACCGCTCGGCCATGCAGACCCCGCCCAGGCGGTGGTGGCGGGCGGTCATGGCTGCCAGCAATTGGTCCGCGCTCGCGATGTCCATGACCGAGGTGTCGTCCAGGCCGATGGAGGCGTGCTCGCAGCGGCTCTTGACGATGTAGCGGCCCGGGCCGGGGAATCGACCCCGTTTCAGGCCGGTCTCGTCCACCCCGGCCGGGGTGGGCAGGCCCACGGAGAGCATGTGCCGCTTGGCGGCCAGCTTGTCGTTGGTCAGGAAGAGCACCGAGCTGTCCGCCCCGGTGAAGGGCAGGCCGAGCTTGCGGAAGATGACCGGCGTCAGGTTGGCCAGTTCGTCGGAGTCCATGATGCTCTCCACCAGATTGAAGACCACGGCCGGGCGGATGCCCTGGAGGGTGTTCACGGCCTCGCCCAGGTCAGAGCCAAGCTCTACCTCGACCACGCTCCAGCCCAGTTCGCGCAGCATGCGGCTGACGAACCGGCTCTGGGCGATGACGTCGGCAACGTCACCGGCCGCGCCGCGCGGGACTCTGTTTCTGACCACGGCTGCGGTGCGTTTCATGCTGCGACCTCGGCTGCCGTACCGGCCATCATGGCCGTCGCTTTGCAAGTGGTGCCAACAGCCATGCGGCCGAGGGCGGAGTGGAGGATCTCACGGATCAGGGCGTCGAATGAACGGCCGCCAAGGCGCCACAGGATGGGCAGGTCCGAACTCTCCGGGTTGAGGCCCGGCAGGGGATTGACCTCGATGAAGCGGGGTGCGCCGTCCGCGCCCAGGCGCACGTCAATGCGGCCCGCGTCAAGACAGTCCAGGGCGCGCCAGGCGTCCAGCGCGAGACGGGCCGCGCCCATGGCCGCCTCGTCGTCCACCAGCTCGTAGGCCACGCGCCGGGTCCAGTCCTGTTTGTTCTCGTAAGTATAGGCAGAGGCGTCGCCCTGGCCCACGGCCCTGACCTCGATGACCCCGGCCACGCGGCTCTGGTCGCCGCTGCCGATGAGGCCCACGGTGAACTCGCGGCCGGGCAGATAGGTCTCCACCAGCACGGGCTGGCGAAAGGTGGTCAGCAGGTCGGCGCAGACCTCGCGCAGCGCGGCTGCATCGCGGACCACGGAGCGGTCGCTGATGCCCTTGCTGGTGCCCTCGGCCACGGGCTTGGCGAACAGCGGGAAGGGCATGGACACCGCGTCCAGGTCCGCAAGCCGGGTGATGACCGTGTAGTCGGCGGTGGGCACGCCCAGGGAGCGGACCACCGCATTGGTCCTGCCCTTGTGCAGGGTCAGGGCCATCAGTTCGGGGCCGGAAAAGGTATAGGGGATGGACCATGCGTCGAGCAGGGCCGGAACCTGGGCCTCGCGCCCCAGGCCGTGCAGTCCCTCGGCGATGTTGAAGACCATGTCCCAGCGGTGCCCGGCGGCCAGCCGCGAGACCAGGGCCGAGATGTTGCCGATGCGGTCCACGGTGTGGCCGAGGTTCTCAAGCACTCCCTGGATGCCCGCGATGGTCACCTCGGAATCGAATTCGGCGGCCTGCTCGCACGACAGCCCCTGCTTGAGGTAGTCGTCCTTGAGGTCATAGGTCATGCCGATGATCATTGCGCGTTCTCCGTGAGCGCGGCGGCCGCCATGACGGCCGAAGGCTCGGGGTCGGGATAGGTGTAGAGCTTGCCCTCGTAGTTGCGCAGCAGCACGCCGCGCTCGTCGCGGCCCACGTAGTATTCGGGCAGCAGGGGGATCTTGCCGCCGCCGCCGGGCGCGTCGATGACGTAGCTGGGCACGGCGTAGCCCGAGGTGTGGCCGCGCAGCCCCTGGATGATCTCCAGGCCTTTCTCCACGCGCGTCCTGAAGTGGGCCGAGCCCGGAATGGGGTCGCACTGGTACAGGTAGTAGGGGCGCACCCGGGCCTTGAGCAGCCCCTGCATGAGCCGCTTCATGGTCTCCACCTCGTCGTTAACGCCCTTGAGCAGCACGGTCTGGCTGCCAAGGGGGATGCCCGCGTCGGCCAGCATGGTGCAGGCGCGCACGGTCTCTGCTGTCAACTCGTCCGGGTGGGCGAAATGCAGGCTGATGAACAGCGGGTGGTGCTTGCGGAGCATGGCCGTCAACTCGGGCGTGATGCGCTGGGGCAGCACGGCAGGCACCTTGGACCCGATGCGGATGATCTCCATATGGGGGATGGAACGCAGCTCGGTCAGCAGCCAGTCGAGCCGGTCGTCGGGCAGGGTCAGCGGGTCGCCGCCAGAGAGGAGCACATCGCGGATGGCCGGGTTGGCCCGGATGTAGTCGATGCCGCGCTTCCACTTGCGCGCGTCGTGCCTGCGGCCGCTTTTGCCCACCAACCGCGAGCGGGTGCAGTAGCGGCAGTAGGTGGAGCAGTAGTCGGTGGCCAGGAAGAGGACGCGGTCCGGGTAGCGGTGCACGATGCCGGGCACGGTGGTGTGGCTTTCCTCGCCCAGCGGGTCTTCGGCCTCGCTGGCGTCCATGACGAATTCGTGGATGGTCGGCTCGATGCAGCGGCGCAGGGACGCGGAACCGGCCACGGCGGCCACGCCGAGATAGTAGGGGGTCACGGCCATGGGCAGCCCCTTGCCAAGGGGCATGGACCCGGCCCGGGAATAGCCGAGTACCTTTTCGACGGTGTCCACGTCCAGCACACGGTTGGCGAGCTGCCAGCGCCAGTCGTTCCACCTCGCCTCGCTCACGCCCGGAAAGACGTGCTCGCGAAAGGCCCGCAGGGAGGGATAAAGGCCGCGGGGGCAGGGAACCTCGGCTTCGCGCTCATCGTTCCCGGCAGACGCGTCTTCAGCGGACGGGACGGCCTTGGGAAGGGGAGGCTCCTGTTCGGTGCAGGTTTCAATTTCGATCATTGTCATGTCCTCTCTTGTGAAATGGTATTGCTTGGTCAGCCGTTGCTGTTGTTTGTCGCGTCCGGGAAGCGCTTGCCGGGTGTGGCCGTCCCCTCGCCGAGGACGGTCAGCTCCTGGACCTTGATGGCGGGCATTTCGTCCACCAGCAGATACTGGCCGAACACCTCCACCAGCATGCCCTCCAGGCGGACGTCCTCCATGTCGATGAGCAGGAAGAGCCTGACCCCGTCGTCGAGGAACACACCATCGTCCATGACGGCAACGATGCCTTCCACCGTGATGTCCGCCTCAATCTCCATCATCTCCGCGTCGCCCTGCGCCGCGCTCGAGCCCGCGGCCATAGCCAGGGCGAGGAGCAGGGTTGCAAGGACGCTACAGAACCTTTTCATGCATCATTCCTCTGGTTTCAGGGTCGTTGCCGTCGTCTTCGCCGACGGGTTTGTACGACTCCACGGTCATGCACTCCCCGCGCTCGTCGCGGGTCACGGCCCCGGTGAGGCTGACCCGTCTGCGAAGCAGCACGAGCAGGCCCGGGTGGTTGTCCAGATTGCCGATAACGATTTCCCGCTCGCCGTCGCATGCCAGGGAAACGCTCGTGACGCTGAAATTGTCGTCCCACCCGTGCGGGATGAGAACGCCCACGGCGGTCTCGAATCCTGGCACGGATGTGCGTGTCCTGTGTCCCATGCATGCTCCTTGGATGAAAATCACGGTCGGCACCATAAAGCATATTTGGGGCCAATCGTGTAACATGCTGGAATAAGATGTTAATATAGAGTTTTGGCTGGGGAGAATAAGGGAACCGAGAGTTCCCTTTTTCGAGGTCAGGCTGGGCTGGGGGGGGCGTGGCGATCGTCAACCCCGGAGAGCGCATCGCATCACGCGGAAATTGTTTGGCTAAATTGAAAAAGGGAATCGCCGGTTCCGAAACCGGACGCAGTGAAGCGTCAGTTCCCTTTTTTTGCCGGGGTGCGGAAGTTCCGTCGCTGCAACCCATGGCGGGCCATGAGTTTGTGGAGCTGGCGTGGGGTGATGCCTGCCCAGTGGGCGGCTTCCTTGATTTTGCCGCGAGTGGCTTCGAGCAGCTCGGCGAGGTAGGCGCGCTCGAAGGCGTCCACCACGTTCTGCCGCGCCCGGCCCAGGGGTATGGAGATGTCTGTGCGGCCCCCGGCGATTTCCGGGCAGTGGCCGAAGAGATCCTGGGGGATGCTGGCCGGGGTGATCAGTTCGCCCTGCTCCAGGATGCAGGCCCGCTCGATGATGTTCTCCAGCTCGCGCACGTTGCCGGGCCAGGAATAGCGCTGGAAGGCGTCCAGGGCCTTGGGGTGCAGCCCTTTGATGTTTTTGCCCAGTTGGCTGTTGAAGTGGCTGATGAACACCTCGGCAAAGGAGAAGATGTCGCTCTTGCGCTCGCGAAGCGGCGGGATCTCGATGGGAAAGACGTTGAGCCGGTAGTAGAGATCCTTGCGGAAGAAGCCCTTGTCGCACATGTCGCGCAGGGAATCGTTGGTGGCCGCGATGATGCGCACGTCCACCGGGATGTCCCGGTCGCTGCCCACGCGCTGGATGGTTTTGTCCTGGAGCACGCTCAAGAGCTTGACCTGCATGGCGGGTGAGATGGTGCCCACCTCGTCGAGGAACAGGGTGCCGCCCTCAGCCAGGCCGAACTTGCCAATCTTGCGCTTGGCCGCGCCGGTGAAGGCACCTTTCTCGTGGCCGAAGAGCTCGCTCTCGATGAGGGTGTCCGGGATGGCCCCGCAGTGGACGCTGACAAAGGGAGCGTCGCGCCGCACGCTGTGGGAGTGGATGAGCTTGGCGATGAGGCTCTTGCCTGTGCCGGTCTCGCCGGTGAGCAGCACCGTGGTCCTGGTCCCGGCCATCTGCCGGACCTTGGCGAATGCCTCTCGCATGGCCGGGCTATTGGTCCTGACCACGCGCAGGGCCTCCTCGTTCCAGAACTGGTCCCTGAGGTAGTCCAGCTCGCTGGTCAGGATGAGGGTTTTGTCCAGCCGCTCAAGGACCATCTGCACCTCGGCCGAGTTGACCGGGTAGGTCAAGTAGTCGGACGCGCCCTCCTTGACCGCGTCCACGGCGCGGCGGATTTCGTCCTGCTGGACGAGGATGACGATCTCCACGTCCTGGTGGCCCTGCCAGACAGCGCTGATGCCGTCGCGGTGCGTGGGACCGCCCTCGGTCAGCAGGCCGTAGTCCACGAAGAGCACGTCCACCGGGCGGGTGGCCAGGGCCGAGCGCAGGGCGGCCATGTCCTGGAAGGTCTCTCCCTCGCCGTCGGGGGCGAGGATGGCCTCAAGGGTGTCGTGGGCTGCGGTGTCCGGGGTGGCGATCATGTACTTGCGCATGGCTGCTCCTCGTGATCGCTGTAATCCTCGAAAGATCAACTGGCAAGGGGAATTGCGACAGGGCGCGAAAAGGCCCGGAGGCGCTCCCCGGAAGGGGGGCGCGACCGGGCCTCGATCATTCGGGCCAGGGGGGGGCTTTGGCTCGACGGTCAACTCCATCGGACCAGACGGGTCTCGTACTTGGTGCCGAGCCCGGGGTGGATCGGGATGACGCGCACCCCGTAGCGGCAGGTGCCCGACGAGGTCGGGGTGTATTCCACCCGGAAGTCCAGGATGTTGCCCTCTATGTGCTTGAGCTTGAGCGGGACGCAGTCGATGACCGCGTCCTCGGTCGGGCTGGCCACTACCAGCTCCACCAGCATTTCTTCCTGCAACAGTTGGCCCTTGTCCACCTTGGCGGTGATGCGCAGGGTGTTGCCGAGCATGAAGACATCGCCGTGGATGCCCTCCACCCGGATCTCCTTGATGTTGACCGTGGAGAAGCGGCCGGGGATGCGCCGGTGCCACGCACCCAAGTCCCTGGCCAGGGTGAAGTCGTTCTTGTCACGCCGCCCGGCCAGGGCCAGGGCGGGCAGGTACATGTCCCGGATGTAGTCGCGGACCATGCGGTGGGTTCCGTACTGTTCGAGCGCGGTCTTCATGGACTCCTTCATCCGTCTGATCCAGGCGTGGGGCACGCCGTCGTCGCCCCGGTCGTAGAACTCGGGCACCACCTCGGTTTCGAGCACGGCGTAGAGGTTGTCCGCGTCCACGATGTCCTGGTTGACCTGGGTCTCGTAGACCAGCCCCTGGCCCACGGCCCAGCCGTTGGTCGTGTTGTAGGCCTCGTCCCACCAGCCGTCGAGGATGCTGCAGTTGGGCACACCGTTGAGGGCGGCCTTCATGCCGCTGGTGCCGCTGGCCTCCATCAGCCGGGTGGGGGTGTTCAGCCACACATCGGAGCCTGAAACCAGCAGCCGGGCCAGCCGGATGTCGTAGCTTTCAAGGAAGATGACCCGGCCAAGGAAGTCGTCCTGCTTGGCCAGACGGCAGATGAGGTTGATGAAGCTCGCGCCGATGGTGTCGGCCGGGTGCGCCTTGCCCGCGAAGATGATGTTCACCGGGCGGTTGGGGTCGCTGAACATCTGCTTGATCTTGTTCAGGTTGTGGAAAAGCAGCGTGGGCCGCTTGTAGGCCGTGAAACGCCGGGCGAAGCACAGGGTCAGGTGGCTCGGGTCCAGGGTTTCAAGGAAGCTGTGCAGCCGGTTTGGCGGCTCGCCCTCGCGTGCCCACTGGCTGGAGATGGAACGCCGGATCTCCTCGTAGAGCCGGTGCTTGAGGGCGACATGGGTGTCCCACAGGCGGCGGTCGTCGATGGCGTCGATGACGTTCCAGTCGATGTCGTCCATGAGCGCCTTGTGCACGGAGATGTTGCAGCTCTCTTCCATGTCGCGGCGCACCCGCTCGTCGAGCCAGGTGGTGATGTGTATGCCGTTGGTGATGTGTCCCACCGGCACCTCGTCGAGCAGGAAACCGCGCCACAGGTCCATCCACATGCGCCGCGAGACCTCGCCGTGGAGCTTGCTGACGCCGTTTCGCAGATAGGAGAACTGCAGGGCGAGCACGGTCATGTTCAGGTGGTCGGCCTCCTCGGCGTACATGTGGCCAAGGTTCCACAGGGTGTCCCAGGGCACGTCCATTTCGGAGGCATAGCCCCGGAAATAGTTCTCCACCAGCGAACGCTCGAACCGCTCGTTGCCCGCAGGCACCGGGGTGTGCATGGTGAAGACCGTGGAGCCGCGCACGATCTCCTTGGCCGTGGAGAAGTCCACGCCGTCAAGGCGCATGAGCTGGCGCACGCGCTCGAAGAGCAGGAAGGCCGAGTGCCCCTCGTTGAGATGGTAGATGGCCGGGACGATGTCCAGTGTCTGGAACATGCGCACCCCGCCCACGCCGAGCACGATCTCTTGCTCGATGCGCCCCTTGGACGAGGGCTCGTAGAGCTTGGCCGCGATGTCGCGGTCGGCGCGCGAGTTCTCGGGCACGTCGGTGTCGAGCAGATAGAGCTTGGCCCGGCCCACGCGCACTTCCCAGACCTGGGCGTAGACCGTGCGGCCCGGCAGGTCCACGGTGACCATGATTCGGTCCGAGTCGCCGCGTTGCAGCGGGTTGACGGGCATGGAGGCGAAGTTGTTCTCGTGGTACTCTGCCACCTGATCACCGTTGCCGTTGATTCGCTGGTGGAAGTAGCCGTTCTTGTAGAGCAGCGAGACGCCGATGAAGGGCAGATTGAGGTCGCTGGCCGCCTTGATGTGGTCGCCAGCCAGCAGCCCCAGGCCGCCGGAATAGATGGGGATGGACTCATGCAGCCCAAACTCCATGGAGAAGTAGGAGATGGGGTTGTCCCAGGTGATGCCGCCGTGGTCCGTCTTGCCGCTTTCGGCCATGTAGGCGTCGAAGCGGCCGAGCACCTCGTTGAAGCGGGCCATGAACGCCGCGTCGTCGGCGATGCTGGCGATGCGCTCGGGGTCGATGGTGTCCAGGAACTGGACCGGGTTGCTGGCGCACTGGACCCACCGCTGGCTGTCGATGGCCTCGAAAAGCTCCTGGGCGTCGCGGTGCCAGACCCACCAGAGGTTGGCGGCCAAGTCGCGCAGCCGGGCCAGGCTCGGCGGCAGGTCGGTGATCACCGAGAAGGACTTGAGCCGTGGCTGGGTGGTGTTGACGCCGGTGAAGCTGAAGAGCTTGCCCGGGGCCACGGCCATGCGCTGCACCCCGGCCACCCGCTCTGTGCGTATGTCGCCCGCCATCTTGTAGGCTTCGAGATAGTGCGGGTAGAAATTCTTCCAGGTGACCTCCTCGGCGATGCGCCGGGCCTCGCCGCGACGAAACGCCCGCTCCTCGGACGACCATCGGGTGAAGTCGGCCAGGAGCTTGGTCAGCTTGCCCACCGCAGTGGAGTAGTCGTCCTTGAGTCGGTTGAGGACCATGACCCCGGGATGGCCGCCCGGGTGGCGCTCCATGACCCACTGGCCGAATCCGGCCCGGTCGGCCGTGATGGTGGGCACGCAAAAGGCCGCGCTTTCCATGGGCGTGTAGCCCCATGGCTCGTAGAAGGAGGGGAACACGGTCAGGTCCATGCCCGCCAGGGCGTCGTAGTATTCGAGGTTGAGGATGCCGTCGTTGCCGTCGAGGTAGACCGGGATGAAGATGACGCAGCATCGGTTTTCCGGCGCGTTGCCAAGGCCGGCCTCGCGGCATTTGACCACGATGGAGTCGCGGTCCGAGTCGCCCAGGTGGTGGGTGGCGATGCCGCCGTATTTCTCGATGCTGTAGTGCTCGTCCTTGAGCCGCTTGCGTGCCTCCTCGCTGAATCCGGCGTAGCCGCAGGTGACCAGCAGGAAGGCGACCACGGTCGTGTCCGAGTCGGTCAGGGCCAGTTCCTCGTCCAACTGGGCCAGACTCTCGATGAGCAGGTCGATGCCCTTGTTGTGAAATTCGTAGCGGCCGCTGGTGGCCACCAGCAGGGTCTTGTCCGGCTTGAGGTCGCGCTCAAGGAAGCGGGAGGCGAGGTCCACCAGCTGGGCGCGGGCGCCGCGCCGCGCTTTTTCCACGGCTGCGGGCTTGGCGAAGCCTTCGAGGTTGAAGCCGTTGTAGGTGGTCACGGCCGGGTTGGTCCCCAGCAGGTTGGACGCCTCGCGCCGGGTGATGTCGGACACGGTGGTGAAGCAGTCGGCCTCGCGGGCGCTGACCGATTCCATGGAGTGCTTGGCCAGCACGCCAATGGCCTTGGCCTCCTGAGACGGCTCGATCTCCTCCAGCCGCTCGTAGATGTCCACCCCGGAGCCGGACATGGCCCGGCCGAGCATGGTGGCGTGGGTGGTCAGCAGGGTGGCCACGCTCGGGGCCTGCTTCTTGAGGTACAGTACGCCAGCCCCGGACATCCATTCGTGGAAGTGGGCGTAGATGTCGGCCTCGTCGCCCAGTTCGTCGCTGATCTCCTTGATGACCATGGCCGAGGCGGTGCTGAAGGTGACCGGCTCGATGTAGTCCCAGGCGCCGGTCATTGAGTCCACGCCAAAGTCGGTCCACAGCTGGAAGAGCAGCTTGTCGTGGTTCGGGAAGGCTCCCTGGAAATTGACGAGCAGGACCCACGGATTGCCCGGGATGTCCCAGCGGCCGACCCGGGTGGGGATGTTCTGCTTTTCCAGACGCTCAAGGGCGGGCAGGAACGCCTCGGGTGGGTCGCAGGGTTCGAACCCGGGGTTTTTGTCGAGCAGCGGGCCGATGGCCACATAGCGGTCGTCAAAGGCGGCCACTGCCTCGGCGGCCTTGCTGCTGATGACGGTGTGGATGCCGCCCACCTTGTTGCACACTTCCCACGATACTTCAAAGAGCCAACTGGATTCCATTGGGTACACTCCTGCGGTCACTTGTTGCCGAGTTTGCGGTCCACGGTCAATGTCAGGTCGTTGAGTACGTTCATGTAGGTGATGAACGCCTGATGCGGGGTTTCATACGGGTTGAAGTACTTGTGCACGTCGCCGTCCGAGAACCATTTGGTGCACATGTAATAGAAATGGTCGCTGGTGAGCAGCTCGCGCCAGGTGGCGATGAGGTCGTCGTCGCCCGTGGCCAGCACCCGGTCCTCCAGGGCGTAGGCCAGCACGGCTGCCTGATCCTGCATGGGGTTGCCGAGCCAGGCCGTGACATCGCGCTCCAGGTCGGCCCAGGAGGTGAAGTGGGGCACGTCGAGCTGGGCCATGGGGTCGAGCCGGGCGGCCGCCTCGCCCGGTGTCTCGAAGACGAAGTCGGGGTGTTCGAGAATGGCCCCGGGCAGGGCGCGGAAGAACTCGAAGATGCCGGTGTCCCTCCACTGGTGCTCGCCGATGGTCTCGTAGTCCATGAACAGGTTGACCACCTCGCCGTTGCCGCTGGCGGCGTGGACCCAGCCCGCGAACTTCTCCGCGTTGACCGGCCACTCGCTCCAGCCCCGGTCCGAGAAGCGGAAGGCCACGTCGTCCGAGAGGCGATAGTTCTTGAGCAGCGCCTTGAGCTTGCAGCACCCGGCGGGCTGGTAGACGTAGTTTGGCGAGCGCCAGCCCAGCACGTGGTCCGCGCCCTCGGCCAGGATGGTCCGATAGCCCATCTTCTCGACCTCCAGGGCCAGGTCGTTGCTGTAGATCAGCTCGGTGTTGCGGAAGGTCACGGGCTTGATCCCGAAGAACTCCTTGAGCACCTTGCCGTGCATCTTCACCTGCCGCCGGAACTCGTCCTTTGAGAAGAGGAACGACAGGGAGTGGTAGTGGGTCTCGCCGATGAATTCCACGCAGCCGGTGTCGGCCAGCTCGCGGAAGGATTCGAGCACCTCGGGGCAGAACTCCTGGAACTGCTCCATGGCCACGCCGGTGATGGCGTAGGAGATCCTGAACTTTCCCTTGAACTCGTTGATCAGATCGAGCATCAGCCGGTTGGCCGGCAGGTAGCACTTGTCGGCCACCTTGCGCAGGATTTCGCGGTTGGCACTCTCGTCGCGGTAGTCGTGGCCCACGCCTATGTCGAAGAAGGAGTATCCCTGATTGAGCCGCATGGGCTGATGCACCTGGAAGTAGAGGCAGACGGAGATCATCGCGCACCTCCGGCGAGTTCCTGATAGACGTTGAGGACATGCTCGGCTGCGATTTCCCACTTGATCTTCTTGAGGGACTCAGTGCCCCGCACAGCCAGCTCGGCGGCCCGCTCCTCGTCGCCGAGGATGTCGAGTATCTCGGTGGCGAGGTGATCCACGTCCCAGAAATCCACCTTGACCGCGTTGTCGAGGATCTCGGCCACGCCGGACTGCTTGGAGACGATGGCGGGCACGTTGTAGACCATGGCCTCAAGCGGGGTGATGCCAAAGGGCTCGGACACGCTGGGCATGACGTAGAGATCGCTCATGGCGTAGATGCGCTCCACGTCCGCTCCGCGCACGAAGCCGAGGAAATGGAAGCGGTGGGCCATGCGCAGCTCGGCCATGCGCTGCACCATGCGCGGGAACATGTCGCCGGTTCCGGCCATGACAAAGCGCACGTCCGGGTTTTTCTCAAGCACCTTTGCCGCAGCCTCCACGAAGTAGTCAGGCCCCTTCTGGAAGGTGATGCGCCCGAGGAACAGGACGATCTTTTCCTTGAGGGGCTTTATGAGCCGCATCTGGCCGAAGCGCCGCTCCTTGGATACGGCGTTGTGGACCACGGTGATCTTGGCCGGGTCGATGGAGTAGCGATTGATGATGGTGTCGCGGGTGTAGTGGCTCACGGCGATGATCCGGTCTGCGGCCTCGAACCCGGCCCGCTCGATGTCATACACCTGCTGGTTGACGTGGTCGCCGCTGCGGTCGAATTCCAGGGCGTGGGCGTGAACCACCAGTGGTTTGCCAGACACGCGCCTGGCTTCGATGCCCGCCGGGGCGGTCATCCAGTCGTGGGCGTGGATGACGTCGAACTGCTCAGACGCGGCCAGATGCGCCGCCACCACACTGTAGCGCACGATCTCGGCCATGAGGTTGTCGCCGTAGCCGCCCGCGAAGTCGTTCTCGATCTCGCCCAGGATGTCCTTGGCGGTGATGAACTCGTCGCGCTCAATGAGGCTTCGGTATTCCCTTTCGGTCAGGTAGGGGCGCAGAGGCGAGAGCACTTCGAGCACCTTGACCCGCTCGCGCAGGGAGAGGATTTCGGAGACGCCGATTCTGGCCCGGACCCGGTTGGCCCCCATCAGGGTCAGGTGGCCGCCGGATTCCCCGGATTCGAGCTTGGGCAGAACAAAGACGATGTCCGTGCCCAGCCCGGCCAGACCCTTTGTCAGGCCCAGGCAGGCGGTGCCGAGACCGCCGGATATATACGGGGGGAACTCCCACCCGAACATGAGTACGCGCATGATCAGCTCCTCAACAGCTTGTTCAGCCGGATGGCCTCGGCCACGCTCCAGGCCTGGGCAATGCATCCTTTGGGCAGGTGCGGCGGGTTGCCCGTGTATATCTCGGGCACCGAGGCGATGCCGAAATTGTCGGGAAACTCGCGCAGGATGGGTTTGAAATAGGTGCGCAGGAAGACCTTGGTCCCGGCCTTGTCCTCGGCTTGGCGCAGCAGCGCCTCGCCAAAGTGCCCGGCCAGCCACGGCCAGACCATGCCCTGGTGATAGGCCGAGTCGCGCGAGTCGGCGTCGCCCCGGTAGAAGGGCGAGTAGGCCGGGTTCCTGGGCGAGAGCGTGCGCAGGCCGTAGGGGGTCAGCAGGTGCGCCTGGACCTTGCTGATGACGGCACGCATGTGGGCCACATCGAGCAGGCTGTAGGGCAGGGACACGGCAAAGATCTGGTTGGGCCTGACGGAGTGGTCCCGGTGCTCCCCGTTGACCACGTCGCACAGGCAGCGCTCCTCTTCACTCCAGAACCGGTCGACAAAACTCGCTTCAAGCCGGGCGGCGGCCTCCCGGGCGCGCTCGGCCAAGGCGGCGTCGCCAGAAGCGGCAAGCTCCAGGAAGAAGCGCAGCGCGTTGTACCACAGGGCGTTGATCTCCACCGGTGCGCCGTGGCGCGGGGTGACCGGCCTGCCATAGGCCTGGGCGTCCATCCAGGTGAGCTGGGTGGTTTCGTTGCCCGCGTAGAGCAGCCCGTCGTCGGCCAGGCCGCACAGGGGTACCCGGCCGTCAAGGTGGGCGGCCACGATGCTCCGCAGGGCCGGGTAGACGCGCTTCATGACAAAGGCGCGGCTTCCACCAGCCTTGAGGTATTCCTGCACGGCCCAGAAGAACCACAGGGAGGCGTCCACCGAGTTGTAGGCCAGGTGCTCGGATTTCTGGTCGAGGTAGTTGGGCAGCAGCCCGTCGCGCTCAAGGCCCGCGTAGGCGGCCAGCACCTCCTGGCCGAACTCCATGCGCCCGGCGTGGAAGGTCAGCCCGGGCAGGGCGATCATGGTGTCGCGTCCCCACTCGCCGAACCAGTGGTAGCCCGCGATGACCGAGGCAAAGCCGGACGCGTTGCGGATCAGGAACTGATCCCCGAAATACTTGAACCATTGGACGTTCCTGGTGCGGTCCTTCGACGCCGCAAAGAGCGCCTCGCGCCGGGCGGTCTCGGCCTTGCGCTTGCTCTCCAGGTTGCCAAGGGGCTCCACCGAGGCCGCGAAGATGACGGGCTTGCCCTTTTGCAGCTTCGTCTCGAACATGCCGGGGCAGAAGAGGTCTTCCTGGTAGTCGAAGCCCCGGTTGCGCTCGATGATGTATTCGATGTTGCGCGCCCATTTGGGGCCAGGGAAAAATTCCGAGACGCGGTTGGTGCCCATGTGCAGGGGGGGCATGCCCTCGTAGGGTTCGATGACGCAGCCGTTTTTCTCGACAAAGCACTTGGGCCGCAGGAACATGTTCTCCCGGGTCAGGGTGTGAACATCGCGATAGGCCAGCAGCGGGCGGATGCGCATGACCGGGCTGACCTTGCCCTCAAGCATCTCGTAGCACAGGAGCACGGTGTTTTTGCCGTGCAGGGCCATGACGCTCTCCCTGATGAGCACGTCGCCGATGCGGTAGGTGATGGCCGGATAAAGCCCCTGCTCGAAGGAGTCCACGAACTGGTGCCCGGTGGGGTGGTAGACACCGGGGTACTTGTTGGTGGCGAGCATGAACTCCTTGTCGTCGCTGACCAGCGAGGTCTCGACCTTGGAGAGCAGGACGAAACGCCCCCTCGGCTCGGCCAGCGCGGCCACGAGCAGGCCGTGGTACTTTCGCGTGTGGCAATTGATGATGGTGCTCGACGCATAGCCGCCGATACCGTTGGTATCAAGCCACTCCCTGCGCGTCGCCGTTTCGGTGTTGACGCATATGTCCCTGGAAAGTCTTATCATGATGCCCGCCGGTCAGGTTGTGTGCCGTGGTTGTCCGTTGATCCACGCGAAAAGAGGCACTTGTCCTATCTTTGATTTAGATAAGAAATGGCTGCGACTGGCAAGAGAAAACGTGGGGAGTCATGGTATTTTTTCACGACCGCCCCACGGAGGCATTGGTTCGGGGGCAGGGCGGGGCGCGGGCGAAGTGCAGATTTTTGGCCGAATTTATTGCTTTCGACCATTTTTGGCTGCTTCAGTTTGTGAATAAAGCCATCGCAGCGTTTTTTTGAGGCGCGATGTGTATTTGTGGCGCTGTCATGGGATCTTTTTTTGCGCTTAGGGTCATTTTTCGTTGGTCAATATATCTTTCGGCGGGAAAAGCTCGACCCCAGCACCGAGAAGGTGTTCTCAACAATGAACAGGGCGTTGTCGTCGTGGCTGAAGGTGATCTCTTCGAGCTTCTTGAGCTGGACGTTGTTGACCACGGTCATGAGCACGTTTTTTTCCTCGCGGGAGTATGCGCCGAAGCCGCGCAGGAAGGTGGCGCTCTGGCGCAGCGAGTGGAGAATGTCGTGGCTGATGGCGTCGGCGTGGTTGGAAATGATGAAGACCACCTTGCGCTGGTTGAACATGGACAACGTGTTGTCCACCACCACGGAGGTGATGAAGACCAGGATCAGGGAGGCGATGATCAGGTCAAGCGGCAGACGGAAAAGGCTTAGGCTGAACAGGCCCGCGTTGAAGACGAGGTAGACCTTGTCGATGCCGATGTTGAAGCGCTGGAAGAGGTAGACCGCGATGACGTCCAGGCCGCCGTTGGATCCCAGCGAGCGCAGGACCACGCCCGCCCCGAACCCGACGATGACGCCGCAGGCCACGCTGGCGTAGATCTGGTTCTCCACGGGGATGGAGATGGTCACCAACTCGTAGAACAGTGTCGTGGTCACGGTGGCGTACGCGCTGTACCAGAAGAAGCGGCGGCTGACCTTGACCCAGGCGAAGACGAAGAGCGGGACGTTGAGCAGCAGGTATATCCAGCCCGGGTTCAAGGAGCCGGTGACGTAGAAGATCAGGCTGGCCAGGCCGAAGAGGCCGCCGGGGATGAACTCGTGCGGCACGGCCAGACTCTTCATGCCCACGGCCACGAGCAGGGTGCCCACGGTGATGAGCAGCGTGTTCCACCATAGCGTGTAAGAAAACTCAACCCGAAACGACGGCCCCTTGCCGAGTCTGGATCTGGCCGCGTTGGACATGGTGAACTCCCCGTCCTGAAAATTTCCTGCGTTGATGAATGGCTGTGGGCTCGCGCCGTGTTCGGCCCGGTGACTTCCCGGGCAACCCCATTGGGGGCATACCTTTTTCCTGGCGGTCGATCAAGGACGCCCGTGGTCCGTGCTTTGGCACAGTCGGGGCGGTTACGGCGTCGCGGCAGACCCCGGTGCGGGCTGGGCGAGATCGGTCAACGCCGGATGGGCGCAGTTGCGCAGCCGCCGCTTGAGTGTCTCCAGCCCCGGCTCGAACAGGGCGTGGACCACCAGGGCGGCGGACAGGGAGACCAGGAGGATGTCCCATCCCTCGGGCGCCTCGGCCGTCGTCTCGAACACGGCGACCACGCTGTAGTGGAAGAGGTAGAAGGGATAGCTCAGCTTGCCGATGAACCGGTCGAACCGGAGCCGGCCGAAGCTGCGGAAGACAAAGGGCATGGTCGCCATGACCGCCGCGGGCATGAGGAAGGGCTTGGCCGGTTCAGGGGTCCATCCGGCCAGCAGCACGGCCGCAGTCAGGGCGGCGAAGGCCGCGTAATCGGCCATGCTCCCCGCGCCGGGCATGGCGGGCAGCCGCTTATGGAGCCGGTAGGCCAGGATGCCTCCGGCAAAGATCCACAGTTCCATGGGAAAGAACCGCTTGAAGAACAGGACGTTTTCCGGCCCGGCCAGGGGCACGGCCAGCCGCAGGGCCAGGCTGGCGCAGGCCAGCCCCACCAGGGTGCGCGAGCGCAGGCGGACCAGGAGCGGGGCCAGGGCGTAGAACATGATCTCAAGGGACAGGGACCAGCTCTGGATGAGGGGGGCGCTGCGCCAGATGGAGTCGCGCGCCGCAGGGATGAACTGGAGCCCGCCCTCCGGGGCGGGCGAGAGACAGAAGAGCAACTCCTGCCCCACGATGCCAAGGGATGTCCAGGCCATGACCAGAAAGGCCGCCGGGTCTGACAGGAGCGCGGACAGTTCGGCCCGGGAGGTCATGGGGTGGATGTCAAAGGACATGAGCAGGCCGACGGACACGGCCAGGGCCAGGGCGTAGGCCGGGTAGAGGGCCAGGAATCGGGAGAGGTAGAATCGTCGGGCCGAGGCATAGCGCGTGTCGAGGATCAGGGCCATGTAAAAGCCCGAGATGGCGAAGAAGGCGAGAACCGCTTCGTGGCCCCGGACCATGGGCAGCCCGGACACCGTGAAGTGGGAGTTGAGCACCGCGATGGCGAGCAGCAGGCGAATCAGACCCAAGGGCGTTGCCTCCTGTGATCGTGTGCGCCCGTCCCCCCCGATCATCGGGACGGTCGCCGCAAGGCGCGTGGCGCTATCCCCTCATGCCCACGGCCTCGGGGAGCGCGGCTTCGGCGCATGCGTGGCTGTCGATGCCCCCGCGGCGGCGCTTGAGGGTCAGCACCGAGGTGTATGGCTCATCGCCGCAGAGATAGGTGAGCAGCCGACGCCGGGCGTCATGGTCCATGAATTCCATCAGGGGCTGGTGCACGTCGGTGGCCTTGTCCAGGGCCGCGATGATCTGCATGTCCCACAGCCCATGATATCGCTCTATATCGTCCGGGCGCAACGCTTTTCGGCAATTGGGGCAGTTGCAGGCCAGGGGGATTTCCTCCTCGATGTTGAAGAGGCCGTACTCGTCGCTGATCTCCTCGCCCTTCCAGATGTTGCGGATGGCGATCTCGAACCCGTAGCCGGTGCTCATGGTGTTGCAGTCGCACCGGTGGTTGACGTACTTGGCGTGGTCCCAGCTGAGGATTCGCACGCCGTTTTCGTCCATATAGGAGTATTTGCCCGCGATGGCTCTGTGGCAGTCGTCCAGGGCATTGAAGTCCCTGTCGGACAGCTCGATCTCCAGGCGGTCCTTGACGTAGACGATGGTCCCTCGGGGGATGTCGGCCGTGGCGAACACGCCATAGCCTATTTGCGCGTTGACGAAGCGGACTTCGGTGTTTGGATGGATCACGGTGTTTTACTCGCTTGATGGTGGTCGCGGGCGGCTCGCCTGGGCCGAATTGTGGTCGGGTTGACGCGGGACGGCGTCACCAGTTGTCGTCGTCCCCGAAGTTCCAGTCGTCGTCGAGGGTGAAGTCGCGCACCCGGATGAGCAGTTCGTCGCCGTCCTCGGCAACGGTGCCCTGGGCCGTGACCCACTTGTCCATGTGGTCCATGAGTTTCAGGCCGTTCTTGTCCGGCTCCACGAGGAACTCCTCCTCGCCGTCCACCAGGATCATGAGCCCGGCCTCGTCGTCGTCTTCCCGCTCCACGGGCAGGATCTGCCCGTAGATGGTGTCGTCGTAAAAGTCTGCTGACACGTCGCTGTTTCTCCCTGTGTCCGTTATTGGGCCTGGCGCTCTTGCGCATCGGACTCGAAGTCCTTGCGGTAGACCACGCCGCCCTCCTTTGGAATGAATTGTCGAAGGAACCTGTCCTCCCTGTCGTAGCCGGTGGCCTCGTAGAACGTGCGGGCGGCCTCGAAGGTCCGTCCGCTTTCGGTTTCGATCAGGATGCGCATGCCCCCCCTGGCCGCCACCTGACGCTCCATTTCGGCGAGCATGGCCGAGCCGATGCCCTGGCGCTGGAGCCGGGGTGTCACCGAGATGCCGATAAGCTCGAAGCTGTCGGGCCATTGGGGGATAGAGCCGTAGCAGAGAAATCCGGCCAGGGTGTGGCCGTCTGGGGTGTTGATCCTGGCCTGGATGAAGCGGCAGGCGTCGCTGTCGCCCTGATAGGCGCAGTCCCAGACCATGCCCTCGGCGGTGCTCAATTCGTCGTTGTTGAACATGGCGCAGGCGGCTGTCATGTCGAGCAGGGATTCCACATCCTCCGGGGCCACCCCGGTGGATATGTACACTTCGCACTCGGTCGGCTGCTTGCTGTCGTGATCGGTGATGGCGTTGTCCATGGTGTTCATGCCGCCCTGGCGGTGCTTGGGTTGACAGGTTGTTGAAAAATGTCCGGTTGCTGCGATGCTTCAAAACGGTCACAAATCCGCAGGACAGCGGATTTGGGCGTCGGCTTTGCCGACGCCCCGAAGGGGTGAGCCCCAGGACGGGTCGAATCAAATCCTCGCGTCCCGGGAGTACGCTTCGGCCGTGATCTTTTTTCGCGCCGTGCACTCGAACCTTTTAGAACATCCTGAGATAATGACTTTTTCAACACCCAGTTGAGGGGGACGGAAGGCGCCACCGTATCGGTCCAGGGCGGCATGGCTACCGGGACTCCGTGGCTTCCACGAGGGTGAAGCTCTCCACATGGATGGTCTCGACGTTGCCCACGCGCCGCACGGTGCCGGTGACTGACGCCCTGGTGCGGGTCAGCGAGAGAAGGGCCGGAAAGGTGTGCAGATTGGCCACCTGCACGTCGCGCTCGGCCTCGCAGGCAATGAGTACCTCGGTCACGCGGAATTGGTCGTCCCACTGCATGGGTACGATGAATCCGCTGATGGTCTCCCTGCGGGCAGATGTGGCGTCGGCGTGGTGCTGCATGATCTCCTCCCGCGTCGATGACGGGCGGCTTCATTAAGCAGACATTGTGCCACGGTTGCAACCAAATGAAATAAATCGATAAACTAGTCAAAGGAGCGGTTCGCACAGGAACTGCGGGTTCCTGTTTTCCTCGGATGTGGCCCCTGTCAGGGCGTCATGGGGGTGGCGCGGCGAGATTGTTGCTGGCATGGAGCGAAAAATGTTATTGATTACAATGAATTATATTGAAACAAGAAATTATTGTTCCTGTTTTGAAAAAAGAGGAACTCACGGGACGTGTCGCGATGAGCGAAACTGCCGTCTGGTCAGGCCGTGGCGGTTCATGAGCTTGTTGAGCTGTCGTGTGGTGATGTCCGCCCGTCTGGCCGCGTCCGTGATCCGGCCGCCGCACTCTTCGAGCACGGCGCTCAAGTATTGCTTCTCGAACTGATCCACCGTGATCTGCCTCGCCTTGCGCAGGGGCAGGCCGGTCCTGATTGGCGCGGTGACGATGGTCCCGGGCGGGGAGAAGAAGTCGGGCGGGAAGCTCGACGGGAGCAGGATGGGGCCGGTTTCAAGGATGCAGGCGCGCTCGATGACGTTCTCAAGCTCCCGGACGTTGCCGGGCCAGGGGTATTCCCTGAAGGCGTCGAGCACCTTGGGGTGGATGCCCCGGATGTCCTTGTTGAGCAGGTTGTTGAGCTGCTTGATGAAGGATTCCGAGAGCTTGAGGATGTCCTCGCTGCGCTCGCGCAGGGGCGGCAGGCAGACGGGAAAGACGTTGAGCCGGTAGAAGAGGTCGCGCCGGAACAGGCCGTCATCGCACAGGGTGCCCATGTCTTCGTTGGTGGCGGCGATGATGCGCACGTCCACCGGGATGTCGGCCTCGCCGCCCACGCGCTGGATGACTCGCTCCTGGATGGCGTTGAGCAGTTTGACCTGGGCCGACTGGCTGATGGTGCCGATCTCGTCCAGGAAGAGGGTGCCGCCGTGGGCCAGCTCGAACTTGCCCAGTTTGCGGCGCACCGCGCCGGTGAAGGCGCCCTTTTCGTGGCCGAAAAGCTCGCTCTCCACCAGGGTGTCGGGGATGGCCCCGCAGTGGACGCTGATGAAGGGCTTGTCGTTGCGGTTGCTGTGGGCGTGGATGAGCTTGGCCATCAGGCTCTTGCCCGTGCCGGTTTCGCCGGTGAGGAGCACGGTGGTGCGTGTGGCGGCCACCTGCCTGACCTTGGCGAACACGTCGCGCATAATCCGACTGCGCGTGTCCACGAACTCCAATGCCTCTTCGTTCCAGAACTGACCGCGCAGATAGTCCAGTTCCGACTGCATGACGTCGGACTGGTGGACCCTGTCCATGACCAGCCCCAGTTCCTCGCGGCCCACGGGGTGGGTCAGGTAGTCAAAGGCTCCGGCCCTGACCGCGTCGAGGGCCACCGGGGTGTGGGCCTCGTCGGTCATGACCACGATGGCCGCCGCCGGATAGTGCGCCCACAGCGCCTTGAGGGCGTCGCCCACCGATTCGTTGTCGCCAAGCAGGGACTCGGCGTCCACGAACAGGGTGTCGATGTCGCCGGGATGGTCCCGGCCGGGCCGTGTCCCTTCCGGGGCGGACGCCATCTCGCGGTCCTGGCTGCGCGGGAGGCCGACCTGTCCGGTCCGGCCGCCGTCGCGGGTTATGACGAGCATCTTTCGCATGGGACGTTCACCTCGCGTCCGGGCGCGGCCTTCCTGCCTTGGCGGCCGCCGGTCTGCCCAGCCATATAGGCAAATGCGGCCGGGGACAACGTCAAACACGGGCTGCCGTGGGGCTGGAGTGGGAAAAGGTCAATCCGGCTTGCTTATAATTCCCAAAAGACACAGATTGTCCTATGGTCTCTTCGGTCAGAAACATTATTCGCGTCCTTGAAGTCGGGCGCGGTGCGAGGAAGGTCCGCATGTCCGAACGTGTCCTGTTTGTTGACGACGACCCAGACATCCTCAAGACCTTCCGGGCCAGCTTTCGGAAGAAGTTCGACCTCGACCTGGCCGAGGGCGCGGACGAGGCCCTGGACAAGATCAAGTCCGGGGGGCGCTACGCCGTGGTGGTCTCGGACCAGAAGATGCCCGGCAAGTCGGGCATGGACCTGCTCGCCGAGATCCAGGTTCTGGCTCCGACCACGGTGCGCATCATGCTCACCGGCCACGGCGACTTTACCCTGGCCATGGACGCGGTCAACCGTGGCCAGCTCTACCGTTTCCTGCTCAAGCCCTGCCCGCCGGACGACCTGGAGCGGGCCATCAATGCGGCCCTGCGCCAGCACCGGCTGGTGGTGGCCGAAAAAGTGCTGCTCAAGCAGACCCTCAAGGGCACGGTGGAACTGCTCACCGAGATCGTCTCCCTGGTCAATCCCGAGGCGTTCGGCCGTTCGCAGCGGATCAAGCGCCACATGGGCTATCTGGTGGAGCAGATGAACCTCAAAAACGGCTGGCTCTACGAGATGGCCGGAATGCTCTCCCAGCTCGGCTGCATCCTGCTGCAGGAAAGAACCCTGGCCAAGCTCCAGGCGGGTCGGCCGCTGGAGGGCGAGGAACTGCAGCTCTTTGCCATGCATCCCACCCTCGGGGCCGAGATGCTCAAGAAGATCCCGCGCATGGAAAAGGTCGCCCAGATCATCGCCTACCAGGAAAAGAACTATGACGGCACGGGCGTTCCCCTTGATTCGGTCAAGGGAGAGGCTATCCCCCTTGGGTCCAGGATGCTCAAGCTGGTGCTCGACTACGACACGGCCCTGATGCGCACGGGCAAGCCCAGCGCGGCCTTTGCCGCCCTGGAGGAGCACATCGAGCGGTACGATCCTGAGCTGCTCTATTACCTGGAAGGAGGTCTCGGCAAGGAAGCCCGCTACTCCCTGGCCGCAATGAGCATCGACGAGTTTTGGCCCGGCATCATTCTGGATGAGCCGGTGACGGACGCGACAGGGCTGGTGCTCTGCCGCAAGAGCATGGAGGTGACCTCAAGCATGATTGCCAAGCTCAGGGCGTTTCAGCGGCGCGGCAGCATCCCCCAGTCCTTCAGGGTGCTGGTGCCCGAGAAGCGGGGATAGTGAGCGTGGCCGGGAAAACCCATCAGGCAGGTGCGAACCAATGACGAACGCAGACACCCATGACCAGCCCGGTGCGGGCAAAGACAGAGGCGGGCGGATCTCCCTGTCCAGGCTGTTCAACCGGGGCGTGGTCTGTTTTTTCCTGTTTCAGCTGGCGCTGGGGCTGTACGTCATCTACTTTTTCATCGGCGGTGAGGCGCGGCGGATGCAGGACGAGAGCGCCTGGAGCGAGCTGGCTTTTCGCAGGCAGGCGCTGGAGGCGCACCAGTCCGCCGGGCTGATCCTGCTGGGCGAGTTCTCCCGGCTTCCGGCCCTGGCCGAGGGGCTGGACCGGCCGGACGAGGCCGATCGGCTCCAGGGGGTGATGCACTCCCTGTTCCTGCTCGACAGCGGCGCGGCCTTCACGCTTCAGGACGCAGACGGTTTTCCAGTCCATGCGACAGACCGCTGGGCCGCCCCCTTGGTGCCGCGTGGAAGGAATTTTGACGAGCTTGCGGCCGCCGCTTCGGGCACTGTGTCGCTGATCATGGACCGGGACGGCGGGAGCCTGTGGCGGCTTGCCATGCCGGTACTGCGCGCGGGACAACCGGCGGGCCTGCTCTGTGCCTTCGTGCCCGTGGACCCCGGCGAGGCGTGGCTGACGGGCAACAGCTCGGTGGAGGTGTCCATCCTGCTCAATGGCGTGCCCGTCATCGCCTCCACCCACGTCCCGGAGCCAGTGAACCGCTTCAGGCAGGACACAGCCTACCGGGGCGTCTCCTTGGAGGTATCGGTTTCTGCTGACGAGGTGGACAGTCAGACCCGCGCGCTGGCCGCAGGCATGGTCGCCACCCTCGGGGTGGGGATGCTTCTGCTCATGTTCGTCATCCATCTTGTCGGCAACAAGCTCTATATCGTGCCCAACGCCAGGCTCCAGGCCATGCGTGACGAGTTGGAGAAAGAGGTGGAGAAACGCACGGCGGACCTCAAGATGCGCACCGTGCAGCTCTCCATAGAGATCCGCGAACGGCGCGAGTCGGAGATCGAGGCCCGGGAGTCCGGCCAACTGGTGTCGGCCCTGCTTGAGGGCATCGGCGCGGCCTTCTTCATCCTCAATCCGCGCACCGGGCATGTGGTCAAGTCCAACAGTGTGGTCCACGCCATGTTCGGGCTCTCGCCCTGGCAACTGGCGGACAGGCCGTGCGTCGAGTCCTTTGCCGATTCAGCGGACCTGCTTGAGGATCTGCTCTGCCCCCGGAGCATCAGGAACAACACCTACGTGGAGGGCGTGGCCCGGCACACCGATGGGCAGTCTTTCCCGGTGGCCCGGTATCTGGTGCCCATGGAACTGCGGGGCGAGGACCACATCGGGGTCATCATCCTCGATATCACCGAGCGCAAGAATCTGGAGCGGCGGCTGCACATCGCCCAGAAGCTCGAATCCGTGGGTGAGCTTGCCTCGGGCATCGCCCACGAGATCAACACTCCCATCCAGTACGTGGGCGACAGTGTCCTCTTCGTCAAGGAGGCCTTCGCCGAGGTGGCTGAGGTGGTGGCGGCCCAGGCCGAGCTGGCCGAGGCCTGCCGCGAGGCCGGGTTTCGGACCGATCTGGTGGAGCGGATCGACGCATTCAAGGAAGGCGCCGATCTCGACTTCGTCCTCGAAGAAGTGCCCAAGGCGTGCGAGCGTGCCCTGGGCGGCACCAAGCGCGTGGCCACTATCGTCCGGGCCATGAAGAACTTCGCCCACCCCGGCGACGGCGAGAAGAAGGCTGTGGACATCAACGCCGCCCTGGAAAACACCATCATCGTGGCCAAGAACGAGTGGAAGTACGTGGCCGACGTGGTTACGGACTTCGACGCCCTGCCCATGGTCCAGTGCCTGCCCGGCGACATCAACCAGGTGTTCCTGAACATCCTGGTCAACGCGGCCCAGGCCATCGGCGACGTGGTGGGCAACTCGGGGGAAAAGGGGACCATCGCCATCGCCACCCGCCGGGGCGACGGCGAGGTGGTCATCTCCATCACCGACACCGGCACGGGCATCAGCCCCGAGATCCGCGACAAGATATTCAACCCCTTCTTCACGACCAAGGAGGTGGGCAAGGGGACAGGGCAGGGGCTCGCCATCGTGCACGACATCATCGTGGAGCGACACACCGGAGTCATCGACGTGGAATCCGAGCCGGGCAGGGGCACGACATTCATCATCCGCCTGCCAGCCAGGGACTGAGCCCAGACCAACCAGCAAGGAACAGCCTATGAATCGAACCATACTCTTCGTGGACGACGACCAGAACATCCTCGACGGCTTCAGGACCCTGCTCTACGGCAAGCGCAAGGAGTGGACCTGCCGCTTTGCCCTCAACGCCAGGGAGGGGCTTGAATACATCGACCGCGAGCAGTTCGACGTGGTCATCGCCGACATGCGCATGCCGGGCATGGACGGGGCCGACTTCCTCAAGGAGGTGGAGCGCCGCCAGCCCGGCGCGGTGCGCATGATCCTCTCGGGCTATTCGGAGATGCAGGCGGTGCTCAAGTCGGTCAAGCACGCCCACCAGTTCCTGAGCAAGCCGTGCAGCTCCGAGACCGTGGTGGCCACCATCCGCCGAGTCACGGACCTCAAGCACATCCTCGACAACGAGGCGGTGCGCGCCATCGTCACCGGCCTGCAGTCGCTGCCCGCCATGCCCGATCTCTACATCCGGATCGAGCGGGAACTCAAGGGGAGCGAGCCCGACTTGCGGCGCATCGCCAAGCTGGTGGAAAAGGACATAGGCATCTCCGCCACCCTGATGCGGGTGGTCAACTCTTCGTTCTTCGGCTTTTACGAGAAGATAACCTCCCCGGCCCACGCCGTGGCCCTGCTAGGGGTGGAAGCCCTCAAGGGGCTGGTCCTCGGCGCACATCTGCTCACCGAGGCCGACACCTCGGGCGTGCCCGGCTACTCCATCGGCAAGCTATGGAACCACAGCCTCCAGACCGCTTACTGCGCCAAGGTGGTGGCCGGGCTTGAAGGGTGTGACGACGACTTTGTGGAGGGGTGCTTCATTGCGGGCATCCTGCACGACATCGGCAAGCTCGTCTTCGTCACCCAGATGCCCGGGGCATACCGGCCCGTGATCGAGCAGGCGCGCCAGGGCAAGGGGCCGGTGCTGTCCATCGAGCGGCGAGAGCTGGGCGTGAGCCACGCCGAGGTGGGGGCCTACCTCGCCGGGCTCTGGGGTTTCAAGAAGGAAGTGGTGGAGGCCATCAACGAGCACCACTCGCCGGAAGCCTCAGCCCACGGATTCGGCATGGGGTTCGTGGTCCACGCGGCCGACTCCCTGCAACACGAGATCGACGAGGGCGGTGGTGATTACGTTTTTCCCATCATCGACTTGGATTGGCTGGAGGGCGTGGGCAAGACTGACCGCTATCCGGTCTGGCACGAGGCTTGCTGCCGATACATGGAGGGGAAATGAGCGGAGAACCGAAAGTGCTCTTTGTCGATGACGAGCAGAACATTCTCGACACCTACCGGGTTTCCCTGCGCCGTCGGTTCAAGGTGGACACGGCCCTTGGCCCGGATGAAGGGCTGGACCGTTTTCGCCTTTTCGGCCCGTATGCAGTGGTGGTCTCGGATCTCAAGATGCCGGGCATGGACGGCATCCGCTTCCTGCGCAAGGTCCAGGAGGTGGCGCCCGACACCGTGCGGGTGATGCTCACCGGCCACGCCGATCTCCAGGCGGCCATCGCGGCGGTCAACGACGGCGCGGTCTTTCGTTTTCTGACCAAGCCCTGCTCCATGGACGAGATGATCCGCACCCTTGAGGCGGCCATGCGCCAGTATTCCCTGGTGGTGGCCGAGCGCGAGTTGCTGCGTGGCACCCTGCGGGGCAGCATCAAGGTGCTCACTGACATCCTCGGGCTGGTCAATCCGGCGGCCTTCGGCCGCAGCGAGCGGGTTCGGCGGCTGGCCGCCTTTGTGGCGCAGCGGCTGGGCCTCAACCAGACCCTGAGCCTCGATCTGGCGGCCATGCTCTGCCAGCTTGGGAGTGTCACCCTGACCGACACCGTGCTCGACAAGGTTTTTCGGGGCGAGCCCCTGACCCCGGAGGAGCGGGCGGCATACGACGGCCATCCGTCCATCGCGGCCAGAATGCTGGCCCACATCCCCAGGATGGAGCGGGTGTCGGAGATCATCCTTCACCAGAACGGCTCCCTGGCCGACACGCCCTCGCTGCCCGTGGAGGCGCGCATCCTCAAGGCGTGTCTCGATTACGACTTCCTGGCCGAGCAAGGCATGGACAAGCAGGATGCCATCGACTCCCTGCGTGCCCGGACCGGCGTCTACGACCTCCGCGTCCTCAATGTGCTGGAACTGGGTACGGCCGGGGTCGATGGCTACATCCGGCGCGAGGTGGCGCTTGGGGATATGCGTCAGGGCATGATCCTCGACGAACCGCTCTGGAGCCTGGACAAGGTCCACATCATGGCCGAGGGCACGGAGATTACCGAGACGGCGCTGATGCGCCTGGACAACTTCGCCAAGGCCAAGCGGCTGCCCGGGCGGCTGCGGGTTCTGGTACCTGTGGAGGGCTGAGGCCGGACCCCGGGTCAGGAGAAGAGAAAGTCCAGCGCGCCGTGTTCGCGCAGGATGTTCAGGCCGATGGCGATGAGGATGACGCCGCCCGCCAGTTCCGAGCAGGTGCCGATGCGCTCGGCCCGGGCCACGGTCTTGCCCAGGTGCAGGCCCACGGCGGTGAAGGCCAGGGCCACCAGCCCGATGACCAGGGCGGGCCACCACACGGACACCCCGAGCATGGACAGGCTCAGGCCCACGGCCAGGGCGTCGATGCTGGTGGCCACCGAGAGCATGACCAGCGAGAATCCCCTGGTGGGGTCGCCCCGGTCCTGCGTGTCGTCATCAAAGGCCTCGCGGATCATCTTGACCCCGATGTAGGTCAGCAGGCCAAAGGCGATCCAGTGGTCGTAGGCCTCGATGTGGTCGCGTACCGTGAGGCCCAGGGACCAGCCCAGGATCGGCATCAGGGCCTGGAACAGGCCGAAATGCCAGGCCAGGCGGAAGGTCTGGCGCGCGCTGACGGTCTTGAGGGCCACGCCGGTGGCCACAGCCACGGCAAAGGCGTCCATGGCCAGGGCCACGGCGATGATGAAGAGTTCGATGGGTCCCATGTGCGCTCCGGTCAGAGTGGAGCCACAGGGATAGCCCTGTCGGCGCTGGATGACAAGCCCGGAAAATGGTGGCGGGTCAGGCCCGCTCGACGCGGTTGCGTCCGTTCTGCTTGGCCGCGTACAGGGCCGTGTCCGCTCCCTTGAGCATGTCTTCGAGGCTGGCCGAGGCCGGATCGCCCACGCTCACGCCGATGCTCACGGTCACCGAGAGCGGGTCGCTGGTGCCGATGTCCACCCGGCAGGCCGCGATGGCCGCGCGCAGCCGCTCGGCCACGAGCAGCGCCTGTTCCGCGCTGGCCTGGGGCAGCACGGCCGCGAATTCCTCGCCCCCGATGCGGCCAAGCACGTCCACCTGCCGCAGGGTCTCGGCGGCAGTGGCCGCCATGGCCCGCAGCACAGCATCGCCCACGTCGTGGCCGTATGTGTCGTTGACCGCCTTGAATCTGTCGGCGTCGAACATGATCACCGAGACGGGCTCGTCGTAGCGTTTGGCGTGGTCGATGACCCGTTCGCCCAGCTCCATGAAGTGGCCCCGGCTGAAGAGGCCAGTCAGGCTGTCGCGGGTGGCCAGCCGCGTCAGCTCCTGCTCGGCCAGCCGCTGCTCGGTGATGTCCTGATTGATGCCGATGATGCTGTCCACCCGGCCGGTTTTATCCTTGTGCGCCCTGGCCGAGCCCCGGATGTAACGCTGGCTGCCGTCCGGCAGCACGATGCGGAACTCCCGATTCCAGTCGCCGCCTTCGGTGCGCAGGGCTCCCAGCGTGGCCTTGGCCTCGGACAGGTCTTCGGGATGCACCCGGTTTGTCCAGGCTTGGTAAAGTCCGCTGAACTCGTCGGGGTTGATGGCGTACAATTCCATCATGCGCCCGTCCCAGGTCAGTTCGTCGGTCAGGGTGTTCCACTCCCACACGCCAACGCCCCCGGCCTTGGAGGCCAGGGCGATGCGTCGGGCGTAGGATTCGAGCTTTTCGCGCGCTTCGACCCTTCGTGAGATGTCGCGCAGGATGCCCACGGCATGCCACTGGCCGTCCAGGGCAAAGGCGGATACCGCCCGCTCCACCGGGAAGGTGGTGCCGTCCTTGCGCACGGCGGTGAACTCCTTGATCGTTCCCACGGCCGGGCCGGAGCCGGTTCGGGCGAAATGGGGATACCCGTGTCTCGCTTCCCGCGCGTCCTGGGGCAGGGTGACGAGGCCGTGCAGATTGCGGCCCATGGCCTCCTGCTCGGTGTAGCCGAAGAGGCGGGTGGCCGCGCTGTTCCAGAAGAGCACGGCGTCCTCGGCGTCCACCATGATGATGGCGTCGATGGAGGCGTCGCTCATGGCGCGCAGGGTTTGCTCCCGGGCGCGCAGGGCGGCCTCGGTTTCCTTGAGGGGGGTGATGTCGAGCAGGGTGCCCACGGCGCGGGCTGGATCGCCGCCCCGCCCGTTGGTGAAATTCCCCCGGGCCATCACATGGCCCACGCTGCCGTCATGTCTGACGATGCGGTGGGTCAGGGCGTACGGCTTTCCCCCGGCCTGGGCAGCGGCAAAGCTCTCCTCGCTCAGGCTCCGGTCATCCGGGTGGACCAGTTCCCAGATGGCGTCCATGGTGGGCGTGTAGTGCTCCCTGTCCAGGCCGAAGATGCGGTAGGTCTCGTCCGACCACCGGACCGAGCCGGTGGCGAAGTCCATTTCCCAGCTGCCCAGGTGGGCCATTGATTGCGCCTCGGCCAGCCCCTGGCTGATGCGATGCAGATCCTGGTCCTTGCGCAGGGTCCGGTATGAGAAGACGAGCCCGCCCGCGTAGAGCAGGGCCACCAGCCCGTACATCACCGGCAGGGAGCGCGGGATGCCGGACCAGCCGGACGCGGGCAGGGCGGCCAACTGCCACGAGCCCGAGGAGAAGGACACGGGCATGAGCACGGCCTCGCGCGCCGGGTCGAAGAGGGAGGCGTCGCCGAAGAACACGGCTCCTTCCTCGCCCTTGCCGTCCACGCCCCGGATGGCCAGCTTGAGGTCGCCGTAGTCGCGCAGGCCTACGGCCTCGTACAGGCGCTCGATGTCTATGATGGCCGACACAAGGCCCCAGAAGCGCTCCTGGTCCATGTCGCGAATGATCACGGGCGCGCGGCCCACCAGCCCGGTGCCCCCCTGGACCAGGGCGACCGGCCCGGCCACCACCAGGGAGCCGCTCTCCTTGGCGCGCAGGGCCTGCTCCCATTGGCCCGGCAGGGTCCGGTAGTCGGCCCCGAGGGCCTGACGGTTGCCCTCCATGGGGTAGACGAAGCGGATGACGAAGTCCGGCGCGGCCGAGATGTTCTTGAGCAGCGCGGTGTCGCGCAGGGTCTCGCTGGCAAAGAGGTTGAAGGCGTTGCTGTCCAGGCCTGGCGTGGTGGCGATGAAGGTGGCCATGCCCTGGATGCGCAGGAGATTGCCGATGACCTCCTTCTCGATGCTTGTGCGCAGGGTGATCAGCCGCAACGAGAGGGCGAGCCGCTGGTCGGTCCTGTGTCCCTGGATGACCAGGGCGTGAAGCAGGACGCAGAGCAGGGCAGCGGCGGCCGAGTAGGCCAGAAAGCGTAAGAAGAACTGCCGTTTCACGGTGAGCCATCCTTGTTCACTGGAATCGGTGGGGCACTTGGAGCGATGGTTTGCACACCATGCAGCACATTTCATTTGCGGGCAATGAGAATCATTGTTCCGCGCGGCCGGGCATCGGCCCGGTCCAACTTTGCTTGACAAAGCGGGGGGAGTGGTTACATTCCCCTTGTCCGCTTCCTTTCAGCTTCCTTTCCGCCAGGCGCGCCATCACCCGCGAGGAGCTCCGGAATATCGAGTCCATGCTGACATTCGATCTTCATTTTCATGCCAACATCCACCGGATGCCCACCAGGAGCAAAGCCCTGCGGCTCCAGAAGATCCGTCGGCACCTGAGGCAGTGCGGCCCGGACTTTCTGGCGTCCACCGAACACTCCTACAAGAAACCCCTCGAAGCATACCAGCGGCTGGCCGAGGCCACGGACGATCTGCGTACCACGATTATTCCGGGCGTGGAGGCCGTGTCGGCCGAGGGCATCGACATCATCTTTCTCTTTGACGACGAGGCCGGGCTGCGTCGGGGGCTTGGCGAGGTCCGCACCTTTGGCTGGTCCGTGCGCGACGTGGGCCGCATCGCCGCGGAAACGGGCGCGCTGACCATCGTGCCCCATCCCTTCCACCTGGGCCGCACCTCGGCGGGCAACATCCTCTCGCGCCGGGCCTATCTCAGGCTGCTGGCCATGTCCGACTACGTGGAGATTCACAACGGCTCGGCCCTGACCTTCGACTCCCAGCTCACGGGCTGTGGGGCGGGCCAGTTCTTCGGCAAGACCCAGCACAAGCTCGACCTGACCCTGGATCTGCCTCTGGCCGACCGGGGCGAGGGCCTGGGCTGGGCCGTGAGCAGCGATGCCCACTATCCGGGCGAGCAGTTCATCGTCGGCAGCACCGACGCGATCATGGCCCCTGGCGAGCAAGCGCTCGACTTCCTGCGCCGCAGAATCCGCTTCGCCCCCCACGCGCTGGTCGAGCCGCCCACCGAACACGGGGTCAACAGCCTCCACCTGCTGCGCAGCCTTCAGGGTGTGCTCAAGGAGGCCATGGTCAAGCAGTGCCTCAGGACTTCGGGGCGCGCCCGCGCCGCGTGTCTGGCCCTGGCCCTTTCCTGCAGCACGTTTCCCTCCGTGTGACCCTGCCGCCTCGCTGGCGGCCGATTCCCCCTTTCAACCACCATCCCACCATACTTCATCCCGGCAGGCGTCAGGCGTCAGCGTAGGCGTCGGCTACCTCGCGGCGCAGGATGCCTGCCAGATCACAGCCCTGGCCCGTCATCTCGTCAGCGCGATGGATACCGTGCACGGTGCCGTGGTTGTATACCACCACGGTCCGGGCAAATGCCTTGGCCTCGTCGGCGTCGTGGGTGACCAGGACCATGGGGATGGACACGGCGTCCAGCATCCGAGACAATTCCTGCCGCATGCGCAACCTCAGCGGCTGGTCCAGGGCGCTGAAGGGTTCGTCAAGGAGCAGGGCGCGCGGTCTCGGGGCCACGGCCCTGGCCAGGGCTGTGCGCTGTTTCTGACCGCCCGAGAGGGTGGCCGGGCGCTGCTCGGCCAGGGATGACAGGCCGAAGAGGTCGAGCAGTTCGTCCACCCGGGCCGCGTCCTCCTTGCTGATGCGGCCAAAGAGCGGTGTCAGGCCGAAGGCCACGTTCTGCCACACGGTCCTGTGCGGGAACAGGGCGTAGTCCTGGAACACGTAGCCCACGCCGCGCCGCCGGGCCGGGAGGTTGATCCCGGCCCCTGAGTCGAAGAGCACGTCGCCGTTGATGGCGATGCGCCCCGCGTCAGGGGTGAGCAATCCGGCCAGGGCCAGCAAGGTCAGGGTCTTGCCCGACCCAGATGGCCCGAACAGGGCCAGGGCGCTGTCCGAGGCCGAGAACCGGGAGCGCAGGACGAACTCGCCGCTGCCGCCCCGCAGGCGCTTGACGATGTCCACTTCAAACTGCATTGGCCAGCCCCTCCTGATTACGGTCTGGCAAAGCCGTGGGCTTCGAGCATGGCCGCCCCGGCGTCCGAGGTGACGAAATCCACAAAGGCCCGGGCCATGGCCGGGTCGGCACTCTCGCTCACGGCGGCGATGGGGTAGGTGATTGGTGTGCCAAGAGGAATTTCAGCCACCACCGCCACCGCCTTGCCCGCCTTGATGGCGTCGGTGTGGAAGACGAACCCGCAATCCACCTCGCCCCGCGCGATGTAATCAAGTATCTGGCGGACGGTCTCGCCAAAGATGAGCTTCGGGGCAAGGGCAGCGTACAGCCCGGCCTGGCTCAGGGCGGTGCGGGTGTATTGACCGGCCGGGGATGTCTCGGGAGTGGCCAGCCCGATGGTGCCGACCCGGTCTCCGGTCAGGTCTCCAAGCCCACGGACTGCGGCCGGGTTGTCGACGGGCACGGCCAGCACGAGGTCGTTGCGGGCAAAGACCGCGACCGCTTCCTTGTCCAGGAATCCCTCGTCCACGGCCCTTTCCATCCACTTGTGGTCTGCCGAGGCGAAGACATCCACGGGCGCGCCCTGCGCCATCTGCCGGAAGAGCGCGCCGGATGCGGCGAAGTTCATGATCACGTTCACGCCGGGGTGCTCGGCCTCAAAGGCGGTCTTGATGTCGCCGAAGGCGTCGGTCAGGCTGGCCGCGGCCGAGACGATCAAGTCCTTGGCCCTGGCCGGTGTGGCGGGCATGACGAGGCTGATGGCGATGGCCACGGCGAGGATGATTCTGGAAAGACTGCGCATGACGATTTCTCCCTTGGGGTTGTCAGAATCTGGGGCGCAGCAGGCGGCTGGTGCCCATGAGGATGGCGATGCAGACGAGGCTGATGACCAGGACCAGCGCGTTGGCCAGATCGTCGTCCCCGGCCTGCACGGCGGAATACACGGCCAGGGACAGGGTCTGGGTACGGCCCGGCAGGTTGCCCGCCACCATCAGGGTGGCCCCGAACTCGCCCATGGCCCGGGCAAAGGCGAGCATGGTCCCGGCCAGCACGCCGCGCATGGCCAGGGGGAGCGAAACGCGCAGGAACACGGCCAGCTCGCTCTGGCCCATGGTCCGGGCCGCGTCCTCGTAGTGCTTGCCCACACCCTCCAGCGCGGCCCTGGCCGACTTGAACACCAGCGGGAAGGCGGCCACGGCCGCGGCAATGACCGCACCCTGCCAGGTGAAGACCAGGGTGATGTCAAAGGTCTCCTTGAGCCACCCGCCCACAACCCCCCTGCGGCCAATGACCACGAGCAGGTAATAGCCCAGCACCGTGGGCGGCATGACCAGCGGGAGCGTACACACGGCGTCCACCAGATCGCGGCCGGGGAATTTGCTCCTCGACAGGACATAGGCTGCCGCAATGCCCAGCACGGCGGCCATCGCGGTGGCCAGACCGGCCACCTTGAGCGTCAGCAGGAGCGGCTCCAAGAACCGGGCCTCAAGCAGTCGATGCAGGATATCCATGGTCGTTCATCCGTTCCTTGGCGTTGTATCGGGCGATTGCGCCCCGGTTACCCTACTCATAAACCATGCCAATGGAAAGGATTCATGCATTCAGGCATGTTGGCGCTTCATCGCGCCGGGCCGGGCCGGGTCGCAGTCTCGCGCGACGACAAAACTGTATGTTCTTGCAGACAAAAATGGCGCTGCCTACATTTTTGCATTTGCAGGGTAACAGGCTTGTCAAGGCCAGGCCGGGATTGCCCGCGCGGCCGGTTTCGGGTATCCGGGAAAAACGTGGAGGACCGCCTGTCCGGTCCACTCATCCGATCACATCTCACATTCAGGAGCGTGCCCATGTTTCGTCTTCGCACAGCGCGTTTTGGCCTGCCGTCCCTTGTTCTTGTCCTGGTCCTTGTCGTGCTACTGGCCGCTCCCGCCTGGGCCGGGCTACCCGAGGGGTTCTGCCACGCGGACGAGGCGGTCCCCGGCGTGGTCCTTGACGTGCGCTACTTCACCAGCCACAACTTCGTGGGCGTGCCTGTTGACGGCTACGAGGCGCCGCGCGTCATCCTGACGGTGCAGGCGGCCCGCGCCCTGGCCGGGGTGCAGCAGACACTGGCCCGGTTCGGTCTGGGCCTCAAGGTCTTTGACGGCTATCGGCCCCAGCGGGCCGTGGATCATTTCGTGCGCTGGGCAGAAAATCTTGACGACACGCGGATGAAGGCGGAGTTTTACCCGGACGTGGACAAGGCCAATCTGTTTCGCGACGGGTACATCGCGGCCAAGTCCGGCCACTCGCGCGGCTCCACGGTGGACTTGACCATCATCGACGCGGCCACGGGCAAGCCGCTGGACATGGGCACCGCCTTTGACTTCTTTGGCCCGCCCTCCTGGCCCGATAGCCCGGCCATGGCCGCCCAGGTACGCGCCAACCGCGCCCTGCTCCAGGGGATCATGATCAGCCACGGCTTCCGCCCCTTGGCCGAGGAGTGGTGGCACTTCACCCTTGAGGATGAGCCTTTCCCGGACACCTACTTCGACTTCCCGGTCCGCTGACGCGCGGAATTTCCGAATCCCCAACAGACCGGCGCGCAGCCCCCTGCGCGCCGGTCTGTTGTGGCTTGATGCTTTGTTTGGGCGCGAGTTCGGGTCAGGCCGGGTCCACGAGGATGACGACGATGTCCATGACGTTGGTGCGCGTGGGGCCGGTCTTGAGGATGGTCCCGGTAGCGGTGAAGAAGGTGTAGGCGTCGTTGTCGTCCAGGTGGCGGCGGGCCGCAGCCAGACACGTGGCGTCGCAGTCGCCCAAGGTGTCGGGCAGGACCAGGGCACCCGCCGCGTCGGTGGGGCCGTCAGTGCCGTCGGTGCCCACGCAGGCCATGGCGATGCGCCCGCTGTCCGGGCCGGATTCATAGAGTCGGATGGCCGCGGCCAGGGCCATCTCCTGGTTGCGGCCGCCCTTGCCCGTTCCCCGGATGGTCACTGTGGTCTCGCCCCCGGCCAGCAGGCACACCGGCGGCTTGGGGCCGTCGCCGCCGCAGATGCCCATGGCCGTGCAGATGAGGTTTGATGCCACTTGGCGCGCCTCGCCCTGCATGGCGGGCTCCACCACCAGCGGCGCGTAGCCCCGTTCGCGGGCCGCCTCGGCCGCCCCGGCCAGGGCCTGGGCGTTGCCCGCGATGATCAGGTTGCGCACCCGGACGAAGCAGGGATCGTCGCTGCCCAGGGTCTCGGGCAGGTTGCCGTCGCGCCCGGCCCGGAGCAGGCTGATCACCTCGGGCGGCACGGCCTCGCCCAGGCCGTAGCGCCCAAGGATGTCGAGGCAGTCGGCAAAGGTGGCGTCGTCAGGGGCGGTGGGGCCGGACCCGATGACGTCCAGCCGGTCGCCCACCACATCGGAGATGATCAGGGTCAGGACCGTGGCCGGTTCCAGAACCTTGGCCAGATGCCCGCCCTTGATGGCCGAGAGGTGCTTGCGGATGGCGTTGATCTCGTCGATGGTCGCCCCGCAGGCCAGCAGACGACTGGTGGTCGCCTGCTTGTGGGCCAGGGTCACGGGCGGCACGGGCGCGGGAATGAGGGCGCTGGCCCCGCCAGAGACGAGGCAGAAGACCAGGTCGCGCTCAGTGGCCGTGGCCGCCAGGGCGAGGAGCGCCTCGGCCCCGCGCTGGCCCGCCTCATCGGGCACGGGATGGTCGGCCTCTGCTATGCGAACGCGGGCGAGGTCGCACCCGTGGCCGTACTTGGTGACCACCAAGCCGTCGTGCAGCCAGCGTTCAAGTACGCGCTCGCCCAGGATATTCTCCAGGGCCCTGGCCATGGACGCGCTCGCCTTGCCCGCGCCGAGCACCAGGATGCGCTCGAAGTCGGTCAGGTCGTATCGCTCCCCGGCCACGGTCAGGATGTCGCCCTCGCGGGATATGGCCTTGCGCATGGCCTCTTCCGGGGCCACGGCCTCGATGGCCCGGTTGACGATGGTCAGCAGGTGCTCGCGCCGCGCGGCGTGGGCCGTGGTCATGATTCGGCCCCGCCGCCCGGTCGGTCGGTGCCTGCTGGGTCAAAGAGTTGTGGGTTGAGGCAGGTCTCGGGCCGCTGCCCGGCCAGCATGGCGAGCATGTTGCGCGCGGCCAGGGTGGCCATGTCGGTGCGCGATTCGATGGTGGCCGAGCCGATGTGGGGCAGGACCACGGCGTTGTCCAGCCCGGCCAGCCCATCGGCCATGGCTGGTTCGCGCTCGAACACGTCGAGGCCTGCGCCTGCGATCACGCCATCCTTCAGGGCGGTCACGAGGTCGTCCTCCTTGATCACCGGGCCGCGCGCCGTGTTCACGATGCAGGCCGTGGGCTTCATCCGGGCGAAGGCGGTGGCGTCGAAGAGGTGGCGAGTGTCGGGCGTGAGGGGGGTGTGGATGGAGATGAAGTCCGCCTCGGCCAGCAGGGTGTCAAAGGGCACGAGGCGTGCCTTCAGGGTGTCCTCAAGGACCGCGTTGCGCCTGCCGGACGAGCTGGTGTAGAGCACCCGCATGTCGAACCCGCGGGACATCAGGGCCATGGCCGTGCCGATGCGGCCCGCGCCGACAATGCCCAGGGTCTTGCCGCGC
>JBDRSO010000036.1:0-41165 GCA_043824835.1 Pseudomonadota bacterium | reverse complement strand
CAAGGGCACCAACGACCGGCCCGTGGCCGTGGCCGACACCGCCCAGGCATTCGAGGATGGCCCGGCCGTGTCCGGCAACGTCCTTGACAACGACTACGACATCGACGTCAACGACACCTTGAGCGTGGCCGCCGTGGGCGGCGATCCGGCCAAGGTGGGCACCGAGGTGGCCGGACGCTTCGGCATCCTGGTCATCAACGCCGACGGCACCTACACATACACCGTGGACAACGACAACCAGGCCGTGCAGAAGCTCGGCGTTGACCAGTCGGCAACGGACCGCTTCACCTACACCGTCACCGACCAGAACGGCTCCACCCGCTCCACCACGCTCACCGTCACCGTCAACGGCGTCAACGACGCGCCCATGGCCGTGGCCGACGAGGCAGTGATCCTCGAAGGCGGCAACCGGGTGACCGGCAATGTCCGCGCCAATGATTACGACATCGACGGCGACCGGACCACGGTCACCGAAGTCAACGGCGAGACGGGCAGTGTGGGCACCGTCATCCAGGGCAGCTACGGCACCATCGTCATCAACGCCAACGGCAGCTACACTTACCGCCCGGACAATTCCCTTGACGCCATCAAGAGCCTTGGTCAGGACGACACCCTCACCGAAGAGTTCAGCTACACCCTTTCCGACGGCAGCCTGACCGACACAACAACCCTGACCATTACCATACTAGGGGTCAACGACGCGCCCGAGTTGAGCTTCAGCGGCTCGGACCAGACCCGCGACTACGTGGTCAACGGCAGCTTCGAGGAGTTGGTGGGCGGCGGAACCATCGCCACGGGCGACTGGGCCAACGGCACCGCCCCCGTGGGCTGGGACAAGGTGGACGGCACGCGCTGGGAGGTCATGAGCGGCGAGCGCCACGGGATCATGGGGGCGACCGACGGCGACAATGTCATCGACTTTGGCGTGGGCGGCAGAGCCTTGGTCATCTCCCAGACCATAGGTGGCCTTGAGCCGGGCCAGTATGTCATCGAGCTTGATCTCTTCGACCGGGGCTCCAACCTGGGCGAGGCGGACAGCGGCACCATCGACGTGCTCTGGAACGGCGAGATCGTGGCCTCCTTCAACCCGGGCGATGATGCCTGGGAAACAGGCCGCGTCACCGTCACCGTGGCCGAGGCAGGCAGCGGCACACTGACGCTGGCCTCGCACAACGCAGACGGATACGGCAACGTGGTGGACAACGTGCGCATGTACGCCATGACCGAGGCCCCGGGCGGCGCGGTCACGGTGGTCGAGAACAGCGCCGCAGGCTCCTATGTGGCCTCGGCCCTGGGCGCAGACATCAACGTAAACGACACCCTGACCTACGCCATCAGCGACAGCGATGGCTTCCCCGGCGAGGCGGCCCCCTTCGTGATCGACCCGGCCACCGGCGTCATCACCCTGGCCCCGGGCGCGAACCTGGATTACGAGGCCAAGCAGAGCTACACCATCAACGTCACGGTGAGCGACGGCGACCTTGCCACCACCCGGCAGCTGACCATCAACGTGGCCGATGTTGACGAAGCACCCGTGGCGGTGCCGGTCAGTTTCGGCGAGATTTACGAGGACGGCGAAGGCGGCGCTGGGGCCATCACCATGAGCGCAGCCGAACTCATCGGCGACTCCTACGACCCCGAGGGCAGCGCGCTCTCGGTGGAAAACCTGACCCTGACCCAGGGCCAGGGCACCCTGACCGCCAACCCGGACGGTTCCTGGACCTTCACTCCGGCCCAGGACTGGAACGGCGAGGTCTCCTTCGGCTACGACTTGAGCGACGGCGTGAACGCCACGCCGCAAACCGCGAGCCTGACCGTCCTGCCCACCAACGACGCGCCGGTCATCGGGTTTGCCGTGGCCGCGCCCGACACCGGCACCAACCTCATCGTCAACGGCAGCTTCGAGGAGCTGGTGAGCGGCGGGACCATCGCGGCCGGCGACTGGGCCAACGGCACCGCCCCCGTGGGCTGGGACAAGGTGGCTGGCGACCGCTGGGAAGTCATGAGCGGAACGCGCCACGGCATCGAAACAGCGAGCGACGGCGACAACGTCATCGACACAGGCGTCGGCAACAAGGCGGCCCTGGTCATCTCCCAGACCATCAACGACCTTGAGCCGGGCCAGTACCTCATCGAGCTTGATCTCTTCGACCGGGGTGCCAACCTGCGCGAACCGGACAGCGGGACCATCGACCTGCTCTGGAACGGCGAGATCGTGGCCTCCTTCAACCCGGGCGACGACGCCTGGGAGACGGGCCGCGTCCTGATCACCGTGACCGAAGCGGGCAGCGGCACCCTGACCCTGGCCTCGCACAACGCCGACGGCTACGGCAACGTCATCGACAACGTGCGCATGTACGCGGTGAACCCGGCCGAGAGCGACGCGGTCACGGTGAACGAAAACTCGCCGGGCGGCACTTTTGTGGCCAGCGTGGTGGGTGCGGACATCGACTCCATGGGCCTGACCTATTCCCTGGCCGACCCGGAGGGCACCTCGCCCTTCACCATCGACCCGGCCACTGGCGTGATCACCCTCAAGGAAGGCGCGAGCCTCGACTACGAGACCACCGCGTCCTACACTGTGGAGGTCACGGTGAGTGACGGTGAGTTGGCCACCACCCGCCAGCTGACCATCAACGTGGGCGACGTCAACGAGGCCCCGGTGGCGGGCGACGACGAGCTTGGTACGATCACCGTGACCGAGGGCGTGGTCATCGATCTGACGACCCCGGACTCGGGCGTCAATACAACCCAAGTCCAGACACAATGGGCGGCTCAGGGAGTGGCCGTGCGCGCCCTGACCGGTGACGGAATGGATACAGGCTCCTGGAGCGACGCGAATCTGGGCACCAAGAACGTGAGCTTCAGCGTGGACGGCACGAGCTACGCCTATTCCGGCCTGGGCGTCAGCGCGCCGGGCAACATCGACGGCGGCGAGGTGGATCTGCTCGACGGCAGCCACGACACCCGCACCGAACTTCTGGCGGTGACCTTTGACAAACCCATGCAGAGCGTGACCCTTGAGCTGTCGGCCCTTTTTGACGGCATCAACGGAGGTCCCTACGACCTCGGACACGTCGAGATGGCCCGCGTAGCCGCCTTTGACGAGGATGGCGCACTGCTCGGATATGTGGACGTGCAGGGCACGGTCAACGGGCTAGCCACCGTCACCCTTGATGTAACCGAACAGGGCTACGGTCTGCCAATCGCCACTGTGGCGGTCATGCCCCTTGCCAACGCCGCGGGCCGATCCGGCAACAACTCCGACTTCCTGTTGCGCAGCGTCAGCGGCGAATCCATGGCCGAAGTCTCCGGCACCTTCCCGGAGGACGAGACCATCACGCTGGACGCCAGCGTCCTGTTGGCCAACGACTCTGACCCAGACAACGATACCCTGACCATCACCGAGGTGGGCAACGCCACGCACGGCACGGTCAGGCTTGACGGAACCCAGGTGATCTTCGAGCCCGAGGCCGACTACAACGGCCAGGCCACCTTCACCTACACTGTCAGCGATGGCAACGGAGGCTTCGCCACCGCCAACGTGACCCTGAACATCACGCCGGTGAACGATGCCCCCACCCTGGACCTGAACGCCACCGAGCAGAACGCGGACTTCGCAGCCATCTATATGGCGGGCGAGGCCCCGGTGTCCATCGCCGGCACTATCGCCATCAGCGACACGGACTCGGCCATGATGAGCAAGGCCGTCATCACCCTGACCAACGCCAGACTCGGCGACGTGCTGGACACCGACGGCGTCTCCGGCCTGTTCGTGGATGTGGACGCCACCACCGAGGGGCAGATCGTCGTCACCCTGAGCGGTACGGCCACGGCTGCCGAGTACGAAAGCGCCATCAAGGCCATCACCTTCGCCAACACGGCCGACGAACCGGGATTTGGCACTCGCCAGATCACCGTGCAGGTGACCGACGCCGAGGGCGGCCAGTCCCTGGTCAGCAACACGGCCACCAGCACCATCCGGGTGAGCGAGCCGGGCATTGAGGCCCTGAACGTCAGCGGCCAGGAGGTGGTCTTCGCCTCCCAGGACGCTGGCTACACCAACATGCTCGGCATCTACAGCCTTGATGACCAGGGCAAGCCCGTGGACCCGGAGATCATCCTCTTCAACAGCAAGACCGCAGTGCCGGGCAACGTGCTCAAGACCTTTGCCGGAGACGACCGGATCAGGTTCTTCATGATTCCCAACGTGGGGGCCGCCACCGTGCTGGCCACCGACTCCCTGGACTTCGTCTGGTCAAACGGCCAGTGGGAGCTTTCCGTCACCAGAGGCGGGGCCAACTCGTACACCAACGTGCACTTTGACGACCCGGCCCTGAATCCGTCCGGGGAGGAGCCCGGATTCTGGTCCTCCTTCATCGGCGAAAACGGCCAGGGCCTGGAGCCGAGCCTGGACAACGTCAGCCAGACCCTTGGCGCGGGATTCACGGTCGATCCGGACGAAACCGTAGAAGTCAGGATGGACGACCAGTTCGCCGGACAGGGCAACGGGCCGAATCAGGACTCCAATCCCTACAAGAAGAACGGCGCCAACGACGATGACGACGACTTCAACGACCTCGTGGTCAACGTACGCGGCACCGAGGACGGCCACTTCATCGGCGGCGGGGGCGACGACATCGCCTTCGGCGGTGCTGGAAACGACACCCTTGAAGGCAACGCGGGCAACGACACGCTTATCGGCGGCAGCGGCAACAACCTGCTGGTGGGCGGCCCCGGCGACGACCTGCTCATCGGCGGCAGCGGCAACGACACCTTCAACCCCGGCAGCGGCCGCGACGTGATCCGCACCGGCGACGGGTTCGACACCATCATCATCGACCGCTCGGTCCTGGCCGACGGCGGAGGCGAGATCACGGTGGAAGACTTCTCTGTGGGTCTGGACGCCTTGGACCTGCAGGACGGCATGGAGGTCCGCGGCATCGAATTCGGAACCATCGACCAGATCGACTACGCCGACGTGCTCGTGGGCACTGACGAGGATCAGGTGGTCATCAAGCTGCTGGGGGTGAGCCAGACCAACCTCTCAGGTCACGAGAGCGCCGTCACCCACGACAACCACGTGGACGACTTGCTCCAGTACATGATCGACTCGGGCGGCAACAACCAGTAGGCAATGCCAAAAGCCCCGGTCCGCTCCTAGGGACCGGGGCTTTTCCGTGCCTTCGTCCTTGCCTTGGGCCGGGAATAACTATACCTATCTAGAAAATGTTCACGCACCCGAACCCACTTGAAAAATCGACATGAAACAATCCGCGCTGATACCACTTCTCATGATCCTCGCCATGGCCGTCGCCACCCCTGCCCTGGCCGACATCGACGGCACCACCACCCTGAAGGAAACCGTGGTCGATGCGGTCAAACAGCACCCGCAGATCAAATCGATGCTCTTCAACCGCGAGGCGGTCTCGCGCGATCTCTCGGCCGCCCTGGGCCGTTTCTTCCCGTCCCTTGACCTGTCGTCCCAGTACGGATTCCAGCAGTACAACAGCTCCACCGCACGGGCCCTGGGCAACGAGGACCGCACCCGCACCGCCTCGGACTCCTCCCTGACCCTGACCCAGAACGTCTTTGACGGCATGGGCCGCCTCAGCACCTACCAGGGCTCCAAGGCTCGCCTCGAATCTGCGGAAAACCGCCTCTTCGACATGGTGGACACCATCGCCCTGAGCGCCATCCGCGCCCACTTCGACGTGGTGCGCACGCGCAAGCTGACGGCCCTGGCCGAGGGCAACATCACCGACCACCAGTCCGTACTCGAATCCATTGCCGAGCGCGTGGCGGGCGGAGCGGGCAGCAAGGCCGACGAGATGCAGGCCCGAGGCCGCGTGGCCCGCGCCGAAACCACGCTCATCACCTATGTTGGCGAGCTGCACACCGCCGAGGCGGAATATGTGCGCCAGACCGGCAAGACCCCCGGCCCCCTGGCCGATCAGGATTTCACCCCCGAGTATGTCCCGGCCTCCCTTGATCAGGTGCTGGAAACCTCCATCGCGGACAACCCCAAGATCAAGGCCCGCACGGCAGATGTGGAAGCCGTCACCCAGGACCGCGATCTGACCCGCTCCAGCTACTACCCGGACATCGACATCAAGGTCAGCTCACGCTACACCGACCACCTCGACGGCTCATCCACCCACCTGCGCGACGACCGGGCCATGCTCGCCATGTCCTGGAACCTGTTCAGCGGCGGCACCGACTACCAGTCCTCCCAGGCGGCCAATGCCCGCATCAGGCAGGCGCAGGAAGACCTGCACGACACCACCGACGAACTGACCCGGCAGGTGGCCACGACCTGGGCCGAATACAACACCGCCGTGGGACAGGTGGACAAGCACCAGGAAGCGCTCTATTACAGCATCGAATCGCGCGACATGTACCTGATGCAGTTCAACGTGGGCCAGCGCTCGCTGCTCGACGTGCTCGACGCCATCAACGAGGTGTTCAGCAACAGCGTGCTGCTCGAAACCGCCCAGAGCAACCGCGATTTCACCCTCTACAAATTCCTCAATCTCCAGGGACGGCTGGTCAAGACCCTCGAAGTCTCTGAGAGCGCCTACACCACGCTGCCCCAATAGTCCCTGTGACCAAAATCACCCTGACGCGAAAAGGGGCATCGCCATACGGCGATGCCCCTTCTTGTTTTCTTGGCGTCCAAAGCGGTCCTTTGGTTCAAACCGCCCGGTTACCTACTCGTCGATGACGCGCAAGGTGCGCCACGGCCCCTTGCGAAAACGGGTCATGAACACTGCGGCCAGGGCCGTGACATAAGCCACCAGACATAACCAGGGCGCGTGAAGCCCCACTGTCCCGAAGTGGTTGAGTAGCACCAGCGGCCCCACCATGCAGCAGACCGAGGCGCCGGCCATGGTCAGCATGATGAAGCGGGTGTCGCCAGCGCCCTTGAGCCCGCCCATGTAAATGATGGTCACCGCGTCCAGCAGGCAGAACACGGCCAGATAGCGCATCAGGATTGTGCCCGAGGCCAGCACCGGCGCAAAGTCATTGGCCGTGTCGCCCCGCGCCTGGAACAGCTCGATGAACGGCCCGGGGAAGGACACGAAGACCACGCCCATGATACCCATATAGACCAGGGCGAGGTGCAGCACGCTCTTGGTGGCATAGGCCGCCTGATCCGGCATACCCCGGCCCATGGCCTGGCCCACCATGATGCTGGTGGCCACATGCATGCCGACCATGGGCATGAAGGCCAGGGTGTAGACGGAGATGGCCACGGTGGTGGCGGCCAGCTCGATGGGGCCGATGCGCCCGACCATGAAGACGAAAAAGGTGATGGCGAACATGTCGATGAAGAACTGCACCCCGCCGGGCAGGCCGTAGCGCATGAAGCGACCGAACAGCTCGCGGTCGATGCGCCACGCCGAGCGCACCCTGAAGCGCGCCTCGTTGGCCCGGGTGAAGGTCATTATCCCGAAGCAGACAGCGGGCAGGGTGAAGCTCACCAGCGTGGCGATGCCCGCGCCAACGATGCCAAGCTCCGGAAAGGGGCCGATGCCGTAGATCAGACAGTAGTCAAGGGGGATGTTCAGGGCTATGGCCGCCATGTTCACGACCATGACCGGCTTGGTCAGCCCCCTGCCAGTATAGAAACAGGAGAGACAGATGCCCACCAGGAAAGGGCCGCCGCCAAGGGTGAGGATGCGAAAATAAACCACCTCCAGATCCCGCACCTCGGGCGGATGGCCAGCCAGGATGAAGAGCGGCTCGGCCACGAACCAGAGAGCGGCCAGGAAAATCCCGGAGGGAACGCAGAACCACAGCCCCTGCCACAGGGCCGCCCCCACGCGCTCGTGCTTTGTGGCCCCGGTGTACTGGGAGACGAACACGCCCACATACTCCGCCACGCCGAAGAAAAACGACAGGAAGAGAAACGCCGCGATGCTGGCGGGCAGCGAAGCGGCCAGGGCCTCCAGGGAATAGCTGCCCAGGAAGACGCGGTCGGTAAAGGTCATCACCGACGACGAAATCATGCTGATTACCAGCGGCAACCCCAGTACCAAAGCCTGTCTGTAGCCGTTGTCGGCCTTCCAGCGTTCCTTGAATTGCATATGATCCTCGGCGGGGTGAAGACGGCGAGCAAGATGGCGTGACCGTTTGCGAAGCCGATATTCGTACATGAATCACCGCTCACTTGCAAAGCACTTTTTTGCCCGCACCGCAAGAAAGGCCCCGACGCATTCGCGCCGGGGCCTCACACGACCAGATGAAGGGGGCCGGGATTACACCCGGGGAGCCAGAAGCCGCTCGCCCGAGGGGCTGGCGACCACCCCGGCCAGGGCCTCGACCACAGCAGGGTCGAACTTGGATGCCTCGCTCTTGAGAATCTCCAGCGCCTGCCCGGGCTCCTTGGCCCCGCGATAAGCCCGGGGGCGGATCATGGCGCAGAACACGTTGAGCGCCGAAAGAACGCGCGCCGACTGGAATATCTCGTCGCGCGAGAGCTTCTTGGGATACCCGCTGCCGTCGTCTCGCTCATTCATCTGGTAGATGGACATGAGCACGCCCTCGGCAATATCGATGTCCTTGAGAATGCGGTAGGCGTGTTCCACATGCCCTTCCATGATTACCATCTCCTCGTCGGTGAGCCTACCCGGCTTGGTCAGAATCTCGTTGGGCACGAACATCTTGCCGATCTGCGAGAGGTTGGCTGCGGTCTCGATCTCGGCGATGTCCATCTCGGGCAGGCCCATGGCCCGGGCCACCTCCACCGAGAGCCCGGCCAGCAGCCGGGTGTGGCCGCCTAGGTAGGGATCGGCCGCCTCGATGGTGGCCCCCAGCGCCTCCATGGCCCGACGGATAAGCCGCTTGTTCTTCTCCTGCACGGCCACGAACTCGGTGATGTCGCGGTACACCTCGACAATGCCCTGGCACTGGCCGTCCTGGTCGCAATAGGGCGACTTGGATATCTGGAACTGATGGCGCTGCGAGCGCAGGAAGACCGGCTCGTTGATGGTCATCTTGCGCTGCTCGGCCTGTACAGCCTCGTCCACGGCCGAGAGCCGCTTGGCCGTGTCAAAACCGAAGACCGCGGCCGCGTCCATGCCGATCAGCTCCTCCTTGCTCCGGCTCACAGCCTGGGCAAAAGCGTCGTTGACGTAGGTGTAACGCCCACTCGCGTCCTTCAAGGTGATGAACTCGTCAATGTTGGCGTTGATGGAGTCGATGAACCGCTTCTGGTCGTCGATCAAAGAGGCCAGGGACCGGAATTCCTGGGCGATGCGCTGGCTCTGCACCCCGGCCAGCACCCACCACGCCAGCCCGGCGATAAGCAGGGCCGTGAGGATGCCAAGGCCAGCCACAATGGTCACGGTGCGGGAGAAGTTCTCGATGGGGGCCATGGCCGCCTCGTAGTCCGACTCCTGCACCACCCACCACTGCGGGCCATCAACCCGCACGCCAAGTGAAAAGACCGGCTGGTCGCGATCCGACAGGCTCTCACGCGGCCCAAAGGACAGATCGCCCGCCTCGTCCAGCTCCACCCGGGCGGTGACGTCGGTGAACCCTTCGGCCGTCCAGGGCGTAACCTCCCGGTAGCCGCCCTCGGCCCGCTGCATCAGCCGGGTGCGTTCACCCTTGGCCGACAGGGCCGAATTGGAGAGCAGCTCGGTGATCTTGCCCGTCACCTGCCTCGTCATCATCAGCGCGCCGATGGCCACGCCCGCCTCGTCGTCCGGCGGGAACATGGGCACGTAAATGTCCATTTCTAGCCCCTGTCCCGTCCTGCGCAGCGGCGAGAATTGCGGCTCCTTGGACGAAACGGCCTCCCGGGCCTGACCGCGCTGGATGTCGCTCATGGGCGGCAGATGGCCGTCGGTGGCGATGTAGGCATCGCCGCCCCGGGTCAGGATGCGGGCGTTGAGAAAACCGGAATAGGTGGAGAATTCCCGCAGCATGTTCTGCATCATGGGCAGCTGGGCGGCCAGCTCAGCACCCTGGCCCTCGGCCAGATCGCCCGAGGCCGGGCCAAAAATAGCGCCCAGGTTGTCGGCCACACTGTCCACCTCGGCCCCGTAAAGACGGAAAAGGTCGGACTTGATCAGCCGGTCGCCCTGGCGCGACAGCTCGGAAAGCCACGCCTGAAAGACCTCGGCCCGGCCATGGGCCAGCAGGCCGAGACGCCTCTCCTGGTTCTCCAACCCCTCGACGCGCTTGTCGCTCACCGCCCGGCTCGCCAGGAACAGGATACCCGCCGAAATCACCAGGACGAACGCCATGACCACGCCGATCTTGACGCCCTGCCCGGCCCCGCCGATGCTCTTCGGCACCTCGGATGTTGTCTGTGCTTGTCTGGCCATCATCTGTCTACTCCATCTGGTTGTGTTGTTCCGGCCGCCCCGGGGGCGTCCGGGATCATTTCTTCGGTTTGGTGTATGTGGTGTTCCCGGTCGGCGGCACATGCATCCAGCGGAACCGCTCGTTCACGGAATACTGGGGCAAGTAGTGCTTGTACTTCGCGTGGGAGAGCACCATCACGGTCTGGTTGTCGAGAACATAGGCGTCGCCGTCGAGATAGACCACGAGCACCGCGTGGCCGATGTTGCGGATGGTGTCACGAAGCGCCACGATGCGCATGTCGTCGCCGGTGAAGCCGAGTTCCTTGAGGGCATAGAATTTGGCGATGGAATAATCCTCGCAATCGCCGGATTTCTTCATGAACTCAGGAGGGGTGGCCCAGTAGTCGCTCTGGCCGAAGTTGGCCTGATCCAGCCGGTAGGGCCACTGGTTGAAATACTTGTTGACCGCCTTGACGCGGTCCATGGGTGGGGCGGACGCGATCTCGCCCTTCAGGGCCTGCCAGCTCTGGCGGGCCGGTACACCGGCCATGGACGGATCCTCGAAAAACCCCTTCCACCCCTTCATCTTGTCGAGCACGCCCGTCCACTTGGGCAGCTGGGTGATCGGCCCCTTGAACTCCACAGTGCCAAAAAGCAGGGACGACGGCGGGCCTCCATCGGCGGCCAGGGTCACGCGCCCCCCCGCAGCCAGGCTCAAGACAAGCAGCGCGACGCACCACCCCCAGGGAGTCCGGCGTATGCGGGCGGCGTGGGCCATGGGCGGGTCAGCGTTCGCGCAGCGCGTTCTGTTTGGCCTTGAGTATCGGCTTGAGCAGGTAGTCGAGCACGGACTTCTTGCCCGTGAGGATGTCCACCTGCGCGGTCATGCCAGGGATGATGGGCAGCCGCTTGCCGTGGTACGTCATGGCGTTGTTCTCGGTGCGCACCCTGACCACGTAGAAGCTCTCCCCCTTCTCGTTCTGGATGGTATCGGCGCTGATATGCTCCACCGTACCGTTAAGGCCGCCGTAGATGGAAAAGTCGTAGGCCGTGATCTTGACCTGGGCCTCCTGCCTCGGGTGCAGGAAGGCGATGTCCGAGGGCTTTATCTGCGCCTCCACCAGCAGGGTGTCGTCCAGTGGGATGATCTCCATGATGGACTTGCCGGGCTGGACCACGCCGCCGAGCGTGTTGATGAGGATGTGCTTGACGAGGCCGCGCACGGGCGAGCGCACGTCGGTGCGGGTGACCCGGTCGCCGCCCGAGGACAGGGTCTCGTTGATGGAGAGCAGTTCCTGCCTGCGTTCGTTGATCTCGGACATGGCCTGGCTGCGCAACTCGGCCTTGCGCTGCTCGATGCGCCCCTGAGCTTCCTTGGCAGCCCGCATGACCCTGGGGATGCCCAGCGTCAGGGCCTCCACGTCACCCTTGAGTTCGAGCACACGCTGCTCCAGGGCGAGAAAGTCGAGTTCGGAATGAATCTGTTTTTCCACCAGCGGCTTGGCGATGTCGCGCTGCTTCTGGGCCACCTCAAGGCTCTTCAAGAGCTGGCGCCGCCGCCCCTCCATCTCGCTGACTTCCTGCTGGCGCTGCTCGTACTGGTCCATGAGCAGGCTCAGTTCGATGGCCACCTGCGCCCGCTGCGCCTGGAAGATGCCGTACTGGTCCCCGACCAACTGGGGAGCCTTCTCGCGCAACTCGTCGTCAAAGACCGGCTCAACGTCCTCCACCTCGGCCAGGAGCCGGGCAATGGCCGCCCGGTGTTCCAGGGCCTTGGACATGGCGTCGCGGTAGAAGCTGGCCGCCTGCTCGTTGCTCAGGCGGCAGAGCAGATCGCCCTTTTGCACCTCCTGGCCCTCGATGACGAATATCTCGCTCAATATGCCGCCTTCGAGGTTCTGGATCTCCTGCACCCGCTGGGACGGGATGACCTTGCCGAACCCGCGCGTGACCTCGTCAAGCACGGCCAGCTTGGCCCACAGCAGAAAGCCGCAGAACATCACCATGATGGAGATGGAGACGATGTAGGCCATCCTGCGGCCCCGGCCAAACATGGCCTGGTCCACCTCGGACATGTACAGCAGGGTTTCCCGTTCAAATCTGTCTTTGGTCACCGCATCCTCACATGGAAACCTTGATCTTTCCTGACTTCAGCCCGTCGAGCACGGCCTGCTTGGGGCCGTCCACCACCACGCGGCCCTTGTCCATGATCACCAGCCGGTCCACCAGATCGAGCATGGAATGGCGGTGGGTGATGACGATGAGGGTCTTGTCCTTGACATAGGGTTCGAGCATGGCCTTGAGCCGGTATTCGGACTGGTTGTCCATGTTGCTCGAAGGCTCGTCCATGATCAGTATCTCGGGGTCTGGCAGGATGGCCCGGGCAACGCACACCGCCTGGCGCTGGCCGCCCGAGAGCGACGAGCCACGCTCGCCCACCATCATGCCATAACCCGCCGGTTGGTCGCGCACAAAGTCTGTCACCCCGGCGATGTCTGCCGCGTACTTGATGGACTGGTCGTCCGCCTCGGGCAGGCCAAAGGCGATGTTGTCGCGCAGGGTGCCGTAAAACAGCAGCGAATCCTGCGACACGTAGCCCACCTTGCGCCGCAGGTCGGCCACGTCCATCTGTCGCAAGTCGATGTCGCCCACCTTCACCGAGCCGCTCACCGGCTGGTAGAGCCCCACGCACAGTTTGCCCAGGGTGGACTTGCCCGCGCCGGTACGGCCCACGATGCCCACCTTGTCGCCCGGCTTGATCCGCAGGTTGACCTCGCTGAGGACAGCCTTGTCCGTGCCGGGATAGCTGAAGGAGACGTTCTCCAGGGTCATGGAGGGCTCCACCGTGCCGTAGTGGAAAGTCTCCTTGTCCTCGGGCCGCTCGCTGGGCATCTCCATGAGCAGGTCCAGCGCCCCCAGGGCCATGCGCGACTGCTGGAAGCGCGAGAGCAGCCCGGCCACGGCACTCAAGGGGGCCATGGCCCGGCCCGCCAGGATGTTGCAGGCGATGAGCCCGCCCACGGTCAGCTCGCCCTTGGCGATGAGATAGACGCCGATGATGATGATGGCCACGCTGACCACCTGAGTGATGAACATGGAAAAGGAGACCGAAAGGTTGGCCATGATCTTGGCCCGGCTGTTGGACAGCGCGGACATGCCCACCACGTTTTCCCAGCGCGCCTGCATCCGCCCCTCGGCCATGCTCGTCTTGATGGTTTCAAGGCCCTGGACGATCTCGAAGAGCAGCGCGTGTTTCTGGGTCGACTCCTTGTAGTGCTTCTCGATGATGTGCTGGAACGGTATCTGGAGAAACAGCCCGAACAGGATGACGATGGGCACGGCAATGAACACGGGCCAGGCCAGTGGCCCGCCAATGTATGAGATGACCCCGATGAACAGGAGCAGAAACGGCATGTCGATGAGCGCCACCAGCGAGCTGGAGCTGAAGAACTCGCGCAGGGACTCGAACTCGCGCACGTTGTTGGCCACGGCTCCGGCCGACTCGGGCATGTGGTCGAGTCGGGCGGACATCAGGTGCTGCATGATCCGGCTACCGATGAGCACATCCGCGCTGCGCCCGGCCACATCCACGAAATAGCTGCGCAGATTCTTGAGCAGGAAGTCACAAAGGTAGGCGATGCCGATACCGATGGCCAGCGCCCAGAGGGTGTCCAGCGCGTTGTTGGGGATGACCCGGTCATAGACGTTCATGACGAACAGCGGCGAGGCCACGATGATCAGGTTGGTCATGATGCTCGCGCCGATGACGTGGCGGTAGATGGGCCAGAAGCTGAGCAGCACGCCCCAGAACCAGCGCTTGGTCCGGACCAGCTTCAGCCCGCTGACACGCTTGTCCAGTGTGCCCTTGCGATGGCAGAAGATGGCGTAGCCGGTGTATTCCTCCTCCAGGGTGGCCAGATCCATCTCGGTCTCGTCCATGCCGTGGCCGGGCACCATGACCCGGGCGCTCTTCTCGTCGGTGTCCAGCAGCACGCAGGCGTTGCCGCCGCGCAGGAGCAGGATGCAGGGCAGGACCAACTTGGTAATGTTGCGCAGGCCCGGACGGTGCACGGTCTTGGCCGCGATGCCGATGCGCTCGGCAGCCCGGACGATGGAGGCGGCGGTGATGACCCCCTCCTGCTGGGGGATTCCCGCCTTGAGGGTGGCCGAGGACACGGGCTTGCCCATGAGCCGGCTGATGATGGACAGGCAGATGACCAGCGGCGGCTGAAAGTCGATATCCTTGGGCGAGAGGCGCTCGTCGCTGGACAGGTCAGGAGCCGGGCGGCCCGCAGAGACCGGGCCGGGACCGGGCGCAGGGCCAGAGCCCGGGGTGGCGGCGGCCTGCGGCCTCTCACCCTGTGCTGGTCCGTCGCCCTTTGCTGGCCTTTGGCCCGCACCATGTTTGTCGCCGGACGCGCCGGATGCGCCGGATGCGCCGGATGACGCGGACGCGCCGGGTTCTGGAGTCTTGGTGTCGTCTGATGCCATATCGTCACATCTGGGTACAGGTGATGGCGGGAATGCCGAAACCCCGGGTGCGCAGGCACCCGGCCAACCCCTCATTTCGGGTTGTTCCCAACTTTTCCTCTGGGCTGCATTTTGTCAAGCGTCATTTTTCGATTAATGCCAAACATCCCGGCAGTTTTGCTTTGTTTTCCACAGCCTTTGCCGTGGGGATTCCACGGGTTGTCCGCCACGGCGACCAACCAGGACCGATCAGCCCGTTTTTGCGGGCCTACTCCTCAACGACCAGGGACACCTTGCCCAAGGCGCAGCCCGAGGCCCAGTGGCGATGCGCCCCGGCGATCTCGGTGAAGTGGAAACGACGCTCGTCCAGGAGCACGGCCAGCACGTCGTCGTCCACCAGGGCGGCCACCTCCTCCAGGATGCGGCCATAGGCGGCCCGGCCCTGCCTTGTGATCAGCGGCAAGAGCATGAAGACCACGTGCAGGGAGAGCCCCCGGGCATGCATGGTGCTCAGGTCGTGGCTGGAGCGGGTCGAGATGGAGACCACCTGTCCGCCCGGGGCGGCGGCGCGGAACGAGGCGTCGAGCACGGCCCCGCCCACGGTGTCGAAGACCACGTCGAATCCCCGCCCGCCAGTGAGCCCGGCCACGTAGTCGTCCACCGGAGTGGCCCGGTAGTCGATGGGCGTGGCCCCCAGTGCCTCCACCACGTCCGCCTTGCCGTTGCCCGATACCGTGGCGCAGACCTCGGCCCCGGCATGAACGCCGAGTTGGACCGCGATATGGCCCACCCCGCCCGCTCCGCCGTGGACCAGCAGGGTCTGTCCGGCCGAGAGGCGCGCCCGCTCGAACAGGGCCAGCCAGGCGGTGATGGACACCAGCGGCAGGGCGGCGGCGTCAACAAGATCCATGCACTGCGGGGCCGGGGCAAGCAGGGCCTGATCGGCCACCATGAACTCGGCCAGCGCGCCGGGCATGTCGCCAAGCCCACCCGCACAGCCAAAGACCCGGTCGCCGGGACGCAGGCGGGTCACGCCCGGACCCACGGTCTCCACTGTGCCAGACACGTCCATGCCCGGCACTGCGGGCAGCTCGGGCGCGAAAGCCAGGGCGGTGCCAAGGGTGGCGATCTTGTGGTCGATGGGATTGAGGCTGGACCCGGCCACCCGCACCAGCACCTCGCCCTCGCCCGGTTCGGGCCGGGGCAGTTCGCGCTCGGCAAAGGCGTAGTCGTCGCCGTATCGTTCAAGGACCATGGCCTTCATGTCGCACCTCCGCAATTTTTGATGCTCGGCTCGTAACGGGTCGCGGGCCGGGAAATTCGTGTCAGACGAGGGCAAGCAGGGCCTCGGCCAGCCTGTCCGGGTCGAAGCAGCCTGGCTCGTCGCCCAGCAGGGGGGTGTCAATGACCCGCAGCCCGGCCGCTGTGAGCGCGGCCCGGTCCAGCCCGCCGGGATAGTCTGCCCGGCCGTCCACCAGGATGTGGTCGAGTACGCTGCCCGCGCCCCCTCTCCCGGCAGGCGCGCCGCTGTCGGCCAGGGTGCGGCGCAGCAGGTGCACCTGTCCGGCCACGGTCTGGCCGAACAGTTCGGGGTCGCCGCCCGGGTTGGGTACGAACACCTTTGGCCCGGAACAGGCGGCCACGGCCCGTCCAACTCCATGGGGCAGCAGATTGGCCACCACGCTGGTGAAAAAGCTGCCCACAGGATAGCAGATCAGGTCTGCCCCGGCCACCAGCCCGGCCACCTCGTCGCCCAGGGCCACGGTCACGGGCGCGGGATCGTCCGGGGAGCCGGTGAGCCATATCCGGTCCACGGGCGAGGCGATGGGTGCCCCCCCCTTGCCCGTGAGCCGGTGCTGGCCCACCAGCACCGTACCGTCCGCCAGCCCGGCCGCCAGATGCAGGTCGCCCTCCACCACGGGCCGCACCAGCCCGCGCGCGCCCACCAGCCGGGCCACATCGTCAATGGCCGGGGCCAGCCTGCGGCCGTGGGCCAGCCAGCGGGCCGTGAGCGCGAGGTTGCCCACGCTCGCCCCGCGCAGGTCAAAATCATCAGGCATGGCCGCCAGAAACTCGCCGAGCCAACCCGTGACGCGGCCGCGGGCCGGTTCCGGCACCAGGGCCGCCAGCACATGCGCGCCCCCGGCCATGCGCTCAAGCTCCGTGCGCAAGGCCGGGCCGGACTCGCGCTGGGAAAGGCGGCAGGTGAACAGGGCAAACAACTCGCGCACGCCCGGTTCGTCGAGATCGGCCAGGGCCATGAGCCGGTTGCGGATGTCGCCCACGGCGGGCATGCCAAAGGCGCGACGCAGCACCGCCGAACTGCCGCCCGAGTCAAAGGGGGTGATGACGTGGACCGAGTTGCGGGTGTGGCGGATCAACCGGCGCGAGGTCTCGCGCAGGGCCGAGCCGCCGCTGAAGAAGAGCAGGCGCGGCGCGCGGCTCTGATCATACGCTTGATCGTGCGCCGGATTGCGCCCTGTTGATGCCCTGGTCGTGGGTTCTTCCATCAGTCCTCCGCCCGCTCTGGGCACAGGCCATTGTGACCTGAACCGGCCCCCATGACAACAACCGCTGCCGCTCATTTCCGGATTTGCACTTTGCGCCCACAATGGTATGCTCGGAACACGGCGTCGCACCCATGGCGCAAACCAACGGGAACACCGGGTGGGACAGGGTTTCCCGCCCCCCTGTTTTTTCATTGACATCTCGGGCCGTGACCCATAACACCCCGCATTCGGCAGACGCGCGGTGCGACATGGCTCTATGTCGGCCCTTGGCGGGGCAACAACCCGAAATTCTTGGTATGCGAGGATTTATGAGTGGCACATACACTACAAAGATGGACGGCTGACAATTCCAGAGAACTCTACGGAATTCGCGAATGGGGCGCGGGGTACTTCGGCATCTCCGATGCGGGCGATATGCTGGTCACGCCCGAGCCCGGCCGGTTTGACAAGGCCGTAAGCATCCCCGAGGTCATCGCCGGAATCCAGGAACGCGGCCTCGACATGCCGGTACTCCTGCGCATCGAGAACATCCTCGACACGCAGATCACCCTGATCAACGAGCGGTTTCGCTCCGCCATGGGCAGCCTCGGCTACAAGGGCTCCTACCTTGGCGCCTATCCCATCAAAGTCAACCAACAGCATCAGGTGGTGGAGGCCGTGACCCGTCACGGCAAGAAGTATCACCACGGGCTTGAAGCGGGCAGCAAGGCCGAACTGGTGGCTGCCATGGGCATGCTGCGCGACACCGAGGCGGTGCTGGTGTGCAACGGCTACAAGGATGAGGAGTTCATCGACCTCGGCCTGCACGCCACCCAGCTCGGGTTCACCTGCATCCTGGTGGTGGAGATGCCCGGAGAGCTGCCGCTGATCATTGAGCGCTCCAAGGCCAAGAAGGTCAAGCCCATCCTCGGCGTGCGCGTCAAGCTCTCGGCCCAGGCCAACGGCCTGTGGTCCGAATCCGGCGGCGACCGCTCCATCTTCGGGCTCAACGCCACCCAGATCATCGACGTCATCGACCGCCTCAAGGAGGCGGACATGCTCGACTGCATGCAACTGCTCCACTACCACCTCGGCTCGCAGATTCCCAACATCCGCGAGATCCGAAACGCCGTGGCCGAGGCCAGCCGCGTCTATGCCGGGCTGGTGGTCGAGGGCGCGAACATGCGCTACCTCGACCTGGGCGGCGGTCTGGCTGTGGACTACGACGGCACCCAGACAAACTTCATGAGCAGCCGCAACTACACCCTTGACGAATACTGCGTGGACGTTGTGGAAGGCGTCATGACCGTGCTCGACGAGCAGGGCGTGGACCATCCGGTCATCGTCACCGAGTCCGGCCGCGCCGTGGTCGCCTACTATTCCATGCTGCTCTTCAACGTGCTCGATGCGGCCCGGTTCGAGCCCGATCCCCTGCCCGATGTCCTGCCCGAGGACACCAACATTCACATCCGCCACCTCTTCGAGACGTTGCAATCCCTCAACCTGCGCAACATTCAAGAGTGCTTCAACGATATCCTCTACTACCGCGACGAGGTGCGCCAGGCCTTCAGCCACGGCAAGATCACCTTTCGCGAGCGCGCCCAGGGCGAGAACGTCTTCTGGGAGACCATCCGGCGCATCGCCACCCTGTCAAAGGACCTGCCCTCCCTGCCCCACGAGCTGGAAGGCATCGGTCAGGCTCTCTCGGACATATACTACTGCAACTTCAGCGTGTTCCAGTCCCTGCCGGACGCCTGGGCCATCGGCCAGCTCTTCCCCATCATGCCGGTCCACCGGCTGGCCGAGCGGCCCACCCGCGAGGGCATCCTGGCCGACATCACCTGCGACTGCGACGGCAAGATTGACCGCTTCATCGACCGCCAGGGCGTCAAGCGCACCATGCCCCTGCACGAGCTCAAGGAGACCGACGAGTACTACCTCGGCGCGTTCCTGGTGGGCGCGTACCAGGAGACGCTGGGCGACCTGCACAACCTGCTGGGCGATACCAACGTCGTGACCATCCGGGTGCGCGACAACGGCGAGTTCGACTTTGTCAGCGAGCTTGAAGGCGACACGGTGGAGGACATCCTCTCCTATGTCGAATACGACACCAAGCACCTGCTGACCCGGTTCCGCGAGACTGCGGAAAACGCCGTGCGCGACGGCCGCATCACCGCCGGACAGCGCCGCGCCATCCTCCAGGCATACAAGACCGGCCTGCAGGGATACACCTACTTCGAACGGTAAACCGCCCCGAGTACGGGCGATTTCTCAGGGAGGGAACAGTCATGTCCAAAGTCCTTATCATCGGCGCTGGCGGCGTCGGCAGCGTGGCGGTGCACAAGTGCGCCCAGATCCCCGAGGTGTTCACCGAAATCCATCTGGCCAGCCGCACCAAGTCCAAGTGCGACGCCATCGCCGCGTCCGTGCTTGCACGCACGGGCGTGACCGTGCCCACCTACACCGTGGACGCGGACAACGTGGCCGAGACCGTGGCCCTGATCAACACCATCAAGCCAGACCTGCTGGTCAACCTGGCCCTGCCCTACCAGGACCTGACCCTCATGGACGCCTGCCTCGAAACCGGCGTCAACTACCTTGATACCGCCAATTACGAGCCGCCAAACGAGGCCAAGTTCGAGTACAAATGGCAGTGGGCGTACCAGGAGCGGTTCGAGCAGGCCGGGCTCATGGCCCTGCTCGGCTCGGGCTTTGACCCGGGCGTGACCAACGTGTTCGCGGCCCACGCCATGAAGCACCACTTCGACGAAATCCATGTGCTCGACATCATCGACTGCAACGCGGGCGACCACGGGCAGGCGTTTGCCACCAACTTCAATCCCGAGATCAACATCCGCGAGATCACCCAGCGCGGCCGCTACTGGGAGCGCGGCGAGTGGGTCGAGACCGACCCCCTGTCCTGGTCCATGAGCTACGACTTCCCCGAGGGCATCGGCACCAAGAAGTGCTACCTCATGTACCACGAGGAGCTCGAATCCCTGGTCATGCACATCAAGGGACTCAAGCGCGCCCGCTTCTGGATGACCTTTGGCGACCAGTACCTGACCCACCTGCGCGTGCTCGAAGGCATCGGCATGACCTCCATCGAGCCGGTGGATTTCAATGGACAGATGATCCAGCCCATCCAGTTCCTCAAGGCCGTACTGCCCGAGCCCGGCTCGCTTGGCCCGCTGACCAAGGGGCGCACCTGCATCGGCAACGTCATGAAGGGTGTCAAGGACGGCCGCGACAAGACCCTGTACATCTACAACATATGCAGCCATGAGGCCGCCTATGAGGAGGTCGGCTCCCAGGCCATCTCCTACACCACCGGCGTGCCCGCCATGATCGGGGCCATGATGATGCTCACCGGCAAGTGGACCGGCAAGGGCGTGTTCCACATGGAGCAGATGGACCCTGACCCGTTCATGGCCGCCCTCAACGCCCACGGCCTGCCCTGGACCGAAGTGGAACTGTAGTGGACGGACGAAGCCGATACCGCTTCGACCCGGCCGGGGTGGAGACCCCGTGCTTCGTGGTGGACGAGGGACTGCTGACCGACAACCTGGCCGTGCTCGCATCCGTGCGAGAGCGCGCCGGGTGCAAGGTGCTGCTGGCCCTCAAGTGCTTTGCCATGCACGGCACCTTTCCCCAGGTGGCGGCGGCCCTCGACGGCGTGTGCGCCAGCTCGCCCCACGAGGCGCGCCTGGGCCGCGAGGAGTTCTCGCCCCACTGCCGCCCCGGCGCGGGCGAGGTCCACACCTTTGCCGCCGGATTCAGCGAGGCGGACATTCGCGACCTATGCCAGACCAGCGACCACATCGTCTTCAACTCCTTTGCCCAGCTTCGGCGCTTCCGCCCCCTGGTGCGCGAACTGGCTCAGGAGAGCGGCCGCGCCATCGAGCTGGCCCTGCGCATCAACCCCGAGCATTCCGAGGGGGCCACCCCCATCTACGATCCCTGCGCGCCGGGCTCGCGCCTGGGCATCCGCCGCGCCCACTTCGACCCGGCCGACCTCGACGGCGTGACCGGCCTGCACTGGCACAACCTCTGCGAGCAGGACGCCGACTGCCTGGAGCGCACCGTGGCCGCTGTTGAGGCGTCATTTGCCGACATCCTGCCGCGCATGCGCTACGTCAACTTCGGCGGCGGCCACCACATCACCCGGCCCGGCTACGATGTGGATCTGCTGGTGCGCATCATCACCCGGTTCAAGGACAAGTGGGGGGTGGAGGTCTACCTGGAGCCGGGCGAGGCCGTGGCCCTCAACGCAGGCTATCTAGTGGCCACGGTCCTCGACGTGGTCAAGGCGAACATGGACATCGTCATCATGGACTCGGCCGTGCCCTGCCACATGCCCGATGTCATCGAGATGCCCTACCGGCCCCACATTGTCGGCTCGGGCGAGCCCGGGGACAAGGCGTGGACCTGCCGCATTGGCGGGCCGTCCTGCCTGGCCGGTGACGTGGCGGGTGAATATTCCTTTGACAGGCCGCTATCCCCCGGTGATAGGCTTGTGTTCACGGACATGGCCATCTACTCCATGGTCAAGACCAACACCTTCAATGGCATCCAGCTGCCCGCGATACTGCTTTACCAACCGGACTCCGGCGAAATGCGCACCATTCGCCGCTTCGGCTACCAGGATTTCAAAAACCGCCTGTCTTAGGAGACGCTCCATGGCACCGCATTTTCTGGAAGGGGAGATTCCCAACGAAAAACCGGACAAGGCCGCTGTCCACGTCATCCCCGTGCCCCTTGAGAGCACCACGTCCTATGGCGGCGGCACAGCCGCCGGACCCGCCGCCATCATCGCGGCCTCGCAGCAGCTGGAGGTCTGGGACGGCTCGCGGGTGCCCGCCTCGGGCGGCATCCACACCGCCGAGCCCGTGGACTGCACCAAGGAGATCGCCAAGACCCTGGATCGCATTGAGGACGCCGTGTCCTACGCTCTGGAGTGCGAGGCCCTGCCCCTGGTCCTGGGCGGCGAGCACACCGTCACCCTGGGCGCACTGCGGGCCATGAAACAGAAATACGGCCGCTTCGGCGTGGTTCAGTTCGACGCCCACGCCGACCTGCGCAACACCTACCAGGGCTCGCCCTTCAGCCACGCCTGCGTCATGCGCCGGGCCATGGACGATCTGCGCGTGCCGGTCTTCCAGGTGGGGGTGCGCGCCATGTGCGCCGAGGAGGCGGACTACCGCAAGGCCCACTCCGTGGCCTGCCTTGATGCCCGCAAGCTCCACCTCAAGGGCATCCCCACTCAGGTGCTGCCCCCGGATTTTCCCGAGCGCATCTACATCACCTTTGACTTGGACGGCCTCGACCCCTCGGTGATCCGGGCCACCGGCACCCCAGTGCCCGGCGGCCTGAGCTGGCACGACGCCCTGACCCTGCTTGAGCGGATCACCGCCGGCAGGCAGGTCATCGGTGCCGACGTGGTCGAGCTGGCCCCGGCACCGGGCGACCATGCCTCGGATTTTGCCGCCGCCCAGCTGGCCTACTGCCTGCTTGGCATGAGCCTGCCGCGCGATTAGGCATCCCTTCAGCCACGCCCCTGACGACACCCTCAACGACGCCCCGACCGGACTCCACGGCCGGGGCGTCGTCCGCTTTCACCCGCCAGCCTTCCCCTGCGGCAGGGCTTGGCCGGACTGGGGCGGAAAAGTCACACCCGCCGCAAACCACGGCCTGACAAGGGCTGCGACCCCATCGACGGCCGAATATCGCCGACCGGGGCATGGACACCGGGCCAGCCTTGTGTCAAGACTTTTGGCTAGCCGTCTTCCTCGCGGACGTGGCGACAACGCGATCATCGAGGACGGCACCCTGAGCGACGTTTCGCCGCAAGGCCCTCGCGCAGGGTTCGACAATGACCACTCTCGCGGGCCAGTCCCGCATTTCGCCATGAACCAGCCCATCGGCCCAGACATGCCAGCGCTCCAAACGCCCCGGCGTCATGACCGCGAAATTGACTGAGCCGACAATCAATGCCCTGTCGCTTCTGCGACACGGGGAGAGCGTGCCGGATGACGGCCCCCCCCACCCTGCCCATGGACAGCCGTGTCCGGACCGGGATGGCGGCGTGACGTCACGCGGACAATTCCCTTGCGGCGTCGGATGAGGGCTCGGTTCACGTCGGTCATGGTCGATACACGGTCGTCGCCAGCGGGCCGATGCGCAGACCACGGGCTTCCCCGCCGCCACATACGGCGTCGGCCCCGTGCGCGCCACGGCTCACGGAATACCCATCCAGCCAAGGAGATGAAAATGGCACTGTTCACCAAAGAGGAAGCGCTCAATTACCACTCAACCGGACGCAAGGGAAAGATCGAGGTCGTCCCCGTCAAACCCTGCGTGACGCAGAAACACCTGTCCATGGCCTACAGCCCGGGCGTTGCCCAGGCCTGTCTGGCCATCGCCGAGGATGAGTCCAAATCCTACGAGTACACGGCCCGGGGCAACCTGGTGGCCGTGGTCAGCAACGGCACCGCCGTGCTCGGCCTGGGCAACATCGGCGCGGCCGCAGGCAAGCCGGTCATGGAGGGCAAGGGCGTGCTCTTCAAGGTCTTTGCCGACGTTGATGTCTTCGACATCAACCTCAACGTGACCGACCCGGACAAGCTCATCGAGATCGTCAAGGCCATGGAGCCCACCTTCGGCGGCATCAACCTCGAAGACATCAAGGCCCCCGAGTGCTTCTACATTGAAGAGCGGCTCAAGGCCGAGATGGGCATCCCGGTCTTCCACGACGACCAGCACGGCACGGCCATCGTCACCGCCGCAGGCATGATCAACGCCCTGGAGATCACCGGCAAGAAGGCCAAGGATCTTCGCGTGGTCGTGTCCGGTGCCGGGGCCTCGGCCATCGCCTGCACCAACCTCTACAAGAGCATGGGCGTGGACCCCGAGAACATCGCCATGTTCGACTCGCGCGGCCACATCAACAAGAGCCGCACCGACTTGAACGCCTCAAAGCAGGCCTATGCCACCAACCGCGAGTACAGCTCCCTGGCCGAGGCCATGAAGGGCGCGGACTGCTTCCTGGGCCTGTCGGCCAAGGGAGTGGTCTCCAAGGACATGGTCAAGTCCATGGGTAAAAGCCCCATCATCTTTGCCTGCGCCAACCCCGATCCCGAGATCACTTACAACGACGCCAAGGAAGCCCGGCCCGACGCCATCATGGGCACCGGCCGGTCCGACTTCCCCAACCAAGTCAACAACGTGCTCGGATTCCCCTTCATCTTCCGGGGCGCCCTTGACGCCGGGGCCACGGCCATCAACGAAGAGATGAAGCTGGCCGCGGCCCGCGCCCTGGCCGATCTGGCCAAGGAGCCGGTGCCGGACTCCGTCTGCAAGGCCTTTGGCGTGGAATCGCTCACCTTCGGCATTGACTACATCATCCCCAAGGCCCTTGACCTGCGGCTGATCGAGTACGTGTCCGTGGCTGTGGCCCGGGCCGCCATGGAAACCGGCGTGGCCCGCAAGACCCTGAACCTTGACGACTACGGCAGGCAACTGCGCCAGCGCATCGCCGATTCCACGGCCCGCGTCAGCGCCTTTGTCGGTTCCTACAACCTGGACATCTAGCCCGAACACCAACGGACGGGGTTGTTGCGGCCCCGTCCTGCCCTCTCTCTGGAGGGGTGCCAGCACTGGGTTTTCGAGTCCGATACTGCGGCAAGCGCGCCGCAAGCATGAGAGAGAGGTAGAATGAGCGCGGACACTGTTGAGAGCGGCCGAGGGAAAATCATCGGGTTTTTCCTCGGTCCCATCGTCTTCGTCCTGATCCTGATCCTTCCGACGCCGGAGGGAATGAACCCGGAGGCATGGCGAGTGGCCGCCGTGACCGCCCTGATGGCCATCTGGTGGATCACCGAGGCCATTCCCATCCCGGCCACATCGCTGATGCCGATAGCCCTTTTCCCGACACTCGGCATCATGAGCTCGGCAGCGTCCACGGCTCCCTATGCCAATCATCTCATATACCTGTTCATGGGCGGCTTCTTCCTGGCCGTGACCATGGAGCGGTGGAACCTGCACCGGCGCATCGCGCTGCATACCATCAGGCTGGTGGGCACCAGCCCGACCCGGATGATCATGGGCTTCATGATCGCCACGGCCTTTTTGTCCATGTGGGTGTCCAACACGGCCACGGCCATGATGATGGTGCCCATCGGGCTGGCCGTCATCCAGCAGGCCACGGGATTCGACTCCGGCACCCTGCGCGCCTGTCCCCACGACGGTCCCGAATTCAACTTCGGCAAGGGGCTGATGCTCGGCGTGGCCTATGCGGCCTCCATCGGCGGCGTTGCCACCATCATCGGCACCCCGCCCAACACCATCATGGTCGGCATGATCGACAAGATGTTCGGTGTGCAGATCAGCTTCGGCCAGTGGATGCTCTTTGGCGTCCCCCTGTCCGTGACCATGCTCATCCTGACCTGGGTGCTGCTGACCCGAGTGCTCTTCCCCACGGGCAACATGGAGCTGGCCGGCGGCCGCACCATCATCGAATCCGAACTGGCAAAACTTGGTCCCATGAAGCCAGAGGAAAAGAAGATCGTCATCGTCGGCTGCTTCGTGGCCACCTTCTGGATGGCGCGCGAGTTCATCAAGGAGCTGCCCTTCATCACGTCGGTCATGCCCAACTTCGGCTACATCCACGACGCCACCATCGGCATCATGGGCGCGCTGGTCCTCTTCTGCATCCCCACCAACTTCAAGAAGGGCGAGTTCCTGCTCGACTGGAAGACCGCAGTCAAGATTCCCTGGGACGTGATCCTGCTCTTCGGCGGCGGTCTGGCGCTGGCCAACGGCTTCGCCAAGACCGGACTGGCCACCTACATCGCCGCCCAGCTCGGCGGGCTCGACGGCGCGAGCATCCTCGTCTTCGTCAGCGTGGTGGTGTTCATGACCATCTTCCTGACCGAGATCACCTCCAACACGGCCACCGCCACGCTGCTGGTGCCGATCATGGGCAGCGCGGCCATCGCCATGGGCGTGCATCCCTTCGCCACCATCGTGGGCGCCTGCGTAGCCGCCTCCTTTGCCTTCATGCTCCCGGTGGCCACCCCGCCCAACGCCGTCATCTTCGGCTCGGGCTGCGTGTCCATCAAACAGATGGCCAAGGCGGGCATCTGGCTGAACATCGTTGGCACCATGCTGATCACGGCCTTCGTGGTCTACATCCTGCCCGTGCTCTGGGGTGTTGATCTCGACATGCTCCCCGAGTGGGCCGTGATGCCGCAGTAACATCCCTTCCGCGGGCGGCCGCCACCCGGCCGCCCGCGGACTCTTGCACCCCCGCCCACTCGCCGCCACCAGCCCCATTCCCACGCCCAATATTTTCATTTCATACTCAACCACTCTGATTTTATACGCCTCCTTGACTCGCCCCGCCACATTAGTTATCCCCATAGTGTTACAAGGTTCAATTTCGTAGCAACATTCGAGGCCGAAAACCCGCTAGAAGCACGAGGGCTGACCATGCGCGCGACACCATACCTGCTTTCCATCCTGGGGGCGGCGCTGATGCTGCTTCCCGTCTCTCCGGCCCTGGCCGGTGAACGCACCATCACCGATTCCATGAACCGCGAGGTGTCCATTCCTTCCGAGGTGAACCGGGTCATCTGCTCCGGCCCGGGCTGCCTGCGGCTCTTGACCTACCTTGAGGCCCAGCACATGGCCGTGGCCGTGGACGACATCGAGGTGCGCAGGCGCAGTTTCGACGCCCGGCCCTACGCCATGGCCAACCCGCAGTTCAAGACCATGCCCGTGTTCGGCCAGTTCCGGGGCCACGACAACCCGGAGCTGATCCTCACCCTTGAGCCGCAGCCCCAGGTCATCCTCAAGACCTTCCCCACCCGGGGACACGACCCGGTTGAGTTACAACAGAAGACCGACATCCCGGTGGTCACCCTCGACTACGGAACCCTCGGCAGCCAAAGGCAGGCATTGTACCAGTCCCTGCGCACCATGGCCGAGGTGGTGGGCAAGCAGGACAGGGCCGAGACGGTCATCGCCTTCATGGAGAGGCAGATAGAAGACCTCAAGGGGCGCACGGCCGACATCCCCGAAGAGGACCGCCCGGCCGCCTACATCGGCGGGGTGGCCATGTCCGGTCCCCACGGTTTCCAGTCCACGGAGCCGGGCTACCCGCCCTTCACCTTCGCTGGCGTGCGCAACCTCGCCCACCGCGAGGGGCTGACCGGCAAGGACCTGACCCACGCCAGCGTGGCCAAGGAGATGATCGTGCAGTGGAACCCCCAGTACCTGTTTCTCGACCTCTCCACCCTGCAACTGGGCGACAAGGCGGGCGGCCTGCACGAACTGCGCACCGACCCCGCCTACCGCACCCTGACCGCCGTGCGCGAGGGGAGGGTGTACGGTCTGCTCCCCTACAACTGGTACAGCCAGAACTTCGGCTCCATCCTGGCCGATGCCTTCTACATCGGCAAACTGGTCCACCCGGACCGGTTCGAGGATGTGGACCCGGCCGCCAATGCCGACGAAATCTACACCTTTCTGCTGGGCAAGCCCCTGTTCGAGGCCATGAACGGCATGTTCGACAACCTCGCCTTCACGAAAGTTCCGGTGAACTGACATGCACTTCTCCGACGGTCAGGTTCCCGCCGAATACCGCCGCTATATCGGCTGGAAGAGCGCGCTGGTGTTGGCCACGGCCGTGCTCCTCGTTGGTGCGCTGATCACGGGCATCTCGGTTGGCGCGGCAGGCATCCCCATCCCGGACGTGGCCCGGAGCCTCGCCGGGCTTGAGGTGCCCCGGCGCATCGACGCCATCGTCTGGAACATCCGGCTGCCCCAGGCCCTGACCGCCATCATGGGCGGGGCCGGGCTGGCCGTGTCAGGCGCGGTCATGCAGTCCATCCTGCGCAACCCGCTGGGCTCGCCCTTTACCCTGGGCATCTCCCACGCGGCCGCCTTTGGCGCGGCCCTGTCGGTCATGTTCCTGGGCGGGGGGATCATGACCTCCACCAGCGCCGACGCCGTGAACATCACCAACCCCTACATCACCACCGGGGCGGCCTTCCTCTTCAGTCTGCTGGGTGCTGGCGTGATCATCATGGTCTCCCGCCTGCGCGGGGCCACGCCCGAGGTCATGGTCCTCACAGGCGTTGCGCTGGGCGCGCTCTTCACCGCAGGGACCATGTTCCTGCAATACTTCGCCGACGATGTGCAGCTGGCGGCCATGGTCTTCTGGACCTTTGGCGACACCTCCCGCGCATCCTGGTCCGAGCTTGGAGTGATCACGGTGGTGACCCTGTCCTGCTGCGCCTATTTCCTGGCCAACGCCTGGAACTACAACGCCATCGACGCGGGCGACGAGACCGCGCGCGGCCTGGGCGTGCGCGTCGAGATGATCCGCGTGGTGGGCATGCTCCTGGCCTCGCTGGTCACGGCGGTGATCATCGCCTTCCTCGGCATTATCGGGTTTGTCGGGCTGGTCGTGCCACACATGGCGCGCAGGGTCGTCGGCTCGGACCACCGCTTCCTGCTGCCCGCGTCCATCCTGGGCGGCGGCCTGCTCCTGCTGGTGTCCGACACTGCGGCCCGGCTCCTGCTCGCCCCGCACCTGCTGCCGGTTTCGGTGCTCACCGCCTTCATGGGCGCGCCGGTCTTCATCTGGCTCATCGTCAGGGGGCAGCGGGCATGATCCTCGACATCAACGGCCTCGCCTTCACCTACAACAGCCACCCGGTCCTCCAAGGCGTGGAATTCTCCCTTGCCCACGGCGAGCTGCTGGCCATCCTCGGCCCCAACGGCGTGGGCAAGACCACCCTGCTCAAGTGCATCAACGCCATCCACCGGCCCATGCAGGGGACCATCCTCGTGGAGGAGCACGACGTGCTCGCCATGCGCCCGGACGAGATCGCCCTGAACATCGGCTACGTGGCCCAGCGCAACGAGCCGGCCCGGCTGACCGTGTTCGACGCCGTGCTCATGGGCAGAAAGCCCCACATCCGCTGGCGAGTGACCGAGCACGACCTCGAAATAGTGGAGTCCGCCCTGCGGCGGCTGCGCCTTGACACGCTGACCATGCGCCACATCGACCGCTTAAGCGGCGGTGAACTGCAAAAGGTGGCCATCGCCAGGGCCATGGTCCAGGAGCCGCGCCTGCTCCTGCTCGACGAGCCCACCAGCTCGCTGGACCTGAAAAGCCAGGTGGACATCCTGACCATGATCCGCCGGGTGGTGGACGAGCACCGCATTGGCGCCATCATGACCATGCACGACCTGAACACCGCGCTTCGCTACGCGGACAAGGTTCTCTTTCTCAAGGACGGGGCGATCCATTCGCACGGCTACGCCCGCGAGGTGACCCGCGAGGTGATAGAGGAGGTCTACGGCCTGCCCGTACACATCCACCATGTCCATGGCCGCCCGCTCATTGTCCCGGCCCATGACCACTCACATGCAACACCGGAGCACGACCATGCCCTGCCACATTCCCACTGACCAGATAGCCAAGGCCATCGACTTCCACGGCCACGAATGCCCCGGCCTGCACATTGGCATCCGGGCCGCCGAACTCGCCCTGCGCGAACTGGGCCACAGTCGCGACATCGACCTCGTGGCCGTGTGCGAAACCGCCATGTGCGGGGTGGACGCCATCCAGGTGCTCACCGGCTGCACCTACGGCAAGGGCAACCTCATCCACCGTGATCTCGGCAAGATGGCCTTCTCGTTCTATGACCGGAGGCGCGGCACCGGCCTGCGTGCCCTGCTCGCACCCGAGGCCAGAGGCGGCATGGATACGGAAATGGCACCACTCATGGCCAAGAGCGGTGCCGGAACGGCCACGGAGGCGGACAAAACCCGGCTGACCGAACTGCGCACCGGCCTCCAGGAACGGTTCATGGCCCTGCCCCTTGAGGAGATGTTCACCATCGCCCCGCTGACCATGGACGCGCCACGGCCCGCCAGAATCCTGACCAGCCAGGCCTGCGAGCAGTGCGGCGAGTTGACCATGGAGTCACGCACCCGCAGGCTCGGCGGCCAGACCCTGTGCATCCCCTGCTTCGCCGACCAGGAACAAAAAATCTGACCCCGAATGCGCTGACGAAAAAGCCCCGTCCACAGTTCAGTGGGCGGGGCTTATTGCGTTCACCGGGCGGGAGAAGCCAGCTATTCAAGCACCAGCCGGAATTCCACGGAGATGAAATCAAAGACCAGGTGGTAACTCAGGTGCCTGAAGAATCGCGACGAGCCGTAGATGACGCCCCACTCGGTGCGGTCGAAGTCGAGGTTGGCGATGATCGTTAGGCGGCCCTGGTCGAGGTTGCGGATATGGGCCGGAAAGGCGATCTCGTTGCCCACGCCGCGCAGGGAGAGCTTTCCCTGAATCATGGCATTGGGCCGGGTGGCCTGGGCTTCCTCGGCCATCCGCACGGCCGTGGTGGTGAACACGGCCTCGGGGAACATGGCGGTGAAGAAGAAATCGTCGGAATGCAGGTGTTTTTCCAGCACGGGCTGCAACTCGCTGCCCTCAAGATCACGATCGGCAATAGTGGTCATGTCCATGACGAAGCGGCCCCTTGGCCCGTCACCGGAGCAGTCGAGTTCTCCGGCTGCGAAGCGCAGCGTGCCGTGATGCGCGCTGTTGACATTGCGCCCTGTCCAGCGCAGGACCGATTCGTCCGGGCACAGGTGGTAGGTTTTCGGCTCCAGGGTCGGCACCGGATGGGGCGGCTCGACCTCGTCCGGGGCCGTGCCCGCCAGCGGCAGGCCCTCGGCCCGCCATTCCTCCAAGCCGCCGTGGAACACGGCCACATCCGTGTAGCCCTGCCGGGCCAGCTTCTCGGCCGCTGCCAGACAGTCGCGGGACGCAGGCCCGGCTCCGTAGAGCACCACTGGCATGCCCATGGAGGGAACCATGGCGGCCACGGTTTCGCAGAACACCATCTCGTACACGCAGGCGTTGATGGCTCCGGGAATATGTCTGGCCGCAAAATGCTCGGGCGGCAGCGTGTCGATGAGCACCCCTTCGCCCTGCTCGACGAACCGGGCCACCTCGGCCGCCTCAAGCCGCTCCACGAACTGCGAATCCATGCGCACCCCCTTCCGGCCCGGCAACTATTCCGGGGAATCTCGGTTTGCCCCAGTGTATCACGAATCGGGCCGGACGCAACCATCATGGCCCTGATCAGGAACCGAACAGGTGAAAGACCGCGAAAAAGGCCCCGCACGGAGCAGGGCCTTGGTTTCGGAGAGAAATGATCGGATCGATCTCAGAACTTCTCGAAGTCGTCGTCCATGTCCAGGTCGATGCCACCGCCACCGGCCTCGGGCTTGAGGGCGGGCTTGGCTTTTTCCTTTGCTCTTGACTCGGGCCCAGGGCCGGGCTTGGGCTTGGGCGGGGCCTGGATGGGTGCCCGCACGGGAGTGGTCGAAGCGAGCTTCGGGGCGGCTGGCGCGGGCCGCGCCTCTGGCTGCCGCACCACGCGCGCCTGGGTGCGCACGGCCCGGGGCCTGGACGATTGGTCCTCGGCCAGAGTGAAGAACTCCATGCCCTGTTGCAGCCGCGCCGCATGCTCGGTGAATTCCTCGGCCGTGGCAGCCAGTTCCTCGGCCGAGGCCGCATTCTGCTGGATGACCGTGTCGAGTTCCTGGATGGCCTTGTTGATCTCCTGGGCACCGGCGTTTTGCTCGATGCTGGCCGCTGATATTTCCTGGACGAGGTCGGCGGTTTTGCGGATGTCTGGCACCATCCTGGCGAGCATGGTGCCCGCCTCGTCAGCCTTGGCCAGGGTGGCGGAGGACAGCTCGCCGATCTCGGCAGCGGCGGAGCCACTGCGCTCGGCCAGCTTGCGCACCTCGCTGGCCACCACGGCAAAGCCCTTGCCCGCCTCGCCGGCGCGGGCGGCCTCAATGGCTGCGTTGAGCGCCAGCAGGTTTGTCTGGCGCGCGATCTCGCCGATGATGGAGATCTTCTCGGCGATATGCTTGATGGAGTCCACGGCCTCCATGACCGTATCGCCGCCCTTCTGAGCGTCCAGTGCCGACTGGGCGGCCATTTTTTCCGTCTGGCGGGCGTTCTCGGTGTTGCGGCCGATCTGGCCGATCATCTCCTCCATGGCAGCAGAGACCTCCTCCACCGAGGCGGCCTGCCTGTTGGCACCGTCGGACACGGACTGGGCCGAGGTGGTCACCTCGGAGCTGCCGGTGGCGACCCGGTTGGCCCCGTCCTTGGCCCGGCCCACGATATCGTGCAGCCGGTGGATCATGGCCGAGAGCGAGGCGGCGAGGCGGCCCGGCTCGTCATTGTATTCCACGGAGATTTCACGGGTCAGGTCACCACGGGCCACCTGGTCGGCCAGCTCCACCGCCTCGTTGAGAGGCCGGATGATGGACCGGGCGATGAGCAGGCACAGCGGCAGGACCACCAGCAGGAATACCGCGAACGAGCCGCCGCCCATGCCCAGGACATAGGTGGAAACCAGCCCATCGATGTCGGCCGCGATAGCCGCCCGCTCTTCTTCCACGTTGTCGAGGTAGACGCCGGTGCCGATCCACATGCGGGTGCCGGGGATCAGTTCGGCATAGGAGAGCTTGGGCTGGTCGCCCTTGCCCGGCTTGGGCCAGACATAGGTGACAAAGCCGCCCCCGGCACGGGATACCTTGTCCAGCTCCACCACCAGGGCCACGCCGTCCTTGTCCTTCAGCCCGGCCAGATCCGTGTCCTGAAGCTTGGTGTTGGTGGGCAGGGCCACGTTGATGGTCCCTTCGTAGACGAAATAATACCCGGACTCGTCGTCCTCGAAGCGGATGGGTGAGATCAGCTTGCGGATAATTTCCTTGCGGGCCTCCACACCCTCCACACCCTTGAGGGCTTCGGCCACGGTCACGGCCATGGAGTGCGTCGCCACATGAAGCTTGCGCCGCTCGCCTTCGAGCATGGCAGCCGCAGACCGCTCCACACCCACATCCTTGACCCGCGACACGCCGTTGTAGGCTGTCAGAGCAAACCCCACGGTGAAAAGAACAATGGCGCAGATAAGCAGAATCATGCGGACATTTATGGTGACTTTTCTCAACATTGGCACCTCCGGGCGCGCTTCGATAAATCCAAACGATCACTGACCTTAGCACCAAACGCAGCTGCCGAAAAGTGGGCCAGCGCATTTTATAACGCCTTTGATCAACACCCCAATCCATGGAACCATGACGTTATAATTGCTGATCCCGGTACAATTCTCTGCTAGGATGACACCACTGACTCAAGCAGGAGACGACATGCCGGGCGACATGGACAGGACACGGATGGACCCCACGGCCGAGCTGGAAGCGCCTCAATCCGGCGCGGACGGAGAAGGGGAACCCTGCCCCGCCGGACTGGCAGGGGAACTACGGGACGACGCCTGCTACCGGCAGATGATCGACGGGTTGCCCCAGATCATCTACGAGGCGGATATTTCCGGGCGGCTCGTCTACGCCAACACCTTTGCCCTCAAGAACTTCGGATTCGACGCGGCCGACCTTGCGCGGGGGCTGTTTCTCCACCAGATACTCCACCCCGATTCCGTGGACAAGGCCAGGGAGGGCATCGCCCGCACCCTGCGCGGCACCGGCTCAAACGGCGAGGAATACCTCGCCATGCGCAGGGACGGCAGCACCTTCCCCATCAGGGTCTACTCCCAGGGCGTCTTCGAGGGCGGCCGGGCCACGGGTGTGCGCGGCGTGGTCATCGACGTCACCGAGACCAAACGCGCCGCGGCCTCGCTCCTGCTCAGCGAACAATACTACCGCACCCTCTTCGAGCACACGGGCTCGGCCATGATCATCTTCGGGGCCGACGCGGTCATCCGCCGCTGCAACTCCCAGTTCGAGGCGCTTGTGGGCTGGCCCGTCGCGGAGGTGGTGGGCAAAAAGCCTTGGGACATCTTCGTGGCCCCGGAAGACCTTGAGCGCGTCCTGGACTACAACCGGCGACGCCGACTCGGGGACGCCACGGTCCCCGGCGACTACGAGATAACCATCCTCACCCGCAGGGGCGGGCGCAGACGGGTCCATCTTTTTGTCCAAGCCATCCCGGACACCGAAGACATCGTCTGCTCCCTCATCGACATCACGGACCGCACCCGCATGGAGCGCGCCCTGCGCGAGAGCGAGCAGCGCTACGCCCTGGTGGTCAGGGGGTCCAACGACGGCATCTGGGACTGGGACCTCGGCACCGGCCGGGTCTTCTACTCGGCCCGCTACAAGGCGATACTCGGCTACACCGGGCACGAGTTTCCCGACACACTGGACTCCTGGAGGAATGCGGTACACCCCGACGACCTCGCCCATGTCCTGGCGGCCAACACCGCCTGCGTCGAGGGGCGAACCGACCAGTTCGAGGCGGAGTTCCGCATGCGCCACAAGGACGGCTCCTACCGCTGGATACTCGGCCGGGGCGCCAGCGCCCGCGACGATTCGGGACGGATATTCCGCCTGGCCGGAACTCACGCCGACATCACCCGGCGCAAACTCAACGAGCACACCACCCAGGCCCTCTACGACATCTCCAAGGCCATCGGCACCACCGACACCCTGAGGGAGCTCTACGAGACCATCCACGCAATCCTCGGCCGGGTCATCGACGCCACCAACTTCTTCATCGCCCTGCACGACGAGCCGGGCGACCGCGTGGTCTTCTCCTACTTTGCCGACGAGATGGACGAACTCTATGACATCCGCAACGTCAGCGACCCCGAGACCCGGGGGCTGACCGTGCACATCCTGCGCACAGGCAGGCCCCTCTTCCTCTCCCAGGCCGCCCCCATCCCGACCGAGGACGCGCGCAACATCGGCGTGGTAGGCACGCCCGCCGCTGTCTGGCTGGGCGTGCCCCTCAAGCTCAAGGGCCGCACCCTCGGGGCCATGGCCGTGCAGCACTACACCAACCCGTGCCACTACACCGACACGGACGTGACCTTCATGGAGGCGGTGTCAGAACAGGTGGCCCTGGCCATTGAGCGCAAGTCCAACGAGGAGGAACTGACGCGGTTTAACAACGAGCTTGAGGACATGGTCGAACAGCGCACGGCCGAGCTGCAAGCCAAGGCAGCCGAGTTGGAAACCGCCAACAGGCGACTGACCGAGCTTGACGCCATCAAGTCGGCCCTGGTCTCGTCCATCTCTCACGAGCTGCGCACCCCCCTGACCTCAATCCGGGGCTTTGCCAAGCTCACGCGCAAGGACTTCCTGCGCCACTTCCGTCCCCTGGCCTCAACCCCGGCGCAGGAGGCCAAGGGCGAACGCATCCGCCAGAACCTCGGCATCATCGAGACCGAGGGCGAGCGGCTCACCCGGCTGATCAATGACTTTCTGGATATCAACCGCATCGAGGCGGGCAAGGCGGCGTGGAACGACCAGTTCCTCAACCCGTGCCGGGTGGTGCGTCAGGCGGTGGACGCCCTGGCCGGGGTCATCGCAGCCCGCCCGGGCATCGACTTCCGGGTCGCCCTGCCGCCCGTGGTTCCCCTCATCCACGCCGACCCGGACAAGATCCAGCAGGTGCTCATCAACCTGATCAACAACGCCTGCAAGTTCACCAGCAAGGGCAGCATCGAGGTCACGGTCAGCGGCGGCAATGACAGCCTGACCCTCACCGTGGTGGACACGGGCATGGGCATCGCGCCCCAGGACCTGCCCCACATTTTCGACAAGTTCTACAAGGCGCGGCTGGGTGACACGCTGATCACCGTGGCCCCGGGCACCGGCCTTGGCCTAGCCATCTGCAAGGAGATCGTCGAGCACTACGGCGGCACCATCCGGGCGGACTCCACCCCCTGCCATGGCAGCACCTTCACCGTCACCCTGCCCTCGGTCCATGGCTCCGAGACGGCCTGCGAGTAGCCAGGGGAGAAGGATGGGGCAGGGGAATAGGGAGGGGGTGCGATGTCAGGTGAATGCTATCTCTGTCCATCAGTGACGGCTAAGGCGGCAAATCTGCAACTGCGGTTATTCCGGTCGATGATCCAAAACCCTCTGAGGAACCACAGGGATTTTTCCCGGACATATTGCCATGAGCTTTGCCCTGGCGTCTTCCCAAGTCTCTTCCATGAAGACGAACTGTGGGGGAATGGATCGTGTCGTACTATCGTACATGGTGATGAGCCGCCCTCCGGCAGTGATCGGGAACATGTTGCCAAACCACCTGGCGCAATGCGCATCAAGAGCCACTCCGGCTGCCTGGGTCAACATCACCTGGCATCCGACAACGCGACGTTCAGGGCCACTCCAATCATAGGCCAGCTCAACAAGTACCGACTCCACCTGGTCACAGGAGATGACAAACGGATCAGGTTCACCCGCCGAGGAAAGAGTCAGGGAACCCATCATCAGCGCCAGGGTCAGGATCAATTTCGGCAGGAGATTACTCTTCATATTCTATCCAGTATTGGACCACGGTGTTGGCAGCGGCTTTTTGAACAATATGAATGTTCCAGAAGACAGGTGTATCCGTCAATGTGCTGAAGGTAAAGGAAATCTCTTTCCCCAATGTATGACCTTGTCGGACGCCATCAAGGTTTGAATACACGTGTACGCCAGACCCGAGCGCACCTGTCATGTGCTTGATTTTGACCTTGATAAGCCCCAAGCCAAAGAACTGCTTAACAATATTCCCTTCAAAACCCTTGATAAACCCCCAATAGTACTTTTTCTGAGGGGTATGCTCGTGTTTGCGAATCTCGCACTTGCAGTTGGGATGGACCGGCCCGGGCTTTTCCTTGAACTTGATCCCCGCCATTGCCTGACACTTTTCACAGGCATTGGCCTTTGGATGCACAGTCCAGCATGTGGCTTCTCCCGTTGTTTTCGAAGGCGTTTTGTAAGGCGGATCTCCAGGGATCGATTCAAAATCATGCTTTTTGTTGCCACCGCCAGCCACGCCAACCATATGCTTCGGCATCCCGCCAATCAATTGATCGTCGCCCAAGTGCTGCACCCATTTTTCGCTCATGCCCGTCTCTCCTTTCGAGTGTATGAAGGCGGCTCAAGCCGTCTTCTGCGTCGTGCGCAAAACCATGACACAGGTTTTCGCCCCGGAATGAAAACGGGCGCGACAGGGGCATGACAAGGCGAAATGGAACACACTTTTCCTATTGACAGGATGTAGGGAAGGGATGTTGACACGCGATTGACCCGCCGCCTTGCCCACGAAAAAAGGCCAGCCTCATGACAAGGCTGGCCTGTGTGTGCTATAATTGGTGACCCCGGCAAGATTCGAACTTGCGACACCCAGATTAGGAATCTGGTGCTCTATCCTACTGAGCTACGGGGCCACTGGCGATGACGCCGGGATTGGTTCGTAGCCGAGGGTTGGGCAAAAGGCAAGCGTTTCATCGTGTGCCGGGCGCTATGCAATGACCGACACACCCTTTACAAGTGCAAAAAAGACCCTATAGTTGGCCGGTGCGGAAAGGTTCCGCCGTCCTGTTTTTCGCATTTTCCCAGGAGGCAACATGAATCGGCACCTAGCCAAAATCCTTATTGTGACCGGACTGGCCCTGGCGCTGCCGGTGCTGGCGGCGGCCAACGGGCTGCCCGTCTTTACGGAACTGGCCGCCAGGGCGGGCAAATCCGTGGTCTTCATCGCCACAGAGAAAACCACCCAGGCCGCGCCGGGCGGGCAGCAGTTCCGCCAACAGGTGCCTGAGGGACATCCCTTCCGCGAGTTCTTCGACCGCTTCGACCAGTTCTTCGGCCAGCAGCCGGGTCAGCCGCGCAAGCAAATGGGCCAGGGCTCCGGGTTCGTCATCTCCCCGGGCGGGCTGATCGTCACCAACAACCACGTCATTGAAAACGCGGACAAGATCACGGTCCGGTTCCAGGACGACAGCAAGGAGTACGTGGCCGAGATCGTGGGCCGCGACAAGGAAACCGACCTTGCCGTCATCAGGATCAAGACCGACCGCGCCCTGCCGGTGCTCGCCTTTGGCGACTCCGACTCGCTCCTGGTGGGCGAATGGGTGCTGGCCATCGGCAACCCCTTTGGCCTGGACAACACGGTCACGGCGGGCATCATCTCGGCCAAGCACCGCATCATCGGGGCCGGGCCCTTCGACAACTTCCTCCAGACCGACGCCAGCATCAACCCCGGCAACTCCGGCGGCCCGCTGCTGAACATGCGCGGTCAGGTGGTGGGCATCAACACCGCCATCAACGCGGCGGCCGACAACATCGGCTTTGCCATCCCCAGCAGCCAGGCCGAGGTGATCATCAACCAGCTCAAGGAAGGCAAGGCGGTCCGGCGCGGCTGGATCGGCGTGACCATCCAGAGCGTGGACGCCACCCAGGCCAAGGCCCTGGGCCTGCCCGAGGCCAAGGGCGCGCTCATCTCCTCGGTGGGCAAGGACCATCCGGCCGACAAGGCCGGAATCCGCCAGGGCGACGTGGTCCTCGAAGTCAACGGCGAGCCGGTCAACGACAGCAAGGACCTGCTGGCGAGCATCGCGGGCCTCATGCCCGGCGACAAGGCCAGACTGACCCTGTGGCGCGGCGACAAGCGCATCACCAAGACCGTGACCCTGGGCGAGCGCGGCGAGCGGACCATGGCCGCCATGCAGCCCCAGCAGCCCCAGATCGCGGCCACCGTGCTCGGCATGGCCCTGCAGCCCGTGGGCGAGCGCGAGGCCAATGCCCTGGGCCTGGACGCCCCGCAGGGGCTGATCGTGGTCGATGTGGCGGCCGACTCACCAGCCGCGACCGAGGGCGTGCGCCAGGGCGACGTCATCCTCCAGGCCAACCAGCAGGACGTGAACTCCACGGCCGAGCTGGAGAGCGTCATCAACCGCGACAAGGCACGCGGCGCGGTCATGCTGCTCATCAAGCGCCAGGGTCAGAACCTGTTCGTGGCCCTGCCCCTGGACCAGAAATAACCACGGGACGGGGCTCCTGGCGGAGCCCCGTCCCTGTCCAACACTATGACCGCCACCACCTTCACGGCCCCGGCCAAGATCAATCTCTTCCTGCGCGTGCTCGGCCTGCGAGACGACGGGTATCACGAACTGCACACCCTCTTCCACCCGGTGGAAGGCCTGTGCGATACCCTCGTGGCCGAACCCGGACCGGACGGCGATTTCTTCCTTCGCTGCCCGGGGCACCCCAACCTTGAAGGCCCGTCGAACCTCGTCTACCAGGCCTGGAAGGCTTACGGCGAGGCCACCGGACTGCGGACCGGCCTTTTCGTCACCCTGACCAAACGCATCCCCATGGGCGGCGGGCTCGGCGGCGGCAGCTCCAACGCGGCGGCTATGCTCCGCCACCTCCAGTCCCTGGCCGGAGAGCGCGCCCTGGACTGGGAAAACCTCATCACCCTGGCCGCGAGACTCGGCGCGGACGTGCCCTTCTTTCTCATGGACGGCCCGGCCGAGGCCAAGGGCATCGGCGAGCGGCTGACCCCGGCCAGGGTTGACCTGTCGGGCCTGACTCTGGTCCTGGCCTGCCCGGATCTGCATGTGGACACGGCCTGGGCCTTCCGCGCCTTTGACGCGGCCCGATCCACACCCGGGGCATGGGAATCCTTGACAACCCACGCGCTTGATACTAAGAACGCATCTCCCGTTTCGCCCCTGCCCGTGGCCAACGACCTTGAGCCCGTGGTCTTTCAGGCGCATCCAATGCTCCGAAAGATAAAGGAAAAACTCATCCGCGTCGGGGCCTCGGCAGTCGCCATGAGCGGCTCGGGAGCCTGCCTGTTCGGTCTGTTCCGCGACAGGAATGTCGGCATGTCCGCCGCGCTGGCTCTTGAGCAGGACGGGGTGCGTGTCCATACGCAGGCGCTGTGAGATTCGTGCTGGGGCGTCGCCAAGTCGGTAAGGCATCAGGTTTTGGTCCTGACATTCGAGGGTTCGAGTCCTTCCGCCCCAGCCATTCAGCCTGCAAACCCGGGGGATGACAATGCACGGTGAGCTTAAAATCATCAGCGGTTCCGCAAGCCCGAGCCTTGCGGAGGCCATTTGCGAGCACTTGGGCACCAAACCCTCTCCGGTCCTGCGCGAGCGGTTCTCGGATGGCGAAATCCGCATTGAGATCGGCGAGAACGTGCGCGGAGACGACGTGTTCGTCATCCAGCCCACCTGCTCGCCGGTCAACTTCCACCTCATGGAACTGTGCCTGATGCTCGACGCCCTCAAGCGCGCCAGCGCCTCACGCGTCACCGCGGTGGTCCCCTATTTCGGCTATGCCCGGCAGGACCGCAAGGTGGTGCCGCGCGCCCCCATCTCGGCCAAGCTCGTGGCCGACATGCTCTCGGCCGCCGGCATGCAGCGGCTGGTCACCTGCGACCTGCACGCCGGGCAGATCCAGGGATTTTTCAACTGTCCGGTGGACAACCTCTTTGCCGCCCCGGTGCTCATCGAACACCTGCGCGACCGCGAGGACGACTTTGTCATCATCTCCCCGGACGCGGGCGGCGTGGAACGCGCCCGCTCCTACGCCAAGCGGCTGGGCGCGTCCCTGGCCATCGTCGACAAGCGGCGCGAAACGCCCAACCAGGCCAAGGCCATGCACATCATCGGCGATGTCAAGGACAAGGTGGCCGTGGTCATCGACGACATGATCGACACAGCAGGCACCATGTGTGCTGCGGCCAACGTGCTCATGGACAACGGCGCCAGGAGTGTCATGGCCTGCGCCACACACCCGGTGCTCTCCGGACCGGCCATCCAGCGGCTGGAGGAGTCGGCCTTTTCCGAGGTGGTCGTCACCGACACCATCCCCCTGAGCGAGGACAAGTGCTGCTGCAAAAAGATCAAGCAGCGGTCCGTGGCCTCCCTGCTGGCCAAAGCCATCAACAACGTGCACACCGAATCGTCGGTGCGCGTGCTGTGCATCTCGCTCCCCGACGTACCGGGGAGCCGCCGCCGTGGCGGCCGCTCCG
>JBDRSO010000035.1:0-6398 GCA_043824835.1 Pseudomonadota bacterium | reverse complement strand
CCCGTGTTGCGGCGGTAGCCGTAGCTCATCTTCATGGCGATTTCCACGGCGCTCGCCCCGTCTCCGGCAAAGAACACCTTGGTCAGTTCGACCGGCGTCAGCTCGGCTAGGCGGCGGGCCAGCTCCTCGGCCGGGGGATGGATGACGCCCGCGAACAGAACATGTTCCAGCCGCGCCGCCTGTTCGGCCAAGGCGCGTGTGATGCGCGGGTTGGCGTGGCCGAAGATGTTGGTCCACCATGAACTGATGGCGTCGATGTACGGTTTGCCTTCGGCGTCGTATACGTATATCCCTTTGCCGGAGCAGATCCTGAGCGCCGGGTGTTCCTCAAGGTCTTTCATCTGAGTGACCGGAAGCCAGAGAGCCTGTGTTATCCTATCCATCGTCATGTCTGAACATCCCTATAAAGAGTATATTGCGCAGGAAGTGGCGAAGCTTAGGGAAGGAAACCGCGTCCGTCAAATACCGCCCGTGGACCATGGGGCGGACAAGTTCCTGCTTCATGACGGCCGGAGGCTGCTCAACCTCGCGTCCAACAACTCCCTCGGACTGGCCGGGCATCCCGCGTTGCGGCGGGGAGCCATCGAGGCCGTGGAGCGGTACGGCACGTCAAGTGGCGCATCCCGGCTCGTCAGCGGCAATTTCGCCCTGCTCGACGAGTTGGAGCAGGAAATGCGTTCCTTCAAGGAGCAGGAGGACGCGTTGGTGGTGGGGTCGGGCTTTGCCGCCAACCTGATGATCCTCTCGGCCCTGGCCGACCGGCATACCGTGGTCTTTTCTGACCGGCTCAACCACGCCAGCATCGTTGACGGCATCCGGCTGTCCGGCGCGAAGCATGTCCGCTATCGGCACAATGACACGGGCCATCTCGCGCAACTGCTTGAGGCGAATGCGGGCGCGCCCAGAAAATTGCTGGTCACGGACACGGTCTTTTCCATGGACGGCGACATCGCCGATCTTGCAACTCTTGTCGATCTTTGCCACCATCACGGCGTCCTGTCCGTGGTGGACGAGGCCCATGCTGCCGGAATTTTCGGCAATGGCAGGGGCTTGGCCGCCGAACTCGGCCTGGCGGACCGGGTGGACATCCACATGGGGACCTTCAGCAAGGCGTTCGGCTCCTACGGCGCATACGTCGCCGGCAAGGCGGACATCATCGGATACCTGAGGAATACCGGCAGGCCGTTCATCTTTTCCACGGCCCTGCCGCCCGCAGTGGTGGGCGCGAGCCTTGCGGCCGTGCGTCTGGTGCGCGAAACAGGCACGATGGGAACGCGGCTGCTCGACATGGCCCGCGAGGTGCGCGGATTCCTCGGCTCGCTGGGCCTTGATGTCGGTTCGTCGCAGACCGCGATCATTCCGATCATGCTCGGCTCCAACGAGGCGGCCCTGGCCGCGCGGGACGCGCTCATGGAGCACGGTGTCCTCGTTGGGGCCATCCGCCCGCCCACGGTGCCCGAGAACACGGCCCGCCTGCGCATCAGCTTGCGGGCGGACCTGACTGATGCGGATCTGGCGCTTTTCAAGACGGCTGTCGTGCAGATGACGGAGCATGAGTGATCGACGATTTTCTTTTTGTTTCCGGTTGGGCGGGCTACCCGGAACTTTTCCCCTCCCTGGCGGGAAAGGGTGAATTTATGCTGCCCTTTGTCCGTCATGCCGAGCGCGAGGTCTTTGACCGGCTGGATGCGTCCACCGCTTCCACGCTCATCGGCTGGTCCACGGGCGCGCACATGATCCTCAAACGATGGAGCCGCGTGGTCAATCGGTTTGAACGGATCATTCTCCTGGCTCCGTTTCTCGCCTTCACCGATCATACTCCGGAAAAGGCGGTGCGGCTGATGATCCGCGGGATGCGCCGGGACCCGGAGCAAGTGGTGCGCCGCTTTCACGCCAACTGCGGATACAACGGGCGGCCCGCGCGTTGCCAGGGCGACGCCGAGGGGTTGATCGCCGGTCTGGAGTATCTGTGCGTCTCGCGCGCCATGCCTTCGCACCTGGGCGGAAGGAAAACGATCCTCGTCCACGGCGAGCACGACCGCATCGTGTCGGCCCAGGCCACAGAGGATATCCGGGAGGTCATGCCGGACGCATCCTGCCAGACTCTTGCCTGCGGCCACTATATTTCAGGATACGATCTTGTCGATATCGCTGTCTAAGGAGAGCATCCGCCGGGCTTTCGAGCGCGCCAGGAACACCTATGCCGAGGCCGCTCAGGTCCAGGATCGGGCAGCGTTGCGGTGCGCCGAGCACGTCCCGCCGGGCAACTATCCCGCCATTCTTGAAATCGGGGCGGGCGGCGGTGTGCTGACCCGTCACATCGTTGCGCGTTGCTCCCATTCCCGCTATGTGGCTGTGGACATCTCCTCTGGCATGCTCGCTCAGGTGAGCCGGGACGGATTGACGAACCCCGAGTTCGTGGTCGCAGACGGCGAGTACCTCATTTTACCCCACGAGCGCTTCGATCTGCTGGTCAGTTCATCGACCATGCAGTGGTATCGCTCGCCCGAGGTGTCCATCCGCGACAACCTCGGACTGCTCAGGCACGGCGGGCGGTTCTCGCTGTCCATCTTCATCGATGGCACCTATGCCGAATTCGCCGAGGCTTCGGCCATGTCCGGCTTTGGCTCCATGCTCTCCATGCGTTCCGCCAGATATTTCATGGACATCTTGCAAGACGCCAAGCTCGCCTCTCTCGAAACCGAGATTGTGACCCATGTCGCCTACTACCCGACAGTGGCGGAAATGCTGCGCGCCCACCGCGCCACTGGGGCCACGGCCACGCCCGGTGGCAAGCAGCCGTCCAGGCAGGCATATCAGCGGTTCATTGACCATTACGAAAGCAGCCATCGCGCTCCCGAGGGCGTCAGGAGCACGGCCGTCATCCTTCATCTCTGGGGGTGCCGTTGAACAATTTCTGTCCAGGCTGGCTTGCTTGCGCCAATATGGCAAGGAGAATGCCTTGCCAGCGCTGGCTGTCTATTTCCTTAGATCCGGCGGCGAGCCCTTGCGGATTGCGCGAGTTGTCCTTGGAGGGTCATCCCCGAATGCGCCTTGACTTCGCGGCAGGGGGCCAATAAAATGTGATTATGCCCAATCTTACGCCTTGTCTGGGTCGGGTCCTTCCTTGGCTCTGTCTCGCCTTGGGTGTCCTGCTTTTCGGTAGTCATGCCCGGGCAGCCGAGGTGCGTCTGGTCTACGAGGATTTCCTGCCCTTCGAATACCTGCAGGACGGGGAGGCTCGGGGCGAAAGCGTGGCCCTGATCCGGCAGGTGTGCGCCGAACTGGGGCTGACGCCGGTCTTCATGCACCGTCCTTGGGTGCGGGCCATGGATGATGTGCTCACGGGCCACGCGGATGGGATCTTTTCGCTCTACCGATCAGAGGAGCGCGAAAGGTCTTTGATCTTCGCGCAGCAGCCGCTTGCTCATGACGAAACCGTGGTGTTCGTGGCCCGGAATGATCTGCATCCAGAGTCTCTGAAGGACCTCGCAGGATTGCGGGTGGGACTGGTCCGAGGCCACCATAACGGCCCGGGCGTGGTAGAACAGGTTCCTGGGTCACCCCAGTTGTTCAAGGATGTGCGGACAATGTTCGCCATGCTATGCGAGGGGCGCATCGACGCGGCCCTGGTTACCCGCGGTCCTGGAGAGCACACCCTGAAGCAGCTTGAGTGCGGCGACAGGGCGCGGGTCGTCTTGGTGCTGGCGCGGATGTCCCTGCACATAGCCTTTTCCCGGCTGGATGAAGCCCGCGGCAGGTGGCTGGCCGAGTCTTTCTCGCGCGAATTGGCCCGTATTGAGGCCGAGCGGGATGCTGCGCCGGAATAGCTGCAATGGCGGCGCGGCAGTCGGGCCTGAAAAGAGGAAAACAGGAAGGGGCGGGAACAGCATGTTCCCGCCCCTTTTCGTTGACTGGAGGTGTCGGTCAGATCTTGCAGGCGGTGCGCAGGTCGTCCACCGCGTCGGTCATCTCCCAGGTGAATTCCGGCCGCTCGCGGCCGAAGTGACCATAGTTGGTGGTCAGCTGGAAGATGGGGCGGCGCAGGTTGAGCCGTTCCTGAATGAAGAAGGGGCGCAGGTCAAAGACCTCTTTGACGGCCTTGGTCAGCTGTTCGTCGGTCACCTGGCCGGTGCCGCGCGAGCAGACGACCACGGAGACCGGCTCGGCCACGCCGATGGCGTAGGCGATCTGGACTTCGCACATTTCGGCGAGGCCGGCGGCCACCACGTTCTTGGCCACATAGCGGGCCATGTACGCGCCGGAGCGGTCCACCTTGGACGGGTCCTTGCCGGAGAACGCGCCGCCGCCGTGGGCACCGGCTCCGCCGTAGGTGTCGTTGATGATCTTGCGGCCGGTGAGCCCGCAGTCGCCGACCGGGCCGCCGATGACGAAGCGGCCGGTGGGGTTGATGTAGGTCTTGAGCTTTTTGTCGATCAGCTCCTCGGGCAGGGTTTTCATGATGACTTCCTGCAGGATGGCTTCCTTGAGGTCGGCGTAGGCGATGCTCTCGGAATGCTGGGAGGAGACGACCACGTTGTCGATGCGCACGGGCCTGCCGCTTTCGAACTCGACGCAGACCTGGGTCTTGCCGTCCGGGCGCAGGAAATCGAGGATGCCCTCCTTGCGCACGTAGGTCAGGCGGCGTGACAGCTTGTGCGCGTAGTAGATGGGGGTGGGCATCAGGGTTGGGGTCTCGTTGGTGGCGAAGCCGAACATCATGCCTTGGTCGCCAGCGCCCTGTTCCTCGGGCTTGGTGCGGTCCACGCCCTGGGCGATGTCCGGGGACTGCTTGTCGATGGAGGAGATGACCGCGCAGGTCTGCCAGTCAAAGCCCATGGTGTCGGAGCTGCAGTAGCCGATGTCCTTGATGGTGGCCCGGACGATCTCCGGGAAATCGGCAAAGGCGGTGGTGGAAATTTCCCCGGCGATGAAAGCCAGGCCGGTGGTGACCAGGGTTTCGCAGGCCACGCGGGCGTTAGGGTCCTGGCGAATGATGGTGTCCAGGATGGCGTCGGAGATCTGGTCGGCGACCTTGTCGGGATGGCCTTCGGTCACGGATTCCGAGGTGAACAGGTACTTTCCTTCGATCTGCATTGAATCCTCCTTAAAGAGTCCTACGGTAATACGCGCCTAAAAATCCGGGTCGAGTTCGCACTCGAGGATCTGGTCGACGCCGTTGTTGTTGTCTGCGATGACGACCCTGGGCTTGCGCGTCCGGGCCTCTTGCTCGTCAAGCCACACATAGGAGGCGATGATCACCCGCTGGCCCGGCGCGCCCTTGTGGGCGGCGGCTCCGTTGAGGCATATCTCGCCTTTAGCGCCGGGGATGGCGTAGGTGGTCAGTCGTTCCCCGTTGTCCAGGTTGTACACGTCCACCTGCTCGTAGGGCAAAAGGCCCACGGTCTTCATCAACACGGTGTCGATGGAGATGCTCCCCCGGTACTCCAGGTTCGCGCAGGTGATGGTCGCGCCGTGAATCTTGGCGCTCAAAAGCATCGTTGTGCCACAGGGCTCACACCTCTATCAAAATATTGTCTATAAGTCTTGCCTTGCCCATGCCCACGGCGACAGCGGCCAGCACAGGGCCGGTCACGGCACCCACCGGGGTAATGTCGTCCGGGTCGACCAGCTCGATGTAGTCGATCTTGCCCATGGGCAGGGTGGCGGCGAATTCGTCACGCAAAAACCGCTTGGCGACCTCGGGATCGCGCTCGCCCTTGTGCAGCATTTCGGCCAGCTTCACAAGCCCCTGGCGGATGGCCGGGGCAGCGGCGCGCTCCGTCGGCGTGAGGTAGGCGTTGCGCGAGCTGAGGGCCAGGCCGTCGTCCTCGCGCACGATGTCGTGGCCGACCATGGTCACCGGGATGTTCAGGTCGCGGACCATGCGTTGCAGGATGGCCAACTGCTGCCAGTCCTTGCGGCCAAAGACCGCCACCTCGGGCTGGGCGAGCATGAAGAGCTTGTTGACCACCGTGCATACCCCCCGGAAATGACCGGGCCGTCTGGCCCCGCACAGGTGGCGGCCAAGGTCGGGCACGTCTATCCAGGTGGCGTGGTCGGGCGCGTACATGGCCGACGGTTTGGGCATGAAGAGCAGGTCTGTCCCGCACGCCTCAGCCTTGGCCCTGTCGCCTTCGGGGTCGTGGGGGTATTTGTCCAGATCCTCGCCCGGACCGAACTGGGCGGGGTTCAGGAAGATGGAGGTCACGAGCCGGTCGCACAGGGTGCGGGCGTGGCGCATGAGCGCCATGTGGCCGTCATGCAGATAGCCCATGGTCGGCACAAGGCCGGTGCGCAGGCCCTGGCGTCGCCAGGCGAGGCATTGTTGTTGGAGTTCTTGCGGGTCGGTGATGATGTTCATGATCTCATGCTGCTAGCACGGCAGCTGTCGGCCT
>JBDRSO010000034.1:0-32458 GCA_043824835.1 Pseudomonadota bacterium | reverse complement strand
TTCGGCGACATCCTCTCGGACGAGGCCGCGGCCATCACCGGGTCCATCGGCATGCTGCCGTCCGCGTCCCTGGGCGAGGCCAACCCCGGCCTGTTCGAGCCCATCCACGGCTCCGCGCCCGACATCGCGGGCCAGGACAAGGCCAATCCCCTGGCCACCATCCTCTCGGTGTCCATGATGTTGCGCTACTCCTTTGGCATGGCCGAGGAGGCGGACTGCATTGAGCGCGCTGTGGAGCAGGCCCTGGAGCAGGGCTACCGCACCGGCGATATAATGCAGCAGGGCTGCCGCCTCGTGGGCTGCGTGGAAATGACCGAGGCCGTGCTGGCCAACATCTAGTCCGCATCAAACATCCGCCTTTGACGGGCCGCATCGCGCAGGCGGTGCGGCCCTTAGGCGTTTCGGGGGGGGCTACGTGAGGGCGTGCTCAGCGGGAAGGCTTGCCCGCCCTGGATACGGACTTGGCCGTGTCCAGGTCGATGAAGCCAAGGGTCAGGCACACGGCCAGATAGTCCATCTGGAGGGTGTCCATCTTGTCAAAGGCCTTCTGGCTCTGTTCGAGGGAAATCTTGCCCTTGGAAATCAGGTGGCGGCTGACCCGTTCGCTCTCGTCGATGGTTTCAGTGTCGATGTCGAACAGCGGTGTGGTCCGGAGGCCCTCGCCGCTGTTGCGCAGGGTGGTCAGTTCCAGTTCCTTGTCTTCCAGCTCCCGGGTCAGATCGCGCTTGCGGGCCAGGGTGGATTCAAAGCGGTCGCGCACCGTGCGCAGTCGGCCATCCAGGGAGGCAAGCTCCGCGTCGCGCCTGATGGAGAGCATGCGCCGGAGCATCGTGAAGGCCACAAGGCCGAGACCGAGGAGCGTGAGGGGAAGGGTCATCGCGTTTCCTTCAGGGGGGCCAGTTGCTCTTCCACCACCAGAATCTTTTCGGAGAGGTCGTCGATCTGTTGCTCCAGGCCGCTGATCTTCTCGCCGTAATGGCGTTCGGCGGCCGCAATCTCACCGCGTCGGCGGCGCACTGTGTCCGAGCAGTGGTGATGGTGAAGAACAAGCAGGGCCACGAGGATGAACCCGGCCATGATCAGCAGGGTGTAAGTGGTGCTGGCGTCTACCATGGCCGGTGGGGGTGGGGCTGGCGTGGTGGCATGAGCGGCATTCTAGCCGTGTTCAGTACCGTGCGCAAGTCGAAGCGACGCTCCGTCCTCAAGCGGCCGGATGGCTGCTCGCCCGGAGAAAGTCGAGCTTGCGGCTTCGGGATTGCTTTTTGACCGCCATTTCGAGCCTGAGGGCGTCGCCCTTGCACGGGGCGCTCACGGCGGCGATCAGAGTCACCGGCGTTCTTGAGCGCGTGTAGCGCGAGGCAGTGCCAGCGTTGTGCCGGGCCACGCGGCGAGCCACGTCGTTGGTCACGCCGCAGTAGAGGGTGCCGTCGGCGCAGCGCAGGAGGTAGACGAACCATGGTTCCATGGCGCGCAGTATAGCCGTTGCCGGGGCCGGGGTCAAAAGCCCCCTTGCATGTTTGGCCCGCACATTATATTGCCACAATTCCCAGACACGAAGGAACCCGCGCCATGTCACGAATTACCGTCCAGAGTCTTAGCAAATCCTACGGGGGCGACACCGTTTTTTCGGATGTCGCCTTCGAGGTCATCCCGGGCATGCGCCTGGCCCTGACCGGCCCCAACGGCTGCGGCAAGAGTACGCTGCTCAAGGTGCTGGCCGGAGAGATCGAGCCGGACCAGGGCCAGATCACCGTACCCCGGGGGACGCGCGTGGGCTATGTGGCCCAGGAGATGGCCGGGGATGTGCTTGAGCAGCACCTGCTCTCCTGGGTGCTTTCGGCCCTGCCGTCCTGGATCGAGTTCTGGGAGCAGTGGGAGCGGGCCGTGGCCGACGGCGACTCCCAGCGCATCGAAAGACTGGCCCATCGCCAAGCAGAATTCGAGGAACTCCACGGCTACAATCCCGACCACAAGGCGCGGGCCATCCTGACCGGCCTCGGTTTTGTCGAAACCGATCTGGACAAGGCCCTGGGCGAGCTCTCCGGTGGCTGGCGCGAGCGGGCCAAGCTGGCGCGTGTGCTCCTGCAGGGGGCGGACGTGCTGCTTCTTGACGAGCCCACCAACCACCTCGACCTTGAGGCCGTGGAATGGCTTGAAGACTACCTGCTCAACTATCGCGGCGCGCTGGCCTTTGTGGTCCACGACCGGATATTTCTCAATCGGGTGGGTACCCATGTGCTCTTTCTTGGCAGTGGCAGACCAGTGCTGCGCAAGGGCTCGTTCGACGAATTTTTGGTTTGGGACCAGGAAAACGCCGAGCAGCGGCGCAAGGAAGCGGCCAAGCTCTCCTCGCGGATCGAGAACGAATATAAATATATCAACAAGTTCCGGGTCAAGGCGCGCAAGGCGGCCCAGGCCCAGAGCAAGCTGAAGAAAGTGGGAAAGCTTGAAGAGGAGCTGAGCCAGATCAAGCAGGCCCAGGCCGAGTCCCATCGCGGCCGCAGCCTGAGCTTCCACCTGCCCGAGCCCAGGCGCGGCGACAAGGTGCCCGTGGCCGTGGTTGACCTGGAGTTTCATTACGACTCGGGCCAGTCTGTCTGGCCCCGGTTGGATTTCCAGCTTTTCCGGGGCAAGAAGGTGGCCCTGGCCGCCCCCAACGGCGCGGGCAAGTCCACGCTGCTCAAGCTGATCATGGGCGACCTCACGCCCTCGGCCGGGCACGTCAAGATCGGCCCCAACACCCAGGTGGGTTATTTCAGCCAGCACCAGCATGAGACTTTGAACCTCGACAACTCGGTCATCGGCGAGATTCGACGTCTCTCGGACCCCAAGCTGACCGAGGAGCAGGTCATGGGCGTGCTCGGGCTGTTCCTGCTGGGTGAGCCCTTCTTCGACCGCAAGGTCAAAGGGCTTTCCGGTGGCGAGAAGAGCCGGCTGTTGCTGGCCAGCCTGTTCCTGGCCCGGGCCAACTTCCTCATCCTCGACGAGCCGACCAACCACCTGGACATCGAGACACGCGAGGGGCTGATCCGGGCCCTCAAGGATTACGAGGGCACGCTGCTCTTCGTGGCCCACGACCGGTACCTGCTGGGCGAGGTGGCCGAGGAGATCTGGGCGCTGGACCAGGAAGGCGGCATTGTCCATTACCTGGGCGGCTACGAGGGGTATCTGGAAAAGCGGCGGCAGGAGGCGTGTCAGGCCGAACCCGAGGTCTGCGAGGCGGAACCCGCGCGCGACAAGATCCGGCTGTCCAAGGAAGACAAGCGGCGGCGGGCGGAGGAGCGCAACACGCTCTATCGGGCGCTCAAGCCGCTGAAAAAGCAGTACGACACCCTTGAGGCAGATCTGGAAAAGGCGCTCAATGAACAGGGCGGGCTTGAAGAACGGATGAACGATCCGGCCACCTACGCAAAGCCCGAGGAGGCGCTGCGAGTCAACGCGGCCTACAAGGAATCCGTTGAATGGGTCGAGAACCTCATGGCGCGCATGGCCGAGATCGAGGAGCGCATGGAGGCCATCGCAGCCGAGGCCGGTGAGGAAGACGGGTGAGTCGCCCCCTGCTTGAAGTGGTGGCCGGGATCATCTGGCGCGATGGCCGGTATTTGGCCGTGGAACGGCCCGAGGGGGCCAGGATGGCCGGATGGTGGGAGTTTCCCGGCGGCAAGATCGACCCTGGCGAAACCGGAGAGCAGGCCATCGTACGTGAGCTGCAGGAAGAGCTGGGCATCACCCCGCTTCGCATCGAGTTCTGGCGTGATCTGGTCCACCACTACGAGGATTTTTCCGTTCATCTCCATTTCTATCACATTCGCGACTATCAGGGTGAGACGACCCCCCTTGAGAACCAGCGCATGGTCTGGGTCGATCCCTCCCGTCCCCACGGGCTCGGGTTTCTGCCCGCCGACGAGCCGGTGGTGGCGGCCCTGCACGGTGCGGACATCCCTGCCGCGCCGCAGGGGTGATTCCCTGTTGAAGATTCCCGGAAGAAAGCGTAACCTATTCGCTTACCTGCCGGAGAGGGCGGGTGGCCGGAAGCACCACCAAGCCGCAAGGAGTTGCAATTGCACGTCTGTGACCTGATCGAGAACCACTCCCCCTTCATCTCCCTTGAGTTCTTTCCGCCCAAGGAGAGAGACGCTTGGCCCGGCTTCTTCGAGGTGGTCGAGAAGCTCAAGGTGCTTGGTCCCCTGTTCGCCTCCGTCACCTACGGCGCTGGTGGCGGCACCCAGGACAACACCCTGGAGATCGCCACCCGCATGAAGCGCGACCACGGCGTCGAGCCCATCGTCCATCTGACCAGCGTGGGCGCGTCGGCCGACAAGCTCGATGCCTTCCTGTCCAGCCTGACGGCGGCGGGCATAGAAAACGTCCTGGCCCTGCGCGGTGATCCGCCCCGGGGGCAGGCGGACTTCGATTTCAACTCCCAGGAGTTCAGGCACGCCACGGACGTCATCGAGTTCATCGCTCGGCGCTACCCGAACATCTGCGTGGGCGGGGCCGCGTATCCCGAGCCGCACCCCGAGTCGCCGTCCATCCAGTCCGATCTGGACATGGTCAGCCTGAAGGTCGCCAAGGGCGCGAAATTTCTTGTGACCCAGCTCTTTTTCGACAATCGCCTCTATTTCGATTACGTGGCCCGGCTGCGCGCCCTGGGGGCGGATGTGCCCGTGGTGCCGGGGGTGCTGCCCATCATGAGCCTGCGCTCGGCCAAGTTCATCCTCGGCCTGTGCGGCGCGGCCATTCCGGGCAAGTTCCTGAGCGCCCTTGAAAGGGCCAATGAGGAAGGCGGCGACGAGGCCGTCTACGCCCTGGGCATCGACTACGCCATCAGGCAGGCGCAGCAGCTCATTGACGGCGGTGCGCCCGGCGTCCATCTGTACACGCTCAACCGTGCCGAAGCGTGCCTTGAGATCGGCAAGAATCTGAAGATATGACGGGAGAATCATAGTCATGAGCAGGAATCCTGTGGTGGCTGTCTGCGGCGCAACCGGCGCGGTCGGCCAGGAGATGTTGAAGATTTTGGAGCAGCGGGATTTTCCGCACAGCGAGATCATCCCCATGGCCTCGGCCCGGAGCGTGGGCAAGAAGGTGACCTTCAAGGGGCGCGAGCTCACGGTGGTGGAACTGACCGAGGACGCCTTCGAGGGCGTTGACTTGGCCCTGTTCTCCGCTGGCGGCTCCACCTCCGAGAAGTTCGCGCCCATCGCGGCCAGAGCGGGCTGCGTGGTGGTTGACAACTCCTCGGCCTGGCGCATGGACGACAACTGTCCGCTGGTTGTGCCCGAGGTCAACCCCCACGACCTGGACTGGCACAAGGGCATCATCGCCAACCCCAACTGCTCGACCATCCAGCTGATGCTGGCGCTCAAGCCCATCCATGACGAGGCGCGCATCAGGCGCGTGGTGGTCTCCACCTATCAGGCCGTGTCCGGCACCGGCCACAAGGCAGTGGAAGAGCTGGAGAATCAGGTCCGTCGTCTGATGAACGGCCAGCCCGTGGTGGCCGATGTGTACCCGCACCAGATCGCCTTCAACTGCCTGCCGCAGATCGACGTGTTCATGGACAACGGCTACACTAAGGAAGAGATGAAGATGGTCAACGAGACCATCAAGATCATGGGCGATCCGTCCATCAAGGTCACGGCCACCTGTGTGCGTGTGCCGGTCTTCTACGGCCACAGCGAGTCCGTGAACATCGAGACCGAGGAAAAGCTCTCCGCTGACGACGTGCGCGCCCTGCTGGCCAAGGCCCCGGGCGTGACGGTCATCGATTTTCCCGAGAAGAAGGCATACCCAATGCCCATTGACGCCGCAGGCGAGGACGACACCTTTGTCGGCCGTATCCGCGAGGATGAGACCATCGCCAACGGCATCAACATGTGGGTGGTTTCGGACAACGTTCGCAAGGGCGCGGCCCTGAACACCATCCAGATCGCCGAGACCCTGATCGAGCGCGACCTGCTGCGCGTTCCCGCGTAAGGGGCATGGTCATGGCGCGAGTAGTGGACAGGGCGGCCTATCTTGAGGCCATGCTGGCGGCCCCCAGGCCGGGGATGGACGAGGTGCATGCCTTTTACGAGCACCGCATTGGGCACATCTGCACCGATCCTTCGCTGATGCTCATGCCGTGGGACGACCACCTCGTCCATCGCGGCGACGGCATCTTCGAGACCATGAAGTTCGTGGACCGCAAGCTCTACCAACTGGAGCCACACATGGAGCGCATGCAGCGCTCCTGCGAGGCCATCTACCTGACCCCGCCCTGCTCCTGGGACGAGATCCGCTCCCTGGTGCTCGACGTGGCCCGGGCGGGCGGCCGCGAAACGGGCATGGTGCGCGTGCTCATCGGGCGCGGGCCGGGCGGTTTCGGCATCTATCCCTCCGAGTGCCCCGAGGCGAGCCTGTACGTGGTTTGCTACGACCTGCACCCCAAGGCCGAGAGCGTCTACGAGAAGGGCGTCACTGCCTTCCGGTCATCCATACCGGCCAAGCAGTCGTATCTGGCGACCATCAAGTCCATCGATTACCTGCCCAACGTGCTCATGAAGCGCGAGGCCGAGGAAAAGGGCTACGATTTCCCGTTCTGCTTCGACGGCAACGGGCTGCTGGCCGAGGGGGCCACCGAGAACGTGTGCATCGTGTCTCAGGAGGGCAAGCTGGTCATTCCCGAGTTCACCAACGCCTTGGCCGGAACCACCCTGATGCGGGCCGTGGATCTGGTCAAGGGTGAGATGCCCATCGTTTTCAAGGGGATCAGCGAGGAGGAGCTTCTCGAAGCGCGCGAGGTTATCCTCGTGGGAACCACCGGCGACGCCATCCCTGTGGTCCGCTTCAACGGCAAGCCCATCCACAACGTCAAGCCCGGCCCCGTGGCCCGGCGCATCCGGGAACTGCTCAGGAAGGATTTGCGGGAGAACGGGATTACACTCTGATTTCCTTCAGAATAGGGATCAAACGGGCCGCTCCTACGAGCGGCCTTTTTTGTTGTCGCGGACCGCTCACGCCTGCCGGGTGGTCCTGTCGAACTGGCGGATGGCCTCGCGCACCAGCACGTCGGTGCCCATGCTGCGCATGGTGTGGTCGTGCATCATCCGTGTCACCTCGATGGAATCCGGAATGGTCATGAAGCTGAAGGCCTGTGCCCAGTCGTCGCCCCTGAGGTAGGCCAGGGCCCAGCGCACCGTGTGCATGTGGAAGTAGGCCTGATTGTTGATGACCAGCATGGCCTTGCGGCGGCCGTCCTGGGCCCGCTCGCGAAACGGGGTCTTGATCAGCTCGCAGGAAGCCAGCGGATAGTCCACGTGGTAGAAGGCGCATCCGGCCGAGGCGGCCTGGACCCAGAGATCCCAGAAGCGGTAGGTGGTGTTGTCGCGAAAGCCCTGGACGCGATCCCACGCGCTGCGGCGCAGCATCACGGCCGGGCCGAGAAAATTGATGGTTTGGAGCAGTGAATCGGCGAAGTCGGGCAGCTGGACCAGACCGGAGCGCAATCCCTGGCCCTTGTCCTGGGCTATTCGGATGTAATCGGCGTACATCACGTCGGTTTCGGGGAATTCCGAGAAGACCGACAGGGCCGTGGTCAGGTACTTGGGGTCCAGCCGGTAGTCGGGCCGCATGAAGAGCAGCAGGGCGCCGCTGGCGTGCTCCACAGCGCGGTTAAGCGCCTCGCCCGGCGGGGTGTCCGGGGTGACTTCCATAAGCCGGATGGCTCCGGTGTCGGTGATGGCGGCCCAGGTGGTGGGGTCGTCCGGGGCATGCGAGCCGGTGCCGATCACGATGATCTCGACCGCGCCAAGTCCTGTGGACTGGCGTCCCACCGATTGCAGCATGCGCGGCAGACTGCGGTGGGTTTCCTGGTCGGAAACGATGATCGAGATGTGGCTAATGTCGCCCATGGTCGGCCCCTTCCGTGGGATGGTCATGATCCTTGCGAGGAGCCCGGCACGTTCCGTGTGCGCAATTTGGCTTCCTCGTGCACTATTTATCGGCGGTTAAGCGGGCTTCTTTAGGGGTTGGTGCGTTTTTTTGATACGTCCAAGGCGGCATGATTTCATGCCATCCCTTGCTTCGTTGGCGGCGATCACGTATGTGTTGCAAAAGTCACGGAGAATTCGGCCCCGTCCGGTCGGGACGGCCCGGTGGCGTTCATCCTCGATCCTGGTGGTGTTGCGTGGCGATTTTCAGTTGTGGGTTCTGCGATTACAGGCGCGATGTCCCGGATTCTCTCCTCGGGAAAAAAGCGAAATGCCCCGAGTGCGGGCGTGGCGGACAGGTCGTTGGCGACGATGTTCCGGCGGCGGGGGAAAACCGGCCCACACCAGCCCGGGCCGGGCAGGACGTGGAGCGCGCCGTCGGCCTGGATCTCGACACCATGGACATGGCCGACATGGCCGACATGGCCGAGAGCATGAACGCTGATATGGGCGAGGAAGGGGCGGAGGACATCGTCTGCGCCTCCTGCGGCCACGCGGCGAGCGGCGAGGGCAAGTGCCCCGGTTGTGGCAAGCCCCTGAGGCGTCCGGCCACTCTGCCCGATCCCGACGAGGTCGGCATTGACGTCAGTGATCTGGCCAGCGACGGCTCGCCTCAGGTCTGGGACGAGGACTATTCCGCGCCTTCCACCACAGGAATGTCCACCATGGTGGACGACAGGCCCGCATCCCTGATCGGTCGTTTGCTTGAAGGCAATTTTCCGCTCAATGTCTTTGCCGGTCTGATCTCCGGCATTCTCGCCTTTTACTTCGCCCTGGCTCTGGCCGCCCTGACCAGCTCGCAGCCGGGCATGCAGCCCTTCCTGCCTTCGTTCATCTCCATGGCCCTGGTGGCCTCTGTGGTGGGTTGCGTCCTGTTTTCCGTCCAGTCGCGCATTCCTTTTTCGCTGGCCGGGCCGGAGACCGTGCCCGCCGCCGTCCTGTTCCTTTTTGTCGGCTCCCTCTACAATGACATGGCCGGGCTCTATCCCACGGATTCCATGGTGCCCACCATCCTTGCAGGAGTAGTTTTGGCCGCTTTGAGCGCCGGTTTTGCCCTGTGGCTGCTCGGCAGGCTCAAGGTGGCCGAATACGTCCGCTACATTCCCATCCAGATCATCGGCGGCGTGGTGGGCGGGGTTGGTGTCTTTGTCCTGCTCGGCACCTTTGACTGGATGGGCGGATTCTCACTTGATTGGAACAATTTCTTCGTGGCCGTCAGGGACTGTTTTGACCTGATCAAGCCCGACCAGTGCATCACCGCCATGCTCCCCAGCCTCGTCTTCGGGCTGATACTGCTCATCGGGCTTTCCCGGCTCAAGAATTCGCTGTTCATGCTGGCCATGATCCTGGCGGCCACAGCCGCAGGATACGCGGCCGGTGTCTGGGGCGGGGGCACCTCCTTCGCCTCGTTGGCGACGCCCATTCCCCTGCCGGACGGTGGCTCCGCGCCCCTGGCGGCGCAATCGCTGCTTGATGGGTTCGAGGCCATCCAGTGGGACGTGATCAAGGCCAATGGCCTGTTCATCGGCGGCCTCGTCATCCTGGTGGTGCTGACCTCCATGTACCGGGTGACCAATCTCGAACTGATCCACGGGCGCGAGGCGGACCTCAACCAGGAGTTTCGCGCGCTGGGGCTGACCAACATGGCGGGCGGTCTGAGCGGCGGCATGCCCGTGTCCATCTCCTACGGACGCAGCGCGGGCAACAGGGCGACGGGCGCGCGAGGGCCGGTGGCGGGCGTGGTGGCCGGGCTGCTCTGCGCGGTCGGTCTGTATTACGCGGACATAGTCATTCCCATGATACCCCGGTTCGTGCCCGAGGGCATTCTCATCTACGCCGGGCTCGACCTCATCCGCGATTGGCTCTTTGGGACCAGGACCGCCTTCACCCGGCGCGATGACACGATCATGCTCTGGATCACCTTTGCCATCACCCTGCTTCTGGGGCTGCTGGCTGGCATAGGCATCGGCGTCGGGCTGGCCCTGATGGCCACGGTGAGCCGCTACAGCAAGGGCGGGGCGATCCGCAACGTGCTCTCGGGCGTCAACCACCGCAGCAATGTGGACCGCGCCCCGGCCCAGCAGCGCGCGCTCAAGGAATACGGCGACCACATCCACATCCTGCGGCTCCAGGGATTCATCTTCCTCGGTTCCATGGAGGGGCTGCTCAAGACCATCCGCGCGCGGCTCGAATCCCGGGACATGCTGCCCGTGGAATACCTGGTCATCGATTTCCGCATGGTCACAGGGCTGGCCTCGGCGGCGGGTATAGGCTTTCGCAAGCTGCGCAATGTGGTGGAGGAGTACGACCTGGAGTTGATCATCACCAGTGCGCCCCTGGAGCTGGAGGAGCATCTGTCCAGCATGGGGTACGTGGGCGAGGATGATTCGCCGTTCAAGGTCTTCTTCAATCTCGATTTTGCCCTGGAGTGGTGCGAGAACAGGGTGCTCGACGCAGAAAACATGCTGGCCCTGAAGAGCCTGACCCTGCCGGAGCTGCTGGCTCCGGTCTTTCCCGAACCCCGGTATATCCCGGCCCTGATGAAGGTGCTCAAGCGGGTGGTGGTGGATAAGGGGCAGGCTGTATTTCGCCAGGGCGACCGGTCCGACTCCATGTATTTCGTCGAGTCCGGGCGGCTCGACGTGGAGCTGGAGCTTGAGGGTGGCAAGCTGCTCAGGCTCAAGAAGGTCGGCCCGGGCGCGGTCTTTGGCGAGATGGGCATCTACACCCTGGCCGCGCGGTCGGCAACGGTGCGCGCCGCCGAGAAGTGCGTGCTCTACATGATGACCATGGATAAGCTGAGCGCAGTGGAAAAGCGCGCCCCGGTGCTGGTCACGGCCATCAACCGCTTCCTCATCAACATGCTCTCCGAGCGACTCGTGGACGCCAACAAGAAGGTGCGCGACCTGATGGTCTGACGCAAGGTGACGATACGATCCAGGGGGCCGGGGCGCGTTGCGCTTCCGGCTCTTGTCGTTCTACTGGGCTTTTTGGCGGGCGTTTATTGAGGACGTTACCGGGAACCCGGGGTCAGATGACCGACCCGCGCTTGAGGTCGCCGAGCACGTAGTTGGCCAGGGCCTGCTTCCAGTGCCTGGGTGTCACGCCTGTGGCCTGGATGAAGCGGGAGAGGTCGAGCACGGAATAGGCCGGGCGCATTGCCTTGGTGGGATACGCGCTGGAGGGGATGGGCTCGACCCGGCAGTTGAGCCCGGCCAGGGTCACGGCCTCGGACGCCAGTTCGTGCCAGGTGGCCTCGCCCGAGTTGGCGAGGTGGTGGATGCCTGTCTCGTCGCGGGCCAGCAGGGCCAGGGTGTGGGTGGCCACGTCCGGCGTGTAGGCAGGCGAGCCTGTCTGGTCGTTGACCACGGAGAGGGTGTCGCGGGTCTCGCACAGGGTCAGGATTTTTTCCACGAAGTTGATCTTGCCCGGCCCGAAGAGCCATGAGGTGCGGATGATCAGCGTGTGCTCGTAGCCGAAGCGTAGCAGGCCCCGCTCGCCGTCCGCCTTGCTGATGCCGTAGACCGAGAAGGGGTTGGGCTCGTCATAGGGCAGGTAGGGGGTGCGCTTGGTGCCCCGGAAGACGAAATCCGTGCTGAAGTGAACAAAGGGAACCAGCCGTTTGGCCGCCAGCGAGGCCAGCAGCGGCGGGGCCGTGGCGTTGAGGGCAAAGGCCATCTCTTCCTGCTCCTCGGCCAGATCCACTTGGGTGTAGGCAGCGGCGTTGACGATGAGGTCCGGGTCGCGCCTGTCAAGCAGGAGTTCCACGCCTCGGGGGTCGAGTATGTCGCAGTCCTGGCTGGAGAGGGGCACGGGCCTGGCTCCGGCCAGCCGGAAGGCCCGGGTCAGGGCCTGGCCCAGCAGGCCGGTCTTGCCGCCGAAGATGACGACGCCCTTGCCCTTGAGCTCCATCAGCTTCGCGCCTCGTACCAGGAATCCATGAACCGCCGGTATTCGCCGCTTTGCACCTGATCGAGCCACTGGTCGTTGGCCGTGTACCAGTCGATGGTCCGGCGCAGGCCGGTGGCGAAATCCAGGCTCGGGGCAAAGCCCAGCTCCCTGGCGGCCAGGGAGTAATCCATGGCGTAGCGCCTGTCGTGCCCAGGCCGGTCGCCGACAAAGGTGATGAGCGATTCCGGCTTGCTCAGGATGGTGAGCACGGTTTTGACCACGGCGAGGTTTGCCTCCTCGGCATTGCCGCCGAAGTTGTAGGCCTGCCCCTCGCGCCCCTTGAGCAGGGCGAGTTCCACGCCATGGCAGTGGTCGTCCACGTATATCCAGTCGCGCACGTTGAGACCGTCGCCGTAGACGGGCAGTGGCCTGTCAGCCGTGGCCGCCAGATACATGAGGGGAATGAGTTTTTCCGGGAACTGGTAGGGGCCGTAGTTGTTGGAGCAGCGCGTGACGATCACCGGAAAGCCGTAGGTCTCGAAATAGGCGCGGGCCATGAGGTCGGCCCCGGCCTTGCTGGCCGAGTAGGGGCTGTTGGGCGCCAGCGGCGTGGCTTCGGTGAATTGTCCCTGCGGCCCCAGGGTGCCGTAGACCTCATCCGTGGAGATGTGGACAAACCGGCCCACGCGCCGCTGCCGGGCGCACTCGAAGAGGTTTTGCGCGCCAAGGACGTTGGTGGTCAGGAAGGGCGAGGGGTCGTCGATGGAGCGGTCCACATGTGATTCGGCGGCGAAGTTGACGATGGCGTCCATGGAGCCGCCTTCCAGCAGATCCATGACCAGTTCGCGGTCGCCGATGTCGCCCTGGATGAAGCGATAGCGGGGCTCGTCGCGTTCCAGGTCGGCGAGGTTGAGCCGGTTGCCCGCGTAGGTCAGCTTGTCGAGGTTGACGATGGACCAGTCGGGGTGTTTGCCGAGCATGAGCCGGATGAAATTGGTGCCGATGAAGCCGCAGCCGCCGGTGACGAGGAGTTTCATTGTTCTGGTGCTCGCAAGGATTGGGTTCCGCCTGGAACGTCGTTTCGCCAATCAATACAGGGCGCGAAAAAAAAAGACAAGGCGCGGGGCGCGGATCATTCGGGAATGAGGCCGGTCTGGCGCAGGGCCTCGAAGAGCAGGATGCCCGTGGCGGTGGAGAGGTTGAGACTGCGCACCTCGCCCCAGATGGGGATGCGCACCGCGTCCGGGTGTCGCTCAAGCAGTTCGGCTGGCAGGCCGCGCGTCTCCGGGCCCATGAGGATGGCGTCGTCTGGCCGGAAGGCGAAGCGGTGGTGCGAGGTGGTTGCCCGGGTGCTGGCCGGGACCAGTCGGGGCGGGGCCACCCGGGCCAGGAAGTCGTCCAGATCCGGGTGCACGGTCACGTCAACAAAGGGCCAGTAATCGAGCCCGGCGCGGCGCAGGTGCTTGTCGTCGATGGTGAACCCCAGCGGCTCGATGAGGTGCAGCGGGGTCCGTGTCGCGGCGCACAGGCGGGCGATGTTGCCTGTGTTGGGGGGTATCTCGGGCTGGTAGAGGACGATGCGCATGGCCGGGAGGTACCCCTTTCGCAGCTACACGTCCAGTCTGATGGTGGCCTTGCCCGGCGAATACCCCTTGAGGGTGCGCAGCATCTCGCGGATGGAGGCCGAGATGATTTCCTCCACAAAGGGCTTCATGCCCAGTGGCGCGCCGTTGATGTCCACCTCGATGGAATTGTGCATGGCCAGACAGGCGCGCGTGGTGGCTGTCCCGCGCACGATGTCCGTGGCCAGGGTGCGGCAGTCGGGGCGGCCGCAGGTGGCGCAGTCCATGCCGGGCAGGAAAAAGCCGCGTTCAAGCACCGCGTCGGCCAGGGCGTCGAGGTCGGTGAAGGTCGGGACGCCTTCGACGCACCCGGCACCCCAGGAGCCGATGGCCAGTTCCGGCCCCAGCCAGTCGGTGCCGTCGGAGAGGTCGCCGTCGAGGCAGAGCACCCGTGGCAGGTAGCCCATGGACTTGCCACCTTCAACCAGGAGCACGTCCGCCGTCAGCAGGGGCAGCAGGTCGGGCAGGAACTGGGCGCGGGTCCAGTGGACAAAGGCCTCGTCCGGCCCGAGCCCGGCCACGGTGTCGCAGATGGCGGCGTATTTGGCGGTGTCCGTATCGCTCCAGTCAAGGGTGTGGTGGCTGAACTTGGCGGCGGCCACGGTCAGCCCGCGTGCCTTGAGACATTGCGCCAGCCCAAGGCCAAGGGTGGTCTTGCCGGATTTTCTGGGGCCGACGATGGAGAGTGCCTTCACGTCATTCCTCTCTTTGCTTGAGTGTCTTGGTGTCCACGATGCAGCCGTGTTCGAGGTGGAGAACATGGTCGCTGACCGCGTGCAGCCAGGCCATGTCGTGGCTGGCGATGACCAGGGCCGTGCCGAATTTTTCCCGCGCCGACAGGGCTGCCTTGCGCACCAGGGCCGCGCTGTTCGCGTCCAGGCTGGCTGTTGGCTCGTCCATGAGCAGCGCCCGTGGCCGCAGGGCCAGCCGGGCGGCCAGGGCCACCCGCTGGGCCTCGCCGCCGGACAGCTCGAACCACTGGCGCCGCGCGAAGCGCTCGGGGTCCAGCCCCACGGCCTCCAGGGCGTGCCGCACCCGCTCAGTGGGGTCAGCCTCGCCCCGCGCCTTGAGACCGTAGGCCACATTGCCGAAGACGCTGCGTCGAAGCAGGTATGGCTCCTGGACGAGCAGGGTGACCTTGCGGTGGACCGGTCCGGGCGAGGCAGTGGCCGGGATGCCCTCAAAGGTCACTGTGCCCGAGGCCGGGGATTCGAGGAATGCGAGCAGCCGCAGCAGGGTGGATTTGCCCGAGCCGTTGGGCCCGGCCAGCCCGATGATGCTGCCGGGCCTGATGTCCAGCCGGTCCACGCTGAGCACGGTTCGGTCGGCGTAGCGCTGGCGCACGTTGAAGAGGCTGATGAGAGCTTTCGTCATTTCACGGCCTTGCGTTTCAGGCCCGTGGCCATGACGTTGACGACCAAGGCCACGGTCAGCAGGACCATGCCCAGGGCGATGCCCATGGCGAACTCGCCCTTGCCGGTTTCAAGGGAAATGGCCGTGGTGATGGTCCGGGTGTGCCACTTGATGTTGCCGCCCACCATCATGGAGATGCCTACCTCAGAGACGATGCGGCCATAGGCTGAGACGGCGGCCAGCATGATGGAGAAGCGCGCCTCGACCACCGTGGCCCAGAGGATCTGGCGGGAGTTGGCCCCCAGTGTGGTCAGGGTCATGGGCAGCCGCTTGTCCAGCGCCTCCACGGCCGTGGCGGTCATGGCGATGATCACGGGCAGGCCGAGGATGGTCTGGCCGATGGCAATGGCGGGCAGGGTGAAAAGCAGCTCGGCCCCGCCAAAGGGGCCGCGATGGGTCAGAAAGGCGTAGATCAGCAGGCCGATGACCACCGTGGGAAACGAGAGCAGGGTGTCCACCAGGGTGCGCACGACCTTCTTGCCCGCAAAGGTCTTGTGGCCGAGCAGGAATCCCAGGGGGATGCCGATGGACAGGCTGGCGACCATGGCCATGGTGGACGCGGCCACCGTGGCCCAGATGGCGGAATAGGTTTCGGGGTCACCCGAAAGCAGGAGGAGGAAGCCCTGGAGGAAGCCCTGAAGCAGAAAGTCCATGTAATGCCCGTTGTCACCGGGGGAGCTGAGGCCGCTCCCCCGGGGGTTGTCGTGTGGCGCCTATTTGGCGTTGGGGGTGAAGAGGGGCTTGCCCAGGAGCGTGAAGCCGCCGATGGCCTTCTGGACGGCCGGGGAAGCCATCCAGTCGATGTACTGCTTGGCCATGTCGTACTTGGCGTTGGGGCATTTGGCCGGGTTCACGGCCAGGGCGCTGTACTGGTTGAAGAGGACCGTATCGCCCTCCACCAGCACCACCATGGGCGGGTTGCCGCCCTTGGTGTCGGCGTATTTGATGTAGGTGCCGCGGTCAGTCATGGTGTAGCCGTTCTTCTCGGCCGCGATGTTGATGGTGGCGATCATGCCCTGGCCGGTCTGGACGTACCAGCTTTGCTTCTCAGGGATGGTCAATCCGGCTGCGGTCCACAGGGACTGCTCCATCTTGTGAGTGCCGGAGTTGTCGCCTCGGCTGGTGAACACGGCCTGCTTGGTCTCAATGGCCTTGAGGGCGTCGGTGACGCGTTTGCCCTTGATTGCGGCCGGGTCGGCGGCCGGGCCGACGATGACGAAGTCGTTGTACATCAGTTCCTTGCGGTCCATGAGTACGCCAGAATCCACATACGCCTTTTCGGCGTCCGGGGCGTGGACGAGGACCACATCCACGTCGCAGCCCTCGGCCATCTTGAGGGCCTTGCCAGTGCCGACAGCCACGAACTTGATCTCCACGCCCGTGTCCTTCAGGTACATGGGCACGATGAGTTCGTCGAGCAGGCCGGTATTGGCGGTGCTGGTGGTGGTGGCCATCAGCAGGGTCTTGCCTGCCAGGGCGGGCAGGGCCATGGTCAGGACGAGCAGCAGGCACAGTGCGGTTGCGGCAAATCGTTTCACGGGAGTTCCTCCATGATTCCGGGTTCGGGAAAGGGCTTGGTCCGACACGTCACTCGGTGTCTTCCCGATAGAACTCGCCCGCTTTGTCCACCTGCATCCCCAGCACCTCAGATGCCCGCTGGGCGGCATACGCCTCGACATCGAGGTAGAAGTGAAGGAATTTGTTCATCAACTCCCTGCCATAGGGGGAGAGGGTGAACCGCTGTCCCTGGCCCCTGACCTTTTCCACCAGAGGATGGCCGATGCGCTCCTCGGCGCTTTTGAGCTTGCCCCAGGCACGACGGTAGGACATGCCCAGTTCCTCGGCTGCCTTGCGCAGCGAACCCAGGCGCTCGATGTGCTGCAAGAGCAGCGTGCTGCCTATCCCGAGGTAGGTCTCGTGGTCCTGTTCGATCCAGACTCGCAGTCGAATGGTGGCGTTGTCATTTTTCGGCATGGTCATCAGGGTTGCAGGTGTTGGAACGGGTGCGGTCTTGTCCTTTGCGGGAAGATCACTGTGCCCGTCATGGCAGAAACCGGAGTATTAAGTCAAGTTCGGCATAATTAAGCATGATTCTGCACCAGGTAGTCAAAGAAGAAAAGTCTCAAAAGTCAATTGTTTCAGGTCGATAATGAGCATCGAGCCAGCCAGTGGGGAGGGTTCTCCCGCGAGCATGCGTGCGGCCTCGGCGGCCATGAGGGTGGCCACGAGGTTGACGGAAGGGGCCGGGCAGCCGAGTGCTTCCTCGGCTCCGTTGTCCTGGCCCATGAACTGGGCCGGGCCGGGCTGGCCGGGCATGACCACGCCCACGTAGCCTGTCCAGCCAGCGATGGCCCCGGTGATCAGGGGGATGCCGACCTCGGCAGCGCAGCGCTGGAGGATCAGGCGGTGGGTCAGTCCGCCCAGGGCGTCGATGGCCAGGTCGCATCCGGCCAGGAAGCCGGGCAGGGTGTCCTGGGTCAGAAATTCGTGCCGGGCGTCCACCGTGGCTGATGGGTTGACGCGGGCCGCCGTGCGCCGCGCGCTCTCGGCCTTGGACTGGCCCAGTGTGGTCATGTCGCACAGGGCTTGGCGGTTGAGGTTGCTCGCCTCGAAACTGTCGCCGTCGGCCACCCGCAGTGTACCCACGCCAAGGCGCAGCAGTTGCTCGAAAAGCGTTCCGCCCAGCCCGCCCAGGCCGACCTGGGCCACGCTGCCGCGCAGCAGGCGCGCCTGGTCCTCTGGGGTGACGCCGTGCATGTTGCGCAGATAGCGTGTCGGGAGAATGCCGAGATCAAGCGCCCGGGCCTCGATGCCGCACCCGGGAAGGCCCGTGTCTGCTGCGATTTGGGCCACGGCCTCTGGCGGCAGGACCAGTCCCTGCCCGCCTTGAGGCAGGGGGGCTTGGGCCGCCAGGCGACGGATGGCCGCATCCGAAGACTCGGCCACGGATCAACCGCCTCCGACTGCCGGGAATATGCCGACCCTGTCGCCGTCCTTGATTGCGCTGTCGAGATAGGCCCGCGCGGAATTGATGAACAGGAGGGCCACCTCAGCTTCGGGGATGCCCAGCTTGGCGAGGAGCGATCGGATGGTCTCGCCCGGAACGGCGGGATAGTCTGCCGCGTTGTCAGGCAGGAATCTGGCCAGCGTGGCGAAGCATTTGATTTCGATACCCATGGATGGACCCTAGCGCGGCCAGCAGGCCATGGTCAACACAAGAGGCGGCGGCCAGGGAGGTTTCCCCGACCGCCGCCGTGTGGTGTCAGTGAAGCGGGCTAGACCTTGGCGCCCTGAAGCTCATCCACGCTCAGATCCCAGACCACGCCATGGGGCGGCAGGGGATCGGTTTCGAAGAAGCGGGGCAGCTTGTCGTCCATCTTGGTGAATCCGGCGCGCTCGTTGAAGGCCTGCTCGTCCTTGAGGCAGTTGACGCCCAGGTTGACCAGATCGTCGGAACTGAAGGGCTTGCCGGTGTAGGCCTGCACCAGATCGGCCATGGCCTGGACACCGTTGGGCGCGTCGAGCACGGCAAAGGCGACGAAGAGGCAAAAACCCATGGAGTCGATGGCTGCGGTGGCCACCTGGAGGTTCTTGGAGAGTTCGACGTTGCCTTCCTTTTTCAGGCCGTCGATGTCGCCGCCCACCTTGAGGATGTTCTGGGCCACGCCGTAACCGGCGGTGTGGTCTGCGCCCATGGCCGAGGTGGCGTAGGTGACGCCCACTCCCTTGACTGCGCGCGGGTCGTAGGCGGGCATGGACTGGCCCTTGACCGTGGGCAGGCGGTCAACGCCGAAGGCTCCGCCCGCGAAGTCCACGCCGTTGCCCATGATCATGCCCATGGGATCTTTGGAGCCGACCTTGGAGAGCAGTTCGATGGCGGCTTTGCCGTCGCCCCAGGGGATGATGCCGCCGTCCATGGCGATGGCCACGGTGTTGCCCACCTCGATGGTGTCCATTCCCTTCTCGTCACAGAGGCGGTCGATGGTGGCGATGTCGTCGATGTCCTTGATCATGGCGTTGGCACCCAAGGCCCAGACTGTCTCGTACTCGAAGCCGGAAGTCAGGTACTCGCCCTTGGCGTCGTTGTACTGCTGGGAGCACTGGATGACGCAGCCCACGTGGCAGCCCTCGGTGGTCTTGCCGCCGCGCGCGGTGATGACCTCGGCGATCTTCTCGCCCGAGATGTCAGCGGCGTGCTCGACTTGGCCCACGCGGAAGTTCTTGCCCGGCAGGGCGCCCGCCTCGTTGACCACGTTGACCAGAATGGAGGTGCCGAAACCTGGCAGCCCCTGGCTGGTGACAGGGTGGCCCTGGAGGATGTCCACCCAGGTCTTGCGGGCGGTCTTGAAGGCATCGGCGTCGACCGCGCCGACCTTGTTGTTGACCTCGGGATCAAGGATGATGGCCTTGATCTTCTTGGAGCCCATGACCGCGCCGGTGCCGCCGCGACCGGCCGAGCGGGCGGGCCGCTTGTAGGGGTCGGTGAACTGGATGGTGGCGGTCAGGCGCAGGGTCTCGCCAGCGGGGCCGATCATGGCCGCGATCATCTTGTCGCCGTATTCGGCCAGGAGCTTGTCGTGGGCCGGGTAGTTGTCCATGCCCACGATGGGCGCGGCGTCCTTGAAAATAACCTTGCCGTCGCTGATGAACAGGGTGGAGAAGGGCGCGCCCTCCTCGGGTCTGTCTTCAAGGACGATGGCCAGCAGGTCCATCTTGGGCATCTTGTGGGCGAACAGGCCGCCGGAGTTGGACTCCTTGATGCCCTTGGTCAGGGGCGACTTGGTGCCCACCGAGACGCGGCCGGAGTTGGCGGCGGTGGAGCCGCCGAGCAGGCCGGTGGCGATGACGAGTTTGTTCTCGGCCGAAAGCGGATGACAGTCGGCCGGAACCTCGGTGTTGATGATGCGGGAGGTCAGGGCGCGGCCGCCAAGGCCTGCGAACTTGCCTGCGTCCTCGTAAGTGTACTCTTTGGTGCGGGTGTTGATCCTCAGAATCTTTGGCATATGCATCCTCGTCTGTGTTTGAGGTTATGGAGCGTGCGCAAACGCACGTTTGACTTTCGCTGACTATATATATTATTTATGCACTGCGAATTATAAAAGTCAAAGAAAACATTATATTATGCTCACTCCGGCATAATCGTGAAGCCGGGCGGATCTGCCCACTCAAGGCGGGAAAAAACATGACGAAGAGCGAGAAATGTCTGCGGGTGCGCCTGCGTCCGGAAGGCCGTCTGGCCTGGAACTTTCTGCTTCAGAAGGGATTCTTTCTTGCCGGACGGTCGGGCATGACGGTGCGGGAGTTCCTGGCTGCGGCCGTGGGCTATGACGACAGGACCATCGATGAGCAGGTTCGGACCATCTTCCTCAACAGTCGCCCCATGGACGACATCGACTCCGCGCATGTGCGCGACGGCGACAGGCTGGCCCTGGGCAGCGCCATGCCCGGCCTCATCGGCATCTGCATGGGGCGCGACAATCCCTACAAGGGATTCCGCAGCGATATCTCGGCCAGGGCCGACGATGCCGCTGCGGACAGCCGCGAGGTCATCACCGTGTTCGTGAAAATTTTCAGCACCCTGGCCGTGGATACGGGCGAGGCAGTGCTGGCCCGGGGCATCACCCTGGACGCCGCAGAATTGGCCGAGTTTCTCGACCGCCAGCAGGCGCATCTGTTGCCCCTTGACGGACAGCCCGTCGAGTCCCAACTGGCCGCGATCCGGGTCATGACCGGCCGTGTGGCCGTGTCAGTGGAGTTTATCGGTTAGTTGGGGCAGCCCAGTCCCGAGGCGAAGGTCTTGAGCTTTTCCACCTGCTGCCCGTAGTGCATCTGGGTGACCACGTCCTCGGCCTCGTACAGGGAAATGTTGTCGTTCAAGGCCCAGGCGATCTTGTGGCAGGCTTCTTCCCGTTCCCCGGCGGGCATGGCGTCGAGGGAATCCCCGTATTGTTCCTTGGCACTGCGGTAGGCCTTTTCCGCGATTCGGAATTCCGAATCCGCCATCTCGCGCAGCCTGTAGGTATCGTCGATCTCCTGAGCGGGCACCGCCGCCGCCATCAGCAAAACCGCCACGACCAGCGCGGCCATTCCCGAAAACTTGAACATGGCAAGAACCTCCGTGAGTGGTGATGTCCCCAGCCTATCATATTACCTATGCAATAAATAGGTTTCATCCGTTGACGAAAGTATGAAAAAATCCTACTTTCTGACCAGGAGGGAGCTATGCAAAAGATCAGCATATCCTTGACCAGCGAGCAGGCCAGCTTGATCGAACAGGCGGTGACCAGTGGCGATTATGCGTCTTCCAGCGAAGTGGTTCGCGAGGCGTTGCGCGAATGGAAGGCAAAGCGCTTGCTTGGGCGGCTCTGGGACGATGGAATCATAAGCGGCGATGCACCAACGGAATCCATCGACGACATCAAGGCCGAAGCGCGACGGGGCAACGTCTAGACGATGATTCCCGTCATACGCCTCAAGCAGGCCCGGCAAGACTTGATCAGCATTTGGCAACATGTCGCCATGGACGACCCGCAGGCAGCGGATGCGGTTCTGGATGCCATTGACGCCAAATGTCAGAAGCTCTCAACCCATCCCCGACTTGGCCCGGCTCGTGATGACATCCGGCCAGGCATGCGGTACCTCGTCATCGGTTCCTATCTGGTTTTGTACAAAATTGACCGGGACGCTGTGCGGGTTGTCCGTGTTCTGCATGCGCGACGCGATCTGCAAGGGGTATTTGTTGAATAGAATTATCACGCAAGCATTGAACATGATCTTCTGGAAGGCTCCATCCCGTTTCGGGGTGGAGCCTTAAGCGTCCTCGATGTCGGTTTTGTCAATGTTCCTGGTTGTGAACTCCATTTTCACCCCTTGGGAGATGAGCTTGGTTTGCAGGGCGATGAATTCGCGCAGAGCGCCGGGAAGGAGGTCTGCCTTGTCGCCCAGGGCGTTGCGGACGGATTGCGGGATGGTCAGGTGCTCTTTGATTTCCTCGGTGTTGATTTGAGGAAGAGAGACCATCAGGGGGTGCGTGTTGAACGGCACTGGGGCGGTCTCCTGGTCCATAGGGGCAGGGGAAGTCTCAGGTTCGGCTTCATCCGGGCGGGAAGGGTCAGGGAGTACAATTTGGGCTGGATCACTGGCCCTGAGTTTACTGATGCCGTCCGCAACCTCGTTGAAGGTACAGGCCGCTGCGTATGCAGCTCCAAAGATCAGGGCTACACAGATGATGATCCGGTTTTCTTTTTTGGAAAGAACCTGGAGGGCAAAGCCCCCGTCAATGTTCACGGAACCTTTTTCAACGCCCAGGAGACGAAGGGCGCGTTCCGGATCTTCGGGGAAGCACGGCCCAGCGATTTCCTTTTCTACCACGTCAAACGCATCTTCCGTTGTGGTCAGGTATTGGATGCGGTTGAAGGCGATTTGCAGGCAAAACAGTATTGCGCTCCATTCAATGGCTGTGAGAGGCGGGCCGGTGACGTGAATCCGAAGGGCGGGCGCGGCTGCGAAACTGCCGGGGCCAGCGATTGTCTGGGTCTTGTCTTTCCATTTTTTGTAGAAACCCGCCTCATCAACAAAGACGGCTTCCGTGTCCTGGCCTGGGGCGAGGGGGGTTTTGAGTTGATTCAGTTGGGACCGGGAGGAGAAACGGCAGTTTTTGAGGTTTGCTCCGGTGAGGTCCGCGTTGGAGAGGTTCGCTCCGATGAAGTCGGCGTTGGAGAGGTCCGCCTCGGTGAGGTTCGCCTCGGAGAGGTCCGCTCCGTAGAAGTTCGCCCCGAGGAGGTTCGCCCCGTTGAGGTCCGCTCTGGAGAGGTCCGCTCCGTAGAGGTTCGCCCTGGTGAGGTTCGCCCCGGTGAGGCTCGCCTCGGTGAGGTTCGCCTCGGAGAGGTCCGCTCCGCTGAGGTTCGCTCCGGAGAGGTTCGCCTCGGTGAGGTTCGCTTCGGAGAGGCCCGCCCCGGTGAGGTTCGCCTTGGAGAGTTCCGCCATGAAGAGGTTCGCCCTGGAGAGGTCCGCCCCGTTGAGGTTTGCCATCCAGAGTTTCGTATGGGAGAGGCTCGCCCCTTTGAGGTCCGCCTTGGAGAGGTTCGCCCGGGTGAGGTCTGCTCCGGAGAGGTTCGCCATAAAGAGGTTCGCCATAAAGAGTTTCGCCCAGCTGAGGGTCGCCCCGGTGAGGATCGCCTCGGTGAGTTTCGCCTCGGTGAGGTTCGCTATAAAGAGGTCCGCCTCGGAGAGGTTCGCCTTGGAGAGGTTCGCCCCGTTGAGGATCGCCTCGGTGAGGTTCGCCTTGGAGAGGTCCGCCTTGGAGAGGTCCACCTTGGAGAGGTTCGCTTCTTGAAGGTCAGGCTCCACATCCGGATTGGCCTTGCGCCAATCATTCCAGGCACCAACGCCTTGTTTCAGAATCTCCAGGTGTTCGGGGTTGGCCATGGGTGTGCCTCCAAAGTGGGTGCGAATTCGGATAATCGATTGTCGGGCAGAATGCGTTGAAACGCTGCCTTTTGTCAAACAGATGAGCGAGCGGACGTGAAGGTGCTGCGGCCACGCAAAAACAAAGGCGGCCCCGATTTCTCGGAGCCGCCTGGGTGGTCAGTGGTGGGCGATCGCAGACTTGAACTGCGGACTTCCACCGTGTGAAGATGGCACTCTGACCAACTGAGTTAATCGCCCACTGTGGTCGCCTGCGGGCTTGCCGCCCGAAGGGAGAATTTATATAGCCGCATGGTTTGCCCTTGGCAAGCGTTTTTTCCGGGTTGGCAAAAAATCCCCGGATTCATTGCGCAACCAGGCGGTCAGGGTTGCTTGACGCAGCCTTGGTCCTGGCAGTCCTGTGCGGGCAGGTCGCGGTTGTAGCAGGTCAGGCCGCAGCGCAGGCAGCGGCAGGCCTCGTGCTTGGCCTCTTCGCTGCTCAAGGCGCCTTCAATCTCCTTGAACGAGCAGATGCGCTGGTCGCAGCCGATGAGGTGTGGCACGGTGGAGCGCTTGCGGTACCCCACGTCTGGCACATGGGTGAACATGGTGTAGGGGATCAGGTCGCGCTGGACCTTGGATGAGTAATGGGGCGCGCCATCGGTCAGGTACTGGTGGATGGAGCGCGCGGCCTTGCGCCCCTCGCCCAGGGCGGTGATGACGATGCCCGGGCCGGTGTGCATGTCGCCACCGGTGAAGACGTGGGGCAGCGCGGTCTGGAGCGTGACCGGATGCGCGGCCAGGGTGCGCCATTTGGTCTGCTCAAGCGGGCAGTCCCCCCCCTCGTCGTAGAGGCAGGACAGTTCCGGCTTCTGGCCGATGGCCGTGTATACGGTGTCGGCCTCGATGAGGGTCTCCGAACCTTCCACGGGATTGGGGCTGCGCCGGCCCGATTCGTCCGGCTCGCCAAGCTCCATGCGGATGTATTCCACATGGGTGACGTGGCCGCTTTCGTCGCTGATGATGCGGGTGGGCGCGGCCAGGAAAAGGTATTTGACGTTTTCCTCCTCGGCCCCGATGATCTCCTCGATGTTGGCGGGCATCTCGCCTTTGGTCCGGCGGTACATGAGGGTCACGTCCGCGCCCAGGCGCACGCTGGTGCGGGCGGTGTCGATGGCCGTGTTGCCGCCGCCGATGACCACCACCTTGCGTCCCACGCCGGTCTCCATGTTCAGGCCTACCTTGGTCAGAAATTCGGTGCCTGTTTCGACGCCTTTGGTGTCCTCCCCCTTGATGCGCAGGGTCATGTTCATCCACGCTCCGATGCCGAGGAACACGGCCTCGAACCCGTCCGCCTTGAGGCTGTCGAGATCGAAGTCGGTGCCAAAGGCCTTGCCGTGGACCACGTCGATACCAAGGGCGAGGATGCCCTCGATCTCCCAGTCGAGCACGGCCTTGGGCAGCCGGTATTCAGGGATGCCGTAGCGCAGCTGGCCGCCGAGGCTGGGCATGGACTCGAAGATGGTCGGGCTGTGGCCCTGGCGGCGTAGAAAGAAGGCGCAGGAGAGCCCGGCCGGGCCGCCGCCCACCACGGCCACCCTGCGGCCGGTGTCGGGCGCGCAGGCGATGGGTTGGCGCTGGCCAGAGTTCATCTCCCAGTCGGCCACGTATCGTTTGACCATGTTGATGCCCACCGGGGCGTCCACATGGGTGCGGCGGCAGGCGGTCTCGCAGGGATAGGGGCAGACCCGGCCGATGGTCAGCGGCATGGGGATGCGCTCGCGGATGGTTTCGAGCGCCCCGGCGAAATCGCCGCGCGAGGTCTGCTCAATGTAGCGGGGAATGTTGATCTGGCCAGGGCAGCGCTGGCGGCACGGGGCGAGGCAGTCGGTGATCTCGTTGAGGTGGGCCAGCCGGGCGGACATGCCCCAGATGGTGATGACCCCGCGCGGGCAGACCTGGGCGCAGGCTCCACAGGCGGTGCACAGGGCCGGGTCCACTACGGGATAGCCATTGGGGCCCATGTCGATGGCCCCGAACTGGCAGGCCGTGACGCAGGTGCCAAGCCCGAGACACCCCTCTGGGCACATCTTGGTGCCGCCGTAGAGCAGGTTCTGGGCGCGGCAGTCGCTCACGCCCGAGTAATCGTAGATTTCCTCGGCGCGGATGCCGCCGGTGCAGTCCACAAAAGCGATCTGCTTCTCCATGGACGAGAAGGTCAGGCCCATGATGGCCGCCACGTTGACCGCCACCTCGTCGCCGCCGATGACGCAGACCGTGGCCCCGGCCTTGCCATTGACCACGCCTTGTGCCGCAGCCGCGCAACCGGGGTAGCCGCAGCCGCCGCAGTTGGCCCCGGCCAGGACGCTCTCCACCTCGGCGATGCGCGGGTCTTCGTAGACGTAAAGGAGCTTGGAGGCCACGGCCAGGATGGCCGCTGCCGTGAAGCCGATGCCGAGCAGAACGAGTACCGATGTCGTGATCATGTCAACACAACTCCTAGGAGGCCATGCCTTTGAAGGCGAAGAAGGCCAGCGACATGAGCCCGGCCATGATCAGGGCCAGGGGCGTGCCGCGCAGGCAGGTCGGGACACGCGCCAGATCAAGCCGCTCGCGGATGCTCGCCAGCACCACCAGGGCGAGCATGAAGCCCGCGCCCGAGGCGATGGAAAAAATGACGGTCTGTATCAGGGTGTATTCCTCACGCTGGCAGATGATGGCGATGCCAAGCACGGCGCAGTTGGTGGTGATCAGCGGCAGGAAGATCCCAAGCGACTTGTAGAGCGGGGGTACGGCCTTTTTCAGGAACATTTCCACGAATTGGACCAGGGAGGCGATGACCAGGATGAAGGTGATGGTCTGGAGGTATGCGAGGTCGTAAGGCACCAGCAGGAAGCGCTGGACGCACCAGGTGATGGCCGCGGCCATGGTGGCCACGAAGACCACGGCCAGCCCCATGCCGATGGCCACGCCCGAGTTCTTGGACGTGCCGATGAAGGGGCAGTTGCCCAGGTATTGCGCCAGGACGATGTTGTTGACGAAGATGGCCGCGATGACGAGGGTGAAATAATCCATGCGGCCTCCCTATATCCTCGGCTTGGTGGCGCACAGGCCGCAGGTCTTGCAGTCATGGATTGGGCCTTCGATGGCTTCGAGGCCCCTGGTCTTGCGTTGCCAGTTGGTCAGGGCGTTCATGCCCGCCAGCACCAGCCCGAGGCAGACGAAGGCGCCCGGCGCCTCGATCATGAAGGCGAAGGGCTCATACCAGTCACCGGTCAGCTCCATGCCGAACCATGTGCCGTAGCCCAGCGCCTCGCGGACGCTGCCCAGGAAGGTCAGGGAGAGGGTGAAGCCGATGCCCATGCCCAGCCCGTCGGCCACGGCCAGATGGGTCGGGTTCTTGGAGGCGAAAGCTTCTGCTCGGCCCAGAATGATGCAGTTGACCACGATGAGCGGCACGAAGATGCCGAGCTGGAGATAGAGCGGATAGGCGTAGGCCTGCATCAGAAGCTCGACGCAGACCACCAGCGAGGCGGCCACCACGATGAAGCAGGCGATGCGCACCTTGGCCGGGATGGCTTTGCGCAGCAGCGAGACGAGCAGGTTGGAGAAGGTGAGCACGAAGATGACGGCCAGCCCCATCCCCAGGCCGTTGTACGCAGTCTTGGTCACGGCCAGCACCGGGCACAGACCGAGCACGATCTTGAAGGGGGGCAGGTCCTTCCACAGTCCCTTGGAGAATTCCTTCCACAGTCTGTTCATGGCGTGTCCTGATCGCTCCAGTCCTTGGGGAGCCTGTCCTTGATTCTCGAATACATGTGGATGGCCTCGTTGACGGCGGTCACGGTGGCAGCGGACGAGAGGGTGGCCCCGGCGATGGCCGCGATGTCGCCGCCCTGGCTTTGCAGGGCCACATCGTGGCCCGGGCGGCCGCCGAACTGCTCGCGGAACTCGGGCTCCACCACCCGCGAGCCCAGGCCGGGCGTCTCCTTGAGGGTGGTGATGCCGATGCCCGTCAGGGAGCCGTCGGCCGTGGCGAAACCGACCATGACGCCGATGTCGCCGCCGTAGCCCCTGCCAAAGGTCTCGAAGGCCACCCCGGCGAGCCTGCCGTCCACCATGGCCGGGAATACCGTGACTGTCTCGCCGTCAAGGTCAAGGACCACGCGGTCCATGACAGGGTTGTTGTCTGCGGCGGCGAATATCTGGTCCAGGGCCGGGCCTTGCACGTAGGTCAGCACCTGCTCCTCGATGCGCGGCCCGGTGGCTTGGCGCACGGCGGCCAGGGTCAGGCCCGAGAGGCCGCAGATGAGCGACAGGACGAGGATCATCCGCAATGCTTCGCGCATGTGGCGTTGTCCTCCTTTTCCTGGGTAAAGACGTAGGGGCCGCCAAAGGGCCTGGGCCGGATGCGGTCGAGGAGCGGGGTAAAGAGGTTGGCCAGCAGGATGGCGAAGGGGACTCCATCAGGATAGATGCTGTAGACCCGGATGACGATGACCATGACCCCGGCCATGAGGCCGTAGATGAGGCTCGGGATGCGCCCGACGGGCGAGGAGGCCGGGTCCGTGGCCAGGAAGAACGCGCCGAAGACCGCGCTGCCCGTCAGCAGATGGAGCAGCGGGGCGGCGTGGGCCGCCGGGTCAAGGAGCTGGTATATCCAGGCCGTGGCCAGCAGTCCGGTGATGAAGGCGGCAGGGACTTCCCAGCTGATATGGCGGCGGATCAGCAGGAACGCGCCCCCGGCCAGCAGGGCCGCCACATGGACGGCGCCGAGCCCGCCCAGCTGGTGGCCGGTGAACAGGGCCATGGGGTCCAGGGAAGCCACGGCGTCCGTGCCGAAATATTTCAGCTGCTGGAGCGGGTCGGGCAGGGTCGTGCCGAGCATGGTGGTGTTGGTGTCCATGGCCTTGGGCCAGGAGATGCGGCAGATGGCCCAGCCCACCAGAGGCGGGCACAGGGGTGTGGCCCCCAGGCCGCCGAAGATGGCCTTGCCCAGCCCGATGGATGAGGCCGAGCCGACAGTCACCAGCCACCAGGGGGCCGAGGCCGGGAGCAGGCAGGCGAAGAGCAGGCCGGTGAGCATGGCGCTCAAGTCGTCCACGGCCAGGTCGCGCCCGGCGAGCATGTTGCACAGCGCCTCGGTGGTCACGGCCACGGCGCAGGACAGGGCCATGACGCGCACGGCGTCCATGCCGAAGGCCATGGCGGCCATGACCACGGCGGGCAACAGCGCGATGACCGTCTCGCCCATGTGCCCCTTGATGGTCTTTCCGCAGTGGACATGCGGGGCCATGGAAACAGTCAGTATGGGGTGTTGCGGCCTAATCATTGTTTTTCTCCGGGCGGGTGTCCGCATTGCGGTCCTGCCCCGGGACATTGGCCGGGACAATGGCCGAGCGCAGCAGGGCCAGCTCATACTTGGCCAGCCTGATGTACTGGAGCAGTGGCCGCCCGGCCTTGCACCAGTAGCCGCAGATGCCGCACTCGATGCAGGAGTGGATGTGAAAGGTCTCGGCCCGGGCGAATTGCTTGAACTCGGCGCAGCGGCTGATCATGCCGGGCATGATCCGGGCCGGGCAGCGGCGCTCGCACTCGCCGCAGCCAAGACAGGGTGCGTCCACGGGCACAAAGGCCCGTGCCTTGCGCAGGACATGCAGGCCGGTGGTGTCCTTGTCCACGCCCTGGTCGATGTTCAGGGCCGGGATGCCGCGCATCAGGCCGCCCAGGATCACATGGTCGCCGTCCTCCACGCTGCCCCCGGCCTCGGCCACAAGGAATCCCGCAGGCGTGCCGACATGCACCAGGCGATTTTGTCCGGCGATGGTCATGACGGTCTGGGTGACGGGGCGGCCGGTCTCCATGACGCGGCCGATGAAGTACAGGTCGCGCACGGACATGATGGACGCGTTGTCCGGCTGTCTGCCCGGCAGGGTTTCCCCGCCGGTGACGGCCTTGACCACCAGCGTGTCCAGTCCGTTCGGGTAGACGGGCGGCACATGCACGACCGTGCAATCGGCAAAGGCGTTGGCCCGGTTGCCCCGGGCGGCCACCAGGAACAGCCTGGAGTGCTCAATCAGCCGCCGGGCGGTGTCGAGGCCGAGATCCACGGTCTTGCGGTAGTCGCGCAGCAGGGGGTCGTGAATGGAAATGCCTGGTTCGGGCGGCACCGCGTTGACGATGAGCACGGGTGCGCGGCGCAGGGGACGGACGTCGATGCCCATGGAGCGCAGCCAGCGGCGCAGGGTTTCGCCGCCTGCCACGGGTGCGGCCTGGGGCTCGACCCTGCCGTCGTCCGTGGTCTCGATGAGCATGGTGAAGCGGTCTACCGCACGGATGGTCCCGGCCAGGGGGGCGTGCATGTCTCCCCAGTCGTCGCCGCCCTCGGCGATCATGGTGCCAGCGAGTACCTGATCACCCTCGGCGAGCACAGGCCTGTGCCCCTCAATAGGCACGCGCAGGCGATCGGGCCGCGCTCCCTTGACCAGGGGGCCGGTTTCTCCGGTGAGCAGGCTGAAACTGAAGTTGGTCATGTCTGGGAAACCCTTATCTCATGTGACATCTGAAGCAGGCGTCGTCGCCGTGGGGGCCGCTCGTCTTTGCTTCGTGACAGCCCATGCATTGCGTGTGGAAGGCCGTCGTCGTGGTGGGCACCAGCTGGTCCGCCGGGTCGGCGTGGCAGTCGGAGCAGGGGCGCAAAGCGGGCTTTGCATCGCTCGCTTCCCCGCCTTGCGGCGATTTCTCGGCGGGTGTGCGCACATGGCAGGTGGCGCAGCCGGAGACGCCCGCGGCAAAGAGGTCGTCGTGGCAGGAGGCGCAACGCTCGTGGGCCGCGTCCTTGCGCGAGGGAATGCTGTCTCGCCCGCCGTGACAGTTGGCGCAGGATTGCGGGGTCGGTTCGATGCTCGCGTCGTGGTGGCAGGCCTGGCAGTTCCCGGCGGCGTAGTCCTCGGCGTGGTCGTTGTGGGCGAAGTTGTCGATGGTCGCCTCCGCGTGGTGACAGGCCGCGCACTGTTTCGGGTCCAAGCTGTTCTGGTGCTCGATGACGAATTGCTGGTCGAATTTGGGCACATGGCAGCTGGAGCAGGCCGGTGGGGCAGGGTCGTCGCCCGAGGTGTGGTGACAGTCGGCGCAGGCGCGGCCTGGCATTTCGGCATGGACGCTGTGATCGAAGATGACCTTGCCGCCTTTGTTCTCAAGCAGGATTCGCACGGGAATCGCGTCCGACTGGGCCGGGACGAGGTAGCCGACCAGGGCCAGGACAAAGAAGGCCCCCGTCAGCAGGGCGATGGGCAGGAAACGTCTATTCAATGAATCTACCTCGGATTGGTGCGTAGTTTCTTCTTATAGATGAATTACTCGGTTTAAGTCCATACCCAATGTCGATTGATCGGTTGCTCAACGCCGCACGAGTGCCTCATGCGGGGCGGCGGGCGTTGATGCAGCATGGAACGGGGTCAAGGTCACCTGCCGACAACAATCGCGCTGAGGAAGGCCAGCACGAAGAAGGCCGCCCCGGTCCACCATAGGGCCACGGAGAGCTGGGTCGTGACCAGGACATACGCGCCCTTGATGGCGATTTCGAAGGGCAACGACCTGACCAGTGAAAGGAAGTCGAGCCCCAGGCGGCCGCCGATGTCCATGAGGGTGAGTGACGGCCATGCGGCGGTGAAGGCCCAGGAGACGGCCTGGTAGCCCAGGACCAGGATGCAGGCCGTCCAGGCGAGGAGCCCCAGGGCCTTGAAGAGGGTGTATGGCATTGAATGTTTCACTGAATCTAAAAACCATATATCATTGCCGGACGATTGACCATAGTGTAGTGGCATAGGAAAATGGGGGTCATGGCATGCCTCTGGCTGCTGGCGACAAGGTGCTCATGGAGTTTTCCACCTTTGGCGACCGTTTCCTGTGCGTGATCACGGAGGTGGGGGAACATGGCCGCCTGTCCGTCTACGCGCCGGTGCCGCAGGCAGTGGTGGACCGGATGGCTCGGGACCGGACTGCACGGGTCCGCTTTGCCCACGAAGGTTCCCTGCGTGGTTTTGACACCCGGGTTCTCAACCGGGACAATCCGCCGGGTGTCATCCTCGAACTGTCCGGGCCGGGCCGGGTGTACGATGCCGAGGACCGCGCCGAGCCCCGGTGCCGCTGTCGATTCCCGGCTATTGTGACCGACGGCGCCCGTCGCGTCGTGGTGCGCGGGGTGGTCGAGGACATGAGCGCCAGTTGCACGCGGTTCCGCCTTTCGGACGATGAACAAGGCTCCCTGTCAGGGTTCAACGGCAGCGAGGTCCGGCTGACGTTTCATCCCTTCGACCCCGACGAGGGGCTTGCGGTGGCCTGTACGGTCAGTAAGAATTTATCCGTAAATAATCCCTATTTTTCTCAAGGCGATGATCGCAGCAGCCAAGTGAGTTAGAGCCATGTGTGATGAAAGAAGCTTTTCAAATCGTACCAAGAGCTTCCTGAAGCGGTTGAACCACGACAAGCTCACCTCAACTACCCATCGGCGAGGTTTGAAGTCGGGGTTGCGCTCCTTCTCTGCGATCTCTTCTCCTCGTGGCCGAACATGCGGAGCATACCCTGCTTCTTCGATAGCATTTCGCGGTCCCTCACCCGCATATCCCGCATCGGCGCAAAGATTTTCAGCCACTTCAAGCCCTGCTGGCTTGTTTGCAACCTTGCCCGCCAGCACCGCTTCCAGTTGTGACACATCGTGCCGATTTGCCCCCGTTACGACGATTGACAACGGGACGCCACGCGCGTCCACCAGCAGGTGCCGTTTGGATCCTTTTTTTCCCCCGATCCGTAGGGTTTCTACCAACGGCTTCCTGCGCAAGAGGCGCTTTGAACATGCCGCCGTCAACAGCCTGCCATTCCCAGGCTATCCCCATCATCTCGTTGTACTCAGCGAGTCCAGCTCGCCAAAGAGCAAGGAAAAACCCCTCCTGCTCCCATTTTCGAAAATAGGCATGAATGGAACTCGGGCTCCCAAAGACTTCCTTTGGCAACGCCTTCCACTGAATGCCAGTACGCAGAACGTATACGATGGCTTCGAAGACCTTGCGCGGGGCCAGAGGCTTCCGACCGCCGCCGGATTTTCGTGTGTACGCCCTTGTCTCGTCACGCTTGGGGGCAGGGACGAGAGGTTCA
>JBDRSO010000033.1:0-14898 GCA_043824835.1 Pseudomonadota bacterium | reverse complement strand
TGGTCGGCAGAGCCGACAATGGGATATTCATCACCACCGGGACGTTTTCACGCGATGCCACCTGGGAAGCGACGCGTGACGGGGCTTCAACGATTGACCTGATCGAAGGCGATGACCTCGTTGAAATGCTCAAGAAGCTTCGACTCGGTGTGAATGTTCGGATGGTTGAGGAAGTTGAAGTTGATGGGCAGTGGTTCGAGAATATTTGATGAAACCCGAAATACACATTAAAAAATCACCAATCCCCATTCTATGGATTGACACCTCTATCGTATTCAACATGACCTCGCTTAGGCTTGGGAAGAAACTGGACAAACTTCAAAAGAAAAGGATTGAATCCCTATACGAAGGAATCAAGAAAGCCACCCGTGAAGGGAAGCTGATTTGCCCTCTGGCTGATCAAGATGAAGAAATCTGGATCGAAAGAAAGGAATGTCTCAAAACCATTCATGAACTCTCATTAGGAATCGACACAGATTCGACTTTGGCGGTGAATGAAAAGCTATTCGACCTCTTTGCTGAAGCATACGTCACCCAAAAACAGGACATTGAACTCGAATACTCCATTCTGTTCCATGACGATCCCGTTCAGGAAATGAAACAAGTCCTATCCAAACCTATGTATGTAACAATAGACCCGCCGCTCATAGGAGGTGCGGAAAAAACTAAATCCAACAAAGAAGAACTCCTCAAACGGCTCAATCAAGTCAGAGAGGAGAACGTAGCCAACAAAGTATCGTTTGAGGCTCAAAAAGAAGCCGAGTATATGGCTGAATTTGATGTCATTAAGTCTGTGATCACTGAGCCTCAAGCATTAGCCTGTTTAGGATTAGATGAGCAGGGCTACTTTTGGAATTTCACAAATGCCGTTGAGATACTGAAAGCATGGGATGAAATCATTTCGAAGCATGACAAAGAGGATGCTTCTATTCTCGGCTTTTACCAATCGAACTACTATCGACAGATACCGAACAAGAAAATTAGCGTCGAATTCTTCTCAAGACTGATGACCGACAAACAACCAATCCGCTCTGGAGATGTTAAAGACGTTGAACACATCTCTTCCATGCTCCCTTTCGTTGACATGCTCATCACAGACAAACAACGTAATTCTCAGTTGCAAAAGTTGAAATTCAACGAAGAATACCAAACAACGATCTGCTATATTGGCGACTCCTATGAAATCGAAAAATTCTTCGATTCACTGTAAAACCTGACACATCCCACTTCCCAAGTAACTTCGATGGAATAAGTGCATATAGCCGGAAGCCGTGGCAAAAACGGACATTCCTACCCTGCGCGATGCGACCCTATAAATGCTTCCGACTATTCTCGGACCGCACAAAAGAAAAAGGACACCAACTTTCATTGATGTCCTTCGTCTTTTAGTGGCGGAGCCGAAGGGACTCGAACCCTCGGCCTCCGGCGTGACAGGCCGGCGTTATAACCAACTTAACTACGGCTCCGCGTCTATATAAAGCGCGTTAAGTGACGCTTTACTGCAAATTTGGTAGGCGGAACAGGGCTCGAACCTGTGACCCTCGGCTTGTAAGGCCGATGCTCTCCCAGCTGAGCTACCCGCCCGCAGGAAGAGTGTCTTTATCTTGGCCCGGAGTTTTTTGTCAACCCATTTTCACAGCCGGGGTGACGCGCTCCGCTCAGGCATCTCTTCCGCGTTCAGCGAAGGGGATACTGCCCATGAGCGGCTTTTTTGTCAACGCTTTTCGACGAAAAATAGCGTGGCCTCAACACGCCGTAATGATGCGCTATTTTGACGAAAGAATGACTCTGCCGCCCTTGCGCGAGAGCCAGGCCAGGGGCAGTCCCTGAAAGTAGAGCCCCACCGGGCCGCTGCCCGGGGCGTGTGGCAGGCTCTGCCCGGCCACCAGCCGCTCCAGATCCGCGACGGCCTCGGCGTTGAGGGCGTTGCCCGGGCAGACCGCCTCAAGCGGGGGCAGGAGCATCCGGGCCGCGCCATCGGGCTTGAAGTGCGCGTCCGGTCGGACCTGAGCACGGCGGGTGCTTCCCTCTTTCCGTCGACTCTCCTTTCGGCCCTCCCCTCGCCCGTCTTCACGGCCCGGCCCAGCCACCTTGCCCAGCGGGAATCCCTGCCAGCGCAGGGACTCCGGCATCCGGGCCAGAGCCTGGGCATGCAGAAAAAACGCCCTGCCGCCGAAGTCGTACACCTCGCCCGGGGGCAGCGCCTCCAGGTTGAGGGTCTGCGCATTGTCCAGGCTCGACAGATCCAGCCGGGTGCCGGGCAGGGACGTTATTTGCGCACCGGGGACCATCGGTGCGCACGGGATGCCCCGTTTGCGAAAGCGGGCGAGGAAAAACCCCTGCCCCTCGGAATCGTCGGCCACGCGCAGCACACCTTCCATGCCCGGCAGGGCGGGCGGGCCGAAAATGAAGCCGGGCGGCGCGGCCAGAGGCTCAAGCTCCAGGTCCAGGGTGTCGAGCGCCCAAGCCACCTGGGCTTCGTTCTCCTCCACATTGGTGGTGCAGGTGGAGTAGAGCACATGGCCACCGGGCGGGAGCAGGGTCGCGGCCTTGGTCAGGAGCGTCTTTTGCAATGCCACGAGGGGGCCGGTCTTGCCCTCGCCCCACAGGTCCATGACCTTGGGATTCTTGTCCACCGTGCCCCAGCCGCTGCACGGCGGGTCGAGCTGGATGAACTCCCACGAGCCGTCCGGGAACGGCAGCTCCTGCGCCCTGGCCCTGGCCGTAGCCGTGTTGACCGAGCCGGTGCGGCGCAGATTGGCGCGCAAGGTGCCGAGCCGGTCTGCCGAGGGCTCGGACGCGAAGACAAACCCCTCGCGCCCGACCAGACGCGCCAGCAGGCCGGTCTTGCTGCCCGGGGCCGAGCACATGTCGAGCACACAAGCCCCCGGCGGCGGGGCCAGCAGCAGCGGGGGGAGCATGGAGGAGCGGTCTTGTATGTATATGCGTCCAAACCGGGCCGCCAGACTCTCGCCCAGGGAAAAAGGCTCGCGCGTTAGCCGACGGGCCAGGGTATCAAACGGCTCAGGCTCACAGGCGAAGCCCTGCCCGGCCAGCAGCGCCTCGACGCGCGGGGCGTCCGGGACGTCGCAGACGAGCCTGAAGGTGCGAAAGGTGGTGGTCATCGGCTCTCTCCGGGACGGGTTGCTGGTCATGGCGATGCGCGGGCCGTGCCTCCAGCGGCAGGCGACCCCAGGACCAGGCCCCGGCTGCGACCCGATCCAGCCGGACCAATACCGTCTTGCCCGAGGGGAGGCAACCGCAGAACGGGCTTTGCATACCGGACCGGAAACTGGTACAAGTGCCTGCCATGCGCTGCTCCTGCGCAGCCATCAGGATACAACCACACGGAACGCGACCCCGGCATAACCGGATGGACGCGACCGCCCCCAGCACGGAGGAATACATGCTGATTCGACGTTTCGCTGCCCTGATCATCGCCCTGTTCGCGATCCTGCTCGCGGCCGCTCCGGCCCTGGCCCAGAGTACGAAGAAGTTTACCGTGTTCCCGTTTACTTACACGGGTCCGCAGAAATATTCCTATTTCCCCCAGGCCTTTCAATCCAGCCTGAGCAGTAGCCTGGAATGGGGCGGGCACGTGGTGCCCGCTGGCATGGCGGCCATTGAAGGGATTTCCACTCCCAGAAGCAAGGCCGACATGGTCAACGCCCTGCGCACCACGGGCCTGGATTACGTGGTCACCGGCACCATCTCCATCCTCGACAATGAGGCCACCCTGTCCATGATGGCCATGGGTGCCGACGGAGGATACTGGGAAAACAAGGGCCAGATGAACATCAATCAGGTCACCTCCTGGCTCGACGCCCAGAGCAAATCAGTCATGGGCGATGTCTTCCGCCGCCCCGGCTACAGCGCCAGCGAAACGGCCGCCAAGACGACCGACATCCAGGACGGCGTGTCCAATCCCACGGAGGCAGTCAACACCCAGTTTCTCATGGCTCAGGACGACCAGTACCAGCCCGACACGCTCAACCCGCAGTTCCGCTACGAGGGCGGTGCCGAGACCGAAGGCCGCTGGCGCAGCCAGACCCTGCGCTTCTTCTCCACCAGCATGGTGGTGGCCGACGGCAGCGGCGACGGCCAGAACGAGGTCTTCATCCTCCACAGGACGGGCATCGGCGCATACCGCTACGAGGATGGCAAGCTGCGCCAGCTCGACTCCCTGGATCTGACCGCGAGTACCCAGTATCTCCGCCTGGAGGCGGCCGACCTCGACAGGGACGGCGTGCCCGAGCTCATCATAGGCACCTACCAGACCCAGAGCCGCAGCGGACTCCTGGCTGCCGACGGATGGCCCAAGTCGCACATCCTCTCCTTCAAGGGCGGCAAGTTCCAGTTCGTGGTCAAGGATTACGGGCGGTTCCTCGGCGTGTTACGCATGCCTCCGGGCTATACCCCGATCCTGGTCGCCCAGGAAAAGGGTGTCCGCCACCTCTTCTCCCAGAGAATCAACGAGGCCTATCTCAAGGGCAACAGCATCGAGCTTGGCCAGTCGATCCCCTCTCCCGAGTTCGGCACCATTTACAGCATGGCCTACCTGCCCGACGAGTTCGGCTTCAAGTACGTGGTCCTCGACGACTCCCACCGCATCAAGGTCTACAGCCAGACCATGGAGCGCCTCTCGTCCACTGACGAGGAGACCTACAACAGTTCTGGCCTCGGCATAGACACCAGCGACAGGCCGCTGGGCATGGGACCTGGCACCGTGGACGGGGTGATCAGCACCTACAACGTCCCCTTCCGCATGGTCGTGGCCTCCTTGTCCCAGAAGGGGAAGTACGAGCTGCTGGTCAACAGGGACCTCTCGGTGGCGGCCCAGGTCTTCGAGCGCTTCAACTACTACACCCAGGGCGAGATCCACGCCCTGACCTGGGACGGCGTGGGCATGGCCCTGTCCTGGAAGACCCGCCGCATCAAGGGGCAGGTCTCGGACATCGCCGTGGCCGACCTGAACAACGACGGCAACATGCAGCTGTGCGTCTTGCTCAACACCTTCCCCGGAGGCATGGGCTTCACCAACCGGCAGACCGTGGTGCTGGCGTACGACCTGAACACCCCGTAACCCCGGGGTGGAAGCACCACCGGGCATGGCACAGTCCTCAAGGAGAGAGACCGATGAGAACGCTGATCACCCTGCTGGCGGCCGCCACCATGGCCTGCCTGATGGCGGCCACGGCCGTGGCGTCCACCACCCTGACCTATGCCAACTTCCCGCCCGCCTCGACATTCCCCTGCATCCAGATGGAGCGGTGGAAGGATGAGGCGGAGAAGCGCACCGGCGGTGCCCTGGCCATCCAGACCTTCCCCGGCTCGACTCTGCTCGGGGCCAAAAACATGCTGCGCGGCGTGCAGACCGGCCAGGCCGACATCGGCTGCATCAGCCTGCCCTACTATCCCGGCGTGTTCCCGGCCATGTCCGCGCTGAATCTGCCGGTGGCCTTCACCTCCACCACCGTGGCCAGCCTGACCATGTGGGATCTGTACCAGAAGTACCAGCCTGCCGAACTTGCTGACGTCAAGGTGCTGACCGTGTTCACTTCGGCCCCGTCCAACATCATGAGCCGGGTGCCGGTCAGGCAGCTCTCCGACCTTCGCGGCGTGGAGCTTCGCGCCTCTGGCTCCATCCTCGACATCCTCTCGGCGCTTGGCGCCCAGGGTGTGGGCATGCCCATGTCCCAGACCCCCGAGGCATTGCAAAAGGGCGTGGTCAAGGGGCTGGTCTCCTCCTTTGACGTGCTCAAGGATTTCAACTTCGCCGAACTCTGTCGCTACGAGACCATCACCAACATGCCGGTCTACCCCTTTGCGGTGATCATGAACAAGGCCCGCTGGGATTCCCTGCCCGAGGATGTGAAAAAAACCCTCGACGACCTCGGCCGCGATCAGGCCCTGTGGACCGGCACGTACCTCGACAAGCACATCCACGATTCCCTTGAGTGGTCCAAGGAGCAGTATCAGGTGGAGGTCTTCACCCTGACTGAAGCCGAGCACGAGGAAATCCGCGCCAAGAGCGCTGGCCTCATCGACCAGTGGAAGGTGGACGCGGCCAAGGCGGATCTCGACGCCGACGCCATCCTGGCCGACATGCTCGCCCTCAAGGCGAAGTATGAGGCTGAACACGGCAAGTAACCCCCGCGCGCGCCCCGGTTCCGGCCGGGGCGCGCCGTCACCATCCATGATAGACATCCTCGACAGACTCAGCGCACTCCTGGCGAAATGCCTGACCACACTGGCCGGAATCTTTCTCGTGGCCATGGTCGCCTTGGCCTGCGCCAACATGATCTCGCGCGCCGTGTGGGTACCCATCCAGGGCACCTTTGAACTGATGGGCTTTCTGGGCGCGGTGGTGGCCGCCTTTTCCCTGGCCTTTGCCCAGCGCCAGCGCTCCCATGTGGCCGTGGGCATCCTGCTGGCACGCTTTCCCCGGCCCGTGCGCCGGGCGGCCGAGGTGGGCACCAGCCTCGCCTCCTGTGCCTTCTTCGCCCTGGCGGGCATCGAAACCTGGAAGTGGGCCACCTTCCTGGTTGACACAGGCGAGGTCTCCGAGACCCTGACCATCATCTTCCACCCCTTTGTCTACGCCTCGGCCTTCGGCTGTCTGGCCCTGACCTTTGTCCTGGCGGTGGACGCGCTGAAAACCCTGGCATCTGAAACGGTGGACTAATGGACCCGATCACCGCCGGCATCGTCGGCACGGCCGCCCTGCTGGCCGCCATCTTCTTCCTGCGCATCCCCGTGGGTTTTGCCATGGGCATCATCGGCTTTCTGGGCTTTGCCTACGTCCTCAACTGGAAGGCCGCCACGGGCATGCTCGGCACCGAGATGTGGGACGTGTTTTCCAACTACGGGCTGACGGTCATCCCCCTGTTCATCCTCATGGGCCAGATCTGTTTCTACTCAGGCGTCAACGAGCGGCTCTACCGCTCGGCCTACGCCTGGATGGGCGAGATTCGCGGCGGGCTGGCCATGACCACGGTCCTGGCCTGCGCCGGGTTCTCGGCCATCTGCGGGTCCAACTCGGCCACGGCGGCCACCATGTCCACCGTGGCCCTGCCCGAGATGAAGAAATTCAAGTACAACCCGATCCTCTCCACCGGCTCGGTGGCGGCCGGAGCCACGCTGGGCGTGGTCATCCCGCCCTCGGTGGTGCTCATCATCATCGGGCTGCAGACCAGCCAGTCCATCGCCCAGCTCTTCCTGGGCGGGTTGGTTCCGGGCATCCTGCTGACCCTGCTCTTCATGGCCACCATCTGGTTCCTGTGCCGCAGGCATCCCGAATGGGGTCCGGCCGGTCCCAAGACCACGCTGGCCGCCAAGCTGCGCTCCCTGCCCGGGTCCATCGAAATGGTGGTCATATTCCTCATGGTCATGGGCGGGCTCTTCCTCGGCCTTTTCACACCCACCGAGGCGGGCGCGGCAGGCGCGGGCATGGCCCTGCTCCTGGCCACGGTCACAGGCCGCATGACCTTTGACAAGTTCCGCATGGCGGTCAACGATACTCTCAAGATCTCCTGCATGATCATGGTCATCGTCCTGGGCGCGGTCATCTTCGGCCGGTTCCTGACCATCACCCGCATGCCGTTTGAGGCCGCGGCCTTTGTGGCCGGGCTGCCCATCCCGCCCCTGGTCATCATCGCCGTCATCTGTCTCATCTATGTGGTGGGCGGCATGGTCATGGACGCCCTGGCCCTGCTGCTGGTGACCATCCCCATCTTCTTCCCGGTGGTCACGGCCATGGGCTACGACCCGCTGTGGTTCGGCGTGCTCATCACCGTGGTCACCAGCCTGGGGGCCATCACGCCGCCGGTTGGGGTGAACATGTTCATCGTGGCCTCCATGGCCAAGAACGTGCCCATGTCATCGGTATTCAAGGGGGTGAGCTATTTCATGGCCGCCTACATCGTCTGCATCGCGCTGCTCATGATCTTCCCCCAGCTTGTGACCTTCGCCCCGGGACTGCTGCGTTAGGCGCCGGTCCTCCTTGCCAATGACCGGGCAAGACGACTATGATGCAGGAATGTCGAAATCCCTGACCAGAAGTCTGATCAAGTGGACGCTTCGCCTTGTGCCGTGGGTTCTGGCCCTGTGCCTGGGCGCGGGGTGGTGGCTTTCGGCCTGGACACCGGGCTATCTGGAGCGGCTCATCCCGGGACTGGCCCGGGACATGGGCCTGCCCGTGGCCGAGTTCCACATCCGAAGTGCCGGACTCTTCTCTGCCGACATCGGACCGGTGACCCTGGCCGCGCCCTCGGGCGATGCGGCCGACGGCCTGCGGCTTGAAAGCGTGCGCGTCACCTACACCCCGGCCTCCCTCCGGCTCGGGCGCGTCCATCGGGTGATCATCCGGGGCGCGGCCCTGACCGGTTCCCACGACGGCCAGACCTTCCACCTGCCCCTGCTCGACCTGCTCCCGGCAGCCGAAAAGAACGCGCAGGCTGGCAAATCGCCCCTGCCCGACCTGCCCCTTGACGCGCTGGTCATCGAGAACTCCACCCTGACCCTGGACCTGCCGGACACGCGCCTGTCCATTCCCTTTGCCGCCACCGTGGCCCTGCCCGACGAGGTGGGCGACACCCTGCGCGTGGCTGCCACCTTGCGTCTGCGCGACCAGCCCGTGGCCGTGACCGCCGACCTTGGGCCGACCCTGGACGACCTGACCCTGACCATCGCCACGCAGGGATTCCGGCTGGCCAGCCTGGGCGATCTGCTGCCCCTGGCCGTGGGCGGCGACCTTGATCTCGACCTGACGGCCGCCCTTGATCTCTCAAAGCCGCAGGACATGAAGGCCACGGCCTCGGCCGCACTGCACCGGCCAGACCTCGCCTGCCTGGGCGTGACCCTGGCCGACGGAGCCCCCCTGGGCCTCGCCGCCCAACTGGCAGATGGCAATGCCACTGCGCAACTCGCCCCGGTCGCGCTGACCGGACCGCATCCGCTGACCCTGCATGTGCCCGAGATCAGCCTGAGCGCCGACTCCGTCCGTGCCGCCTTCACCCTGGCCTCGACCGAGACCCTGCCTGCGGGAACCGTCATCCCCGGCACCTTCACGGCCGAACGCGACGACACTGGCTGGGCTGTGGCCCTATCCATGGAGGAGAAAGGCGCGCTACGCTTGGTGGCGGGCGACCGCATTGCCCGGCTGGCCGGACTGGCCCTGTCCCTGCGCGGCTCAGTGTCCCCTGCGACTCCTGACGCGCCCCCTGGCACGCCCCCTGGCACACCTTTGACGGCCAGCATGGTGCTTGAGGCGCGGACACGCGCCAGCTCCCTGGACGGCACGGATTTCGCCACCGGACCGGTGGCGCTTCGCCTGCCCCTGGCTTGGCCCGCACCCAACCGACACGACAGCGGCCGCCTGACCGTGACCGGGATTCGCGCGGGCGGCCGCGCCATCGGCTCCCTGGCCGCGACCCTGCGCCAGGAGTCTCTGGGCATCCGGTTCAGCGGCCATCTGGACACCTCCCTGCTGCCGAAGCTGCGCGTCCCCTTTGCCGGGGCCGCCTCCCTCGATGGGCCCAGCGCAACGCTGGATTTCTCGGTGGACCGCTACGACCTGCCCGCCGGATTCGACCCCGGCACCCTGGTGCCTGCGCTGGCCGGGGTGTCTGCGAGCGGAACCCTCGCCATCGAGGGCGGTGCGACCTTTGACGATTCCGGCCTGCGCACCCGGCTCGGACTCTTCGTTTCCGACGGGGCCATGATTGTTGGCGGAGACAAGGAGGGCGGCGTAAAAGAGAGTGGTGGGGAGAAGAGCGGCGTGCGCCTGGAGGGCATCCGCCTCTTTTTCGAATCGCCGGACGTCATCGACTTCCGCAGCGCACCCGCCCAGGTGCTGACCATCGAGCGGGTCCGCGCGGCCGGTATCGAGATGACCGAGGCGGTGATCGCCTTCCAGCTTGAACCGGGCGGCGTGACCCTGGTGGAAGGCGTCCGCTTCGACTGGTGCGGCGGACATGTGGAGAGCCGGGCCTTCCGCGTGGTGCCCGGGCACGAAGAATACGACGTGACCCTGCACTGCACCGGGCTTCGCCTGTCCGATCTGCTGGAGCAGCTTGGGCTGGCCAAGGCGCGGGGCGACTCGACCTTAAGCGGCGAACTGCCCGTGAGCTGGCGCAACGGACAGATCACCTTCCACCAGGGCTTTCTGCACTCAACTCCCGGCGAGGGCGGATTCATTCAGGTGGAGGGGCTGGACGACCTCGTGGCCGCCGTTCCCAAGGGCACGGCCGAGCGCTCCCAACTGGAATTAGCCCGGGCCGCGCTGGGGAACTTCGAGTACAAATGGATACGGCTGCGCGCCGACACCGTGGGCCGCGACCTTCTCATGCGCCTCTCCCTGGACGGCAAGCCCGCGAACATTCTCCCCTTCGTCTACCGCAAGGACATCGGCGGCTTCGTCAAGATCGAAGGGGACATCGACGGCTCGCACTTCCAGGGGGTGCGCCTGGACGTAAACTTCACCTTACCATTGGACCGGATTTTGCTGTATAAAGACGTCATCGGACGCATTCAATAAGGGGATCATCATGAAACATGGATTCGCCGTCATGGCCGCCGCCCTGCTGCTCGCTCCGCTTGGCTGCGGCTCGACCCACAGGGTGGAGGTGGCCCCGGTGGAGGTCAAGCCCATCCACATCACCATTGATGTCAACGTCAAGGTGGACAGGGAGCTGGACGACTTCTTCTCGGACATCGACCAAAAGAAAACGCAGACGGAGGCGCCCAATGCGAATTAATGGACAGATCATCGCCGCAGCGGCCCTGGCTGTCTGCCTGCTGGCCGCCCCGGCCCTGGGCCAGGGGATCAAGGAGAGGATGCTTGAGCGCCTGCCTGCGGTCACCGCCCTGCTGGCCGAGGGCGCAGTGGGCGAGAACAACCAGGGCTTCCTGGAATTCCGTGGACCGGAAAAGCAGGCGGACGTGGTCCGGGGCGAGAACGCGGACCGGACCGAGGTCTACGCCGCCATCGCCCGCAAGACCAACACCACGCCCGAACTGGTGGGCCAGCGCAGGGCAGACCACATCGCCCGGCAATCCCCGGCGGGCACATGGCTCCAGGACCCGTCAGGCACCTGGTATCGCAAGTAACGGAGACCACCGGCGGCGCGCCCACGGGCAGCCGCCGGACCCTGCTCATGCCGCACGCGCAACTCGTCACTGTCACCCCGGCCGAGTCGAGCCAGAAGCTGCTCCAGTTCCTGGAGCGCAGGCTCGGCGGCGCGGTGCCCCGATCAGCGGTCCAGCGATGGATACGCAAGGGGCAGGTGCGCGTGGACAAGGGCCGGGCCAAACCATTTGACCGCGTGGCGGCGGGCCAGACCGTGCGCATCCCGCCCTATATCGGGGGGGAGGAAGCGCCCGCAGCGGCGGGCGGCCCCCTGGAGTTTGCATACGAGGACGACCGGCTGCTGGCCATTGCCAAGCCCGCCGGGCTGGCCGTGCACGGCGGCGACGGCATCAACGATTCCGTGGCCGCGCGGCTGTCCACCGCCTTTGCCAAGGCCGACTTCGCGCCCACCCTGGCCCACCGCCTGGACCGCGACACCTCGGGCCTGCTCCTGGCCGCCCGGACCTATGACGCCCTGCGCGACCTCAACGACCGCTTCGCCTCCGGCCGGGTGGACAAGCTCTACCTGGCCTGGGTGCTGGGTTGCTGGCCCGAGCCGGGCACGATCCTGCTCGAAGACCGGCTGGAAAAACGCGGCGAACCCGGCCGCGAAAAGGTCGAGCCCGGCTCGGGCAAAGCCGCCCTGGCCGAGGTCGCCTGCCTCGTCAGGGGCGAGGCACGCAGCCTGCTGGCCGTGCGTCTGCTCACGGGCCGCACCCACCAGATCCGCGTCCAGCTCGCCTCGCGCGGCCACCCCGTAGCCGGTGACGGCAAGTACGGCCCACCCGGCCAGCGCACGGCAATGCGGCTGCACTGCTTCGCCCTGCGCCCGGGCGAACTGGCCCTGACCCTGGCCCCGCCCTGGTCCGGCCCCTGGACCGTGCCCGAGGACACCATGCGCGCGGCCCTGAAGCTGCTCGACACCGAGCGACCCCCGGTGTATTCCGGGTGATCGTCCACCGTGACGCCTTTCCGATACCCGGTGTACCGCGCTGTCCGGCCGACTTGCGGACGGAATGCAAACACGCTATAGAAAAAATCTAGACTTCCCCGAGGAGGTGGCCATGCGGCGCACCGTATCGCTTTGTGTCCTGTTCGGTTTGATGGTGTCGATCATGTTGATGCCCGGCTGCACGGTCTACGACGTGGCTGTGGAGGAACGCAACCTGGGCGACTGGACCAACGACAAGAACATCAGTTACTCCATCGAGCGGGCGTTTCTCAACGACGAACTGGTCAAGTACATGGATTTCGACGCCTTTTGCTACGAAGGGCAGGTGTTCTTGGTGGGCCAGTACGAGAGCCGCGATCAGGTCAAGCGGGCCGAGTCCATCGCCAAGGGCACCAAAGGGGTTCACTCCGTGACCACCTTTGTCATGCCCAAGAAGGCCCACGACGACTGCGGCACCACCGACAACCTCGGCCTGTACACCAAGGTCAAGCAGCGGCTGGTGGCCGACACGGACATCTGGTCCACCAACATCGACATCAAGACCATGCAGTGCCACATCATCCTGCTGGGTATTGTCGGCTCGGTCACGGAGCGCGACGCGGCCATCGCCCACGCCCGCTCCGTGGAGGGCGCACGCGGGGTGGAGTCGTTCCTGATGATCAGATAGCAGGCTGTTGAAAAACGCCCGATTGCTGCGTTGCTTCAAAAAGGTCAAATCCTCACGTACTGGAGGTACGCTTCGGCCTTGACCTTTTTTCGCGCCTTGCACTCGAACGTTTTTGAACAGCCTGAGCAAATGACTCTTTCAGCAATCCGATAGCGAGGTTTGCCATGCCCCACACTCCTTGCGCCAGCCTTCCGCGCCCCCTGATGGGACACATGATGTCCCGTGTGCTGCCTCGCGCGATGCATCCCGCGATACTTCGAGAAGCACCGCGTGCCGCCGGATACGCGCGCGCCGCGTTCCTGGCCGCGCTCCTGACCAGCGCGCTGTTCCTGGCCGGGTGCGCCACCAAGAGCGCACCGCCGCCCGGCGCGACCCCCGCTGCCTCGGCCCAGCGCCCAGTCTCGGACAAGGCCGCTGCCGTGGTCCGCACGGCCCGCTCCCTGGTGGGCGCGCCCTATGCCTGGGGCGGCACCTCGCCCTCCACCGGCTTCGACTGCTCCGGCTTGGTCTGGTACACCTATCATCAAAATGGCGTTGGCCTGCCCCGCTTGTCGTGGCAGCAGTTCGGCGAGGGCAGCCCCGTGGCCGCCGACCAACTCCACCCCGGCGACCTGATCTTCCATCAGGTGGAGACCAAGGGAAAATCCCTGCATGTGGGCATCGTCACTGACCGTGGCACCTTTGTCCACGCCCCCAGCACCGGCAAGCCGGTCATGGAATCCGCCCTCTTCGACACCTTCTGGCGCAAGCACTTCATCGGCGCCCGCCGGGTGCTGGAAGCCGAATAATAATCCACGAAAAAGGCCGGACCAGAGCCAAAGCAGACATGACAACCCCTGACTGCGACCCTTGGCCGCAAAGGACTTTCACCGATGGAAACCACCAGCGAATCCCAGCCCGGTTTTTTTTCTCAGGGTAAGACACAAAGAGCCATTGATAACTTTCTTGCAAGATTCGAGTCGATCTCGGCTGATGGCAATTTCGAGGAAAAACGAAACAAGTATATCAAGATTGTGCTTTCGAGCATAAAGGGGAATTCTCAATTTTGGGACTCCTACGCATCAATCAACGCTGAGTTTATCGGCAATCACTTCGTCAAGACACTCGAGAACCTCCAAAGCGGTAAGACAAAAGAGGAGCTGGACCACATATTTGCCATGCTCTTTCGCTTTCTGCTCGAAGCGGACATTTCTACAGGAGGTCTCAACTATGACGATAAAGAGGCCATAGACTTTTGCCATACAAACTTTGACCAATTCTCCCCAGACGCTCAAAAGGAAATTGCTTGGGCTAGCAAGCAAATGCCAATCCTCATGGTCAAGAACCTGCTGCACGATGAGAAGCTTCAGTTCGCCATCAAAATGGGCATCAAAGGAGCAGAGGCGGTTGATAAAATCAACAAATGGGGCGAAGAACTCGCCGCCCGCGAGAAGAGGGTCCAAGACCTCAATGACACACTCGCCAAGCACGAAACAGCTTTCAATTTTGTCGGCCTGTTCGACGGCTTCAACCGAATGTCAAAAACCAAGAGATGGGGTCAGGCCTATCTCGGCTTGCTGGTTTCTATCCTCGGCATTTTCACCATCAGCCTCACCCTCTACAAGGTTTGGCTTGTAACCCAAAACCCACCCGACCCCAGCAGTCTGGGGACCTATCTGACCATGATCCCTTCCATTACCCTCATCGTGGTCCTTGTCTATTTCTTCCGCGTCGCCGTCATGGAGTACAAATCCGTCAAATCACAACTCCTCCAGATCGAATTGCGGAAAACGCTTTGCCAGTTCATCCAAAGCTATTGCACGTACTCACAGGAAATCAAGACCAAGGACAAGGAAGCCCTGGCCCGCTTCGAACAAATCATTTTCTCCGGCATCGTCAGTGACGCAAACCGGATTCCAACAGCCTTCGACGGCCTTGAGCAACTGATCCAAACAATCAAGGCCGCAACCAAGCCCTGATTGAGCCCAGCCGAAGCAAAGTAGCACGGCACACAACACCCTGCCGACCGACGACTGTACAGTCCTGAAATAGGTTGACGGTTTTTGAAGGTTTCAATCAGGCTGTGGGGCTAGCCCCACAGCCTGATTCGTGTACATCGTTTGGCGTTCTCATTCCTAGGCTGAGATGTGGCCGTTGTGAATTGTATATCTC
>JBDRSO010000032.1:0-79103 GCA_043824835.1 Pseudomonadota bacterium | reverse complement strand
GGCATCAAGGACATCCGGCTCGGACCCAGCCTGCCCGCCTTCATCACCCCCAACGTGCTCAACTACTTGGTGGAGAACTACAACATAGCCCCCATCTCCACGCCCGAGGAAGACCTCAAGGCCATCCTCGGCTAAGCGCGCACCGCTTCCCCCGGTCACACCCTCACCGCCCGGCACGGCCCCGGCCGCACCGGGCGGTTTTCCTGTTTCGACAAGAATCAGCAATGGGCAAAAGCCGCCATTGTATGATGGAATGTAAGGAGTTTTTCGTCAATCAGGGATTGCGAACGCAACCGACCGCAACGAGGTACACCAGCGCGTGCCCCGCGGGCAGGTCGAGCAGGGTGGCCGCCTCCTGGTCGAAGAAGGCGCCGATGCCGCACGCGCCCAGCCGCTTGGCCGTGGCCCCGAGGCAGGCCATCTGGCCCAGGCGGCCCGCTTCGAGGTGGGCGTGGCGGTAGGCGCGCGGACCGCAACGGCGCAGCAGTCCGTCCAGATCAGTGGTAAAGGCCAGGTGCAGGGTGGCGGCGTCGAGCCAGCCCTGGTCGAGGCAGACGCGGGCGGATCGGGTCAGAAACAGGCCGGACGCGGCCAGGGACAGGGCAGAGTGCGCCCGGTGCAGGGTGTGGCGGCCCGGAGTCAGGCCGCTGTCGGGTCCGGCCAGAAGGCTGGTGGCCGTCACCCCGGAGCAGTCCGGTCCCGGGGCGCGGCAGAGCAGGCCGAGGATGTCGGTCAGGTCGCGAGCGGGCACGGGCCTGGGCACGAAGTCGCGTCTGGAGCGCCGGGCCATGATGGTGGCGACGGCAGAGGCCGGAACCACCGGGGCGGGCAGAGGGGTGAACTCCCGGTCAGGCCCGGTAGCCAGGGGCAGGGGGCAGCGGGCAAAGCTGGCCGTGGCCCGGTGAACATCGAGCAGTTCCGGCGGCGCGTCCGGCCGGGGCGCGCACCGGCTGAATCCAGGCAGGCCCTCCAGGGTGGCCCGGGGCGGGTCAGCCCAGGCCGTGGCCCGGTCGCAGCCCAAAACATGGACCATGGCCAGACACCCCTCCGAGTCCGGGGCCACCCCGAGCATGGCGTTGGCCGCCGCATCGTCAAAGTCGTAGTCCAGGCGGGCGTCCAGCCCGTGCATGGCTGTGGCCAGCAGCAGGTTCTGGGCCATGTGCCCGGCGTCGAGCAGGCAATAGCGGTAGGCGCGCGGCCCATACTTCCATGCACTGCGGAAAAAGATCGAGGTCATCAGGAACCGGGCCATGGGCTCGCCCCCGGCCACTGCGTCGGCAAAGGCGGGACCGGCCCGCAACTGGCTCAGGCTGTGGGTCAGCGGAGAGTAGTGATACACTCCACCATCCAAACCGATGACGTTTTGCACGACAAGATACAGTTCCGTGGGATAGAGCGCCCCGGCCGAGGGCGTGGTGCGCAGATGAAAGACCCGGCCGCTTGGCAGGGTTTGCGCCTGGCTGATGCCAGCGGCCAGCCCGCAGCAGGCCAGGAGCCGGGCGGGCAGGTCTCCATGCCCGGGCGGTGGCCCGGCGGCGCGGTCCAGGGGCAGATCCGGTGTCTCGGCCTCGCCCACGGGTGCCACGGGTGCGCCCGGGTAACGCTTGAAGGTCGCGGGCCGGTTCTCCTGGAAGGGAACCCGCCCGGTGATGTGGCCCCGCTGGTGCGAGGTGAGCGCGTGATAGTCCGCTATGGGTGCCATGGCTGTCCTGCCGGTTGGGTGAGAGGTGCCTCATCCTAACATACCGGGCCGGGTTGGCAAACCCCTGCGGAAGACCCCGGCCACGCCTAGCGGCCCGCCGCCGGATTCCGCGCATTGATTTTTCACGCGCCATGGGCGATACAACCATAAGCAGGAGAGGTGATGCCCCATGTCCGATACCCGGTTCACATGCGCTGACAGCGCGGTGTTGACCATCCTCAAGACCAGCGAGGAGGTCAACCAGCTCAAGGATGTCGATACTATCCTTGACAAGATACTCTATGAATCCAGGCGGTTCGCCAATGCTGACGCAGGCTCGATCTTTCTGGTGGAAAAGGACAGCCTCATCTTCAGCTATGTGCAGAACGACACCCTGTTCAAGAGCGAGTCGGCCAATGCGGCCCTGTACCACAATTTCGCCATCCCCATCAGCGAGCAGTCCATCGTGGGCTATGCGGCCAAGACCCGCAGCAATCTGGCCATCGACGACGCCTACGCGCTGGACCCGACCCTGCCCTTTGCCTTCAACAAGTCCTTTGACCAGAAGTCCGGCTACCGGACCACGAGCATGCTGACCATCCCGCTCATCGCCCAGGAGAGCCGGTTGGTGGGCGTCATGCAGCTGATCAACGCGCGCACCGATTCCGGGGCGGTGGAGCCCTTTTCCGCCGAGGCCCAGACCTATATCCCGCTTTTTTGCAACAATGCGGCCGTGGCCATTGAGCGCGGCATCATGAACCGCGAGCTGATCCTGCGCATGATGCAGATGGCCGAGCTGCGCGACCCCACCGAGACCGGGGCCCATGTCCAGCGCGTGGGCGCCTACTGCGCAGAAATCTACGGCACCTGGGCCGCGCGGCGCAAACACTCGGCCAAGGACATCAAACGCACCCGCGACAACCTGCGGCTGGCGGCCATGCTCCACGATGTGGGCAAGGTTGGCATCTCCGACAACATCCTCAAGAAGCCGGGCAAGCTCACGGACGAGGAATTCGATGCGGTCAAGTGGCACACGGTTTGGGGGGCCAGACTGTTCAAGAACCAGACCTCGCCCCTGGACGCCATGAGCAGCGACATCGCCCTCTGCCATCACGAAAAATGGACCGGGGGCGGCTACCCGGGCAAAATTTCACCAGACCTGTGGTCGCCACGAGCGAGCATGGGCGTCTCCTTGAGCGGCGAGGGCATCCCCCTGACCGCCCGCATCTGCGCCGTGGCCGACGTGTACGACGCCCTGTCCTCGCCCCGGTCCTACAAGGACCCCTTTACGGACGAAAAGTGTCTGTCCATCCTCGAAAAGGACGCAGGCACCCACTTCGACCCCGAGATCGTTGAGATATTCGTTGAGATATTCGACGTCATCAAAGCCATTCGTGACAAGTTCAAGGAGACCCAGCACCTATGATCGCCCCCAACGCGTCCTCTGAAGGAAAGCCCCTCAAGCTCTACGACATGGTGGACCCGGCCGACGCGGAATGCGTCCTGCGCGAGGCCGAGGTGTGCCTGCGCGAGTTCTTCCCTGAATACGAACCCTCGCTGCTGCGCCGCGCCTTTGCCGACGTGCAAGGCCTTTTTCTCGGTCAGTACCCCGGCTACCGGGCCAGCAACACCAAATATCACGACTTCGAGCACACCTGTTCCGTGGTCCTGGCCCAGGCGCGGCTCATCCACGGGGCCATGAGCGAGGGCGTCGTCTTTGCCGAGATCGACGCGGTCAAGGGGTTGCTGGCCAGCCTGTATCACGACGTGGGCCTGATCCAGTCCGAGGACGACACCCAGGGCACCGGGGCCAAGTACACCGTGGGCCACGAGGAGCGCTCCATCCAGTTCATGCGCCAGAACCTGAACGGCTCCTTGCCCGCCGACGACATTGAGGACATGGCCGACTGCATCCGCTGCACCATCCTGGCCATGCCCCCGGCGCGCATCGCCTTCCGCTCCGACTCCATGCGGCTCATGGGCTGGTTCCTGGGCAGCGCCGATCTGCTGGCCCAGATCGCGGACCGCTACTACCTGGAAAAACTGTTGCTGCTCTTCGAGGAGTTCAAGGAAGCCAGGCTGCCCGGGTACGGCACCGCCTTTGACCTGCTGGTCAAGACGCGCAACTTCTACCAGGACGTGGCCCGCAAGCGGCTGGACACCGACCTGGGCCGGGTGGACCGCTACATGCGCGCCTATTTCAAGCACCGCTTCGACGTGGACCGCGACTTCTACACCGAGGCCATCCACCGCAACCTGGACTATCTCGACACCATCGTGGATACCTGCCGCGACGACATCGAGTGCTTCATGCGCGGCCTGAGGCGAAGCGACCCCCTGTAGCCAGCCCACAAGGAGTTCCCATGGTCGATGAAGGCGTTCTGTACGAGTCCGTTTTCGTGGCCCGGCAGCCCGTGTTCGAGGCCGATGAGACCCTTTGGGGCTATGAGCTGCTCTTTCGCGCCGGGCTGGAGAATCTGGCCGAGGTGTCGGACGACTCCCAGGCCACCTCCGCGGTCATCGCCGATGGCATGACCATGGCCATGGAGGGCGTGGCCGAGTCCGCGCGGTTCCTGATCAACTTCCCGGAGCAGATGCTCCTCGACGGGGTGGGCTTCGCCTTGCCGCGAGAGCGCTGCGTGGTGGAGGTGCTGGAAAATGTCACCCCCTCGCGCGAGGTGCTCCACGCCGTGCGCCAGCTCAAGGATGCGGGCTACACCATTGCCGTTGACGACTACTTTGGCCAGCCCGAACTGCGTCCCTTCCTTAAGCTGGCGGACATCCTCAAGATCGACATCCTCGCTCTGGGCGGCGACCCTGCACGCATCAGGCAGACCCTGGACGGCGTGTCCGGGCACGGCTTCCGGCTGCTGGCCGAAAAGGTGGAGGACGATGCGACCTTTCGCGCCCTCGCGGACATGGGTTTTTCCCTGTTTCAGGGATTCTTTTTCAGTCGGCCCCAGATTCTTTCCGGCCGCAAGCTCTCGGTGCTGGCGACCACCCGGCTCCAGCTTCTGGCCGAGTTGTCCGGCATCGACTTCGACCCCCGGCGCCTGGGCCAGATTCTCGAATCCGATCCCAGCCTGAGTTACCGGCTATTCCGCTACATCAACTCGGCCGGGTTCGGCCTGCGCCAGAAGGTCACCTCGCTCAAGCGGGCCATCGACATGATGGGCATGGTTCAGGCCCGGCAGTGGCTCAGCGCGGTCATCCTGGCCGACATGAACCCCACGCCCAAGGCGGGCGAGCTGGCGGTCATGGCCGTGCAGCGGGCCAAGTTTCTTGAGGAGTTGTGCGCCGAGTCGGGCTATGAGATGTGTCGGCCCGACGCCCTGTTCCTTTCCGGCCTCTTCTCTCTGCTCGATGCCATGCTCGGGGTGCGCATGGGCGATATCCTGCCCGGCCTGCCCCTGGACGAGGAGATCGTCAAGGGGCTCAACGGCCAGGGAGAGATTTACGACCTGCTCTCTCTTGCCCACAGCTACGAGCGCGGCCACTGGGCCGATACCTCCCGTCGCATCGCCCGTCTCGGCCTCTCCACCAACCATGTGGATAGGCTCTACGCCAGATCCCGCAACTGGGCGCAGAAGGTGGTCGGCGGCGGATAATGCGGTGATTGCTGCGTTGTGCGCCGGGAAGGGTCGGCCCTAGCGCGACGGGTACGCTGTGGCCTTGCTCTCCCCACCGAGTCGTGCACCCCTTGAGAATGTCTTTGTCCAGACTATCGAAAATCTCTTTAGACTTTTTCTGGAAAATGTGTTGGATTTGCCGTGCGCGAGACCAGACGGTCCGGCAAGGAGCCTGAATTGATGGATAATGCGGCAAAACTGCCCATCGGCATGTTTGATTCCGGGGTGGGCGGGCTGACTGTGCTGCGCGCCCTGCGCCAGCGCATGCCCTGCGAGGACGTGGTCTATCTGGGTGATACGGCGCGGCTGCCCTATGGCACCAAGTCGCCCCAGACCGTGTCGCGCTACGCTGTGCAGTGCGCGGCCGAGCTGGTGCGCAGGGAGATCAAGCTGCTGGTGGTGGCCTGCAACACGGCCTCGGCCGTGGCCATCGGCCCGTTGCGCGAGGCGTATCCGGGCATCCCGGTCATCGGGGTGGTGGAGCCGGGCGCCCAGGCCGCCTGCCGGGCCACCCGCAACCAGGCCATTGGCGTCATCGCCACCGAGTCCACCATCGCGGGTGGGGCCTACCATCGCGCCATCCACGCCATCGCGCCCGGGGCGCGCATCGTGGGCCATCCCTGCCAACTCTTCGTGGCCCTGGCCGAGGAAGGGTGGACAGACGGCCCGGTGGCCGAGGGCGTGGCCGCCAGATACCTGCATCCGCTCTTCCGGCCCGCTTCGGGCACCGAGAGCCCGGTGGTGCCCGATACCCTTGTTTTGGGCTGTACCCACTTCCCCCTGCTGGCCCCGGCCATCCGCTCGGTGCTGTACCCGTCCGTAATCATTGTGGATTCTGCCGCCACCACGGCCGAGACAGTCTACGCCGAGCTGGCCCGGCTGAACCTGGGCAGGCCCGGGACAGGCTGCGGCGACACCGCCTACCTGACCACCGACGACGCGGCCCGGTTCGCGCGCACGGGCACGCGCTTTCTGGGCACACCCATTGCCGAGGGGCAGGTGGAGCTGGTGGATTTGTAGGGCTGTCCGGGCTATTTGACGATAAGGACCGAATTCCTGGCCCGGGCGGCCACCTCGTGGGCCACGCTGAAGGCCTTGGCGAACCACGGCTTGGCCGACTCGGCCATGACGATCAGGGAAAAATCGTACCCGATCTCGGTGATGATCTCCGCCGGATCGCCCGTCTCCACCAGCAGTTCAAGGGGCGTGACCCCGTGGCTTCTGAACAAGGCGTCCGCCTCGTCCACGGCGCGCCGGGCGCTCTCGAACCCGGTCGTGTCCGGGGCCACGGAGAGCAGGGTGGTGGGGCAGTCGCACGCCTTGGCATAGCGCACCGCCCGGTCCAGCATGGACCGCGAGCGCTCTGTCTCCTGCACGCATACCAGATGCCCATGGCCCGGCTCCAGGTGGCGGGCCACGATGACGGAGCGCTTGCAGTGGGCGGCCACGGTCAGAGCCAGGGACCGGGGCGTCAGGTAGCGGCGCAACCCCTCCACCGGGTCAGGCGAGCCGCCCACGATGACCATGTCCGCGTCAAAGCGCTCGGCCTCGTCCACCATGGCCGTGGTCACGTCCGGGCTGGTGCGCAGCTTCAGCGTCACCGAGCCGCCGCAGGAGCCCCGATATTCCTGCACATACTCGCCCGCCGGATCGCCGCCGGTCTGCACATGCCGCCATTCGGACTCGCCCTTGATCTCGCCCAGGTCGCGCAGGATGTCGCTGGCCTTGCGCAGGGCGGTCATGCCCGGCAGCTCCAGCCCCCATTCAAGGATGTTCTCTCGGGCCACGCGCACCTCCATGCCGCCCGAGGTCAGGCCGCTGTCCTGGGCGCGGACGTAGAGCAGCTCGATGCTTGCGCAGTCCTTGCCGCTCATGCGGGCCGCGAACTTCAGCCCGGTAAAGGCCTCCGGCCCGCCGCCGATGCCGATGAGTATCTTCATGGGCTCTTGGTGGGTCATCTCATCTCCTTACAGCCCGACCAGGGGCCAGTACAGTTTCGACGCCAGCAGCATGACCGCAAAGGACATCAGGGCCATGCGCCAGCCCACCTTCATGAAGTCAGACGGGCGCAGATAGCCCGAGGAATGGACAATGGTAGAGGCCGGGGTGCCGATGACCGTGAAATAGGCGAAGGCGCTGGACATGGCCGTGATCATGCCCACGGCCAAGGGGTTGCTGCCCGTGGCCATGGCGATGGAGAGGACGATGGGGCCGAGCACGGCCACGGCCGCGCCGTTGCTCATGGTGTTGGTCAGCAGGGTGGTCAGGAGCATGACTGCGGCCAGCAGGCCGATGCCCCGGTCCATGCCCAGGGGGGCCAGCCCATCCATGAACAGCCCGGCCACCCAGGCCGCAGCCCCGGTGTCGCGCATCTGCACGCCAAGGGAGATGGCCGCCGCATAGAGCAGGACCACGCCCCAGTTGACGCCGGTGTTGATGTCCTGCCAGCGGACCAGCCCGGTGACCAGGAAGAGGGTGGCCCCGAGGATGGCGATGGTGCCCATGCCCACCTTGGACGAGAACCCCACCCAGCCGATCAGGGTGAGCACGAACAGGGCGATGGCCAGATAATGCTGGCCGGTCAGGCCGCCCTCGCCGCGCACCTGGGCCTTGAGCTTTTCCACGGCCGGGCCGAGGTCGGTTATCTCGGTTTTGAAGGTGTGGCGCAGGATCAGGTGCATCAGCGGCAGCTGGATGAGGAAGACCGGGTAGGCGTAGATCATCCACTTGAAATAACTGACCCGGTACTGGCTGGTGGCTGGGTCGTCAGCACTGTAGAAGAAGTCGCGCAGGTAGTCGATCATGATGGCGTTGCGCGCCCCGCCGGACGGGGTGCCGATGCCGGCCATGGCGCAGGCATACGAGATGGAGAAGAGCAGGAGCACGGCCAGGGCGCGCCGCTTCGTGTCGTCGTCCGTGGCCAACTGGAGCAGGGACAGGGCCACGGGCAGCATCATGGCCGCCACCGTGTGCTCGCCGACAAAGGAGGCAAGCAGGCCCGAGAAGACCGAAATACCGAACGCGATGTTATATGTATTCGATCCTGTAATACTGACGATGAGCAGGGCCAGCCGCTTGTCCAGCTTCTGCTTGACCAGGGCCACGGCCAGCATGAGCGAGCCCATGATGAACAGGACCGAGTCCTTCATCAGCGAGCTGGCCACCAGCGACGAGTCGAGCCCGAGCAGGAAGACTTGGCCCAGGATGATGAGCAGGGCCACGGCAGGCAGGGGGATGGGCTCGGTGACAAAGAGGAGGGTGGCCCCGGCGGTCATGATCAGCACCCGCCACCCCTCGGGGGAGATTCCCTCGGGCACGGGTGCGACAAGCATGACGGCCTGAATGGCCAGAGTGATGAAAAACCAGCGTTTTTCCCGCAGATAGTGTATCACGATAGGGGGAACATACACCAGTTTCCGGCCCGTCGCCAGTCCTGTCGGATGATTTTGCGGGCTGTCTGTTCCTGGAGACGGCTTTTCATTTCGGCCAAGTTGGGGTATTTTCGGATGATCGGCGTGTTCGCGCCGACCACAACCCTCAGCCCGAAGTCGAGGAGGCGCCCGTGAAGCGCACCATATCCGCCCTGGCTCGCAACGAGCCCGGCGTGCTGGCCAAAATGGCCGGAGAGTTCGGCCGGTATGCGGCCAACATCCTCTCCCTGGCCGCCGGAGAGACCGAAAACCCCGAAGTCTCGCGTATCGTGGCCTGCATCGAGGGGGACGACGAGGCCATAGACGCCATCACCCGCCATCTTGAAGCCCTGGATACCATCATCCAGGTGGACGACCTCTCGCGCAAGGATTTCGTGGACCGCGAGCTGGTGCTGGTCAAGGTGGACATGGACCCGGCCCGCACGGCCCAGCTGATGCAGGTCTTCGAGGTCTTCCGGGCCAGCGTGGTGGGCATGGGCCGCGAGACCATCACCGTGGAGATGGCGGGCGACCAGGAGCGGGTGGAGGGGCTCATCCACATGCTCAAGCCCTATGGTATCAAGTCCATGTGCCGCTCGGGCATGATCGCCCTCAAGCGCGGGGACGAGTAGCCCGTGGCCACCTGCGCCGCCACACCGCTTCGTGAACCCGTGACCAGCCTCGACGGGCTGGTGCGCGCGGCCCTGGCCCGCGAGCCGGGAACCCCCATGCCCAAGGTGGCCATCGCCCGCTCGGCCGAGGGGTTCGTGCTCAGGGCGGGCATCGAGGCATATGAGCGCGGCATTGCCGAGCCCATCCTCATCGGGGACATGGACGCCACCCGGCGCATTGCCGACGAGCGCGGGCTGGATATTTCCCGGTTTCGATCCATCGAGATGGTCGACGACCAGGGGGCCGTGGCCGAGGCCGTGCGCCTTTTTCGCGAGGGTGAGGCCCAGCTGATCATGAAGGGGCTGGTGCCCACGGTCACTCTGCTCAAGGCCGTGCTCGACAAGGAGACCGGCGTGCCGCACCCCTCGCGCATCATCAGCCATGTAGCGGTCTTCGAGTCGCCCCTTGATGGGCGGCTCATGCTCATGACCGACGCGGGGGTGAACATCAGCCCCACCCTGCAACGCAAGGCCGACATCCTCAGAAACGCCCTGGACGTGGCCCGCTGCCTGGGCATGATCGCCCCCCGCGTGGCCATCCTGGCGGCCACCGAGAAGGTCAACTACCCGGCCATGCCTGCCACCCTGGATGGCGACATCCTGACCAAGATGGCGGCCAGGGGCGAGTTTGGCGACGCGGTGGTGGACGGGCCTCTCTCCCTGGACCTGGCCGTGTCCGGCGAGATCGCGGCCTGCAAGCGATACGAAAGCCCGGTGGCCGGGTGTGCGGACATCCTGGTCACCCCGGACATCGAGGCAGGCAACATCCTCTACAAGTGTTTGTCCGTGTTCAGCGGCCGGATCATGGCCGCAGTGGTGGTGGGCAGCCAGGTGCCGGTGGTGGTCCCCTCGCGCGGCGACTCCAACGCCAGCAAGTTCCACTCCATCGCCCTGGCCGCGCTGCTGGCCACGCGCGGCTGCGGCTAGGCGGCCGATCAATCACAACATGCTGTCAGCCCCGCCCGACAGCCCGCCAGGAGACGCCATGCGCGTGTTCGTCATCAATCCCGGCTCCACCTCCACCCGGCTTGCCCTGTATGAGGACGACCGGGCCGTCCTCACCAGCGAACTGCATCACCCCAAGGGTGAGATCGCCCGGTTTACGCGCATCGCCGACCAGTTCGCCTACCGACTGGCTGCAATGGACGGAGTGCTCAGGCAGTGGGAATTGGACCCGGCCAGCCTTGATGGTGTGGCCGGGCGCGGCGGCCTGCTGCGCCCCATGGAAGGCGGCGTATACGAAGTGTCTGACGAAATGATTGACGATTTGAAATCAGCCCGTCATGGTGAGCATGCCTGCAACCTGGGCGCGCCCCTGGCGAGCCAGATGGCTGACCGGGCCGGGGTGGGCGCGTATATCGTGGACCCAGTGGTCACGGATGAGTTGGCCGACGTGGCCCGGATCACCGGCCTGCCAGGCATCACGCGACGCAGCCTGTTCCACGCCCTGAGCCAGCGCGGCGCGGCCCGCACGGCAGCGGCCCGGCTGGGCGTGCCCTACGAGGGGAGCGACTTCATCGTCTGTCACATGGGCGGGGGCATCTCCATCGGCGCGCACCGGCGCGGCCGGGTGGTGGAGGTGGTCAATGCATTGGACGGCGAGGGGCCGTTCTCACCCGAGCGCACGGGCGGGCTGCCCCTGGTGCCGGTGCTGGAGCTGATTGAGCGCGGCGAGCGCACCCCTGGGGAGATGAAGCGCATCGTGCAGCGCGAGGGCGGCCTGTTCGCCCATCTGGGCACCAACGATCTGCGCGAAGTGCTCGGGCGCATGGGCCAAGGCGACGAATCGGCCGCGCGGCTGTTCCATGCCCTGGCCTATGTGGTGGCCCGGCACATCGGCTCCCTGGCCCCGGTGCTGGCCGATGGGGATGGCCGGGTGGCCGTGGCCGCGGTGGTGCTCACGGGTGGGCTGGCCCGCAGCGACCGTTTTGTGCATGAAATCAGCAGGATGGTCGGCTACCTCGGGCCGGTGCAAGTGGTCGTTGGCGACGAGGAAATGGCGGCCCTGGCCGGGGGGGTGGCCCGCGCGCTGCGCGGCGAAGAGCCGGTCAAACACTACGGCGCACCCAGGCGATGACAGCCATGGGCCGGAAACCCTTTGACTTTATCCGTTGACCGGGTCTGTAGGGCCTGTTACCGAAAATAACTGTCCCAAATCATTGCGCTGTGGTTCACATGGCGTTGGCGCGTGAAAATAATAGCCACGCCGGAGGGTGTTTCCTAGGTTCCCCCAAGGGTGTCAGCCGGACGACCCTACTCCGGGCAGCAAGGATAGTGAGAGAATGGGATCGCTTTTTTCCAACGCCATGTCACTGCGCAAGAGCGTCGGCATCACCGATGCCGAGTTCGTGCTGCTGCGCGACTTCATCTACGAGAAGTGCGGCATCTTCGTTGACATCAAGCGCAAGTATCTTTTCGAGAGCCGTTTTTCCAAACGGTTGATTGAGCTGGGCCTGCCCGGCTTTGCCGACTACATCAAGTATCTCAAGTTCGACAACCGCAAGAACGAGGAGCTGGCCAGGCTCTTCGAGCTGGTGACCACCAACGAGACGAGCTTCTGCCGCGACGGCAAGCAGTTGGAGGCGTTTCAGGAGAAGATACTCAAGGAGACCCTGGACCGCCAGCGCAAGGCCGGGCGGCTGGAGTTGAACATCTGGTCCGCGGGCTGCTCGTCGGGCGAGGAGCCCTACACCCTGTCCATCCTCCTGCACGAGGCCCTGCGCGCCGAGCTGCCGCGCTGGCGCATCGCCATCACTGCCGTGGATCTTTCCCGGGGCATGATCGATCGGGCCAAGGAAGGCGTGTACGGCGACTACGCCTTCAAGACCACGCCCGATGCCATCCGCCAACGCTATTTCGACAAGGATCCCGGCGGCTGGAAGGTCAAGCCCGAGGTGGCCCGGCTCGTCTCCTTCCATGAAATGAACCTCAACGACCCCATGGCCCTGAAGCGGGTGCCGCGCTCGCATATTGTTTTCTGCCGCAATGTGGTAATTTATTTTGACGACGCCATGAAGAGGAAGGTTGTCAGCGCGTTCTATGACAACCTTCTGCCCGGCGGCTATTTGATGCTTGGCCACTCCGAGACGCTGCACAAGGTCTCGTCGTCGTTCAAGCCCGTCTACCACCCCGGAACCATCGCGTACTTGAAGGAAGGCTAGGCCCGGCCTGCCCGTATCGGAGGAAGACTTGGCTATTACACCCCTTGATCTATTGACAGCAGGCATGGTCCTGGCCTGCGACCTGAAGTCCGAGGACGGCAGGCTGCTCTTCAGGTCCGGCATAGAGCTTGAGGCGCGCCATGTGGAGCTCCTGCGCCGCGTGGGCGTGGCCGGGGCCGAGGTTGAGCCCGGGCCGCAGACTCTGGGGCCGGAGAAGCTGCGCCAGATCGAGGAGTATGTCCGCGATTTCTTTCTCTATGCCAATCCTGACTCGCCGCCCATCATCGCCATGTTCCGCATGGCGCTTGAGATGACGGGCGTGGCCGTGTCCCGAGGGTGGGACCTGCCCGACTCCAACACCCGCCGCGCCGCCAACGTGGAGCACATGAATGATCTCTTCCTGCGCGGGCTCGGAACGCCGGAGACCATTGCCAGGCACGAAACCGAACTGGCGAGCTTCCCGGACATCTATTTCCGCATCAGGCAGGTGCTGGAGGACGAGAGCGCCTCGGCCGAGCGCATCGCCAAGGTGGTGGGTACGGACATGAGCCTGTCGGCCAAGCTCATCAAGCTGGTCAACAGCCCGCTCTACGGCCTGCCTCAGCCCCTCGACTCCATCAGCCGGGCCGTGGCCCTGGTGGGGGCCAAGGAGCTGTCCATCCTCGCCTTGGGCATCTCGGCCATCAATTATTTCAGGGACATTCCGTCGGAGTTGGTGGACATGCGCATTTTCTGGCGCCACTCCATCACCTGCGGCATCTTCGCCAAGATCCTGGCCGGAACCCAGATCGGGCTATCGCCCGAGCGCTGCTTCATCGCCGGACTGCTCCACGACGTGGGGCGGTTGATCATGTTCAAGAAGCTGCCCTACGCCTCCACCGAGGCCATGCTCTTCGCCCGCGAGAACTCCATTCCCCTGGTGGAGGCCGAGCGAGCGGTCATGGACTTCACCCACACCGACATCAGCCGTCCGCTGCTCGCGGCCTGGAAGTTCCCGGAGGAGCTTTCGGCCATGATCAACTACCATCACGACCCCATGGACTATCCCAACCCGCTGGAACCGGCCATCATCCATGTGGCCGACTGCCTGACCAACGCGGTGGAGATCGCCCGGGGCGGCATGTACGTGGTGCCGGGCATTGACGAACGCGCCTGGGAGCTGCTCGGGATCGACGCCGAGACTGTGCTGAATTCGGCCGCAGGCAAGTACTGCGAGCAGATCGACAACATCATGGAAGCGTTCTTTTAGGGCGACAACCAGCCGTCATTCCATGTTTTTACTGCGCGCTCGCCCGGCTCTGGGCGGGCGTTTTCCTTTACTCACCACAACCATCCGCAACGCGCCGGGTCAGTTTCCGGGCGCTCCACCCGTGCTGGCCTGATCGCGCAGGTCGCGCCGCAGCATGCCGGTGACCAGGACGCTGTCAAAGACCACCTGGCAGACATAAAAGACGAGGATGGGGAAGATGGCCAGGGGGTGGTGCGCGGCGTAGGTCATGCTCCACAGGGCCACTGACAGGGACATGGGCTTTTCAGCGGTGATGAACAGGAACGAGCGGGCCGGGGCGCGCTCAAGGCGCAGCCATTTCCTGCTCACGAGGTGGGCCGCGCCGACCATGATCACATGGAGCAGGACACAGGGCAGGGCGATGTGCGCCAGATCGGCGAGGCGCAGGGAGTGGAACAGGGCGGATTCGCTGGAGCAGGAGGTGTAGACCAGGATGACGATGCAGGCCATGGGCACGCGATGGGCAAAGGCGGCCGTGCGCTCCGGCAGGGTGGGAAAGGCGCGGCGCAGCCCCTGGCCCACGGCGGCCGGGATGAAGAGATAGAAGAGCAGGTTGGTCAGCACGGTCATCTCGCCCACATGGGCCTCGCCGCCCACCCACAGGGCTATATTGGCCGGGATGGTCACCAGCCCGAGCAGATTGAGGCTGACCAGCAGGACCACGGCCGTGAGCGGATCGCCCCCGGCGCTGGCAGCCATGGCCATGGCCGCCTCCAGTGAGGTGGGCAGGCTGGCCAGCAGGATGAAGCCGATGTGGAAATCCGTGTCCAGGTCAAAAAGAGCGGACAGCCCGGCCGCCAGCAGCGGATAGCAGACTATGGAGACCAGGGCCGCAGCCCCGATGATGACCGCGTAATCGCGCAGCCTGCCGCAGCCGGCAAAGGACATGTGCAGCCCCTGGATGACGAAGATCAGGGCCACCAGCGGGGCGTTGACGTCAAAGCGGCTCAAGACCGCCTCGGGCACGGGGTGGTGCATGCTCAGCCAGATGGCGCCGAGGATGCCGAGGAGCAGCAGGTTCTTGCCCACGAGATGGCGGAAGGCACCAAGGATGCGGTGGATCATGACGGCCTTGGGCAAAGGTGGCTGACACGGGGCCGGATACGCTCCGGGTGTCAGTACACCATTTCGCGCTATCGGGCCAGTGCGTCGGTCAGGGCGTCGGCCGGAGCGGTGGGCGAGCCGGTGCGCGCAAATTCCTTCGGGCTTGGTCCGTTTTCGAGTGTCAGCAGGGCCTCGGTCACGAGGTCGGCGTTAGGCGAACCGGGCCGGGCACAGCGCAGCAGGGTGAGCCCGGCCGCCAGCGCCGTGAGCAGCGCGGCCAGGGGAATGGCGTTGCACATGACAGGCCTCCTTTGTTCCAGGAGACCAGTCGCGGGTGACGGTTTGACGAAGCAATGACGACGCTTGAGTGAAATTGCGGCCGGGCGGGCCGGAGCGTTGGGGGTGGCGCTCTGGTCAGCGCGCCTCGCCGTCGATGATCAGGTTGGGCAGTTCGTCGGTGTTGTCGGCCCTGATGGGGAAGTGCTCGGCGATCAGCTCGCCGCAGCGGATCACGCCTTGGCGCAGGGCCTCGCCCGGACGGCCCTGGCGGATTCCTTCGGTGATCATGGCCACTACCTCGTCCCACACGGCCGGGTCCACCTTGTCGTTGATGCCCTTGTCGGCCAGCACCTGCACGCTGTGCTCGTAGACCGAGACATAGATGATGATCCCGGTCAGGTCGCGGGTGCGGTGCAGTCCGTTGAGGTAAAAGGCCGTGATGGCCGCTTCCTCTACCTCGGCGCGCATCTCGGCCCTGGTGATGAGTGGTTTTTTCAGGGCCGGGAAAGCGGCCAGCAGCCGCGAGATGACGAAAGAGAGGACGAGGAACAGGGCGACAAAGGTCCACATGTCGTCGCGCCCGAGCAGGGTGGCCACGCCGAGGGCGGCCAGGATGCCGAGGCCCATGCCGCCGAGTTGGTCGGCGCGCGGATAGTCGTAGCTGGCCGAGGCGATCACCGGCACGATCTCGCCGGAGGTGCGCGTTTCCACTTCCTTGACGCAGGCAACAAGGGCGTCCTGCTCTTCTGTGGTCAAAAAGGTCTGTGCGAGGGTTGTCATGGTCTGTCCTTGATGGTTACCAGCCGCCGGATGCGCCGCCGCCGCCAAACCCGCCGCCGCCGAAGCCGCCGAACCCGCCGCCCCCGCCAAAGCCGCCCCCGCCGCCGCGATGCGAGCCGCCGAGCATGGAGAGCAGGAGCAGGGTGGAGGCCGCCGCACCGGCGCCGGAGCGGCTCCCGGCCTGCTTGCCGTGGGTCAGGGATGCGCGCTTGCTGCGTCCGAATAGTTCTGTGGCAAAGATGATCAGGAGCATGGGCAGCACGATCAGGGGCAGGAAAGAGCGCTTGCCGCGCGAGCCAGTGTCCGTGGGCGCGGTGAACTCGCCGCGCGCGGCCTCGGCAATGGCCGTGGCACCGGCCATGAAGCCGCCGTCAATGTCCCCGACCCGAAAGCGCGGGGTGATGACCGAGTCGATGATCTGTCCGGCCATGACATCGGTGAGCACGCCCTCGAGTCCGTAGCCCACCTCGATGCGCACCAGCCGGTCGGCCTGGCTGACGATGAGGATGACGCCGTTGTCTTCCTTGGCCTGTCCCACCTTCCAGGCATCGGCCACGCGGATGGAGAATTCCTCCAGCGAGTCGCCTTCCAGCGAGGGCACGGTGAGCACGGCCACCTGGGTGGAGTCCGTGCGTTCCAGCTCGGCCAACATGGCGTCCATGGCCTGCCGGGTGGCAGGGGCCATCATGTTGGCCGTGTCCGTGACCCGTCCGGCAAAGGGAGGCACATCAAGGGCTGCAGCCCCGGACGCGGTGAGGGCCAGCCATGCCACGCACAGGGCGGTTGTGAGCAGTGAGCGCACCATGCCTCCGTCAGGATTCCGAGCCGAAATTGACTGCGGGTAGGGTCTTTGCCCCGGGATCGGCCTGGAAGAATTCCTTGCGCTCCAGGTGGAGCAGCAGCGAGTTGGTCAGCGAATTGGGGAAGGTGCGTATGGCGCCGTTGAACAGCTGGACCGCGTCGTTGTAGCGCTGACGGGCAACGTTGATGCGGTTCTCGGTGCCTTCGAGCTGGTGCTGGAGCGCAAGATAATTCTGGTTCGCCTTGAGATCCGGGTAGCGCTCCACCACCACCATCAGCCGCGACAGGGCAGAGGACAGCTCGCCTTGGGCGGCCTGGAAGGTGGCCAGGGCCTGCGGGTTGGTGAGCATCTCGGGCGAGATCGTCATCTGGGTGGCCTTGGCTCGGGCGTCGATGACCGCCTGGAGGGTCTCACGCTCGTGGGAGGCTGCGCCCTTGACCGTTTCGACAAGGTTGGGGATCAGGTCGGCGCGGCGCTGCAAAGTGGCTTCGAGGTCGCCCCAGGCGGCAAAGACCGCTTCTTCCTGCTGCTGCATGGTGTTGTAGCCGCATCCGGCCAGTGACATGACAACAACAAGGGCCGCAAGGGCCGTGACGATGCGTTTGATCATGGGGTGTTCCGTTTGGTTTGCTGGTTTTCGGGATAGCAAAGAAATGTGTCGCCAAGCGGAAAAGTCAAGGGAAGCGATTCGGTCAGGCAGGTTTCTTCTTTTTTGCCGGGCGCTTGAGGCGCTTGCCCGCAGCCAGGAGCTTGCGCAGTTCGGCGGCGGCCTCGACTGGGTCGGCCTCGTGAAGCAGGAATCGCTCGGCAGAGGTCTGGAAGTGCCAGCCCGCAGGCCGCGTCAAGAGCTTGGCCCCACGTGATTCAAGGTATTCCAGGGCCTCGGCCTCGGCGGCCACGCATTCCATTTCGGCCAGGATACTGCGCCGCTCCCGCATGTCGCGCATGCGCTGCGAAATTTCGTAGGCAGAGCGCAGGATGTCGTCCGGCTGCACGTCGGTGGTCTTCTTGCGGCCCGAGAGATGTCGTTGCAGTTCGTTGAGGTCTTCCTTCAGCTCCTTGATTTCGAACAGAGCTTTTTCATTTGAATCATCAATTTTATCGGAAAGTTGTTTGTATATGGAGCGGAGTTTGTGCGTGGACATGTCACCTGCTTTCACGTTGCGGTTGGTTGTCTGCTTCGCCTGTTGCCCTCAACGCTAGCCCATTTTCGCGGCCCAATGCAACTGTTCGGGCAGGGAAAATCCTCTTTCCGGCTCAGGGTCGCGGCCCGTCCACTTCCACAAGTGCGGGCAGGATCAGGCCGAAGAAGGCGTGGCCATGGCCCGTGAAGCGCCAGCCGAGCATCCCGGCACATCCGGCGCAGACCAGGGCCTGCCATGCGTATCCGGCAAACCAGGAAAACTCGGCTGTGCGTGGGCCGGTGGGCAGGATGTTTCGGGCCGAGGCAAAGCACCCGATCTCAAAGACGTGGCCGTAGGGGTTGAAGAACACATGGCTGTGCGCGCCGTTCACCGCCACTGCCAACTCGCGGGTTGTCACCGCCATGCCACAGGCGCGGCAGACCAGCACCGGCCGGGCCGGGTCTGGGGACGACCCGGTGTCTGATGCGTTGCCCGGGGCGTTGTCCGGGGTGGTCTGGTCGGCGTCATCCCGGCCCGTGTCTCCTGGCGCGTCCCCTGGCGTATCTTTGAACAGGGAGGTCGGTGGCCGGTCGTGGCGGCATGGGGTGATCCTGTGCTCCGGGGTCTGCATGCCAATGAGCATACGCCAGCCGGACGGGAAAATGAAGGGTCGCCCGCACCAGGGGCAGTGAGCAAGGCAGGCTTTGAAGCAGTCGAATAAATCCGTGGTGTTGTAATATAAATAGCCAGCTATTCAGCGCCAAAATGCTGGGTGCATAGCCGACTGTTCATGCAAGGGCTGACCGGATCAGTGAGGCGGCGATGGCCCACATGGTCAGGCAGACCAGGGAGTCGAGGACGCGCCATGTGGCCGGGCGGCGAAAGAGCGGGGCGAGCATTCGACCGCCCGCGCCCAGGAGCGTGAACCAGACCGTGGAGGCCGCGAACGCGCCCAGGCCGAAGACATGCCGCCCCGTGCCCTCGAACCGGCCCGAGAGGGAGCCCATGAGGACCACGGTGTCGAGATAGACATGGGGGTTGAGCAGGGTCACGCCCAGGGTCAGGAGCAGGGTGCGCCGCAGGTCCGGGGGCGCGCCCTGCTCCGCAGCCAGCGAGCCGCCCCGTATGGCCGAGCGTAGCGCGCCAAGGCCGTACCACCCCAGGAAGGCAGCCCCGCCCCATGTGGCGGCCGTGCCCAGCGCCGGGCTGGCCGCCACCATGGCCCCGAAACCCGACACGCCCAGGCCGATGAGCAGCCCGTCGCAGAGAATGCAGACCAGGACCACGGGCACGGTGTGGTTGCGTCGCACCGCCTGGGTGAGCACAAAGGCGTTCTGTGCTCCGATGGCGATGATCAGCCCGCCGCCCATGGCGAACCCCTGAATGAATGGTGTCATGTCTGCTGTTCCCTCCGCTTGCCGAGGTGTAGGCGAGTTTGAATGACAATGGAAATTCATTGTTTTCATCGAGCATAAGAGTTGCTAATGATGCGGCATGCTGGACTACAAGCTGGTGGAGGCTCTGGCCACGGTGGTGGCCGAGGGCGGGTTCGAGCGGGCGGGCCGGGTGCTGGGGCTGACCCAGTCGGCCGTGTCCCAGCGTGTTCGATTGCTGGAGGAGGCGGCCGGGCGGGTGTTCCTGGTGCGCTCCACGCCGCCCAGGCCCACGGCGGCCGGTCACGAGATGCTCACCCTGTATCGGCAGGTGCGCCACCTGGAGGATGACTTGTCCGCCCGTCTGGGGCTGGAGTCGTCCGGGTTCGCCACCCTGGCCGTGGGTATCAATGCCGACAGTCTGGCCACGTGGTTCTTCCCGGCCGTGGACGGATTCCTGGATTCCGAGCCAGTGCTGCTGGACCTGCGGGTTGACGATCAAGCCCAGACCCACACCCTGCTGCGCAACGGCGAGGTGCTCGGCTGCATCAGCGACCGGGCCGAGCCCATGCAGGGGTGCGCGGTCCATGTGTTGGGTGAGATGCACTACCGATTGTATGGCACTTCGGCCTACCAAGCGCGCTGGTTTCCGTCCGGCGTGACCCGCGAGGCCGTGCCGGGCGCGCCCATGCTCATCTTCAATCGCAAGGACGTGATGCACGCCACCCTGCTGGCCCAGGCCCTGGGGAGCGAGCCGCCCGGTTACACGCCCTTTTATCTGCCCTCGTCCGAGCAATTCGCCCCGGCCATCGCCTCGGGCCGGGTCTGCGGCATGCTGCCGGACGAGCAGGCAAACGGCTTGGTGGCGTGCGGCGAGTTGGTGGACCTCCTGCCCGGCCACGCCTTCACCGTGTCCTTGCACTGGCACTGCTGGAACCTGGAAACAGGCGTGTTGACCCGGTTCACCCGCGCCCTGGTGGCCGGGGCGCGCCGCCTGTTGGCTCGCGACGAGTCATCCGGGCGCCCTTGCCCGCAGGCGGCCCATGGTGTACAGAGATGAAAATCAGCAATCATGTGAAGGAGTTCCCTATGCAACGATTGATGCACGCCGCAGCTGCGCTGCTCATCTTCGCCCTGGTGGGGGCGGGATGTTCCAAGACCTACTACGCGGCCATGGAAAAGGTGGGCTATGACAAGCGCGAAATCCTGGCCGACAGGGTGGAGAGCGCGCGGGAATCGCAGCAGGACGCCAAGGAGCAATTTGTCGACGCTCTGGCCCGGTACAGGAGCGTGGTGGATTTCGACGGTGGCACGCTCCAAGAGAAATATGATATCCTCAAGGGCGAATATGACAGGAGCGAGGCCATGGCCGATACGGTGCGCGACCGCATCGCCAGCGTGGAGGACGTGGCCGGGGCGCTCTTCAAGGAGTGGGAGGCCGAGATCGGCCAGTACACCAGCGCCACCCTCAAGCGGGACAGCCAGAAGAAGTTGTCAGCCACCAAGAGCCGCTATGCCAAGCTGATCACGGCCATGAAGAAGGCGAGTCAGAAGATGAACCCGGTTCTGGCCGCCTTCAAGGACCAAGTGCTCTATCTCAAGCACAATCTCAATGCCAAGGCCATCGCCGCCCTGGAAGGGCAGCTGGGCGCGATCCGCACCGACGTCGATGCCCTGATTCGCGACATGGAGGCCTCCATCGCCGAGGCCGATGCCTTTATCAAGACCCTGGAATAGCGGCAGCGCCGCACCCGGATCACGAGGGCTTCCGCTGTGGCGGGAGCCCTTTTTCGTGCCTGGGACATTGAGATCGCGAATGGGACTGCATCTCCTCTGAAACAAACGACATTTCAGAATCTATAGCCTGCTATGAGTCGGGCAGGAGCAGCTTCCTGATCACGGTCAGGCCGCGGGTAAGGTCGGCCATGCGCTCGGCCCCGGTCAGGGAGATGCGGGCCGCTGCCGGGGGTGCGCTTTCGCCCACCACGAACCGCTCAGCGCCGAACACGCAGACACCGGCCTTGGCGGCCTCGGCCTCGAACCGGGCGCCGGTCCAGGGCGCGGGCAGGTCGAGCCAGAGGTAGAAGCCGCTTGGCTTGCCCCGGAAACGCAGCCCCTCCAGCAGGACGCACGCCTCCATATAGCGGCGAGCGGCCTCGGCGCGTTTGGCGGCCAGCACCGTGTCCGCTGTGCCGTCGTCGATCCACATGGCGGCCAGTTCCACATTCAGCGGCGGGGTCATCCAGACGGTGTTGAGCACGGCCTGGGCCAGGGGCTTGAGCAACTGCCTGGGGGCCACGATGAAGGCCACGCGCAGCCCGGCGGCCAGGGCCTTGGACATGCCCGCCACATAGACCGACCGTTCGCGGTCGCGGATGCCCACCGGGGCGGCCCCGCCGGGATGGGTCAGGTCATAGGCGTCGTCCTCGATGATGAGCAGGTCGTGGGCCGCAGCCACAGCGGCAATGGCGTCGCGCCGCGAATCGGACATGCTGGCCGTGGTCGGGTTGTGCACGCCGGGCATGAGGTACACGGCCCGGATGGCGTCGCGCCGACAGGCCGTGTCCAGCCCGGCAGGGGTCATGCCTTCATCATCCATGGCGATGGGCACCAGCCGTATGCCGAGCATGGCGGCCAGGGTCTTGAGGCCGGGATAGGTCAGGCCGTCCGTGGCGATGCGGTCGCCGCTGCGCAACAGCCCGGCCAGGATGCAGGTCAGGGCGTGCTGCGCCCCGGCGCAGACAATGATCTCTTCTGCCTCGGCCTTCATGCCGTAGCGGGCCGCCCAGCGCGCGCCTGCGGCCCGGTGCTCTGGCAGGCCGCGCGGCTCGGAGTAGCGCATGAACACGCGCGGGTCCATGCGCCGGGCAATGCGCCGGAACCCCTCGCTCACGTCCGGATCAAGAAAGTGCAACGGGGTGATCAGCCCCATTTCGAGCATGCCCGGCGCGCCCGGCTCAAAGGCGACCATGGAGGTGGCCGTGGCTGCGTCCGAGGCCACAAAGGTGCCCCGGCCCACCGTGGCCGAGAGCAGTCCGCGCCGCTCGGCCTCGCGGTAGCCTCGCGTCACGGTGGAGACGTTGATGCCAAGCGTGTCGGCCAGTTCGCGGTGGGGCGGCAGTCGCTGGCCCGGCCGCAGGACGCCGCTGGTCACGTCGCGCTCGATGGCGTCCGCCAGATCAAGAAAGAGCGACCCGGTGTCGCGGGCCAGGGAGGGGGTCCAGGTTGTCATGCATACAATGTATTCATTGACGCCACACAATGTCAACCATACAAGCGTGAGTCAGTCCCTTCACCGTGAGCAGGGGGTGGCGCGCCGCGCCTTTCCCCTAGGAGTGTCCGCCATGACCCTTGAGACCTATGCCGCCTTTGTCCTGTTCGTGATCGTGATGACCGGCACCCCCGGCATCGGCAACCTGACCATGCTGGCCATCGGCCAGGCCACAGGGTTCCGGTCCGCGCTGCCTTTTCTGGCAGGCACCACCGTGGGCATGCTGTGCCTGAACACGCTGGTGGGCTTTGGCCTGGGCGGGCTGTTCTTGGCCTCGCCAAGGGCGGCATGGGCCATGAAGATCGTGGGCCTGGGCTACATTCTCTATCTGGCCTGGAAGCTCTTGCGCATGCACCTGGCCGAGGAGAGGGATGCACGCCGGTTCACCTTTGTGGAGGGGGTGTTCATCCACCCGCTCAATCCCAAGAGCTGGGCCATGTCCGTGGTCGGCTTCAGCCAGCTGGCCGATCCGTCCGTGCCGCTGTTCGTCCAGCTTGCGGTGTTCATCCCCACCTTTTTCGTCTTCCAGGTGTCCTTTCACAGCCTCTGGGGCTGGGCAGGGGCCGTGCTTTTGCGCACCCTGCGCTCGGGCTCCGTGCTCGTCTGTGTCAACGCCGCCCTGGTGGCTGTCATGGTGGGGGCCACGGTCTTCGCTCTTTTTGCCTAGTCTTCCTGGGGTCCGATCATGCGGGCCGGGTCGGTGAGCCGGTCAAACTCGGCTTTGCTGACGAGTTTGAGGTCAAGGGCGGCCTCGCGCAGGGTGAGCCCCTCGGTGTGGGCGTGGTGGGCGAGGCGGGCCGCATTCTCGTACCCGATGAGCGGGCTCAAGCCCGTGACCAGCATCAGGGAGCGTTCAAGGTGGGCGGCGATGCGCGCGCGGTCCGGCTCAAGGCCGTGGAGCAGGTGGGCGCGAAAGCTCTCCATGGTGTCGGCCAGCAGCCTGATGGAGGTCATGACGTTGTGGATCATCAGCGGCTTGCAGCCGTTCATCTCCAGGCTTCCGGCTGCGCCGCCCATGGTCACGGCCGCATCGTTGGCCATGACCTGCATGCAGACCATGACCATGGCCTCGCACTGGGTGGGGTTGACCTTGCCCGGCATGATGGACGAGCCGGGCTCGTTGGCCGGGAGGATCAGCTCGCCCAGCCCGGCCCGGGGGCCGCTGCCCAGCAGCCTGATATCGCAGGCGATCTTGTGCAGCGACGCGGCCAGGGTCTTGAGGGCGGCCGAGAGATGGACCAGATCATCGTGGCTGCCTTGGGCCGCAAAGGCGTTGGGTGCGGGTGTAAAGGCCAGCCCGGCCAGCTCGGCCACGTGGGCCGTGGCCGCGGGGCCAAAGCCGGGATGGGCGTTGACGCCCGTGCCCACGGCCGTGCCGCCCAGGGGCAGACGCAGCACGCCGCTGAGCGCCCCTTCCACCCGCCCGATGCCATCATCGAGCATGGCCGCGTAGCCTGAGACTTCCTGGCCCAGTGTCAGGGGGGTGGCGTCCTGAAGGTGGGTGCGTCCGATCTTGACCACATCGGCCCAGCGGCGCGCCTTCTCTGCCAGGGCGTCGGCCATGCGCCGGGCTGCGGGCAGCAGGGAGCGGGTCACGGCCAGGGCGCATGCCACGTGCATGGCAGAGGGGAACACGTCGTTGGTGGACTGGCTCATGTTGACGTGGTCGTTGGGGTGGACCGGCTCGCCGGAGCCGAGGCGCCTGCCTGCCAGCTGCGCGCAGCGGTTGGCGATGACCTCGTTGACGTTCATGTTGTACTGGGTGCCGCTGCCGGAAATCCAGACCGGCAAGGGAAACATGGCCGCGTGCTCGCCCGCCAGCAGCTCGTCGCAGACCCGGGAGATCCTCCCGGCCCGGTCCGCGTCGAGCCGCCCGGCCGCCTCGTTGGCCCGGGCGCACGCCTTCTTGATCACGGCAAAGGCCTCGATCATCTCCACGGGCATGGGCTCGCGGCCAATGGCGAAGAGGGTCAGGGCGCGCTGGGTCTGCGCTCCCCAGAGCCGGTCTGCCGGGACCGCCACTGGCCCCAGGCTGTCGGTTTCCATTCGGGTGTCGCTCATGGCCGCCTCCCTGGCTTGCGGGTTGGAATCAGGAGCCTGCCTCCCTTCTGGGTCATGGGGCGGTCTGTGTCAATGCCGAGCCGGAGACGGAGAACGGGCCAAAGAGTCGCCCGGCCGAACATTTCCTGTTGGCACGGTTCCAAGTTGGCGCTATCGGTAGCGGAAGGTCGGGGAGTGGCCCGGCCCGTGATCGTCCCCATCAACTGGCATCATCAACTGGCTCCATCAACCGTCAACATCGCGAGGGGTTACGCGCCATGAAGCGCCTGCTCAAGTATATCATCTCCCGCCGGGGGCTGCTTGTCGTCAATTTCGCCATCGTGGCCTTCATTGCCATTGTGGCCGTGGAGTCGTGGGAACTCATGCGCGATACCATCCACAACGTGGACGAGATCGGCGAGATCCTCGATGCGGTGGGCATCGTGCTCGTGGCCTGGGGCGTGGCCCTGGAGGAGCGCGCCACCCTCATGAACGCCTTTGGCGCGTACAAGGAAGGGTGCCCGGAGTCCGAGGCCATGATCGACCGCGAGTGCCACATCTACGGCATGGCCGCCCTGCTGCTCGGCCTGTTCATGGAGGTGACAGTGGAGCTGGTCAAGGTGCCGGACGCCGTGATCAACACCTTTGGCATCGAACACGTGCTCTTTGGCGTGGGCGTACTCTTCATGGTCGTGGCCGCGTTCCTGCTGGTGCGCATGAATTTCGAAATGTGGCGCATCGCGAGAACCGCCTGCCAGACGACGTGACCCGGTCAGTTGGAACCGTCACAAGAGCCATGCGGGTCACCCTCGTCCATGGTCATCGGCTCATTGCCGCACCCCTCGGCCCCGCGGCAGGGAGGGTCAGCCCATGAGCCCGCTCCTGGCCGATCTGATCCTGGCCGTGCATGTGCTCTTTGCGGCCTACAACGTGCTTGGTCTGGCCGTGGTCTGGATCGGTGCCCTGGCCCGCTGGCGCTTTGTGGGCAACCGCTGGTTCCGGGGCACGCATCTGGCAGCCATGGGCGTGGTGGTGGCCGAGGCCCTGTTGGGCGTGGCCTGCCCGCTGACGGTCTGGGAAAACCAGCTGCGGGTCGAGGCCGGTCAAGGGCCATACGCCGAATCCTTCCTCAGCCACTGGGCCGAACGCTTCTTCTATTTCGATGCCCCGCCCGAGGTTTTCACTGCCATCTATGCGGCTTTCTTCGCGCTCATGGTGCTCTCGGTCTGGCTGGTGCCCGTGCGCTGGCGCACGGGCTGACCCCTGGCCCGGAATAAGACGAAGGAACCGGAGGAAACGCCATGCTGGTCAACCCCGCTCGCTCCCATCGGCTCAACGCCGCGCCCCTGGCTCCCGGCCCCATCCTGTACTGGATGAGCCGAGAGCAGCGCGTGCGCGACAACTGGGGGCTGCTCCACGCCCGCGAACTGGCCGGACGCGATCACCCCCTGGTGGTCGGTTTCTGTCTGGTCCCGGCCTATCCGGGCGCGACCCTGCGCCACTCCGACTTCATGCTCTCCGGCCTGGCCCGGGTGGAGGCGGATCTGGCCGTGCTTGGCATCCCCCTGGCCCTGCGCCTGGGCGACCCGTCGGCCGAGATTCCCCGGTTGGCCGCTGAACTCGGCGCAGGCGGCGTGGTTACGGACTTCGACCCCATGCGGGTCAAGCAGGCGTGGCAGCGGACCGTGGCCGAGGCCTTGCCCGTGGCCCTTGTCGAAGTGGACGGCCACAACGTGGTCCCGGCCCGGCGGGTGTCGCCAAAGCAGGAATACGCGGCCCGGACCATCAGGCCGAAAATCCACCGCCTGTTCGGCGAATATCTGGAGGATTTCCCCGCCCTTGAGCCGCAGACGGCGGCCGCCCCGAGTCTGCCGTCCATGGACTGGCAGGCGGTGCGCACCGGGCTTGTCGTGGCCGGGGGCGAGTCGGTGGGTCCGGTGCCCCTCGCCCCGGGCGAGGACGCGGCCCGAGAGGCCCTTAACCGGTTCGTGGTCGACCGGGTGGCCGTGTATGCCGAACGGCGCAACGACCCCAACGCGGGGGCCACCTCCCGGCTCTCGGCCTATTTTCATTTCGGCCAGCTGGCACCCCAGCGGGCTGCCCTGGCCGCTGCGGCCTCGGGCCGGGGCGAGGGGCAGGCGGCATTTCTGGAAGAGCTGGTGGTGCGGCGCGAGCTTTCGGACAACTTCTGCCTGCACAACGCGCATCACGACACCCTGGCCGGGGCACCGGCCTGGGCGCTGAGGACCCTGGACGAGCACCGGGCCGATCCGCGTCCGCACCTGTGCTCACCCGAGGAGTTCGAGGGGGCGCGGACCCACTCGCGGCTGTGGAACGCGGCCCAGAACCAGATGCGCCGCACCGGGTTCATGCACGGGTACATGCGCATGTACTGGGCCAAGAAGATACTCGAATGGTCGCCCTCGCCCGAGGAGGCCCACGCCACGGCCCTGGCCCTCAACGATCGTTTCCAATTGGACGGCCGAGACCCCAACGGCCATGTGGGCATCCTCTGGTCTCTGGCCGGGCTCCACGACCGGCCCTGGCAGACCCGGCCGGTCTTTGGCTCCATCCGCTACATGAACGAGCGCGGCTGCCGCCGCAAGTTCGCCGTGGACCAATACATCGAGCGCTGGGGCGGCTAGGGCAGGCTGTTGAAAAACGGCGATCTGCGTCGTTGCTTCAAAAAGTTCACAAATCCGCAGGACAGCGGATTTGGACGTCGGTTCCTGCCGACGCCCCGAAGGGGTGAGCCCCAGGACGGGGCGAATCAAATCCTCGCGTACAGGAAGTACGCTTCGGCCTTGAACTTTTTCGCGCCTAGCATCTCACCATTTTTGAACAGCCTGCTTGTATTGACTTTTTCAATGATGGGATGCCGGGGCAGACGGCTATTCGTCGGGGAATTGCCCGGGGTTTCCCCTTGTGCTACACCCGCGCTCACGGCAGGATGGCCGGGCTGCCGCCGTGTGCCTGCGGGGGCCGCCGGGCAGACGCAATCGCAACCAGGGAACCTGATGAAGAAACTGTGCTTTTTCAATACAAGCAGGTCGTGGGGCGGCGGCGAGCGGTGGGTGCGTGATACCGCCCTGATGGCGCGCCGGGCCGGGTATGACGTGCATGTGGTGACCAACACCCACAGCGCTCTGGCCGACACGCTGGAAAAGCACGACGCCATCCGCCCGCACCGCTGCAGGATAGCGAACCTGAGCTTTCTCAACCCGTTCACCCTGGTGTCGCTTGTTCGGTATTTCAAGAAAAATCAGATCAGTACCGTCATTCTCTCGCTGCCTAGCGACGCCAAGGCCGGTGGTATTGCCGCGCGCCTGGCGGGCGTCGAGTTCATCCTCTATCGGCGCGGCATCGCCCTGCCGATCCGCGATACGGTGCTCAACCGGTTCCTTTTCCGCTCGGTGCTGACGCACTTCATCTGCAATTCGCAGGAGACCCGGCGGCTGGCGCTGCGGGACAACCCGGGCCTGATTCCCCCGGAGCGCGTCACCGTGATTCCCAACGGACTGGATAGCGAGCAGTTGAACAGCCGCCAAGCCGCTCCTCTGTCTGTGCGGCGCGGCGAGGACGCGGTCATCGGCCACGCTGGCCGGCTCACGGAGCAGAAGGGGCAGCATCTGCTGCTGGAGGCCGTGCGCCTGCTCGGGGAGCGCGGCCACCGGGTCACGCTGCTGGTGGCTGGCGTGGGCGAGTTGATGGATTCGTTGGTGGCCCATGCCGAGCAACTGGGCCTGGGCAAGCGGGTGCGCTTTCTCGGATTTGTGGAGTCCATGGAATCCTTCTACAACTCCATAGATTTTCTGGCGCATCCCGCCCTCTGGGAGGGGTTCGGCTATGTCATCGCCGAGTCCATGGCCCGGGGCAAGCCCGTGGTGGCCTTTGATATCAGTTCCAATCCCGAGCTGATCCGCCACGGGCAGACCGGCCTCCTGGCCCGGCCCGGCGACGTGGCGGACTTCGCGGACAAGCTCGAAGCCATGATCGTGGACCCGGCCCTGCGCCGCGACATGGGCGAGCGCGGCAAACAGCACATCCGCGAGGGGTTCACCCTTGAAGTCGCCTTTGAGAAACTCATGGCCCTGATTCGCTGACGCCCCCGCGCCGATTCACCGCGCGCCGCGCGCACAGAGGAAATCGGCGTAGGTCCGGTCGGTGCGCTGGAGGTGGTCGGTCATCCAGTCGCGCAGAAAATCGTACACCTCAAGGTCGATGAGGTCGTTGTTCTGGCGGGCTCTGCGGATGAAGTCGTGTACTTTGCCAGTCAAATCCCTGTGCTCGCCTATGTGGCGCTCCAGCAGGTCCGGCGGGAAGCCGTACTCCGTGAGCAGGGCTTCCTCGTGGGCGAAGTGCTGGTCTGCGTAGCGGGCCATTTCGTCGAGTATCCCGAAGATGACCTCAACGCCCGCGTCCCTGACGATGGCCTGAAACAGGCTGTTGGTGATGGCCACCAGCTGCTTGTGCTGCTCGTCGATGGACGCAACACCCACCGAGTTCTCGTCGTTCCAGAGAATCTGATCCGTGGTCATGTCACCACCCCCCTGTCGCGAAGCCGATTTCGGGCCGCCCGGACGAACTCTTTCCTGTCACACGATAGCCTCAATTGGGCGTTCAAGGCAAGGTTGGGGAGGTTGTGGCCTATATCTATGGGAATGACTTCTCTTTAGGGAGAGTCTCACAGGGTGGGAACTTGATGCGCTTATTGTTATTGAGTATAGTTTGGAATTATCAGGTGAATCAAGAGGGTTGAGGACATCAAAGCTCCTGCTAACTCGCGGAAAACGATTGTGCGCACAGCAGAACAAAGTGGTATAGGGTGCCACAATCTGGTTGAGATGCTTTTGTTCACGTGCTATTGTTTATAGACAAAGTCTAGGGATCGACGATGGCATATTATGAATTCTTCTGTGGCGGAGGTATGGCACGCATTGGGCTCGGCCCGATGTGGGAGTGCGCTTTTGCCAATGAACTTGATCCGAAAAAGTGCGCATCATACCGGAGTAATTTTCAGAATGCTGCCGAGTTGCGCGAGGGGGACATAGCGTCCCTCATTTCCGCCGACCTTCCTGGTCAAGCTGATATGGCTTGGGCTTCGTTTCCTTGCCAAGATCTGTCTTTGGCCGGCAACGGCACTGGGTTGCGAGGAAAGCGGTCAGGCCTGTTCTGGACGTTCATGGGTCTCATGGAGCAATTGTCCAATGAGGGTCGTCCATGCCGCTCCATCGTTCTCGAAAACGTCTGCGGTACCATCACATCCCACAGGGGACGAGATCTCGCTGCTATTTGCGAGGAATTGACGCGTCAAGGTTACATCTATGCTCCACTCGTCATAGATGCACACCACTTCGTCCCGCAGAGTCGACCGAGACTGTTCATAGTGGCTTACAAAAATGGCGTGGCCGCACCTCCGAGAGAACTTGCAGGTGCCGGGCCTCACGATGTCTGGCACCCGGATTCTTTTGGGCTTGCCTACGACATGATCTCTGCGGCTGCCAGAGACGGGTGGCGTTGGCTTCATCTTCCGGTTCCTGCTCGGCGAAATCGGGATTTGATCGACATTGTTGAAAATCATCCATCTCATGTTCGGTGGCATAATGCTTTTGAAACCAATAAGCTCCTCCGAATGATGTCACCCATCAACCTTGAGAAAGTCGAGCAACAAAGGGAATCGAGAGAGATCGCTGCGGGAACGGTCTTCAAGAGAACCCGCGTTGAAAAAGGTGAAAGGCGGCAAAGGGCAGAGGTTCGCTTTGACGGTCTTGCCGGTTGCCTCCGCACTCCTGCCGGAGGGTCAAGCCGACAGATATTGTTGCTCGTTCAAGGGAATCGGACCGAGAGCAGGTTGGTTTCACCCAGAGAAACAGCCCGGTTGATGGGGTTGCCGGATGACTATGTACTGCCAGACCGAGTCAATGATGCATTGAAGCTGACGGGGGATGGCGTAGCGCCTCCAGTTGTTTCTTGGTTAGCTCGACACGCTCTTGATCATATCCTCGCCGATGGCGCAGAAGAGGTCGCCGCCTGATGTCCAAACCCGACCCCAACGTCATTGCCTGTGAGTGTCCCCTCGACCCTGAACGGATTTCCGCATATGCCCAAGCCTTGGTGGACGTTGCACCCACAGTAGGGGGGCACGGTATGACTCCGGCTCAATTTTGGAGTTCGGGATTGTTTCGGAGTGCTGTCGAACGCATTCGTGGTACTCAGGCTGCGACGATGAAGGGCAAGAAGGCTTTCATCGACTGGGCATTGTGTCAGTTGTTAGGGGCTGGGCTGATCAAAGGGCACAGTTTTACAGGGCAAGGAGATCGCCACGACTATTATGTTGAATTGCCGGATGGGAAGAAGTCGATTTGTGAGGCCAAAGGGTGTCTTGACGGCAATAACACCACGATATGGGAACGCCCTGCGAATGCCGATGAGTTTTTTATCTGGTCTCTGTGCCAAAACCCTGGATCAAATCTCAGTCATGGCGTTTGGTCTGGAGTGCATACCCGCTTGGGCGGAAAGATAATTGCTGAGAAGCAAAAAGTTGAAGCTTTGGTTGTGTGGGACATGCTTTGCGGTACGGACGAGCGGGCCTGCCCGAAGATTGCTGAAGGCCGAGGCGTTGAGATCGAAGGAAGGGTGATTCCCCCTCCCTGTATCTACCTTTTTCCCAGGACCGTCCCTGATCCGCGAAATAATCCCAAGCCTCCGGTGGGTAAGATTGGCGATGCCGCCCTCGCCGATGCCTTGTTGAGGCACTTTGGCGGCGACCCGGATAAAGACGTGACGGAAGTCCATATTGAATGCGAAATGCATGGAGCGGAGGTCTATCGGAAAACTTCTCTTGTTAGAATGGGGGAAGTCATGAAGACCTCAAGATGGACTCAGCTTAAGCGAGCGAGGTAGCTAAATTGAGGACGCGTTGCTATCTGGTTATGTGAAAGCGGCTATCTTGGCTGGTCAAAGATAAAGGCTTTCGTCAAATATGACGAAAGCCTTTATTTTCAAGTGGTGCTCGGGGACAGAATTGAACTGCCGACACGGGGATTTTCAGTCACATTGTCCGGGATACTTCGGGAACCTAAGGGAAACAACTTGTGACATTTATGCTGCTTGTCTTATTAGATATTTTTGTGTTAACTTGGACTTCAGGTTCCTTGGATTTCCCTTGGGTCACGTGCGTAAAAGTGTAGGAAAATGTGTAGGAATATTTCAGAGCTAGACATGGCAGCAGTCAAATGGACATCCTCTAAGGATCATGCAGGCGTTAGGTGGAGAGTTGATCAGAACAGGCCGCGCGTTCGAGGCGGCCGGTTTGATCGACAGTTCAATGTCAGATACCGTGTGCCCGGTCGAGACTATCCTGTGGACGCGACTTTGGGGTGGTCTTCCGAGGGGTGGACCGAGGCCAGGGCGGCAGACGAACGGGTGCGGTTGATCGAACAGGCCGCGGCCGGTGGCCCGAAAACTCCCCGCGCGGAAAAAACACAGGCACAACGCGAACGGATCGAGCAGGAGCGCAGACTGCGGGCTGAAGAAAGAAAAAACATCAGCTTCAAGCAGTTCTTTGACGACATTTATCGACCAGACGCCGAAACGCGACTCGCGCCCGCTACGATCCGCAGCAATGCTGGCCATGTGCGAAACTGGATAGCCCCCATAACAGGTGACATTCCGATGCGCGAGCTTGGGGTTGCCGAGGTTCAAAGGATCCGATCCGCCTTGGCGAAAAAGGGGCGTTCTTCCCGAAGTCAACAGTACGTGTTGATGACCTTCCAGCTTGTGTGGAACATGGCGCTTGACCTGCAGATTGTGGACAGGCCCAGTCCCACGAAAGCCAAAAGCACAAAACCCCCAAAAATTGACAATGAACGGCAGCGGTTCTTAACAGAAGAAGAAGTGGCATTGATCGTCGATTGCCTGCACAAGCGAAGCCCGCAAGCAGCAGACATGTTCCTCGTCGGCCTGGACGCAGGGTTGCGCTTTGGCGAAATCGCCGCCTTGACCTGGGACTGCATCGACCTGGAAAACGACACGCTAAGAGTACTCAACACCAAGTCTGCAAAGGACCGGTTCGTTCCAATGACCACTAGGCTAAGAGAGCTCTTCCGGGTCAGGGAAAGCGGAAAACCCGGGCAACTCGTCTTCCCAGGTCTGCGCTTTGGTGAACTCCAGGAACAGGTTCCTTCGGCTTTCTGGCGGGGTCTGAATGACAGCGGCCTCAATGATGGCGTGAGCGATCCCAAGATGAAGGTCTGTTTTCATACATCACGCCACACCTTCGGGTCACGATTGGCTCAGCAGGGAGTAGACCTTCTCCATATCCAACGTTTATTGGGCCACTCAACACCTACTCTTAGTGCTAGATACGCAAAGCTTAGAAATGATGATCTCAAGGCAGCCGTCGCCAGAATGGAAAAATCAGAACGCATGAGAAAAAAGATTGGAAAAGTCATTAATTTTAACAATATCCCATGACAACCATCCCCCAAGAGGGAGTCGGGCTATACGTCCCCCCTCATTCTTTCGGCGATGGCGTTAGCGCCGAATTTTTTTGCAATATCCATACATGTGTACATATTGTGGTCAAGCTCTGAAAATAACGTCAGCGAAGTATCTCCCCCATGTTCTATAATGAGTTCGAATAGTTCTACATCATTTGCTTCAATCGCCATCATCAATGGAGTTCGTCCCAGAACTCTATTCATATCGTGTGGGGCATTGGGATCAGCCCCATGCTTCAGCAGTATTTTTGCAATGGCAATGAGAGAATTGCGGTTTACATTTTTCAACGCATTCTTCTTGAGTTGGAGCCATGCTTTTTTGATTTCATGATGCCGGGGGCGTGAAAAATCATAATCGATAGGGATACCATAACGCCGACAAACTTCGGCTTTCGTCGCGGAGGTCATAAGTTCTGCAGTCTGTCCAATATATCTGTCGATAGCCCCAGGTGTTCGGCACTGTGCAAAAATATTGCATGCCAAGTATAGCGGAGTCATTTTGTCCATTGAATGCCGTTGATCAACCGGAGCCCCAAAATCTAGCACCTCTTGTACAACTTCCGGACGAGATGTCTCCACCGCACTGCCGAGAACACTGTATTGCATCTTGACGAACGGAGTTCTCACCATCTGTAATACCGAATTTTCTTTCTTTTCCCGATCGGCTGCTTGTTTAACGAGAGGAAGAAGGTAGTGGTACAGATTATCATTCGGGGTGGTGAGATCCAGAGCGTTCAAAAATCGGATCGAGATATGAAACAGGGAGTCTCCGCTTTCCTGCCACGGAGTGAGGTGGTCAGCTCCTTTGCTGATGAGTTTTGTCACAGTGCGGAAGTCTCCGGCGAGGGCGAAATGAAGCACCTGAGGTTTGCGAACCCATCCTCCTGTTTCTCCTTTGTACTTCACCACTCGGTCCGGATTGCGAAAGTCAGGCTTTGCATATTTTCGTGAGTCTAGAATCAAGATCGGAGATCCCGCCCCAGTGTCCCCTTCCGTGGCATCAATGAACATATAGCCTGAAGGGAAAAGCTCATGGAATTGCTGTTTCCAGTGTTTGATTTCCCAATCCTCAACGAAGTCGTCAGGATGCCTTTTCCTGCCACCTGCAAGGCGCGGATCGTGTTCCTTCCTTTCTGATGGCTGTAGCAGATTAAATGCTAACGCTTGATTCTTCAGTTTTTTCAGAAAGATGGTGTCTTCTTGTTTGGCGGCTACGCAAAGCGCTTCATTGATGATGTTGATCTGGATCTCGCCAGCCGCGTACAGCGATGACCCATACGCCTTCTTGTATTCGCTAAGAGCTTTGCCGAGTTGCCCTTCCGCCACGAAGGTATGTGCTGTCAATAGGTGGAGGGGCCACCTTGAGCTTGCGGGAAGTTTGTTTTGCCGGTGGAGTGCGTTAGCTTTTGTCAAGATCGTATAAATTTGGGGCTTGATGCCTATGAGTCTCCTGTCGCTCATAAGAGAGTCATGGCCATCATTTATCAAGAGCAGGAATTCACGAAACGCTACAGAGGGATCCAGGGGACGTATTCCAATTTTGGAGTAATCATAATTCCCTTCTTTGTCGGCTGACAGAAGGGTTCTGACCTTTTCGTGAAGACCTTTGTAAGAGCGCATCACTTCCCCTATTGCTCTTGCAATAACGAGCAAAATAAAAGCCTGCTCGCGTTCAAAATCGTCAATCACAAGCGTGCAGAGATTCACGACGGAAATCCAACCGGGAAGAGATATCCCTTTTGACCACCTTCGAATGTAGTTGTCCTTTTCACTGTTTTGATTTTTAAATTTTTCTACAGCGCTTGACCAGCCGTAGCAGTTCGCTTCAAGCCAGCCAATTGCCGCACCGACCGGGTGTTGACTTTCAATCAACTGGTCAAGATCGGGTAACCCCCTTGGGACAAGCATGCGGTTGACGACATCACACACTATCGGAGTACATAGCACCAGAATGGCGTCGCCAAGGGCTTGCCGAGTGTTGTCTGCGCAGGCACAACTTAGAACGATTTTTTCATGATACAGCCGAAAGAAAGTGTTGAGGAGTACATTAATCTCCCCCATGGTCTTGGATGATAGATGTTTCGCAAGAGGGTCCAAGACCGCCTCCTTGATTAAACTTCGATGAGTTTCGTGGAGGTACTGGCCGTTACGAACATAGTCGTCCAGGGCCTTGCCTGCGTAACTTTTTGTGTCCAGCGCATTGGCGAGCCCGCGCAAAACTTCTGGAGTAGTGAAAAGTGGGGTGTGTGTTTTAGATAGTGATTTCTTACGGCGACTATTTGGTTTTTTGTTCATGTCGTTCTTTTTCGGCAGATCGAATGTTGGCGATGAAGTTCTTGTACGTGCGCGGGCAACTCGGAGTCACGGAAACAACAACTCGGCCTCCGGACGGAGCTTCGAGAACACCGTGCTTTTTCCCTCGGCGATACTGCCATCCCCTGCGTACAAGCAGTCTGATGGCCTTGTCCATCTCTTTATTATTACAGTAGATCATGAAAATGACGATATGGGGGTGGGTTGCCACCCCCATGCAGACTATTTACCGCTTTTGGTGTTGGCTGCCGCTGCAGACTGTGCTTTGGCTGCAAAACTTTCCTTGGATACAGCACCTCCGTTTGCCTTTGCTTCCGCGCTCTGTATGCGAGAGGCATCTGCCGGGGTCATCGGGGTTTTTTTCTTGGTCATGTGGATCTCCTTTCTGTTGAGGTTTGTGATGAGTCCATAAACCACGGATCTGGAGAGCGTGCACGGGCTTGACTGGCGGAGAAAAAAGCAATTTTACATTCAGGTCAGCTCCGGCGGGGTGTGCGGGGTCTGGGGCCGCCACGAACGCTTGCACCGCTTTGACCGCACGGCCCAGTATCGCAGGCTGATATTCACAGATGAGCATGTTTGCCTGCTGGAACGGTTCAACCCGGAGTTTTGGGATCGGCATATCGAGACGCACCACACTGGCAACCTAGCTGAGCCGACGCAGAAGGACCTGGACACCAATTTTTGCCGCCCCACAGGGGCGGCACATTAGAGATGGGTGTATGAAGGGAAGGACTCGAACTAGGTATTCATGGATGGAGTCGTGCGGGACAAGGAGTCGGATGCCGAAGAGGTCGCGCAAAAGTTACTCAGCCAGGGAAAGTGGCCAGCAGTGAAAGGACGCCATAAAAGCGACGAGGGGCCCGCTTGCGGGCCCCTGCCACCAGTTGGTTTTGAGTTTATTGCTTAGTTATTCGCGTTTGAAGGAGTTCTTGAAGATCCGCGAGAGGATAATAAACCTTTCGATTAACTTTCAATTTCCTTTTCGGTCCAACACCCAAAGAATCGAGGTTGGCCAATGTTTTTGTCGCAATTGCACCGTTCGTCGCCTTTGAGACATCCTTTCGAGCTACAAGTTCATCCATGGAAAACCACTCGCCATCAATACACACAATCTTTTTAGCCATTATCGGCTCCTCAAAGATTAGAACGCAAGCTGACTGACGAGCGATATTACAGGCGTTCCTAGTTGAAAACACTGCCTAATGAAAGGCCACTAGAGACCTTTCTGCGCCCAACGCGCAAGATGTGGTGGTAATGTGGCGGGGGCTGGATCTGTTTGGCTCAGGCAGCCCAGGGATTATGTTGTGGCGTCATGTCATTGAGCTGTGCCTTTAGCTCAACTCTGTCGGGCGGCGCACTTCACTACAGACAAAACATGGCCACTTGTATGTGGTGGCTCCTTCAGGACATGACCATTCAAGTGCGGGCCAGTCCCCCTTCATGGTTCAAGAAGGGCCGTAGGCTTTTGTCCCAACCCGAACCATGTTGCCAAATGATGCCGGAACCGCATGGATCACCTAGGGGGAGCAAAAGCATTGCAGGCTCAGCCTGCAATTAGGTGTCAAAGATCCTGTCTCTCGTGCGCTATTCCGGCCACCGCTCCGGCGCGGCCCTAGCCGACGCTGGGTTTTGATCCCATACCAACAAAAAGCCAGCAGACACTTTAGTTTGGTGTATTCCGCCGCGAGCGAGGGTATGGCTTGCTGCACGGCTCGTTGTGTTTTTGAGGTCTGTGAATCAGTATCTGAGCACAGCCTCGTGGCATGGTGTCGCTCGTCAGGCGAATCCGCCAAAACACTGTAGCGCCTCAGGGAAGGAGAATCAAGGGCTCAACGGCTTGTTCTCATCTGTTTGCTGCGACCAAAACTCACTACCTACCTTTGAAATCTAGATCACATAAAGTCTATTGAAATCTAATAACTATGTCGATTTTCCGGCATAACATGTCTTTCTCCGTCCCAATATGACAGTGGGGTATACCAGTTCATGGCCTTTATAAGGGCAGAATTGAACTGATGGGCCACGATGACAGGCATGCATACCCATCCAGTACGTTTTTCCTTCGATATCTGCGTTGCCCAGCAAATTGGTGGGATTCCTTCCACTTGGCTCAGCCCAAACCAAATGAGGAATGAACCCGTTGCAGTGGACACGTTGATCGATTGCGCTTCTTTTTTGATTTTTTTGTACAAGTATAAATTGGTGACGGCCTGAATAGCATTTGCTGCCGAATAAGAGTCAAATGTTGATCCAATGAAATCAATTTCAAAACCTCGCTCGGAGGTAGTTGTCCTTATGCTGTTGTTCTTCCTGTTGCACATATTCAAGACACATGACCATATGTTAATCTTAATTGAACCATTTGGTCCATGATGTTCGAAAAGGCAACACTTTTCCCCATGACGCATATCAATTTTATTCCTTTTTTTCTCACCATTTTGCATCATCGTAGGTTCTCCTAATAAGGCATGCTGTCCCATTGAGCCATCAGTGAACGTAGGAACGTATGTGAAGCTTCAATGCGGTGTTCATCCTTTAAATATCGGGATATCTTACGGTAGCTCACGCCTTCGCTTCTCAATTCAACCACTTTGCCCCAATGGCGAACTATCAGTTCTCTCTTTCTCGCCCGTCCCTGGCTCTTGCCTTTGGCTTTCGCCAGCCTGTTTGCCGCCAGTTTCTTCGCATCGGTTTGGGTCAATGCTCGGCTGGAGTGAAAACGCCTTTCTGCTTCCCATCCCCCGTCCCGGCAGGCTTTGAGGAACGCGCAGTAATCCACGATCGGTGCCGGGGTTTCTTGAGCGTTCTTCCGCAGTCGGTGAAATGCATGGAACCGCATCTTCATCAAACGCACCCTCACTTCTTCACCCTGTCTTGCGAACCATTTGAGCGCGGCAGTTCGCTCTTCCTCTGATAGCCGCGAGAGCATAAGAATTTCATTGGTCATCTGAGATAGTGCTCCGTAATATCTGGGCGGTTGTGACTCATTTCTTTGCTGACCTGGAGTTTGGCTTGTTCGTCAACAAACCCGTACCGAATGCACTCCAGATAGCGCCTTTGGGCAAAAGCAAACCGAAGCGCGTGTGTCCCTTTCCCTTTGGCCGCTTGGCTGGTCGCTTGAAGCGCGGAGTTGATTGCACCAAGATAATTCTCGTAGCTATCATGAAGCGCGCCGTTCTTTTTTAGGTATGCAGAAAGCGTCTCGGCCAAATCCACGCTACAATACTTCTCCGCCAGTTTGCCGCCCTTCTCGATCGTCCAAATCGGTCTGACAATCTTTCCCGTTACAGGATCCGGGCAGTTACTCTCGATTTGACTGATTCCATACACGCAAAGATTCGCCATTGTGAAAGGGTTTTCCCCCTTTCGAGGGGCACCAACGCCCTCAGCCCTGCAGCCGGCCTCAAGCTGAAGCCTTGCCATGAGCCAATGTCGTTCGCTTGCAATTGCTGAAAGAAAGCTCTCATCATCAATTATTGCCCGATTGCGATACAGTGAGGTCTTTATGGGCAACTGGCTGGCCCACCTCGACGCCTTTTCCCGTTGCTCTCGAAAATCATATTTCCGGGAGTCGTTTCTGAGCCTTGAAGACAACTCTTCAAGCCCACATTCTAGCGCAGCCAATGCGGACAGTTCCTGGCGAAATGTGCCTCGAGCATTTCCGCTTTGAAGGTGGTGACCCAGGCGAAGAGCTAGGTACTCTTCTACCTGGATGGAATTGATCTGCTCCAAATCTTTGACCCCTTGGGATTTGAGCCAACGACCGATGGGCTGTAGCCTTCGAAAGTTTTTCTCCAGCGTTCCGACGCTATGGATGAAGTCGGATCGTCCACCCATGGCTAGCTTTGCCTCGTGACGACTGGTGCCGATCCATGTGATGGTCTTCAACGCCGCCATGATTTGGTTGTTCATAGATCCGCGCATTGCGCTCCACATTCGGCCTACGGTTAAGAGAATCGCGCTTTTTCCACGGCTGCGTCCCCGTGTTGACCATATTTCGGCTGGCCGAGCCTAGCCGCTGCCTTGTTGACACCTTCAGGTGGCACCTGGGTCACGGCATCCCACCGGTTCAATCCTTCTTAACCTCGCCCTTTTGTGTGAACCAGAAACCCTCAAGAGGGCACGAGGTTGTTCCTCCCGCAGGGGAACGTCATTAAGAATGTATAGATAGGAGCACCATACCATAAAACGTACTTTCGTCAATGTTTTCATTTATTTAAATGTACATTCCCTGCGGTTCCCTAGCTGTCCCTGGAGTCCCCTCTGGCAAAAAATGGCCCAAAATAAATTCCACTTTATATTCCAGCGAACAGACAGGCTGGCTATTTGTCAGATAGTCATTCGTCAGTAGGTAAATAGAATGTCGTTATATTGATGAGACGGCTGATTCGGTCTGACCTTATAAGCTAGTTTTGCCGCGCAGTGTTCTCAGCAGAGACCTCTGCACGGCAAATCCCACACTTTTACTCTTTAACTATTTGATTTATTATGCTATTATTTCTCCATTCAAAGGAGGAAGGCATGGCTATTCGGCAGAAAGGACCTCGGTTGGGTGATTACTTCCTGGGGCACCGCAGAACCAAGACTACATTTTTGGATGAGATCAATGAACTCATCAACTGGCAGCCCATCAACGCCTTTCTGTGCAAGAAGATCAGGCGCAAGGCCAACGCTGTGGGCAATCCCGCCTATCCGCCTCTGGCGATGTTCAAGATTCTGCTCTTGCAGCGTTGGTACAACCTGAGTGATCCGGGCGTGGAGCAGGCGCTGCTCGACCGGCTCTCCTTTGTCAGATTTACCGGTTTTTCCATCGAGGACGACGTGCCGGACGAGACCACCATATGCCGTTTCCGTAGCGGTTTGATCCGCCTGAAGGTGCTGGACTCCTTGCTCGACAGGCTTAACCGCCAGCTTGAAGGACCAGGGCGTCTTGGCCGTGAGGGAGCCGTGGTGGACGCCTCGGTAGTCGAGTCGCAGCGGCGGCCGCGCAAGGTTATCGACGTGATGCCTGAGGACCGTTCCGAGGACGCCGAAGAACAGGATGGGCCGGTGGACTGCCGGGTCAGCTATTCGGATGACGAGGAGGCGGCCTGGCTCCGCAAGAGAAATCGGGCCTATTACGGCTACAAGCTCCATGCCGCGACGGACAGTCGAGACGGGTTTCTGTTCTGTGGTCACATCACTCCCGCGAACCATTCGGACACGGGCGAATTCGAGCGGCTCGTGAATGGCGTCGGCCTTGATCCCGGCGCACGGGTTTATGCGGACAAGGGCTATTGCAGCGGGAAGAACCGGGACATTCTGTTTGATCGCGATTTGGAGGACGGAACCATGGACAAGACGCCTCGTGGCGGCAGGCTGACAGACTTCGAAAAGACCCGCAACCGTGACATCAGCAGCATTCGGCAAATAGTCGAGCGGGCCTTCGGCACACTCAAACGTGGCTACGCATTCTTTCGGTCCCGATACGTGGGTCGTGAGAAGGTGGAGGGAGAGTTCCACATCCTCGCCATGGCGTTCAATTTGAAAAAAGCTGTTCGACTGGCGCGAGCCTGAAGGGAGAGGTGCGTCCAAAATCCGGCATTTCGGCCAGAAATGGCAGGAAAAGGCCGGGAATGAGCCCAAGCTGGGGTGCGGTCAGAACATCAAATTGGGTGCGGAGCGCAAGGCACGGACGCGAAAAGGGGATGCGCAGAGGTCTCCAGCAAGCCTGTTGACGCAAGTTGAACAAACAGATATAAACCATAAGAATAATAATGGTAAATTCATGTGAGGGTGCTATGATATATAAGATACCAAAAATTTTATCTGAGAAAAAGGGGCTGTTGTCTTTAGGGACGCTAAAACAGGCGCTGGTCAATAACAGCAACGGAATAACTATTGACTTCTCTAGTTGCATATGGAGCGATCCGCAGTCATTGTTGATGCTTAGCTGTATTGTACTAACGTACGGTCGCGACAATATAATCAAGGTCAACTTGGGAGACACAAAGAATTCCGATCATTGTATATTCCTGAAGTTTTTAGAGACCCAAAGGTTTCTTGACGTCTTTAAAGACTTCTCAGGTCACATCAGATTAGACAACCTGAACGAATGGACTCAAGTCGAAAATTGTATTCGCAAGTTAGCCGTTACCCTGCAAATGGAATCATCACTGTGCGTAGGTGCTTCGGTCATTAGTGCTAGCAATATAGACGATAAAGAACTTAATAGAATTGTTGAAAATTGCGTTAACAAAGCAAGAGCCTCAACGATTCCGTTTTCAATACATTCTAACCCAAATGCCAAAGAACGGTTGCTGCAAAAAATAAGAAAACTTTTGCAAGAAGGAATCCTCAACGTTTTTGAACATGCATATAGTGATACAGAATGTGGCCATGTTGGAGTTTTTGCACGGATTCGACATGCAAAGCCGCAACGTCCTGACAGAATGATGACATGGTATGACTTGCGGGAGCAGGAAAAGGAGAACATTCCAACGATTGATTCATTTGCGGTCGCAAGCAGTTTTAATTGGCTTGAGCTGTATATTTGCGACGCTGGAGATGGCCTGTTCAAACACACAGAAAAATGGGGGCTTCCTTCGAAAGTGATCAATGGGATTAAAAAAAGCCCAGACAAGCTTAAACGTTTGGCCAATTATCTCTTCAGAGAAAGCATCTCCCGAATACCACCCACTGAGCGTGAAAAAACAGGACGAACTGGGGTAACGGGTTTTCAACATCTTGGCTCAATGCTGTCGATTGATGGAGATTATTCCAGAATTTACACGAACGGGGAATGGATAGGGGAAATGCACCCCTGGCAAAAAGGCCAAACCTCGGAAAACGGGATCGTAGTAGGCCGGTCACAACCTGGCCACTATTCGACAAGGCACTCTAAGGAAAAAACACACGAGGCACCAGGGACAGCGCTTGCCTTTTGCGTGCAAATTAAGGGTGAGATGATTTCTTTTGAGCTTCCCTGGCACACGCCGACATCAACCGAAAGGGTAAAAATTCTTGAAGCCCTGCAGGTGGAGCGTCATTTCGATTACAGCAAATGGAGTTTTCATGATTTGCTTTTTGAAACCCACTGCCTCCCCCCAAATGCACCTCCCGCCAAACACGCTGCTGAGAACAGTGCTACAGGAGTTGTAGTTCTACGTCCGCCGAGAGTCCTCACCAAGAAGCACCTCTCTCAATGGATAAAAAAAATTGCTGGCACTTCTAGTCTCCAGCCAGAATGGCAATGCAAGACTTTCGTAATTGCCGAAGTGTCACCATTCCAGGCAATTTTGCTTGAAGACCTCCTGACTAATATCCACCTTTACAAGCAGAGTTCTGCCAGACTCTTTATAGTCACCAAGGGCTGGGATGTGTGCTGTCTCACAAAAAGAATCGGACACGACAAGTTTCTTCAAGACCAAATACAGGCGAAACATTTTTTTGATTCCAAGGAGTATGGAAAGTCCAGCGGTGCCGCGCAATTGGCACTCATCCTTCGCGAATTTGATACAATGTTTTTTTGGAGGAAAATTACAGCCCCAACCTATCACAACGGGACCGTGGAATGGCCATACGGGGGCAACAAATCGCTTATTATGGATGGATATTTGTCTTTTTCCAATGCATTATCCAACCCACAACTCAGATACATCTGCATGAGAGCGGTTCAACGTTGCCTTGAACTCCTCAATAACTACAATGTAATCTCAACAGATTCAGTTATTGAATCTATTTCTCGGGAGCTTCTTACAAAGGGATTCAATTCATCCAAAAGAATTATAGAAAGTGAGCAAATTCTTATAGGTAGCATCCTTGTTACAACAGGGACAATTGAAGACTATTCCAAGCAAAAGCGGATTAACGCGAAGCACGCAATCTGCTGCTTTATTCATAAGGCAGGAGAGTGTCACATATCTGCAGTTAAAAATTTGCACTTTATTCCTGCACTGCTTTGGAATCCTCCAACTCTGGATACCGTTAAAGATAAATATTGTCGAATTAAAGGGACACCATTTATTGCCCGCCACGGGGACAAATCGGTTTCAATAACCCTTTATGGCCGAGATAAAGACGGGAAAATAGATTTTGAAGAAAGTTATTATGGTAGGAGCAAAGAACAAACATACCAGGATTTCGAACGGCTTGGTTGCCTAAGACTTCAGCACACTAGGAATGGAAAGCGCCATGACTTGTTATCTGTTAACAGCATCAGGGCATTTGAGAACTCTGCGCTGGAATTTGGAGACCTTTTTCAGTGGCTGTTTAACAAAATAGAGAATCGTATTAAACTGAGCAAAAGCAAGTTACTACTTCTTGTATACCCTGCCCATTTTGCAACAGATCGCATTGTTACATTTTTATCATTTAACCAAAACACATCAGTATTATTTAAGTCAATACAGGTTGTCCCTGTGACATTTTTTGATGACGCAACTTCGGTTCCATTGAGAGTTTCAACGACCTCAGAGCTTGAAATACAAAAATCTATAGATATAATTTGTCATAACAACACGAATCCAGTCAGTGCCGTCGTTCTCGATGACGGCGTGGTTACAGGGAAACACCTGCGTGAAGTAGAACATTTTCTTCTTTCAAAAAATGTCGATGACATCCACACAATCGCCTTGGTCGACAGAACGGGAGTTCCCATATATGAGAATGCCCTGAAAGAGTTTGCGGTCAAGAACAGTCGATATTGGAGGCATGATGTTCCTCCAGTCGGCTCCGAAAATAGTTGCGTGTTGTGTGAGGCGATAAAACGCTCAGTCAATTATTCAAAACGCCAATCATCCCCAACCATTGAAGCGCGAATTCAAGAATGGGTAGAAAGCTGGGGTGTTAAAGACATCTATAGCGAATGGGGGGCAGGAGGTTGCTCCTCATCACCTCTCCCTGATGCGAAAGAGAGTCGAGAGGTGACACTTGGCCTTCACATCGACAGCAACGGCAATGAAAACAGGCATACTTTTACCATTCAAAATTCTACAAGCCTAGCCACTTATATCGCCGAGCTAACCAGATTAACGACAAGAGCCGACAAAGGTCTTGAGCGTGCCAGCCGACTTGAAGGTGACTCGCCTCATATTGTTTTAGAGGTTCTAGCGAGTCAATTCATACTCTTCTACGACAAACTTTCATATTGGGAAAAACTAGTCCGTCTGAAACGCTTACTCAACGCAGCCCTTAAGCTGCAGTTCGACCACCCGACTTCGTCACTTGTTCCTCTGTGTGCGTCCATAATCAACAGGCATCTTGCTGCACACTTCTGGCAAGATTCGATTTCCAACCTACTGAAAAATACTGTGATTGGAAACATAGATGTCTGCATCATGGTCGGCATGCTTCACACAAAAATTCTGTCAACCGAGTATTGCAATTTACTCGAACCTCCTTCGACACCAGAGGAGCGCGAAAACTACATACAATGCGGAATTTCTACTGGTCACAGAAGCCATTTCAGAACGCTCTTCGAGCAGATCGGTATCCGTGAAAGTGAATCTCACGTAGTACCCTTGCGAGACAGCCTGAAATCTGTTGTTGAAGATGGTCATACTTTACCAGACACAGTCAACCGTATAATACGAATATGCAACCTGTTAAAGCGCCTCCTGGAGAAGATGGATGACTCTTTTATCCCAACCCAGGGCGAATTGTTTCGCCCTGAACAGGATGCTATAAAACTCTCAGGCTATGTTGGGAGATTAACAGTAGCGTTATCCGAAGAGGATCAGGTTGAAATAGTAAAGGTGTGTAGCGATTTGCGCTTGTATATATATAAAGACAGTAAGTGTTTTGCAAAACGACACCGCGATTTCTTTATGCTGAAATTGGCGAAAGGCGGCTTTATTTATGATCTTTTCAACGAGGAAGATCAGCGCCAGCTCAAAGAACGAATGCAGCTAAAAATCGTAGAATTACCTGAGGATAAGAAGAAAAAATTTCAAATTGATGAAAATCGTTATGCAACGCCAATAATTCGCTGCATGTCATTAGAGCGTTGGAATAGCGATCATCTCGTATACTACGATCCCCTCATTAGGAATTTTGTGTTGGACCTTATAACCAACGCCGTGCATGTCAACAAAATAATGCCTAATCCTGCAGTTGAGAACCAGGATCGAGCCCATCTCTGGTGGGGGGCGTCCATTGATGACAAGCAGTTGAATATTGTCTTGATTAATTGTTTCGATGGATTAGGGTTTCTGCCCAAGCTCTCCGCAGGCATGCGCGGTTTGGAGCGGGTAGGTGGAAGATGCGACTTTGCCTTCAGGACCCATCAAGGCGAAGATAGATCTGAATCACAGATTGCCGAATGTCATATTAAAATTCCTCTAGCAGAAGCTATTGTCCGGAGGTAAACCATGCTATATCATGTGTTGGTAGTCGACGACAGGATCTCCGAGTACAAAGGTGTTTACGAGACTTTTGCGTCCAAAACATCTAAAAAATGGGATGTAGATATCCGTTTTCATTACTTGGAGAAGCCAGGTGAATTGAGGGCGATGCTCAGCAAATACAAGTATGATGTAATTTTGTCGGATGTCGTTTTAGACACCGGCCTCGGCTGGCAAGGCAAAAATTTTTCTCTTGATACTCTATTCGCAGTCCTTGAATCTAGTGGGTACGGCGATATACCTGTCCTTCTCGTGAGTAGCCAGTGGGACGTTACGAACTCAGATTTGCTTTCACGAGCACTATCGAAGCATCAATGGAAATGTTTTTTACACTGGAGAGATGTAAAGGGAAGCCAGCAAGGTGACGTCGACTTTGCGATGGCTCAATTGTTCGGCGCACTAAAGGAGCAAGTGGGTATAAATCGACTGCCGACCAGAGTCGGCCCTGATGACGATATCCGGATACTTCATCTCTCAGACCTGCAGTTCGGTGGGTTTGAACAGAATGACTTGAATTGCAGAAGTCAGATGGCTGCAGAAGCAATCATATCGTATTGGAATGGCAAAAGACCACACTTCATGTGCATTACTGGCGATATCACCGAAAAGGGTCTCCCCGTTGAATTTGAAAACGCAACCAAATGGTTGAATTACATCTCTCCAAGGCTCGGCGACCCTGTTCATTTATTTGTTCCTGGCAACCATGATATCTGCTTGCCATTTGCAGCTGCCCCTCGGTTCGGTGTGGAAAAGGTAAAGACGAAAAAGTTAGAGACCAAGTACATAATCAAGTGTAACCCAACCGCCCTTCCGCAGCAAACCCATCTTCAACATTACGCTCTGGAGCCATACATGACATTTGCTGCGGGAGCCATGGATACCCCTCTCATTCCTAATAATGACCATGGCCTCCCTTGGATTGAGGAAAGATACAAGCATCTTGGCATTGTTTTTTATGGTTTTAATACAACATCTTTATTAAGTGATACCACTTTGCCGGGAAGGCACGCTCCTGAATCAGCGCTGCTCAGCATTTCAGAAAGGATATCTGACATTCAGGAGAGTTATGAAAACTGCTTCATAATTTGTATGTGCCACCACAGCGTAGTCCCGACGCACGATAACCAATCTATTGATAATATGCCTATTTTTGAAATGCATTTTCGAGGAAAAAGGAGCAAAACAAACCTCGTTCTACACGGCCATCAACATGAATACCGTATCTACCAAACGCAAGTAGGGTCAGGGCTATTGCTAATCAGCCAAGCGTCGACACTCAACAAAGCAGCTAAGGCGCGGCCCGAGGACAGCTTGAGAGGGATGAATCTCTTAACATTGGAGAGAGAGGGTGGAAAGGTAACAAAAGTCAAGGCCGACACCTTAAATTTAATCAACAAGAGGTTTGAAGTCATCCCCAGTAATAATGGGACTCCCTATTCTGTTTAGCTAATCTTAAAATCCAACGATACACAGGATGATAATCCCTTTTTTCTAAAGAACAGGGAATGTAAAGGTCAAGGCCATCTTTCCCCTCTTTGATCTCACTACAGTGTTGTTCGGTTAAGCGACATCTTTGCCGGCTTCGTGGGCTCCAGCGGCATTGTTACCCCTTTGAAAGGTGGTGGCTTTCATCGTGGGCAAGCCTCTGATTGGGTTCGATAGGTGGTGGGTCTGTTTTTGATTTATTTAAGTGTTTCAGACGCCTTTGTCGGCAGGCTGTTTTTACATGAGCATCTCCAGTTCGGATTTGTGGTTCGGAGATGCCTCTTCGAGTGGGCTTCTGCGGACTTAACTTGAGCAAAGCGTTTGACAATAGGTTTCTGCCCAAATAGGTTTGAAACTGATTATACTTGGGAAAGGTTATTCAGCATGTTCGGTTTTTGCTTTGTTCGAGCAAAAACTGTTTGTGAGGAGCGTCAAATGGTTGAGATGGAAGACCGATGGGTTTCAGTAGATGAGATAGGCAAATACCTTGGTGTCAGTAGTGATACTGTTTACCGCTGGATCGACAAGTATGCGATGCCCGCCCATCGCATGGGACGTCTTTGGAAATTTAAGAAAGACGAAGTCGACGAGTGGGTGAAGGCTGGCGGCGCGGCGGACAAGGGTAGACAGGATTAAGCTGAATGAGCAGGAAGAACGGAAATAACAATACGGTCGATCTAGATATTGGGACCCTCTCCGGGCATCTCTGGGAGGCGGCCAATATCCTCCGTGGTCCTGTCGACGCTGCAGATTTTAAGACTTACATCTTCCCGCTGTTATTCTTCAAGCGGCTCTCCGACGTTTATGACGAGGAGTATGCCGTGGCCCTGAAAGAGTCCGAAGGTGACGTGGAGTTCGCCCTGTTTCCTGAGAACCACCGGTTCCAGGTCCCGGAGGGCTGCCACTGGAAAGATGTCCGGGCCAAGAGCGCCAATATCGGACATGCGCTCCAGAAGGCAATGCGCTGTATTGAGCAGGCCAACCCGGACACCCTGCATGGCATTTTCGGAGACGCCCAGTGGACCAACAAGGACCGCCTCTCGGACGCGCTGCTCAAGGATCTGATCGAACACTTCTCGTCGCTTAATTTGGCTAATGAGCACTGCAAGGCGGACATTCTCGGCCAGGCCTATGAATACCTGATCAAAAAGTTTGCCGACCTGACTAATAAGAAGGCCGGCGAATTCTATACCCCACGTTCCGTGGTCGCGCTGATGGTTCGCATCCTCGCGCCCAAGGCCGGGGAAACCATCTACGACCCGGCCTGCGGTACCGGGGGCATGCTCCTTGAGGCGTTGCACCATGTCAAAGAGCATGGGGGCGACGAGAATCTCATGCTGGGCAAGCTCTACGGCCAGGAAAAGAACTTGACCACATCCTCCATCGCACGGATGAATCTTTTTCTCCACGGCGCGGAAGATTTCCATATCGAACGCGGCGACACCCTGCGCTTACCCGCCTTTTATTCAGGCGACAGCCTCGCCACCTTTGACTGCGTCATCGCCAATCCTCCGTTCTCCCTGGATAAGTGGGGAGACGACATCTGGATCAACGACCCCTACGGACGCAACTTTGCCGGGCTGCCGCCAGCCAAGTCCGGCGACTTTGCCTGGGTCCAGCACATGATCAAGTCTATGGCCCGCAAGACTGGCCGCATGGCCGTGGTGCTTCCCCATGGTGTGCTGTTCCGCATGTCAAAGGAGGGGGAAATTCGCCGCAAGCTGCTGGAGATGGACATGCTCGAAGCAGTGGTTGGCCTTGGCCAGAACATTTTCTACGGCACTGGTCTTGCGCCCTGTGTGCTTGTCTTTCGGGACAGCAAACCCAAAGCGCACCGCCAGAAGGTGCTGTTCATCGACGCCTCCAAGGAGTTCAAGACCGGCCGCGCCCAGAACGAGCTGCTGCCGGAACACGTGGACAACATCCATCGCTGGTACGAGGGCTATCAGGATGTGGAAGGGTTCTGCCGGGTGGTCACGCTCGACGAGATCCGCGAGAACGATTTCAACCTGAACATTCCACGCTACGTGGAGCCGGTGATCGAGGAAGAATCCATGACCATCGATCAGGCCATCGCCAACCTCAAGGAATCGCTGCAGGCGGCATATGCGGCCGAGGATCGGTTGAAAGGGCTGCTCGAAAAAGAGGGACTACTTTCATGAGAGATGCACAGAAACCAGATCATGTCAGCTTAAATACTCTTTTGGGTCGGCTCAAGGAAGGGCGTTTCGTTATACCCGACTTTCAGCGAGACTTTGAATGGCGGCCGGGGGATATTCGAGACCTCATGCGGTCAATTTTCCTCGATTACTACATAGGCAGTCTTCTCCTCTGGAAGGGCAAGAAGGAAAACTTCGAGGCACTTTCTTGCGAGATAATCTATGGGTTCGACAACACCAAAGGACAACAACCTTGGAGTTACGAAAAAGGGTCTCCTGATTGTATCGTTCTCGATGGACAGCAAAGACTCACTGCCCTCTACTATGCCTTTGTCGCGCCGCAGGTGCCGATGCCAAACAGAGTCAGTCGGGCCGTTTATTTTGTGCATGTAGACAAGTTCATGAACGAACAATACGACGAGGCCTTTCAGTACGATTGGCTTTCAAAGCGCTTCGACAAAATACTCAACAACCGTGAAATCCAGTATCAGGAGCATGTATTTCCGTTATCCATTCTTGGTACTGGGGGATGGGAGCTTTATGGCTGGGTCCAGGGTTATGGGGAATATTGGAAGAAGGTTGCGGAAACCGCAACAGTTTCTGCTGAGGCAGAGACTGCTAGAAAACATGTGGAGAACGCCAAGGCCTTTGGTGAGCACCTTAAGGGGATAACTGAAGAGTACCAAGTCGCCTATATTGAGCTTGATCGAGATTTGGAAGTCGACAAGGTTTGTGACATCTTCACCCAGATTAACAGTCGGGGTATTCGTCTCGATGTATTCGACCTGATCAACGCATTGCTGACACCCAAGGGGCTGAAGCTCAAGCACATGTGGCGCAAGGCGTCGTCTCGTCTGGATTATGTCGAATCCGAGAAAATGAATGTCTATATACTGCAGGTTATGTCAATTCTGCTGCAGACCTACTGTTCCCCCAAGTACCTCTATTATCTCTTGCCTGGGCAGGAAAAGCAGGTCCGAGATCGGGGTGGGCTTCGGCGGAAGGAAATTCTCATTCCCAACATAGGAGACTTCAAAATTCATTGGGATAGTGCCGTTACATCTTTGGAAAAGGCGATCAAGCTGCTCCGTCATCCCCAGGAGTTTGGAGTCGTCTCCTCGAAATATCTGCCCTATGTTTCAATTCTGCCGGTATTCGCCTCCTTGCAACATCACATTTCGACATTGTCAGCCAACAAAAAGTTGGATGCCCAGCGCAAGCTGCGGCATTGGTATTGGGCCTCGGTTTTTATCAATCGTTACTCCGGTTCGGTTGAGTCTACCAGCGCCCGCGACTTCCTGGATGTCAAAGCCTGGATGGAGGATGACGCAGTCGAACCACTTTTGATTCAGGAATTCAAGCAGCGGTTCAAAAATCTTGAATTGCGCAAGGAAACCAAGCGAGGGACCTCGGTTTACAATGGCATATTCAACCTCTTAGTCCTTCAGGGCGCGAGAGACTGGATGACTGGGACCATCCCACAGCATGGAGACCTAGACGACCATCATATTGTCCCGGCCTCGTGGGGCACCAAAAATCTTAAAAACAACCTTATAAACACAATACTTAACCGCACGCCCCTCTGTAGAGACACCAACAGGCATGTCATCAGCGACAGATTGCCCAATACTTACCTGCCGGAACTCATCGCGAGCAATGGAGAGGCTGCCGTCCGAGGCATTCTAGAATCCCATTTCATATCACCTAACGCTCAGGCCATCCTGCTTCGTAATCCATTTACCGCCAATGACTTTGAGGACTTTATCTCAGAGCGGCAGCGGACCATACAGGAGGCGATTGAAAACCTCTTAGTGAAAGAACGTCTTGATTTAACTCCTCAAATACGAGAGCTGGACGAAAAAGTGGAACACGCCGAACAGGCGTTGCGAAAGACAGTCGTCAATGCGCTCAGCAATGATGTAGCCCAGTTGCCTGAGCATGTCAGAGTTAAGGTTGAAGAGCGTATCAGGAGAGCGGCACAAAAGAATGCTGCCCTAGATGTTGATCGATACAGTACTCTCGACGGAATGATGGAATTTTTCGATTTGCGCGAATTGCAAGAAGCCGTGACCGCCAAAGCAACTTGGCCCTTTTTTGAGTCCAAGTTTAAGAACAAAGACACCCTTGCTGGTAAATTCAGTCAACTGGCAGAACTGAGAAACAGTATCCGCCACAGCCGGACGGTCGATGAGATCACCAAAAAGGAAGGGGAAGCGGCCGTTCTTTGGTTTGGGCAGGTGTTAAGCAAATGAACCACATTTCCCAACCACAACTTGAATCCTACCTCTGGGGCGCTGCTACCTTGCTGCGCGGGTACATTGACGCCGGGGACTACAAGCAGTTCATCTTTCCGTTGCTGTTCTACAAGCGTCTGTGCGACGTCTATGACGAAGAACTGGCCGATGCCCTGGATGTGTCCGGCGGTGACCGAGAGTATGCCGCGCTTCCAGAGCAGCATCGCTTCCAGATCCCCGAGGATGCCCACTGGAAGGCTACCCGTACCAAGGTCAAGAACGTAGGTAAGGCGATCCAGGATGCCCTGCGGGCCATTGAGACGGCCAACCCCGACACACTGTACGGGGTTTTCGGCGATGCCCAGTGGACCAACAAGGACCGCCTGCCTGACCACATGCTGCGCGAGTTGATAGAGCACTTCAGCTCGCAGACTCTTTCACTCTCCAATTGCCCGGAGGATGAGCTGGGCGTGGGCTATGAGTTTCTGATCAAGAAATTTGCCGACGATTCCGGCCACACTGCTGCGGAGTTCTATACCAACCGCACCGTGGTCCATCTGATGACCGAAATGCTTGAACCCAAACAGGGTGAGTCGATCTATGACCCTACGTGTGGTTCGGCGGGCATGCTGCTCTCTGCAGTCGCCCACCTCAAGCGGCAGAGCAAGGAGTGGCGGAACCTGCGTCTATTCGGTCAAGAGCGTAACCTGCTCACCTCGGCCATCGGCCGGATGAACCTATTCCTGCACGGCGTCGAGGACTTCCGCATCATTCGGGGCGATACCCTGGCCAATCCAGCCTTTGTTGAAGGTGACCGGCTCATGCAGTTCGACGTGGTCCTGGCCAATCCCCCGTATTCCATCAAGCAATGGGATCGCGATGCCTGGGCTGCAGACCCGTGGGGCCGAAACATCTATGGCACCCCGCCCCAGGGCCGCGCCGACTATGCCTTCTGGCAGCATATCATCAAGAGCATGAAGGCCAAGAGCGGCCGCTGCGCCATCCTGTTTCCGCATGGCGTTCTCTTCCGCAACGAAGAGTCGATCATGCGCGAGAAGCTGGTCGCCCATGACGTAGTGGAGTGTGTGCTGGGCCTCGGTCCCAACCTCTTTTACAATTCGCCCATGGAGGCCTGCGTCGTCATCTGCCGGATGAACAAGCCGAAGGAGCGCAGGAACAAGGTACTCTTCATCAATGCCGTGAACGAGGTGACCCGTGAGCGGGCGCAGAGCTTTCTTGCAGATGACCACCTTCAGCGCATTGTAGCCATCTACCAGGCCTTCGGTGACGAGGAAGGCTTTGCCCGGGTAGTCGGCAACGACGAGATCCGTGAGAAGGGCAGCAATCTAAGCATTCCGCTCTACGTTCGGGCGGACAACGGTAACGGCAATGGCAACGGAAAGGCCGAAACCATCAGCCTCGAACAGGCCATTGCCAACTGGCAGGAAAGCTCGCGAGTTCTCAGAGTGAGTATGGAAGAGCTGCTCAGGGATTTGTAATTTTATTAACCCGACAGGTTAATACTTCTTGACGGAGATCGAGTTTGGACATATTCTTCAAGACAAGAAAGCTGGAGAAAGAGTTCAATGAGGGAGCGCAACTCAAAAGGATTCATGGTGCCAATCGGGCCAAGAAAATCCAGTTGCGGATGGTGGAATTTCGAGCTGCCGCGAACCTCATGGACTTCTGGCCTCCGAAGAGTGGGCCTAGCCGGTGTCACGAGTTGACGCAGGGAAAACGAAAGGGCCAGCTTTCTGTAGACCTGGATCACCCCTATCGCCTGATTTTCACTCCCGCGCATGATCCGGTCCCCCGACGCGAGGATGGCGGACTGGATTGGTCCAAGGTCACCGCCATCAAAATCCTGGGGGTGGAGGATACCCATGAGTAGCATGCAAACAAACAGATTCATCCCTGACTACCTAGTCACTCCCGGCGAGGTGCTTGAAGAGTACCTCGAAGAACTTGGCATGACCCAGGCCGAGCTTGCAGATAGAACGGGCCTAGCCAAAAAGACCATCAACGAGATCATCAAGGCCAAGTCACCCATCACGCCCGAGACTGCCTTAAGGTTGGAGCGGACTCTGGGCCGTCCGGCGCACTTCTGGAGCAACCTGGAACGGCAGTACCAGGACGATCGGACGCGTCTTGCAGAAAAAGAGCGAATGGAGTCCTACATGGAGTGGCTCGGCAGGGTTCCAACCAAGGACATGGCCAAAAGAAGATGGGTACCCAAGCTTAAAGACAAGTTCGAGCAACTTGATGCGGTATTGCGCTTTTACGGGGTTTCGTCACCTCAGCAATGGGAAACCGTATGGCGCGATTACCAAGTCGCCTACCGCCAGACGGAGCGTTTTGAGAAGTGCGCAGAAGCAGTCTCTGCTTGGCTTCGTCAAGGTGAGATCCAGGCGCTGGAAATTGACTGTGTACCCTATGACCGTAAACGCTTTCAGGCCACCCTCGATGAAATCAGAGGGGTGACCAGGGAGGCTCCAGAAGCCTTTGCCCCAAAGCTTGTGGGGCTATGCGCCTTGGCCGGAGTGGCAGTGGTGTTCGTGCCCGAATTGCCAAGAATCGGGACCTGGGGTGCAACGCGCTGGCTCGGCGACAAGGCGGTCATCCAGCTCAGCCTGAGGTACAAAAGCAACGATCACCTCTGGTTCACCTTTTTCCATGAGGCTGGGCACATCCTCAAACATGGCCGAAAAGAGGTCTTTATCGAAGGCAAAGGCCTAGACGGGGAAAAAGAAGAGGAAGCCAATGCATACGCCCGCGACAAGCTCATCCCACCAGCCCAGATGCGCCAATTTTTGAAGGCGAACCGGTTGTCGTCTTCGGATATTGAGGCTTTTGCTGAGGAAATTGGGGTAGCCCCCGGCATTGTCGTTGGCAGGATGCAGCACGACAAGATCATTCCCTTCAAGACGCATCTCAACAGCCTCAAGGTGTTCTATAGCTGGGAAGGTGAGGGCGCCGAATGAGTCTGCGAAGCCTCAAACCCGGCTGGAAGAGGGTCAAGTTCGGCGACATTGTGCGCCAATGCAAGGAGAGCGTTGACCGCGATAACAACCCATTTGAGCGGTACGTGGAAGGCGGTCACATGGATAGTGATAACATTCATATCCGCCGGTGGGGCGAATTTGGCGCTGATTATGTTGGCCCTGCCTTTCATCGCATTTTCAGGAAAGGACAGGTGCTTTACGGATCTCGAAGAACCTATCTGAAGAAAGTCGCTGTTGCCGATTTCGACGGCATTACGGCCAACACGACCTTTGTCTGTGAGACCAAAGATAAAAATGTCTTCATGCAGGAGCTGTTGCCATTCCTGATGCTGACCGGTTCATTCACCGAGCACTCCATTCGGGAGTCGAAAGGTTCCACAAATCCTTACATCAATTGGCCGGATATCGCGAAATATAAATTCTCGCTGCCACCCATTGATGAACAGAAGCGCATTGCCGAGATCCTGTGGGCAGCGGATGAGGCGGTGGAAGCAAAGTCCCGTGTGGTTAGTGAGTTCGTTGTCTCATGGCAAAAGCTCATTGATTCGATTGTACCGGACCCGGACGATTCTTCGAGTCGGACTGTAGTTCGCCTTGATGACCTTTGTTCGATGCAAAACGGACGACCATTTCCAAGCACTGCATATTCGGAACATGGTTTTAAGTTGTTGCGGCCCGGAAATCTTGCGCCCGATGGAAGTCTCAGTTGGGCGGAAGGCTCGACGGTGCATCTTGGCGAAAAACATTTGCAAGAGAACTCTGGCTGGGTCGTTCGTCCTGGCGATGTCGTAATCAATCTTACAGCCCAATCCCTCGAAGACGGATTTATGGGGCGAGTTTGTCTGGCTGTTGAAGGCGACGATAGTCTGTTGAACCAGCGTTTAGGAAGATTCCTTTGTAACGAAGGGGTCGAAGGCGAGTATCTGTACCGTGTTCTGCAAACATCACGTTTCCGTCGGATAGTGGAAGCACGGTGTGAGGGCAGCAAGGTCAGGCATACATACTTCCGCCACTTTGCTGACCTGCCCGTTGTCAAGGTAACCCCTGAGGAGCAAAGAGGAATAATCCAAGCTGCGAGTTCCATTGATGTAGCAAGGAAGGCAGCAAATGATTCTGTCCGTGATTCGAGAGCATTGCTGGGTAGGCTCGTTAACGGATTTATCGAAAACGGAGAAGCCGCCCATGTTTAACGAAGAAAACACGGTCGAACAGATGGTTCTCGACACGCTCTGCGGCGGCGTGACTTCGAACATGGTCGCTGAAGAGCTCGCGAGCTACGGCGGCGAGATCAAAGGTTGGCGCTTTGTGGCAGCCGAGGAGCTGCCCCGTCAGCACTCCGACGTGCTGGTGGAGTCGATGGTGCGCGACGCCCTCATCCGCCTGAACCCGGAAATCAAGGCCCAGCCCGACCGCGCCGACGAGGTGCTCTACCGCCTACGGACCATCCCGCTGTCGGTGCAGAGTGAAGGCCTGGTGCGGGCCAACGAGCTGTTTGCGCAGTGGCTGCGGGGTGAGAAGTCCATGCCCTTTGGCGAGCGCGGCGAACATACCTCGGTGCGCCTGATTGATTTCGAGAACCTCTCCAACAACGATTACGTGGTCACCAGCCAGTGGGTCTACCCGGTCAAGGAAGGCGGCCGCCGTTTCGACATCATTATGCTGGTCAACGGCATCCCGCTGGTGGTCGGCGAGGCCAAGACGCCGGTGCGCCCGGCGGTGACCTGGGTGGATGGGGCCAGCGACATCCACAGCGGCTACGAACTAAGCGTACCGCAGATGTTCGTGCCCAGTGTTTTTTCCTTTGCCACCGAGGGCAAATGCTACCGGTACGGCTCGGTGCGCATGCCCATCGACATATGGGGACCATGGCATGAAGGCGAGAACAAGGTCGAGGGATCGCTTGCGGACGTGCAGCGTTCTGTCCGCTCCATGCTGCGCCCCCATGTGGTGCTGGACATCCTGCAGAATTTCACCCTGTTCGCCACCGACAAGAAGCACCGGCGCATCAAGATCATCTGCCGCTACCAGCAGTATGAGACCACCAACATGCTGGTGGCCCGTGTGGTCAAGGGTTATCCCAGGAAGGGGTTGATCTGGCATTTCCAGGGCTCGGGCAAATCGCTGCTCATGGTTTTCGCGGCGCAGAAGCTGCGCATGCACCGCAAGCTCGGCAACCCCACGGTGGTGATCGTAGTGGACCGCATCGAACTGGACACTCAGATCACTGCGACCTTCAACGCCGCCGATATCCCGAACATGATCGGGGCTGACACCCGGCAGGAGCTGCAAAGCCTGCTGGCGGCCGATACACGCAAAATCATCATCACCACCATCCACAAGTTCGGTGAGGCTGACGGCCAGTTGAACGAGCGCTCGAACATTATCGTGATGGTGGATGAAGCGCACCGCACCCAGGAAGGAAATCTGGGGCGCAAGATGCGCGATGCGCTGCCTAACGCCTTTCTTTTTGGTCTGACCGGAACGCCGATCAACAAACGGGACCGCAACACCTTCTGGGCCTTCGGCGCAGACGAGGATGAGCAGGGCTACATGAGCCGCTACTCGTTCCAGGACTCGATCCGGGACAAGGCCACATTGCCGCTGCATTTCGAGGCAGTGGACGTGAAGCTGCGCATCAACAGGGCCGCCATCGACGAAGCTTACTCCCAGATGACCGATGAACTGAGCGAGCTTGATCGTGACGACCTGGCCAAGCGGGCCGCCAAGATGGCGGTGCTGATCAAGGCCCCGGCACGGGTGAACGCCATCTGCCAGCACATCGTCAAGCACTTCCAAGAAAAGGTGGAGCCGAACGGCTTAAAAGCCCAGGTGGTGACCTTCGACCGGGAGTGCTGCGTTCTCTACAAGAAGGCCATGGACGAATTGATCGGTCCGGAGTCGAGCGCCATCGTCATGCACACCCAAGGCGGTAAGGCGGATGCATATGCTGAATGGAAGCTGACCAAGGATGAGGAGGAAAAGCTCCTCGACCGTTTCCGTGATCCGAACGATCCGCTGAAGTTCTTGATCGTCACCGCCAAGCTCCTGACCGGATTCGATGCCCCTATTCTGCATGTAATGTACCTCGACAAGCCGATGAAGGACCACAACCTGCTGCAGGCCATCTGCCGCACCAACCGCGTCTACCCTGGCAAGACCCATGGCTTGATCGTGGACTATCTGGGCATCTTTGATGACGTGGCCACAGCTCTCGATTTTGACGAGAAGGCGGTGCAGAAGGTCATCACCAATCTGGATGACCTCAAGAAAAAGCTGCCCGGTGTGGTAACGAGATGTCTGGCGTTCTTCCCGGGAGTTGACCGCACCGTTGGCGGCTACGAAGGGTTGATCGCGGCGCAGGATTGCCTACCGGATAACGAGACCCGGGACAAGTTCGCTGCAGAATACTCGGTGCTTTCCCGTCTGTGGGAGGCGCTGTCTCCTGATACCTGTCTTGGCCCCTATGAAAAGGACTACAAGTGGTTGACCCAGGTGTATGAGTCGGTGAAGCCGCCAAGCGGTAACGGCAAGCTGCTCTGGCATGCCCTGGGAGCCAAGACCATTGAGCTGGTGCATGAGAACGTGCACCTGGAGACGGTGCGCGACGATTTGGACACGTTGGTGATGGACGCCGAGGTTCTCCAAGGGCTGCTCGATGCCAAGGACCCGGACAAGAAATCCAGGGAGATCGAGATCAAGCTCATCGCCCGCCTACGGAAGCACAAGGACAATCCGAAGTTTGTCGCCTTGGGTGAACGCCTCGAGAAGCTCAAAGAGAGGCACGAACAGGGCCTGCTCCACAGCCTTGATTTCCTCAAGGAGCTGCTGACCCTGGCCAAGGAGGTCGTCCAGGCCGAGAAGCAGGTGGACCCGGTCGATGAACAGGCCAAGGCCAAAGCGGCCCTGACTGAGCTATTTGCCGAGGTGAAGAACGGCAAGACGCCGATGGTGGTCGAGCGGGTCGTAACCGACATCGACGAGATCGTGCGCCTGGTCCGGTTCCCCGGATGGCAAAATACCAAGGCCGGAGAGCGTGAGGTCCAGAAGGCCCTGCGCAAGGTGATTTACGTGAAGTACCAAGTTAAGGACCAGGATTTGTTCGACAAGGCGTTCGGATATATTCGGCAGTATTACTGAATTGGATTGATTACTATCGGAATTTTTTAGAGCGAGCCATTTTGATACATTCGATCATATACCCAGCAAAGCTCATCACTTTCATACAATTTGTTCGTGTCCCATAATTCAACTGCAATCCATGCATTACACCATGTCGGCTGGGGTAAGAAAGATTGCCTTTATTCTGCTTGTAGCATTTGAAAAGGCTACTCACATGGTAGAGAAGGAGAAACTGACTCAAAAGGGCCTGATCGTGCTCCTTAAAAACTTTATTGATTTTTTTTACTATTTTGGGGATGTCTTTATCCTTTGTGAAAGGGCTACATCCAAAGTCTTCGTTCGCACAGCCGTCAATTTGGGCAAAAGCAGAAAGGATAAATTCTTCGAATCGCTCATTCTCATAATTCTCTTTCATTCGAATAAATATTCCCTTCCTGTGCGGGTATAATTCCATATATTCATCAATCAAGTCTGCAAAACGCTTTTCTACTTCTTTTGTTAAAACAATATCTATATATGGTGCCAACCTGGAGTCGAATAGGTAAGCAAAACAACAAAACATTCTTTCATTTCTGAATAAAAGATACCATCCCTCGTCAAGCAAAGCTAAGGGGAGGAGGCAAATAGTCTGAGCAGCTTCATTAAATGCATTATGGATATCAATTTTTCCTTGCTCGTATTCTGCTCCACAATTAGTAAAAGCTTGCGATAAGGTGTCATCAATCTTTTTTGATGTTTCTAATGATATTGGCTTCCATCCAGACAACAGCTTTTCAGCCTCAGAGTTTAGACGTTTTCTAAGTTTGAAAACAGGATGTCCTTCCTCATGCATTCTCATTAGCATGAGGGCAAACTGGGGTGAATTAAAATTCGCCCAGATTTCTTCCGGTGTAGACGACAGATCCCATGAAATAGGTCCCGAAAACCACTCTTCCTTAAGCAATCCTCCAATATATAGATACCGCTCAACCCAATCATCCATTTTGTTAAGATGCTGGCGTTGATCCCAGTCTAAACCTGCAATGAATGCAGCAAGTTCAGGATGGCGGTTGCATTGTTGTTTGTCTGACAAGGGCGTTCCCTCCGCGTCTATTTGCTGATAGGAAATAGATATACAGGTTCAGTGAGCCACATATACGCGTTTTTTTCAACAACAAGGTGAGACGTATTGCAAAATTCAAGTAAACATCTCAAACAATGCCACGTTACCTTTGCAGTGCCTGCGAAATAATTTTACTTTGGCCAAAGGTAATTGGTCGCCATGCTGAAAACACAGCGTATGTCGTCACACTTGATTCGATTCAATAAAACTTGATCTTGTTCACCTAACACAAACAAATATGGATAGAGCCCTCTCTGAATGTCAAATTCGTTCTTTGTGTTCTGCACAAGATTCCACAATCTGCTGCGTGCATGCTCTGTCCACGCTTGTGTGTCGATAATAATCTCAAAATAAACAGAATTGTCTCGGGGTCCATAGTGTTCATAGGAGTGAACTACGATCTGATTCACCGCCTGTTTTGGCTCCAAGCCTCGCTGATATGAAATCTGGAAGACATAGAGCTTCTTGCCACAATACCTCCCTTCATGAATGAACCGCCCCGGCTGAAAGCATTCAAAGTATGAGCTGCCTTGGACTCCAGGGAGCTCGAGGGGATACCCTCGGTCTTTAGGAAAATCGGCGTACTGTTTGCAAATCGGACAAATCGTTCCTGCGGTTGAGTTGTGCCCGTCATGGTTGCTATCGCTCCGTCCTCTTTTGGGCAGATATGTGTCAGACGCTGGCGCTGCCACGTTTGCTTCGGGAGCGGAGACATACTTACGCTTGTTTTTTAGAATGAGCTTAGAATAAACAGGAAATACTAGCCCATCCTCTTTGAGAATGGATTTTTTTTGTCCTCTGCGCACCGCAACATCTCTTCCATCTATTCCGCAGCTATGAGTTTTTCCTTGTCCCGCGACTCGAAAATGAGGGGAGCGTTTGTACTCCTCCTTTTTGTTTTTGTCACAAGCAACTGGAATTAATAATATTCCACAGATAGTACAAACCCATTTATAAGCCCTGGGGTTGTCTAGTAGCAACAACTCCTTTCCTTCATACTCTTCGCCATCAAAAAAGTTCAAAGCCCTATCCATGGAACCCTCCACAAGTATTGATGGAGGAAGCATAGCACACATAATCTCATAGAAAAACAAATTATTGCATTATTTCAGCCTTTTCCCTTGTTGTCCTCTGGTTTCCCAGTGCTTCCCGGTTTTCAGGGTTGCTGGGCAAAAATTTATTCACCCTGCAGAAAGGGTGAGGATTTGGGCACCCCGTCTTAAGGCAGATGTGTAGGAAAATGTGTAGGAATCAAAGAGGGCAAGAAAGAAGCCCTTACGAAACATTTCGCAAGGGCTTGATTTCTATGGTGCTCGGGGACAGAATTGAACTGCCGACACGGGGATTTTCAGTCCCCTGCTCTACCGACTGAGCTACCCGAGCACGCGGTCGAGAAGTGGGATTTACCCAAATGGGCCGGGGTTGGCAACCTCTTTTTTGGCGTTTGGGGGAATTTTGGCGCCGTTACTCCTCGGTTTCGGGCAGCGGCGCGCCCATTTCCATGATTCGGGCCGCGTAGCCGGTGCGCAGGGCCTCCAGGTACTCGGTGTCGATGGGGCCTTTCCAGGTGGTCACCTCGGTGTAGCGCTTGGGAATGACCACCTTGGCCGGGTCGTAGCCCATGCCCAGGCGCAGCCGCCAGCGCAGCCGCTGCACCCTGTCGCCGATGGCGGACAGCGAGTCGTTCAGGGCACCGTAGCCCACGGCCTCCATGGCCTGGGCCATCAGCTCGTCCTTGTACACCCCGCGCGAGAACAGGCAGGCCACCATGCAGTTGAGCACGATGCGCTCGCGGCCGTCGTTGACCAGGAAGTCCAGCGCCCGGGTCACGTTCTTGTCCTCGTACTTCTGGTCGTAGGCGTAGCCGCCCGAGTCGAGATGCGAGTGGCGGAAGCCCAGCGCCTCGGACACGAAGAAGACCTCGCCCGTGGCATAGCCCGCCATCTCCTGGCCGAGCACGCAGGCGAAGTCAGCCCCGCCGAATTTCTGGGCGCACTTCATGGCGCCCTGGGCCAGCAGCCGGTAGAATTCGTTGGGCGGGCGGCTGATCATCTCGGTGCCCTGCATGTAGGCATCGACATTGCCCCAGGTCAGGTCCACCATGGTCTCGTCGCGGGAGATGACGCCCTTTTCCAGCGCCTCGGTGGCCCAGGCCAGGGCCACGCCCGTGGACATGACATCCAGGCCCTCCTTCTCGATGACGTCGAGCAGGCGGAGCACCTGGGGCGCTTCGGTGATCTCCAGCATGCCGCCGCAGGCGAAGATGGGCTCGTAGTCGTAGCTCACCTGCCGGTAGAGGTACTGGTTGTTGGCCTGGAATTGCTCGCGCACGAAACCCACATGGATGCAGCCCACGGGGCAGCCCGCGCAGGCCGCGCTACGCAGCAGGGTGTCCTTGGCGAATCGCTCGCCCGAGATGTTGTCCGCCAGCGGGCTGCTGGTCTGCTGGAGGTTTTTCCATGGCAGGCTTTTCAGCTCGTTGAGGGGGTTGATGTTCACGGCCGTGCCCAGGCCGTGGTATTTGGACATCATCTCCGTGGTGGTCAGCTGCTTGAAGATGTCCTTGTACAGGGTGGAATATGCCTTGCCTTCGGGCAGGTCAAAGCCCCGGTCGCCCAGGATGCAGATGGCCTTGAGGTTCTTGGAACCCATGACCGTGCCGCCGCCCAGGCGGCCGAAGTGGCGGTAGGTGTCCACGTTGATGCAGGCGTAGGCCGAGAGGTTTTCTCCGGCCGGGCCGATGCGCAGGATGGAGCGGCGGCCAGAGCCCGGGAAGAGCTTGCGCACAATGCGGCCGGTGCGCAGGGCGTCGAAGCCGCGCATGTAATCCACATCGCGGGTCTCGACCCGGCGCGAGCCCACGCACAGGGCGGACAGGCGCGCGGCCTTGCCGACCACCACCAGGGCGTCGAGGTCCGCAAAGCGCAGCGACAGGGCGGATTTGCCGCCCGCGTAGCTCTCGGCGTACTGGTTGTGATAGGGCGAGCGGAAGGCGCAGCAGGTCTTGCTCATGAGCGGGTAGTAGCCGGTCAGGGGGCCGATGGTGAAGATCAGCGGCTGCTCGGGGTCGTCCCAGTCCCTGTCCATGTGGCCGAACTCCTCGAAAAGCATGGCCGCAAGGCCGGTGCCGCCGAGGTATTGGTCGCGGCCGGGACGCTCCAGCAGGGTGGCCTTGCCCGTGGTCAGGTCCACCTTCATGATGCGGAAGTAGTCTCTAATCATCAGAGTCCCCCTTGTCCTTGGGCGTCTTTGGCAGCTCCTCCATTTCAAGGCAATCGTGGGGACAGAATTCCACGCAGCGCCCGCAGTGGATGCAGACATAGGGGTTGACCTGATGATCGAGGAAGATGGCGTCCACCGGGCAGGCCTTGGCACACTCGCCGCAGCGGATGCAGAGGTTCTTTTTCTGGATGACTCCGCCGTCGCGCCGCTGGGCCATGGAGCCGGTGGGGCAGGCCTTGGCGCAGGGCGCGGGCTTGCAGGCCAGGCACAGCTTGGCCTCGAAACCCGTGGACAGCCCGCCCGACGAGGCGATGCGGATGCCCGACTTGTTCCACGACAAGAACGAGTGGACCTGCCGCGCGCAGGCCAGCGAACACGAATGGCAGCCGATGCACCGCTCCATGCGTGCAGCCCTCAATGCTTTCATTCCTACTGCCTCCAACTGTTTGGGAGCCGGATTTTCCGGCTCATGAGCGCCCGGGCCGGGTGCGGCCGGATTGCCTGCCTGTCTTTGGCGGACAGGGCCGGAGCGGACGGGGCGCGCTTCAGATTCGTTCCAGTATGTCGTGCTTGAGAGACCAGAGCACGTGGCTGGCGGCCGCAACATGATCCATGCCGGGCACCGAGTCCACAAGGTTGCGTATCAGGCTGGCGGTGTCAATGGATTTACGGGCGAGGAACACGAGTTTGCGCGCGATCTCCGGGTCGATGGTCCCGGTCAGGCCGCAATAGAGGGGGGGGAAGTCGCGGCCGCGATAGAAGGCCTCGCCCGTGGCCCCGGGCTTGACCATGAAGGCCGGGTCGAGGGTGCGGGAGGGGTAGTGGCCGAAGAGTTCAGCGTAGGGCATGGCCTGGGGGTGGCGGGCCTCGCGCAGGGGGGCGGGGTCCACTGGCTCCCGCCACAGGTCGTCCCAGAGCCGTACATGGCGCTCGATGACCACGGGCCAGGAGTAGTCGGTCATCACGCGCCGCCGTGCGGCCGCGCCCATGGCCCGGCGCATGTCGGGCGAGTCGATGAGCGTTTTCAGCGCATCGGCCAGGGCCGGAATCTCCACGGCCGTGCGCTGGGCCAGCAGCAGGTGGTACTGGTTGTCGTAGGTGAGCGGGGCCAGCAGGTCGATGTCGTCAGTGCGGTCCGGGCCGATGGTTGGCACCAGCAGTCCGGTTTCTCCGGAGACCACGATGTCGCGGTAGCCGTCGTAGTCAGAGGCGATGACGGGCAGGCCGAACGCCCCGGCCTCGACCAGGGTGATGCCGAAGGTCTCCTGGGGATTGTCGGCGATGGACACGAAGATGTCGGCGCTGCGGAACAGGGCGACCTTTTCCGCCTCGCTCGGTCTGGCCACAATGGTCAGGGGGATGCCCGCATTGGCCGCCAGGTCCTTGAGGGTGGGCAGGAAGTCGTCGCCGTCGTCCACCCATCCGGCCAGGACCAGCTCCACCGCAGTCGGGTCCATGCCCGCCCGGACCAGCCGGTGCAGGGCGCGCAGCAGAGGCAGCAGGTCCATCTTGGAATGGTGCGAGATCCTGCCGAACACGAGCAGGCGCACCGGGCCGACCTCGCTCCGGGGTTCGCCGGGGCACAGCTCGTCGGTGTCCACGGCCAGGGGGATGCGCTTCAGTTGCGGCTCTGGGTAGCGTTCCGGGTCCAGCCCGTAGCCCTGGCGCAGCCAGTCGAAGAAGCGGCGCACTGCCTCCCGCCCTGGCTCCGAGGTGCAGACAATGGCGTCGCGTCGAGTGGTCCCGGCCCACAGGTGGCGCAGGAACTGCGTGCCAAAGGTGGAGTAGCTCAGGGAGTGGATGGTGCCGGTGATGGGGAAGATGTCGCGGCTGTAGCGGTTGCGCAGGGCTGCGGCATGGGGCTGGCTGGTGATGCAGTCCGACAGGTGCATGCAGTGGACCGGCTCGGTCGCCAGCGCGCGCGGCAGCTCGCGGCGGTCCAGGACGCGGACCCTTCCGGCGTCGAGCATGTCCGGCGCGATCTTGCGCACGTGGGCGCGCAGCCCGTCGGCCTGTCCGGCGTCGCCCAGGAAGAAGCGGTATTCGTCGCAGGGGTCTGCGGCCAGGAGCGCGCGCAGGAACTTGGTGTTGGCCACCTTGCGGCCCAGCACCGGCCCGGGCTCGTAGAACGGGTCCAGCGTGGCCCAGATGCGCTTGGATTCGGACATATGTAGGTCAAAACCGTATTGCCCCTGTTTGTCAATGGCTTTGACAGTGATGCCAGAATCTCGTCGCCTCGGCACTTTCTGCCGCGCAGGAGAGGCTGGTTCGTGGTGGCGGCTATGAAATCCCTTTAAAACGAGACTGATAGCGACAGTTGGCGCGGGCAAAATCACATTTGGCCCCGTTTTTGCTCATTCTCCGGTGCGGACGTGTCATGCGTCGGTATTTTGACTGCAAGGAGAGATGGAGACATGCGCAAGCAGACGATGAAGCGGGGCCGGCGGCCCGAACTCATGTGGGGCCTGGGCCTTGACCAGGAGCTGGCGGATCGCATCGACGAGGGCGTGGGGCCGGGCTTCCACCTGCGCAACTTCGCCTCGGACGCCCTGCCGCAGACTCGCGAGTTGGACCAGGAGGAAAAACCCTGCGCAGTCTGGGTGCCGTTGTCAGTGTGGTTGAACCTGCCCGAGCATCGGCGTCAGGAGTACCGCGCCCAGGAGAACACCCAGCGCATCCTCATCCAGGAGCCTCAGGACGAGCCCCAGGAGATGGAAGCCGTTCTGGCCGAGGGGTTCCTGACCGTGGTCCGCACGCCGCTGACCCGGCCCAAGGTGCAGGACGCCGTGTTCCGCGCCAGGGAAGTGACGAGCATGTATTCCGACATCTACCGCATGACCGAGGAAATTCTCCTTGAGCGCGAGCTTTTGGCGCGCAAGACCGATCAGCTCATGTTTCTCAACAGGATTTTGGCTTCGGCCACCGAGAGTCTGGACCCGGCCACCATCCTGCTCAATGCCAAGGACACCCTGGGTCTTGTCGTGCCGGTGCGGCTGCTGCACGCCGTGTTCTGGACCCGGCAGCCGGATTCTGAGGTGGCCGATGTGGAGATGTTCCTCAACGGCAAGACTGCCCCGGGGACCGAGAGCCAGTGGGTGGAACACCTCATGGCTGTGGCTGCGGAAAAAGGGGGCGGGCCGGTCAACGGCTTTACCGTCATGCATACCGATCCGGCCCGACGGCCGGAATTTTCGCTGGCCCCTGGCGACGGCAGGGTGGTGACCATGCCCCTGACCGCAGCCCACGAGACCTTTGGCGCCCTGGTGCTGCTGTGCGAGCCAGACTACCGGCTGGGTCGCGACCAGGTGGAGACCTTCCGCTCGGCCGTGAACCACCTGGGGCTGGCCCTGCGCAACGCCCTGACCTTCAAGGAGGTCAAGATGCGGGCCGATCGCGACGGCCTGACCCGCATCTCCAACCGCCACTCCTTTGATGAGCGCCTTGTCTACGAGATCAAGCGCCGCCGCCGCTACAATCACGACCTCTCGCTGCTCATGGTCGATCTCGATCACTTCAAGCAGGTCAACGATACCTTTGGTCACAAGGCGGGAGACATGGTCCTGCGCAAGGTGGGCGAGATTCTCACCGAGACCTTCCGTACCACGGACCTTGCGGCCCGCTACGGCGGGGAGGAGTTCGTGGTCCTGCTGCCCCACACCAGCGAGGAGGCAGCCTGGAAGTTGGCCGAGCGCATCCGCGAATCCATCCAGTCCAGCGTGTTCGCCTTTGATGGGCACGAGTTCTCGGTCACGGCGTCCATCGGCGTGGCCTCGGTGGAGGCCGGAGCCCTGACCCGCGACGACGACCTGCTGGTCAAGGCGGACAAGGCCCTGTACAAGGCCAAGCACAACGGCCGCAACATGGTCGTGATTTCCAAGCCTGACGAGCCCATGGCCGCCACCCAGTAGCCCTTTTTTTCCCAGAATATCACCAAAGGAGTGCGGCCAGATGGCCGCGCTCCTTTTCGTGCTGCGCGATGGTCGTGCGGGTCGCGGTGATTGCGGTGATCGCGGGTCAGGGGGCCATGCGGCCCAGAACGCGGAAAGAGACGGACGATGTCCGCCCCTGGCTGTCCGTGACCGAGGCGCGGTGCTCGCCCGGAGCCATGGGCCAGAAGAGAACAGCCGGTTCGTGACCAGGATTGTTGCTCGTAACAGTGGTTGATCCGTCTTCGCTTTCGTTGCCATGATCGTATGGCGATCCGTGCAGGACGCCCACAAAGCGGCCGCCCACGTACCACCACAGGGAGTCGCCCGGGTCGGCGGGCGCGGCCCGTAGCGCCACCTGCTGGTGGTGGGTTGGCGCATCGTGGCGCATGACGTAGGGGGTGGCTGGCGAGGGGGAGAGGATGATCGGACCACGGCCCTCGGGCACATCCGGGCACAGGGGCGAGAGGGCGGGCGGGCCGGGCACGGGCTTGCCCTGGGCCGCCAGCCAGGCGGCCAGCTCGGGCGGCACGGTCTCCACCACCCTGGCCACGGCCCGGCCGCCGGGCACGGGTGCGGTCAGGCAGCTGCCCTCCAGGCGCAGCCCGGTGGCCGAATCCACCAGCACCCGGCGGTGTTCGGCGCAGCGGGGCAGGGCCAGGGGAGGCCCGGCCGGGCTCTCGACGGTTGCCGGGCAGTCCGGCCCGGCGGGCAGGCCGCTGGTGGCGCACAGGGTCACGCTGCGCAGGGCCGGGGTCTCGGGCAGCTGCAGGTCACGGCCCGGCTCATCCAGGGCGCGCAGCACGTCGAAGAAGAGCGGCCCGGCGTGGGCTGCGCCAGAGATGCCCTTGATGGGCGTGCCGTCCGGGTTGCCCACCCACACGCCCACGGCCAGGGTCGGGCCAAAACCAACGGCCCAGGCGTCGCGGTGGCCGAAGGATGTGCCGGTCTTCCAGGCCGCGGCCGGTCGATCGCGGGTCAGCCGCCAGGAGTCGGGCATGTCGGGCCGCGTCACCTCGGTGAGCATGGTCGCTATCACCCGGGCCGCCTCGGGCGAGAACAGCTGTGCGCTCGGCCCAGACGCTGCGCCCGAGCCAGACGATTCGCTTGACCCGGCCTCGGGCATGGCCGGAGGCGTGACCCGCCAGGGGCGGTGCTCCCCGCCCTGGGCCAGGGTGGCGTAGATATTGGTCAGGTCCACAAGCCGCACCTCGCATGCGCCAAGGACCAGGGGCAGGCCGTAGCTTGTTGCCGGTCGGTCGATGGTCTCAAGCCCCCCTTGGCGCAACAGGGCGTGGAAGTCGCGCAGGCCGGTGCTGGCCAGCAGGCGCACGGCCGGGACGTTGAGGGATCGGGTCAGGGCCTCGGCCGTGGTCACCCGGCCTGAGAAGGTGCCGGAGTAGTTCTCGGGCGCGTATCCGGCGTAGTCCACGGGCACGTCCAGCAGCCGCGAGCCGGGCACGGCCAGGCCCCGGTCAAAGGCCAGGGCGTAGAGCAGGGGCTTGAGGGTGGAGCCGGGCGAGCGCGGGGCCAGCGCGTTGTTCACCTGCCCCTGGCGGTGGTCGTCGGCAAAGTCTGCCGACCCGGCCATGGCCAGGACTTCGCGACTGGTCCGGTCAAGGACCACCACCGCGCCGTTGCCGATGCCAAGGTCGCGCAGCCGCTCCACATGGCGGGCCAGCAGCCGCTCCACGGTCCGCTGGCGGGCGAGGTCCAGGGAGGTGTGGATGACCGGCTCGGCCCCGAGCCGGGCGCGGGTCAGCAGGCAAAAATGCGGGGCGAGCATGGGCGATGGCCTGCGCTGGGCCACCATGGGCTGGCGCATGGCCCGGGCTGCTTCGTCTGCGTCCACGGCCTTGCGCTGGGCCAGCAGGGTCAGCACCTGGTCGCGCACAGTCATGGCCGCTTCGGGGTGGCGCGAGGGATCGTAGCGGTTGGGCGCACGGGGCAGCACGGCCAACAGGGCGCATTCGCCCAGGGAGAGCCGGTCCGGCGGCTTGCCGAAATAGATGCGCGCGGCCGCGCCCACGCCCACGATATTGCCGCCAAAGGGCGTGGTGTTGAGGTACGCTTCGAGCAGCTGCGTCTTGGAGCGGGTCAGGCCCAGTTGCAGGGCGCGGAAGGATTCGATCAGTTTTCGGCCCAGGGTGCGCGGGCCAGGGTCGGCCATGCGTGCCAGCTGCATGGGGATGGTGGACGCGCCCGACACCACCCGGCCCGAGACCGCGTTGGCCCAGGCCGCGCGAATCACGGCCAGCGGGTTGACGCCCGGGTGGACGAAGAACCAGCGGTCTTCGGACTCCACCAGGGCCGTGACCAGGGCGGGCGAGACCTCGTCCAGGGTCACCGGGAATCGCCACTGGCCGTCGCTGGCCGGAAAGCGGCGCAGCTCGGTGCCGGAGCGGTCCAGCAGCCGGGTTCCCGAGGGCGCGTCGAGCCACCCGGCCGGGAGCGGAAAGAGCGCGCTCAGCGCCAGGAACGCCAATGGCGCGGCCAGCATCAGGCCAGCCGAAATCAGGGCCAGCCGTGCCCACGTCCCCTGAGGCCAGGGCAGCCGCACCGAGCGGGCCGCCTGCCCGAGCCGTCGCGCCAGTCCGATCATGCCGGGCTAGGGCTGTCTGGTCACGGCCATGCGGCCCGGCGCGTCCGAGGCCGTGATGTCCGGGTCGTACATGGCCTCTGCCTGGACCGGGGGCAGGGCGAAGCTGCCCGGAGTCACGGCCCGCAGCTGGGTGTAGCCCGCATGCCAGCCCGGGCGGGGCAGGTCGGTGAAGAAGAGCACCCGGTCGTCGCGCAGGTCCTGGTGGCCGGACAGGGGCAGCTCGTCGTCACGGGCCAGGGGGGCTGTCTCGGTGGTCTCAAGGCGCGGGTTCTCCACCTCAAGGCCCGCTGGCAGCAGGCACTGGACAGCCACGTTTTCCACCCCACCGATTACTGACCGCACCTCGGTCTTCATGATCACCAGCGCGCCCTGGGGCAGGCTGGTCATGTCCACGATCGCGCCTGTCCTGTCGAGGAAGGTGCGCCGAATCTCAAGGCCTTGGCTGACGGGCGCGAGGCTTTCGGGCAGGGGCACGCCCCGGGTGACCACAGACCAGTAGACGGTGGCGTTGTGCGCGCCGAGGTCGGCTGTCAGGGGCGCGTCGGCCACGTCCGTGTCCAGGGTCACGCTGGCCGCATCGGCAAAGTCCGCGGTCCAGTCCCCGGCGGCGAGGCGGCCGGTCAGGGGCGCGGGGTCGATCCCGGCCAGGGTCCTGCCCAGGGCGGCGAAGGCGAGGCCGTTCTCCTGGGTGGTGCCCCAGTCCGGGGCGGTCATGCGCCGGGCCACGTCTGCGGCCAGTTCCGGCACCAGGGGGTCGCTGGGCGCGGCCTCGGCCAAAGCCAGGAGCATCAGGGCCGCGTCGCGCAGGCCCGAGCCCATGCCCCCGCCCGGCTGGCGTCCCTCGCCTGCCTGGGGCCGGGTCGCCAGCAGCCCGTTGAAGGAGTCCATGTCACCGGCCAGGGCATAGGCAGAGCCCAGCAGGGTGCGCGCCAGATCGGGCAGGGGGCCGGGCTTCCTGTCGCGCAGCTCGTCCATGGCCCCCCGGTCCGGGCGGCCTGCCAGGGCGAGGTCGTAGAGGGCCAGGGCGGCCACCGCGGGGTCGGCCGGGCGTGAGGCGGCCAGCTCGGCCATGCGCTCCAGGGCGCGGCCAGTCATGCCCGGCGAACCGTAGCCAGCCCGGGCCGCCTCCACCAGGAACAGGGTGACGTACGCGCTCACCCAGCCAGAATCCTCGTTACCGCCCGGCCACAGGGCGAATCCGCCGTTGTCCGTTTGCATGGATTGCAGGCGCATGATGGCTGATTGGACCATGAAGGCCGGGCCGCGTTCGCCCGCCAGGGAGGGTGCGAACTCGCGGGCCAGATCGCCGAATCGGATCAGGGGCAGGGCCTGGGAGGCCACCTGCTCGGCGCACCCGTAGGGGTATTTCATGAGGTTTTCGAGCCTGCCCGCGAACCGGGCCAGGGGCAGCCCGCCAAGGGTGACCGAGCGGGTCGCGGTGCCGGGCACAAAGCCCCGGGCTGCCGGGACCAGCTCGCCAGATGGCGTGTCCAGCGCGCCAAAGGCCAGCTCGCGGCGCATGGGCGCGGCCGGTCGCACAGGCAGGTGGGTGACCACCCGGCGCGTTTCGATTGTGCCTGGACCCGAGCCAGTGCCCGAACTTGAGCCAGTGCCTGTCGGCGAGCCAGTGGCCGTCACCGTGACCGTGCCGTCGCCGCCCGGGCCGGGCAGGGCCGAGACCGGCACGTACACGGTCTGCTCCTCGCCGTGCTTCAGGTCGAGGGTCAGCGGCTCGGCCGTGGTGGTCAGCGCGCCCGAGGCCGAGACAGTCAGGGTGATGGCGGCGCTGTCCGCGTCAAGATCGTTGCGCACGGTCACGGGCATCTCGATCTCGTCGCCCGGGGCCATGAAGCGCGGCAGGGTGGGGGTCACGGCCAGGGGCGAGCGCACCCGGACCATGGCCCGGCCCGTGCCGAACCGTTTGCCGTCGAGGCCCACGGCCACCACGCGCAGCGCGCCCTGGAAGTCGGGCAGAGTCACGCGCCAGCGCACGGTGTTGTCCCCGCCCACGGAGAGAGGCCCGGACCAGAAGGCCACGGGTGTGATCCGGCGGATGGACTCGGTGCGCATGAATTGGCTCTCGGCCGCGAGGTCCATGCCGCCGCCTGCCGCAGCCGCGCCCAGAACCCGGGCCAGATCGGGATAGAGCATGGCAAAGGTGTCGTAGCTGGTCACGCCCAGGGCGCGGCGGGCGTGGAAGAAGCCGAAGGGGTCAGGGTCGCCCGCGCCCGAGAGCTGGAGGATGCCCTCGTCCACGGCCGCGATGGTCACCAGCGCGCCGGGGCTCATATCGCCGGGCAGGCGGATTGCCAGTTCAAGCTCGGCCTCGGGCCGGACCTCGGCCGGGGCGTCCACGGTCACGTCCAGCCGGTTGGCACCGGTATCCACCAGCAGGGGGATGGCCCCGAAGGCGCGGCCCACCGAGCCCTCGTCCACGTCCGACGCCTTGCGCACCAGCAGGGCCGTGACATGGACGTTGGGGCCGAAAGTCTGGCGGATCGGGATGACGACTTCGCCGGTGTTGCCCGCAAGCTCCACCACGCGCACGTCGTTGACAAAGCGGCCCTCCACGGCCACCAGCAGTCGACCGGGGAAGGGCGCGCGGATCTGGATGAGGGCGTTTTCCCCGGCCAGATAGTGGTCCTTGTCTGCCACCAGTTCCACCCGGGCGGGGTTTTCCAGCGCCCAGGGCGAGTCACCCCAGCCGCCGCAGAAGAAGGCGACCACACCTGCCGCGCCCGAGGCAGCGGGGTCGGCCGGGGTCACGCGCACCCGGTAGCTGCCGTGGTCGGGCGGGGTGAAGGTCACGGAGCCCGCGCCGGTCCCGGCCGGTATGGCCTGCTCGGCCAGCAGCTCGGGATCGTTGACCGACTCGTAGCGGTAGCCGCCCGAGGGGGTCAGGCGCACGGCCGTGCGCCAGCGGTCGCGATAGAGCCGGGCCGCGAGGGGGCCGTGGGTCGCTGCCTGACCGTCGGCGTCCACGGCCACGAAGTCGAAGGTGGCGGGCTTGCCCGGGTCGAGGCCCTTGCGCTCCATCTGGCGCAGGCCGAGGTAGAAGGGGTGGGGGTGGACCACTACCCGCTTGCGGGCCGTGACCCCGCGCCCGCCCGCCTCGCTGACCCGGGCGAGGATGATCGCCTCCAGGGCGGCCGGGGGAAGGAGGGATGACGGGATGGCGATGGTGAAGTCGGCGCGGCCCGCCTCGTCGAGATCGGCGGATTCGGAGAATATTTCCAGGGGAGCAAAGGGAGCGTCCGGGTCGCCGAAGTGATAGTCTTCATATCCCCGGGCCGTGAACGGAGCCGGGCGCAGCTGAACGCGCAGCGCGACAGGCAGGGCCGAGGCAGGCGGGCCGAAGAGGTACTCGGCGCTCACATCGGCCTTGATCTCCTGGCCCGGAGCAACGGCATCGGCCGGGGTGGTCACCGCCACCTTGATCCGGTCCGGCACGAACTCCTCCACCTTGAGGGGGCTTGAGCCGATGACGGTGTCGCCGGCCAGCAGCTCCAGGGCGTGGGTGCCGGTCAGGGCGTAGCCGGGCAGGTCCAGGGCAAAGGGCACGGCCCCGGCCGGGCCGCTGTCCAGGCGCAGCTTGCGCACCTCGCGGCCGCGCGGGTCGCGCTGGACCAGGGTCAGGGGCATGGGGGCGGGTATGGTCAGGTTGTCCCTGCGGACCACGGCCATGCCCTGGGCGGTCTCGCCCGGGCGGTACAGGTCGCGCTCGCCGTAAAGATAGGCGCGCAGGCCGGATGCGGGCGTCTGGGCCCCGGCCACGTCCAGGCCCGTGGTGTCCACGGCTGCGCGCGAGAGCAGGAGAAAGGCGAAATCGTCGTCGCGCTCGGCCAGGAGCATGAAGGGCGCGCCCGGTCCCCTCTCGGCTGTTTCGCCGTTGTCTCCTTTCCCTTCGCCGGCTGACGGCAGAGTGATCCGGGCCGAGCCGTTGGCGTCGGCCACGGCAGAGCCGAGGCGCTGGTTTCTGTCGCTGATCAGGGTCAGCCGGGTGCCAGGCAGGGGTGCCAGGCTGGTGTTGGATACGGCCCAGATCAGGAAGTCCTCGGCCCCGCGCTTGGCGGTCAGGCCGATGTCGGTCAGGACGAGCCAGCGCTGGACCCCGGACTGGCCCGGGATGGACGTGCTGAGCCGGAACAGGCCGCGCTCGCCCGCGCGGATGGCGTCGAGCCGCACCGGCAGGCGCACCGGGACGTTGCGTTCGCCTTCGGCGTGCAGGGTGGTCTCGAATATCCGGCCGCCCAGGGTGTCTGGCACCCCGCCATAGTCCCAGGTGTCCTCAAAGAGGCGGCTGCCGTAGTCGCCGAGCATGGTGAAGAGGTTGTTGGGATAAACCCGGTCCACGCGCAGCTCAACTCGATCCGCATTGACCACGGACAGCGCCAGCCCGGCCTTGCGGCCCGGGGGCAGGAACAGGCCGGTGCCCACGAAATCAACCGACGGGGTCACGTCCGGCACGCTCAGGGTGGCGGTCTCGTTGTTGTTCAGGACGGCGCCGTCGGCGGCGGTGAGCCCCTGGCGCAGGGTGACGGTGTAGCGCGTGCCGGGCGCGAGCCCGCCCGAGAGGAGCAGGGCCGCGCCATCGGCAGACAGGGTGTGGCCCGCCTCGGGGCGGATGGAGACAAAGGGGGCGGCCGTGCGCGCGTCCATGGGCGTGGAAAAGCTCAGCCGGATGCCCGAGCCAGTGGCCGAGGACCATGCGTCTGCCCCACGATAGGCCAGGACCGGGTCCAGCCGCACTGGGATGGAGGCCGTGGCGTCGCGGCTTAGGGACAGGGCCGAGCCCGCCTTTTTCAGGGCGCGCGACACGGTCAGGACATAGGTGCTGCCCTCAGGAGTCTTGGTCACCGGGTCCGAGCTCAGCTCCATGTAGCGCGAGGTCCACGAGGTCATGGCCCGAAGCGGAACCTCGCTGCCGTCCGCCTCGTTGACGAGCCGGGCATGGGTCAGGATGTTCTCGGGCGAGACCGGCCCGGTGAATTCGAGGACGACCGCGATGACCGCGCTGGCCGGGGCGTTGCCCGCCTGCTCGGACAGGGTGATGGCGGTCAGGGCAAAGGCGCCCGTGCCCACGGTGAAGGTGCGCTCGCCCGACAGGTCCAGGGCCGGGAGCAGCTCCACGGTGTATTCCGCTTCCTCGGGCATGGGTGCGCGGGTCTCGAAGCGGAGCAGGTAGGGGTTGGCCCAGCGCCACCGGCCATCCAGGGCAGGGGTGATGGTGGCTGTCTCGTCGGCCGGGATCGAGGCGGTGTCGGCTGGGCTGGTCAGGGCCACCTCGATGGCGGTGCGGTCCGGGCTGACGCGTACCTCGCCGACCTCGGGCCGCCCATCGCCGGGCAGGGACGGGGACCGGGCGATCCAGACCGCCTGGACAGCCACGATCAGGGCGAGGACGATGATGATGCGGGTCTTCAGCTTGGCGGCGTTCATGGGGCTCCCTCCGGCTCGGCGTTGCGGCGGGATGCGGCCCGCCCTGTCTCCACGAAGTACCATAGCCGGGTGGCCTGCGCCAGTGGCGAGGGCTATCCGGCGTCTGAACCGAAGACGCGGGGAAGGCCTCCCGGAAGCAAGGATGGGGCCGAAACGAGTTGTTCCGGCCCCATCGTGGTTTCTCTTCGGGTCGCGTGTCAGTGCCGTTCGGGCATGCGCTCCCATTCCTCCACTTCCTCGTCCTCGGGCACCTCTTCCCAGCCGGAGAACATGGCCGCGATGTGCGCGGTCACGGTATGGCCGGTGGTGGTCATGTACACGTGGATGATGAGGAAGATGAGGATGGCGAACCCGCCGATGAGGTGGATCAGGGCCAGCACCTTGAGGCTGAGGAACCCGTCAACCCCCCAGGCGGACCAGTCGTTGTAGCCCCAGTAGAGCATGCCGGTGATCATCTGCACGGGCAGCAGCGCGGCGGTCAGGCCCAGATAGGTCAGTCGCTGCATGGGGTTGTGTTTGGCGATGCGGCTCTTGCGCACCGGGTGTGGCTCGCCCCGGAAGATGCCCGAGGCGTAGTAGCGGGCCACCTCCAGGAGCTTCCTGGTGGTGGGGATGTACTGCTTGTACTCGCCGGTGACGAAGAGCCAGAAGACGATGAACACGAACAGGATCAGCCAGGTCAGGCCGATGGTGTTGTGCAGGTCCACCGCGGCCATGAAGCCGAGCCAGGCGAAGCTGCCGTGGACCTCGAAGCCCGTGACCAGCAACACCATGATCAGCGCCGACTGGACCCAGTGCCAGAAGCGCTCGAACTTGGAATACAGGTATATCTTGACCAGGGGTTGGTGCGACATGGCTATTCCTCCTTTCGCTTCAGGCTGGAGACGAAGCGCATCAGGCCGTGGACGATGACGACCACGATGGCCCCGGCCACGCCGACCCAGCCTGCCGCGTCCACCAGTGCGAAGGTGTCGCGGCCTGGCATGTAGACCTCGGTGATGCCTGCCAGCCGACTCTGGCGCGAGTGGCATGCCTCGCAGGGCAGGGCCTCCCCCTTGGGGGCCACCATGTGGGTGGTGGGGAAGACGTAGGCGGTCTCGACAAAGCCGTACTCGCCACTGTATGGTTGCCCGGCCTTTTCCATGCCCACCTCGATGGCCCGGTTCCAATCGTATCCCTTCCAGTAGGCGGTATCGTCGTCCTTGTTGAAAGGAAACAGGTGCGGGATGACCATGACCTTGTTGACCTTGTCGTAAGGGGCCATGGCCCGGTGCACCTTGAAGGGCATGATGCGCGAGTTGGGGTCGTCGGCCGAGCCCTGGGGCCTGTTCAGCCAGACCTCGGCCGTGGGGTCGATGGGTTCCGCCACGGTGACGTGGTCCAGGGTTCCGTCGAACCAGTAGTATTCAGGAATCACGTTCTTCTCCCAGCGGAATTCGCCCTTCTTCTTGTCGAAGACGGACTTGCCGTCCGGGCCCATGACCACTTCCTTGCCGTCCACAAGTTGCCCGGCCTTGGACCAGTCCCACCACATCTTGGTGGACTGGGCGCGGGCGAACTCGGGAATGTGGCAGGCCTGGCAGGAAACCGTGTCCGTATGGTCGTTGATCTTGTCGGACATGCCGCCGCTGTCGTGCGGCTGGGTGCCGTGGCAGGACTCGCAGAGGATTTTGTCCCCCAGGTCGTCCTGGAGCAGGCTCTTGCGCTCGGCTGCGGCCGGGGTCTCGTAGATGCGCCCGGCAATGTGGTGGCTGTGCGTGGTGTGGCAGCGCACGCAGGTGAAGTCCTGGCCGCCGGATTCGCGCGTGCCCATGTGGACGTCCAGGGTCTTGGGCGGTCGGCCCATGGTGGAGTCCAGGTCGCCGTGCTTCACCGCGTCGCCGCCGCCGCCGTAGAAGTGGCAGGTGCCGCAGTTCATGCGCGAGGGGCGGGCCACGCTCTGGGCCACCCGGGCCCAGTCTGGTGCGAAGTAAGGTGTGCTCTCGCCAGGGAAGGGCACGCCTTTCTGGGTGCCCGGCTGGTCGGGGCCTTCAATGTAAGGGGCGGGATAGCCCGCGCCCGAGGGAAACTTGCGGTAGGTTCCGGTCTGCTCATGGCAGACCAGACAGTCCACCTTGTCCTGAGCCGTGAAGTCGAAGGTGCCGTCCCGCCATCCGTAGCCTGCGTGACATGAGGTGCAACGAGCCTCGTTGCTGATGATGTTTATTCAGAAATTGTTGACCGAGAGCGCCCCCTTGCCGAAGTTCTCGGGCTGGCCCTCGGTGTCGCGCCATGTCCAGTGGATGGTCTGATGAAACTGCAGGGCCGCCAGATTGTGGCAGCCAAGGCAGGTCCGGGTGACCTCCTCGGGCTTCATGGTCTTCTGCTTCTCGGCATCGAAATGCAGCGCCTCGAACTTGCCGTGGTCGGCGGTGGTGCTGCGTACCTCGGGCTTGGCCCGTGTGGCCTGGATGGCCAAGGCGCGGCCGGGTGCCTTGTCTTCGGCTTCCTGGCCCAGGGCGGGCCGGGCGTATGGCAGCGCGCAGGCAAGAACCAAGAGAAGCACTCCCCAGACAGGTTTGCGCATGGCGTCCTCCTTGCTGATTGTCCCCGCCGGAACGAGGGTTGCACGCTGTCATGATTACTCACATATTCAGCAAAGGACAACGCCCTCCGGAAGATTATCATGTCTGTCCGGCCCAGGCGGGCGGCGGCATCCGCAGGCAGGGCCAGACCCGGGGCGGGCCACGGGTCCTTTGGAGCTTCTTCTTGACATTTCAGGCGGATCGCTGGAATTGAGAAACAAGGAACAGAATTTCGACAATCAGGTTACGCCCGGTCGATCTGCCGGGAGAAGGGTGTTTCATGCTGCCTCGGGTGCCCCGCATTTTCTTCGATCCCTCGGACCATCGGCTGCTGGCCGTGGTCAACGACGTGCTGGACCCGGCAAGAAGGCAGGGCCGGGACGTCAAGACGCTGCTTGAGCCCTTCCTGCATCCCAACGGCATCAAGGCCCTGGCCTCCACCGCCAACCTGCGCATCGCCTATGCCGTGGTCAGCCTGCTCGGCTCGCTGGAGACCGGGCGGGCCAGCGAGCGGCTCCAGACCCTGCGCTCCCTGCGCGACGAGGTGCTGACCGCGCCCACAGGATTCATGCGGCGCAACACGGCCCGGGTGCTCCTGCAGATCATGAAGGAGCTGGTGCGCGCCCCGCGCGGCAGCCTGGAGCAGCTCAAGCTGGCCCATGAATTCCGCGTGGCAGCCACGGGCAGGCCGCGCATGATCCGGGCACAGTTGGCCAAGTATCATTTGATGGAAATGCCCGAGGCGTGGAATCAGCTCACCTTTGACGACCGGGTACACGACGCCAATACCAAGGGCCGCAAGTCGCCCACCCACCTGATCATGGACGCCTGGATCAAGGGCATCCGGCGGCTGACCGTGGTCTACTACAACTTCGTGCGGCCCGATGTGGCCCGGGAGCTGCTTGAGGCGGCCCGGATCATGGATGTGGAGGTGCATGTGGGCGTGGAGTTGGCCGCCCAGCACCGCGACCGGTTCGTGAACATTGTCTGGGAGCCCAAGGGGTTCACCGAGCAGGGCGACTATCTGCGCTTTCTGGAGTCTGACCCGGTGCGCGAGTTCATGGCCCTGGGGCGCGAGGCGTCGATGTACCGGCGCAAGTACCTGTACGCCGTGCTTGAGGCCTTCAACGACCAGCACCGCGCGTCCATCCGGCGCGAGTTCGGACTGGACCTGCCCCGGCTGGCGCGGGAGGGTTTCGAGGCCTTTGTGGGCTCGGGCCAGCCCTCGCCGCTGCACCTTGGCGGATTCATCCACAGGACCGCCCTGCCGCTGATGCGCGAGCGGGTCGACACCCTGCGCCGCGAGTACGCCGCCACCGACGATCTTGAGGCCCGGCGCGACATCGAGATGCAGGTGGACGCCCAGGACGCCCTGGATGCCGACACCTGGGTGCAGCGCTACCTGCGGCCCGGCGACACCCCCGGGCTGCCCAATCCCATGGCCCCCTCGGCCGGCGACCCCGAGATGCTGACCCTCTCGCCCCTGGAACTGATGCA
>JBDRSO010000031.1:0-14844 GCA_043824835.1 Pseudomonadota bacterium | reverse complement strand
TTGACCCAGGCGCCCCGGTCGCGGCACAGGTCCACCACGCGGTTGGTGTCCGTGGTGGTGCCGGACTGGGAGACCGGGACCAGGACCACGTCGTCCATGCGCTCGTCACCCATGAAGCCCACCAGCTCGCTGCCGGTATAGGACTCGATGGAGATGGCGCTGCCCGCCAGCGATCGGCGCAGCAGCCGGGCCACGGCCATGGCGGCCACCGCGGCAGTTCCCTGGCCCACGCAGACGATGCGTTGCACGGGTACGCTCCCGGCGGTGAACCGGCCCACCAGCCCCGGGCCGTTGCCGAACCCCTCGGGCAGGAAGGCCACGCGCCCCTGCTGCTTGAGATACTTGCCGTGCAGCGTGTTGCGCACCGATCCGGCCGCCTCGTGGACTTCCTTTTCGATGTAGTGATTGTACTCGCCCCGGAAGATGTCGCGGGAGAAAATCTCTATTTTCTCGGCCTTCAGCGGTACGGATTCGCCCGAGTCGAGGAACCGGGCCATGGGCACGGCGTCGGCCGGGTCGTCGTCGCGCAGGATGACCGAGACCCCGCCCTGGCGGTGGACGGCGATGGGGTAGGAGGCGCGCGCCCTGGCAGCCATGCCGTAGGCTTCGCTGGCCACCAGCCAGCCGTCATTGGTGCGGCCCACGTAAAAGCTCTGGCCGCTGCCCTTCTGGGCCAGGAACTGGCTGTCGAAGTCGCTCAGATTCTGCATGACCACGGCCAGGGAGCCCTCGCACCGCTTGAGCACGCTGCGGAAGCGCTCCTCTGCGTCGCCGTTCTCGGGCGCGTCCATGTGGAAGAGCACGGGCAGGATCTTGGCGTCGGTGGAGATGATGGGCGGGATGTATGCGCCCTTGGAGACCACGGTCTCCTCCACCAGGGTGCGGTAGTTGTCCACATCGCCGTTGAGCACGAACATGGTCTTCTCGAGCCCGGTGGACACGCCGCCTTCCACCAGCCCGTCCACGGGATGGCAGTTGGGCACGGAGATGATGCCGTTGGACGCCCAGCGGGTGTGGGCGATGATGTTCAGGGTCTCGAATCCCTCGGCCATGGTCCAGAGCAGTTCGTCCTCGACGATGAACCGGCGCAGGGCCGCGCCGTTGTCGCCCAGTTGGCCCACCAGCTGGGCCACTTTGTAGAGAAAGCGGCAAGCGGTGCGGCCGTCGTCGAGCTTGCGCACCAGCACCTGCCTCGTGTCGGCGTGGGCGATGGAGCAGCGGTCGCCGAACTCCGCCTTCTGGGCGGGGGTGAGGCGCAGCTCGGGGTCCATGTCCGCAGGCAGGATGAAGGCCACGGCCACTCCGGCCGAGTCGCGGCCGCGTACCTCAAGCTTGTCGATGGATTCGAGCACCAGCTCCATGCCCCAGGCCAGAAAGTGGCGGTCGCGGGCCGTGGTGTCGGCGGCCAGGGCGGGCGGCATCAGAGCCAGGGTGCGCGCCACATTGGCCAGCACTTCCTGGTCGATCTGCCAGAGGTAGTCGTCAAGCTGCTCGCGCAGGGCTTCGAGGGCGTCGGTGCGCGGGCCTTGCTCCAGTTTGACAGCCGCCGCGTTGCGCTGGGTGCGGATGGCGTCGCGGATGGCTTCAAGGCGTTGCCGGGTGGCCGGGTCGGCTACCAGTTGCAGGTGCAGGCCAAAGGCCATCAGGTCGTAAAAACGCTCGGTCAGTTCGGCAAGCGGGGCGGCCGCCTCCATGAGGTCGTGGCCGGACACGGCCTGCTCGAATGCGTCGGCCACATGATCGAGCCACGCGGTGTCAGGGGTTCCGGTCCACTGCCTGTTGCTGAGAAAACTGGCGATTCCACACATGTGCGGTGTATACTCCTGGTGAGAAATTGGACGGTCAAGGCATTGCCTCGCTCCACAGGCGTGGTGCGGGGCAGGGCGTACCCGGACCGCGTCCTAGGAATTACTGCACCTGCCCAGCCTTGGCAAGTCCGACGGTCTCGGGGCCTCTGGACATCCATTATTATATGGTCTAGGGGTGATGACGCATCGGTGACCGACCAGTCGCCGGGCGATGCTGCCTTGGGGAGGTTGCGTTGGCGGGTTTGTCTCCGGCGGTGGGGATGTTGGCTGACGCACAGGCGTAATGGCATGAAACTTCTTTGTTTTTTCGAAACCAGATGGCGTTCCATGGGGGTCGTTCGCAAGTTCGCGGCGGCGCTCGGGTCTATGCTTGTCCTTATTTTGCTGGTGGCGGCTGTGGGGGTGGCGGCCCTCTTCGCGCTGGAGAAGAAGGCCGGGGATATCGTGGCCGACTCCATGCGCCTGCAGCGGCTGGCCCTGGAGATGGATTCCCGGCTCCAACTGGCGCGCCAGGCCGAGCGGGATTTTCGCCAGCGCATCAATGATCTCGGTCTGGCCGGGGCTCGCCGGGTCTATGTGCCCGAGTTCTCACAGCGGCTCGGTGAGGCCGGGCGCAATGCCGCATGGCTCCGGGACATGGGCCGGTTCGGCAACGCGCCGGACGATGTCGCGGCCGACACCTCGGCCCGGCTGGAGGAACTGAGCGCGTCCATCGAGCGCTACGGCAGCCTCTTCACCAGGGTCGTGGATCTCGCAGGGGCCGTGGGGGTTGAGGACCAAGCCTTCATCCGTGCCCATGGCGAGATGGAGGGCGAGTACCTGCGGCTGACCTCCCTGGTCCGGCAGATGGCCGCTGCAGCCACGGACAGGGCGCGCGACGCCAATAAGGAGATAGCCCGTTCAAGCTCGCTGGCCCGCTCCGTGCTCATCGCCTCGGTACTTTTGGCGCTGATGCTGGCGGCCAGTATCATCAGCGTCATCCACAGCACGGTGGCCCGCAGCGTCGTGCTCTTGAGCAACACGGCCACGGAACTGAGCCTGGGCAACCTCGAAGCTCGGGCCATGGTGGACAGCGACGACGAGTTCGGCAGGTTGGGGGACTCCATCAACGCCATGGCTCACCGCATCACCGCCCTGGTCAACGACCTGGAGGGGCGGGCGGCCATGGCCAGCGACAGGCTGGTGGAGGCCATCGACGCCATATCCGAGGGCTTCCTGCTCTACGACCATCGCGAGCGGCTGATCATCGCCAACACCATGGCCAAGGAGTTTTTCCTCGACGGCGAGCGGGTGCTTCGGCCCGGCACCACCGTAGAGCAGGTCTGCCGTCATGTGGCCGACAGCGGGCTCTTTCTCAACGCCATGGGCCGCGAGGAAGCGTGGGTCCGGGAGCGTCTTGAGCGGCACCGCACCCTCGGGCCGCCCGTGGACGAACCCTTGGGCGACGGCCGCTGGGCGCTCATCAAGACCTATCGCAGCGGCCGGGGCGAGACGGTGGTCGTGGTCACCGACATCACCGAGCGCAAGCGCGCGGCCGACAAGCTGACCACCAGGAATTCCAACCTCGAAGATATGGTGCGGGAGCGGACCAAGGTGCTCGTGGAAAAGGCCATGGAACTGCGCGAGGCCAACACGCGGCTCATGGAACTTGATGAACTCAAGTCCGCCTTTCTCTCCTCGGTCTCTCACGAACTGCGCACTCCCCTGACCTCGCTGCTCGGTTTTTCCAAGATCATCCGCCGCGACTTCACCCGGGCCTTCATGCCCCTGGCCGACACCGAGGATGCCATGCGGCTTGGCGAGCGCATCCAGGCCAACCTTGAGATCATCGGCAGCGAGGGCGAGCGGCTGACCCGGCTGATCAACGACGTGCTCGATTTAAGCCGTATCGAGTCCGGCCGGGAGGACTGGCGCTTCACCGAGGTCGATCTGGCCGGGTGCGTCAACCGGGCCGTGGGCGCGGCCAGCGGGCTCCTCGCGCCCAAGCCCCAGGTGCGCCTGACCATTCGCCGCATGGTCCCGGTTCCGCTGGTCCACGCCGATCAGGACCGCATCCATCAGGTGCTCATGAACCTGCTGAGCAACGCCATCAAGTTCACCGAGTTCGGCGAGGTGGCGGTTGACCTCTCTCTCGACGCGCAGGGCATGGTCCGGCTGCGGGTGGAGGACACGGGCCGGGGCATCAGACGGCGGGAGCTTGAGCAGATTTTCGATAAGTTTCATCAGGCGCACAAGGGGGACACCCTGACCGAAAAGCCGTCCGGCACCGGGCTTGGGCTGGCCATCTCCCGCCAGATCATCGAGCATTACCAAGGCCGGATCTGGGCGGAATCCCGGCTGGGGCGCGGTACGATCATGAACGTGGTTCTGCCCCCGGCCGATCCCATCGACCGGCCGCTGGTGCTGGTGGTGGACGACGACCCGTCCGTCCGGGACTATCTCTCCATGCTGCTCAAGCGGGAGGGCTACGGCGTTCATGCCGCCTGCGACGGCGAGCAGGCGCTGGCCCTGGCCGCCCGGCGCAAGCCCGCCCTGATCACCATGGACATCCTCATGCCCGGCATGGGCGGCCGCGAGGCCATCCGCGCCCTGCGCAGAGACGGCTGTCTGGCCGACATCCCGATCCTCGTGGTCTCGGTGATGGGTGAGTGCCACGACGCGGGCGGCGACGCCACCCTGATCAAGCCTGTCAATGCGGACGCCTTCATCGGCGCGGTTCACGCCCTCATTGGCGACAGCGCCGCGCCGCGCCAAGTCCTGGCCCTTGGCGGTGTAGCCGATTCGGGGACATGCCGCCTGCCCGGCCTGTGCGGCGAGAGCGTCACCCGCTGCTCGGTGGACGAGCTGTGGGTCATGCTCGGCAACGGCTTCGAGGGCACGGTGATGGTGCCCGGGGCCATGGCCGATTCCCTGGACCTGCCGCGCCTGTGCGGTATGGGCTCTGTCCAGGTGCTGCTCCTTCCCGATACCCCGCCCACTCCTCCGGCCGAGAGGATCAATTCCGGCTGACCCCGCCATCCCGACGAATGGCCGGGAACAAACGACTTCTCATATCTCCCGTAACATGGTAGCCAGATGGGCCATCCGTGTGTTGCTTGGCATCCCGCCGTGCGGCCCGGGCCGGAGGAACATGAGACGCTGTTACGCCATCACCCCCCTGGGGGGACGGGGCATCGCGCTTCTGCTGCTCGCGCTCTGCGCCATGTGGGGTGTCGGCCCGGCGCGCGCCGAGCCGTTGGCAGGCGATGCGGGCAGCTACGTGCTCGGCATGTCAGCCGATTTCAGCGGACAGAGCCGGGGCCTGGGGGTGGAGTTGTATCGCGGCTCCGTGGCCTATTTCACCCAGCTCAACAGGAACGGGGGCATCAATGGCAGGCCCGTGGTCCTCGTCACCCTCGACGACGGCTATGACCCGGAACCGGCCATCCGCAACACCATCGAGCTGATGCGCCGGGGCGATGTCCTGTGCCTTTACGGGTATGTGGGCACGCCCACGGTGACGCGCATCCTGCCGCTCTTGGGCGGCGGCGGGGGTGCGGGCAAACAGCTCTTCTTTCCCTTCACCGGGGCGCAGCCCCAGCGCGAGCCGCCCCATGGTCACAACGTCTTCAATCTGCGCGCCTCCTATCGCCAGGAGGTGGCCGGGCTGGTGGATCGGTTTGTCTCTCTTGGCCGTAAACGGATCGCCATCCTCTATCAGGCCGATGCCTACGGCCGCAGCGGGTGGGACGGCGTGCGCCGGGCCTTGGCCGCCCACGGGCTGACCATTGCGGGCGAGGCCACCTACCGGCGCGGCACCGGATTCGACGCCTCCATGAACGAACAAGTGCGCATCCTGGCCCGCTCGCAGCCCGACGCCGTTATCGCGGTGGGCACCTACGCCCCGAGCGCGGCCTTCATCCGCGATGCCCGCGACGCCGGGCTCGACGTGCCCATTGCCAACCTCTCCTTTGTGGGCAGCGAAAACATGCTGGACCTGCTCGCGTCGCTGGGCCGGGAGCGCGAGCGCGACTATACCGGTGATCTGGTCAATTCCCAGGTGGTGCCGAGCTACGAGGACATGAGCCTGCCCGCCGTGCGTGAATACCGCCGAGCCATGGACGCCGTGGACCCCGGGTTGCCGGAAGGGGCCGAGCCGTGCACCACGCCCTACCGTTACACCTTCGCCGGGTTCGAGGGCTATCTCAACGCCGTGGTCATGGCCCGGGTGCTGCGAGTTCTGGACGAGAACCCGGGCCTTGGGCTCGTCGGCGCGGCCGAGTCGGTCAGGGATATGGACCTTGGCATCGATGTGCCTGTCCGCTTCGGGCCTGACAGGCACCAGGGGCTTGACCGCGTGTATTTCACCACCGTGGAGAAGGGTGCCTTCGTGCCCGTGGGCGAGCCCCACTGGGAGGCGTGGCGCCAATGAGGAGTCTTTCCATCTTCAAGAAGACCGGAATCCTCGCGGTGGTCCTCTTTGGCGTCATCGCCCTGCTGACGTCCGCCCTGGCCGCTTACATGCTCTACGACCGGATGGTGGCTGAGTACGTGAGCAAGGGCACGGCCATCGCCCAATCCATCGCCGGAGCCAGTCAGGACATCCTGCTCAACCGCGATGCGGCCACGGTGCAGGCCATGATCGACCAGTACCTGGAGATCGAGGGCGTGGCCTACGTCTTCGTGCGAGACGCCGACCGGACCGTGGTCTCGCACACCTTTGTGCCCGAGATGCCGCCCAGGCTGTCCACGCTGGCCGATCCCGAGGACGGCGTGCGCGTGGTCGGGATGACCGTGGAGTCCCTTGGCCGCGTCATCGACGTGGGCGTGCCGATCCTGGCCGGGGTGGCCGGGTATGTGCACGTGGGCATGAGCAGGGAATTGATCATGCACTATTTCTGGGCGACAGTGATCAGGATGCAGGCGCTGCTCTTCGTCGCCCTTCTGGTCTGCGTGGGCGTGCTCTTCGTGGTCACCCGGCGCATCTCGCGGCCGCTGCAGCAGCTCACCGAATACGCGGACAGGCTGGCCTCGCGCGATTTCACGGCCGACATGGAACTGACCTCGCGCGACGAGGTGGGGCATCTGGGCCAGACCATGCGCGCCATGGCCCGCGAGCTGGCCCGGCTCTTCACGGACATGGAATCCGAGGTGAACAAAGCCACCGGCGAACTGCGCGAGCACATGGTCTACCTGTCGGCCATCATCGACAACTTGGCCGACGGTCTCCTGGTGGTCAGCCCCACCGGGGCCGTGTCCGTGGTCAACCCGGCCATGCGCGAGTTCTTCGGCCTGGGCGACAAGGATTACTCGGGCTTTTCGGCGGCCGACGTGTTCCCGGTGGAGGTTTCAGACCTGGCCCGGGCCATCCGCAGCTGCGAGGGGGTCATCCAGTCGGCCGAGATTCCCTTGGCCGAAGGCCGTACCGGCATGGCCGTGGGCTCGTCCATCATGGTGACCGACCCTGTGGCCCGCTGCCTCGGCGGGGTCGTGCTCGTGCGCGACATCACCCGCGAGAAGGCCCTTGACCAGCTCAAGACGGATTTCATCTCCACCGTGTCCCACGAGCTGCGCACGCCCATGACCTCCATTCTCGGCTTTGCCCGGCTCATCGGCAAGAAGCTCGAATCAGCGGTGCTGCCCGCCCTTGGCGACAATCCCGAGGCAAGACGGGTGGCTGCCCAGGTGGCGGACAACGTGGACATCATCGTCACCGAGGCCCGGCGGCTGACGGACATGATCAACGATGTCCTCGACATCGCCAAGATGGAGGCCGGGGAGATAGTCTGGCACGACAGGGCAGTTTTCATGGGCGATGTCATGCATCAGGCCGCAGACGCCACCCGGGGACTATGGAATGCCAAGGGGATCGAGGTGGTCATCAACGTGGAGGACGACCTGCCGCCGGTGCGCGGCGACCATCCCCGGCTGGTCCAGGTGCTGGTCAACCTCATCTCCAACGCGGTCAAGTTCGCCTCGCGCGGGCCAGTGACCTGCCGGGCGCATCTGGACCGCGCCGACGTGCTCGTGTCCGTGGCAGACTACGGCCCCGGCATCCCGGCCACGGCCATGGACGAGATCTTCGACAAGTTCAAACAGGTGGGCGACACCCTGACTGAGAAGCCCTCGGGCACCGGCCTGGGCCTGCCCATCTGCCGCCAGATCGTGGAGCGCCACGGCGGCCGCATCTGGGTCGAGAGTGAAAAGGGAGAGGGCAGCGTCTTTTTCTTCACCATTCCGGCCCTGGTGACCCGGCCCGACACCGGCGACATTGACGAGGCCTGCCGGTCCATGCTGCCCGAGCCCGACTCGGCAATGCTCATTCGCCTGTCCGAGGAGCGCCACCTGCCCCCGCTCATCCTGGTGGTGGACGATGACCCCATCCTCGGGGCCTATTTCACCGAACTCTTCGAGGGCAACGGATTCCGCGTCATGGTGGCCGCGGACGGCGAACAGGCCGTGGTCATGGCCAGGGACCACATGCCGAGCCTGATCACCATGGACCTGATGATGCCGGGCATGGACGGCCGCACGGCCATTCGCTGCCTGCGTCACAACCCCTTCACGCGGCACATTCCGGTTCTGGTCCTCTCTGCCCTCAGCGACACCACCGCCCCGGGCTGCGACGTGGCCCTGACCAAGCCGGTGGACGACCAGCGGCTGGTGGAAGTGGTGCGCGCCCTGCTGCTCAGAAAGGATGTGCGCCACTCCTGCCTCGTGCTTGGCGATCTCAATGATGTTACCGTGGAGGGATTGACCGTCTTCTGTCCCGACAACACGACCTTCTGCCCGCCGCAGCGGATATGGAGCCATGTGGAGCAGGGGTTCCGGGGGCTGGTCCTGATTCCGGCCGAACTGGCCGAGGGGATAGACATTGACCTGCTCACGCGGGTTCCGGGGGTGACGGTGATCATCATGCCGGCGCGAACAGGCCGAGGAAAAGCGTTATAACGGGGTTGCCGCCGCCGTCAGGACAGCTTAGGGTACGACCGGAACCCGAAAGGTCCGTGGTGCGGCTGTCAGGGAGATTATTCCACCCAGGTTTCCAAGGAGTTGCGATATGGCCAAGAAAATCCTCATTGTCGATGACGAGGTGCACATCAAGATGCTCCTTGAGCAGACGCTCGAAGAGCTGGAAGACGAGTACGACGTGGAGCTGTTCACGGCCTCGGACGGCGAGGAGGGCCTTGCCTTCATTCGCGGTGAGCATCCGGATCTCGTCTTTCTCGACATCATGATGCCCAAGATGAACGGGTACGAGGTCTGTCGCATCGTCATGGAGGACGAGAGCCTGCGTGGCGTCAAGATCATCCTGCTCACGGCCAAGGGGCAGGAGGTGGACCGCAAGCAGGGGCTTGAACTGGGCGCGAAAATGTATATGACCAAGCCCTTTGATCCAGATGAAATCCTCAAGGTATCCAAGGATATGTTGGGACTGTAGATCGTATTTTGGCCGAATGAATCTGCTCAAGAAATACATCCGCCCCGGGGCGCTACGCACGCTCATGCGCAAGGCCTTTGAGTTGACCGGGGAGCGCTGTCCCTTGGCCCTGGTCCAAGAAAACACGGTGTTGGCGACCGAGGGCAGCCGGGACCCGGCAGTGTTCGACACGTCCGACCCGGACGTGCTGAGCGTGCCGCTGCGCCTTGGCGAAGGCCCGGACGGCGAACTCAGGCTGCGGCTGCCCGCCGAAACAGATCGTCACGACGAGGCGCGGCGGCTGCTCGATTTCGCGGCCTACACCATCCAGGAATTTATCGACATGGGCCGGGCTCGCCGCTCCATCGCCGACGAGGCGCTGGCCAAGTACCGCGAGCTGGCCCTGCTGCACCGGCTGGTGCCGGTCATCAACAGCTCCCTGCGCATGCGCGACGTGGTGGGCGCGCTCATGGACGAGTGCCGCCGCGAGAACTACCCTGGCGAGATGGGCATGGTCTTCCTGTGCGAGCCGGGCAGCGGCAGGCTGCGGCTGGCGGCCCAGTTCGGCTTTTCCTCCGGGGTCGACCTCCAGAGTCTGGCCGAATGCGAATTGTTTGCCCAGGTGGCCCAGGGAGGGCGCGGCGAGATCGTCAACGACCTGGCCGGAGACTGCCGCTGGCATGGCGAGATGGCGGGGGTTGCGGCCATGCTCCTGATTCCGCTCCTGTCGCCCAACCGGTGCGAAGGCATGCTCATCCTGGCCTCGGCCGAGCCGGGGGTGTTCGATGCGGCCCATCGCAAGAGCCTGTCCACCCTGGCCTCGGTCACGGGCATCTCGGTGAGCAACGCCTTCAACTTCGAGGGCGTGCAGACTCTCATGAACGCCATCCTCAAGGCGCTTGCCGAAGCCATCGACTCGCGCGATCCATTCACCGCCGGTCACTCAGAGCGGGTGGCCCATCTGGCCGTGGCCTTTGCCTACCTGCTGGGCGAGGGCGGGGCCTGTGGTGTGCGGTTCAACGATCAGGAATTGCGCGAGATATACTATGCAGGCATCCTGCATGACGTGGGCAAGATCGGCATCAAGGAGGACGTGCTGACCAAGGACTCACGCCTGCCGGAGCGGCGCATGCAGGTGGTGCGCGCCCGGTTCCGGCAGCACGGTCTGACCTCGGACTTCGACTGGGCCGAGGCCTTTGAGCGGGTGCGGGCCATCAACACGGCCATGAACCCGAACCCGGACGAACTGGAGTATGTCCGGCGGCTGGGCTCCCTCCATTGGGGGGCCGGGGGAGAACAACTGCCCCTGCTTTATGACGACGAGCTGGACGCCCTGCTGCTCGAATACGGCAACCTGACCCATGACGAGCGCATGGAGATTCAGCGCCATCCGGCCGAGAGCGAGCGCATCCTCCAGCACATCCCCCTGAACGAGGGCTACGCCAACATGCTGACCATCATCCGCCAGCACCACGAGCGCATGGACGGCAGTGGCTACCCTGACCGGCTCGCGGGCGATGAAATCATCGTCCAGAGCCGGATCATGTCCATTGTGGATATTTACGACGCCGTGACCCAGGAGCGGCACTACAAGCCCGCCTTCACCCGCAGCGAGGCCATCAAGATTCTCGATGGCGAGGCGGAGCAGGGCAAGCTCGATCGCGCCCTGGTGACCTTCTTCCTCGCTCATGTGGCCCGCATCGAGACCCTGTCGGTCCGGGTCAAGTTCGCCCGCGTCACCCATCTTTCCGAAATCGGAAGATTCGCCACCCTCTGAGGCTTCCCGGACCTCCACACACGATAGGCCTTCGCACGCTCTGGGCCGCCAGACATCGCGGGCTGTCGCGGCTTGCCTTTGCTGCTCTGTGATTCGTGGTGCGGTCGTGGGCGGGGGCCCGGTCAGGGCGAGAGGCGCTCGGCCAGGGTCGGGAAGGGCAGCTGGCCCTGGGCGAACACCGCCGCACAGAACGGCCCCAGTTCCAACCCCGACTTCCGGCGCAGGGCATCGAGCTCGTGCAGGCCGAGCACGGGCATGACCCGGCTGGTGGGGGTCATGCGGATGGCCAGCACCTGCTCCAGCGCCTCATCGCGCGAGAGGCCCGAGTCGTCCAGGATGGCCATGCACCGATCCTGGTCCAGCACGCCCGTGGCCAGCCCGGCGTCGATCATGGCCAGTCCGGCCCGGCGCAGACCCCGGTGGTGGAGAACCATCCTGTCCAGGGGGGACGAGATGTAGCCCAGTTCGTCGAGCAGGTCTTCGGCAAAGGCGAACCAGCCCGCCATGAACAGCGGGTTGATGATCTGGGACAGGGGCGAACCGTTCAGGGCGCGCCGTTCGGAGTTGAGGAGGTGGCGGCCCGGATAGGTCTGGCGGGCGGTCATGAACACATACTCGCGCCGCATCCGGGCCAGTCTGGTCGGGTCGTCGCGGAAGCCGCGACCGGCGAACATCAGGGGGCTGACGTAGCAGCGCGACGGTTCGTCGGGCCATGCGCCCAGAGCCGGGTCGTAGTGGACAGGGCGCAGGGTAGAGGCCATGTGCGCGGGCTGGGGATCGACGCGCAGCCCGCTGTCATGAAACACGCCGGGCAGGGCCGTGTCCAGAGTGAAGGCGCGCAGGCGGTGAATCTCGCGGACCACGGCGTCCATGGGGTCGTCGGACGCGTCAGCCGGGCCGCCGTATCCGGCCAGTGCCTCGCGCCAGCCCGTGCCGACCTGCGCTTCCAGTGCGAGCAGGAACTCGGTCCGGCGGGCGAACTCCGCCTCGGCGATGGCGTATATTTCCTCTGCGGTGCGGTCGGTGTCGAGGAGTCCTTCGGCCATGTGGACAAAGGACGGGCCGTCGGTTTCGGCCGGTTCGGGTCTGGAGGCCACGAAGCGGTCGAAGTCCCTGAGGGCGTGCAGGCAGTCGTCCAGCAGCCGTCCGGCCTTGCCCGACCGGCCCAAATCGGTCTCGGTCAGGCCGGTCACGTATCTGGCGCAGTCGCGGATCATGGTCTGGCTGCGGGCGCGGTCGGCATGACTCACGGTCTCGATGGCGTCCGGAGCCAGAGCGAGCAGGCCGGGAATCGCCTTGAGCCGTTTGAGAAAGCGTTTTTCGCGCGCGGCCGTGGATTTGCTTGGCAGGTCCACGGCCTGTTCCAGGCCGGTGAAGGCTACCAGGAGAAAGAGTTCGGGCGATTTTTCCCAGCTTCGCACCCGGTCAAGCTCTGTAATGGCACAGGCCGCGGATCGGGCCAGGGCGAGCAGTATCCCGCGTTCGGCCGGGGCGGCCTTGGCTGCGGCGGTCTCGAAGTCCCTGCGGAACCCTTTGAGTTTGACCACATGTTTGGCAATGCCCCGGCGGGAGAGGTCGTCGAGACGGTCGAGCCAGTCGGCCGAGGCCGCCACGGGCGGCATGAGGGGGAACGCCCCGGACGCGCACATGACCGGAAAGTGCTTGCCGAGATAGGAGAAGAAGGCGTCGGCGGATTTGATCTTCATGAGGGGTCCGGGTTGGGGGTGGGCGGCTAGTCCTAAGCTGGCTGCCTGAGCAGGCGGAGAATCCTGGGAACGAGGTCGCCGAGTTCGGCCTTGGAAATCTGGTCGTCGGCCCCCACGGCCACGCCCTTGTGATGGAGGGTTTCGGTGATGATGGACGAGCACAAGACCACGGGCAGATCCCTGAAGGCGGGCTCCTCCTTGATGAAACGGGTCAGGCTGTGGCCGTCCATGACCGGCATCTCGATATCCGAGACCACGACGTCCACGTAGTCAGAGAGGGGATGACCGCGCTCGACCGCCTTGCGGCGGGCGTTGTTCAGATAGCGCCAGGCAAGGTCGCCGTTTTCCACCTGATGGACGGTGAATCCGGCCTTCTCCAGGATGCCCGCGATCATCTTGCGGGCCATGGACGAGTCGTCGGCCACCAGCGCCTTGACGTGGCGGCTGGCGATCTCCCGGCGGATATTCTCGGTCGGTTCCGGGATGGGCGGCGCGTTGGGGTTGAGGTCCGCGCAGATCTTTTCCATGTCCAGGATGAAGACGATGCGGCCGGAGAACTTGACCACGCCGGTGATGGAGTTGACCGACAGGGAGGAGACATAGCCCGTGGGCGCCTCCACCTGACCCCAGCTGATGCGGTGGATGCGCGTGACGCCCGAGACCAGGAAGGCGCTCTTGGTGCGGTTGAACTCGGTCACGATGATCTTGGGCGGCTCGCTTTCATCGCGCTTCTTGCCCAGCCACGCGGCCAGATCCACCAGCGGGATGATCTCCTGGCGCAGGTTGAAGGCACCGAGCACTGCGGGGTGCGAGACCTCGGGCATGTCGGTAAGCTCAGGTTGCTGGAGGATTTCCAGCACCTTGGCCACATTGATGCCGTAGTAGCCCCTGTACCGGCCGACAGGGCGCGCCTCGTCGAGGTAGAACTCGACGATCTCGACCTCGTTGGTGCCGGATTCGAGCAGGATCTTGGTTTCGGCCATGAATGTGGTCTCCAGGGAAAATCATGCGGTGTTGGCGGCGAGCCGAGCTACCACCCATATACCATGCGGCTCCCCCCTTGCAAGTGCGCGGGCGAGGCCGATTGGCAGATAATAATGCAACTCACTCGTGCCCGGAGCCGATGCCGTGTTTCCTGATCTTGTAATGGATGGCGCGACGGCTGATGCCCAGGGCGTCGGCCGCATCCTTTTTGACGCCGCCGTGGCGTGTGAGCGCGTCAATGACGGCCCGCTTCTCGCTCTCCTCAAGGGACAGGGGCGCGTTCAAGGCCGCCTCGTTTGCCGGGGGTTCCACCTGGATGTCGTCCGGCCCGATCTCGCCCTCGGGGCAGAAGACCAGGGCCGCCTCCAGGGCGTGCTTAAGTTCGCGGACATTGCCGGGCCAGGGGTGGGCCGTGAGCCGGTCCATGGCCTGGTCCGAGAGGCGCACGGCCGGGCGGCCCTGCTCGCGGCACAGGGTCTCCACAAGCCGCTTGGCCAAGAGCGGGATGTCCTCCACCCTCTGACGCAGGGGCGGGATGGTCAGGGTGATGACCTTGAGCCGGTAGTAGAGGTCCTCCCTGAACCGTCCGTCGCGAACTCTGGCCGCCAGGTCCGCGTTGGTGGCCGCCACCACCCGGCAGGACACGGTCCGCTCCCGGGTGTCGCCCACGCGGCGGATGGTGCCCTCCTGGAGAAAGCGCAGCAGTCGAGTCTGCATCTCGGGCGAGATGTTGCCGATCTCGTCCAGGAACAGGGTGCCGCCGTCCGCCTCCTCGATGAGGCCCCGCTTGTCCCTGACAGCGTGGGTGAAGGAACCCTTGACATGGCCGAAAAGCTCGCTTTCGAGCAGGCTGGGCTGGGTGGAGCCGCAGTCCACCACCACCAAGGGGCCGTCGGCCCGGGGGCTGGCCCGGTGCAGGTATCGCGCGGCCAGCTCCTTGCCCGTGCCCGATTCGCCGAGCAGGAGCACCCCGGCCGTGGACCGGGCCACGCGCTCAAGCAGGGTCAGGAAGCTGGCCATGGCCGGGGCCTCGCCGCCCCAGATGTCGGCCGAGGCCCGGGGCGTGTCGTGCGGGGCCGGGCGGGTGTCGCGTCCTGGCGAGCCCCCGGTCGGGGCGGCGTCGAGGATGGCCCGGATGCGGCGCACCAGCTCCTTGCCGTCAAAGGGCTT
>JBDRSO010000030.1:0-69409 GCA_043824835.1 Pseudomonadota bacterium | reverse complement strand
CGAGTACCCCAGTTCGGTGACAAGCTTGACGGCGGACAGCTTGAACTCTTTTGAATATTTAGAAGGTCTTCCCATGTGTTGCTCCTCATGGGCGGACAGTAACCTCTCACTTCGTGTCCGTCATCTATAGGGCACTTCAAAGCGACGGCTCTCCCCCTTCCCCTTCCTCTCCTTTTTCCTCACCCTCGCCCCGCCCACCCCTCTCAAAAAACCAAAGCTGTCGCCCGAACCGGAGACCCCTCGCCGTCGCGGATGCGCAGGGGCAGGCAGCAGAAAACGAACCCCTCGGGCGGGAGTTCGCCGAGGTTGCGCAGGTTTTCGACGATGACCAGCCCGTGGTCCAGGAGGATGGTGTGGGCCTCCATGGCCGAGTTCACGGGATCGGGCGAGGGGGAGTCCAGGCCCACTCCCTTGAGCCCAAGCCCGGCCAGGAAGCGGCAGGCCGTGGCGGTCAGGGTCGGGAAGTCGCGATAGTAGTCATCGCCGTTCCAGCGGGCGTCCCAGCCGGTACGCAGGAGCACGAAATCAAGCCCGTCCATGTCGGCCAACCGGGCCAGGTGAGGCTGGTCTATGCGCAGGGGCGTATCGCAATCTGCCGGGCCGGTCAGGTCCACCACCGCGCCCCATCCCGTAAAATTGTCCGGGCCGAGCCGGTCCAGGCCAGGGGCATTGGCAAAGGCGTGGGCCGCAATGTCCACATGGGTGCCCGCGTGGCTGGTCATGGCGATGGAGGTCTGGGCGTAACCGTCGCGGTGGATGAAGGCGGTGCGGCGGATCACCGTGGCCTCGTCGCCGGGATAGACGGGCATCCCGGTCTCGACGATGTGGGAGAGGTCGATGGCGCGCATGGTCGGGTTCCTTTGCGGGTCACATGGTGAAAAGGGCGGCGGATCAGATGTTGTACATGTTCATGTTGGGCCGCCGGGCCAGCCGCAGGCCGGGCAGCAGCAGCATGCGGGCCGTCTCGCGCACCTCGTCCATGTTCTTGGCCGCCAGGAATCGCGATTGCAGCGAGTGGCCGAAGGTGAAGTTGGCAGCGAAATAGATGGTGAAGAGCTTGAACCGCTTCAGCGCCCTGATGGGGTCGAAGTGGCGGTCCAGGGCGTCGGCCAGGCGCAGGGCGCAGCCCCTGAATCCCTCGCCTGCCAGGACTTCGGCGGGCAGCTCGCCCCCGGTCCACTGGGCGAACAGCCAGGGCCGGGCAATGGCCATGCGGCCCACGGACACGCCCGCGCAGCCCGTGGTCTGGAGCATGTCCAGGCAGTCTTCGGGCGTGATCACGTCGCCGTTGCCGAAAACCGGGATGGAGACCGCCCCGGCCACGGCCCGGATGTGGTCGCGCATGGGCGGCCGGGTGCGCTTGTCCGGGGCCACGCGGGGGTGGAAGATCAGGCAGTCCGCCCCGGCGGACTCGAAGCGCCGGGCCAGAGCCACGGCCGGTTCCACCTCGGGCGACCAGCCGGTGCGAAATTTGACGAAGACCGGGATGGAGACCGAGGCGCGCACCGCGTCCAGGGCTGCCAGGGCCGCGTCGTGATCGCGCAGCAGGGCCGCGCCAGCGCCCTTTTTGACGATACCGGACACCGAGCAGCCCATGTTGATGTCCACGCCGAAGAACCCCTCGTCCTCAACGCGACGGGCGGCCAGGGCCAGTTCATCCGGGTCGGCCCCGGCGATCTGGCAGACCAGGGTGCCAAGCTCGGCATCGCGCCAGCGGAACACGGGCGAGACGCGCCGGTTCTCGGTGGGCAGGGTCCGGGCCGAGCACATCTCGGTGAAGGCGAGGCCGCAGCCGCCGTAGTGACCGAGCACCTCGCGAAAGGCCACATGCCCCAGCCCGGCCATGGGCGCGAGCCAGAGCCGGTTGGCCACGCTCCGGCCCCGGAGGACCAGCGGGCGCGTGAGCAATGCCGCCAGTTCCGCTTGCGATTCCCGAGCCATATCTTGGGCCAGATCTCGGGCGAGACCCGGGGCGGTGATGGTGTCGTCTGCTGCCTGCATGGCCCGCACAGTCGCCTTGGCCCAGCCCCCTGTCAAGAGGCTTTCCCATACCCCTTTCGCCTGATTGCGCCCCTGTCGCGCCCGTTCTCGGCCCGGGCCGAAAACAGGGGCTAGGCTGGTGCCGTGCCCTGGAGGGAGCACGAGAAAACCAAAGGAGACAAGACGATGCCCATACCCGTACTGGGTGCCATCGCCGGGCTGCTGACCACCGTGGTGGACGGCGTGGCAACGCACCTGAAGACCAAGCAGGAGCTGAAAAAGGCGGTCATGGAGAACCGTATGCGGCTGGCCGGAAGCGACCGGGAATACAACCACGAATGGGAGATGAAGCAGCTTGAAAACGCGGGCTGGAAGGACGACGTGCTCTTCTTCGCCTGGATCGGCTTCTTCATCTGGAGCGGAATTGACCCGGACCGGGCTGGCGAGGTGCTTCAGGCCTGGGAGCAGCTGCCCGAGTGGTTTTTGCAGATCACCTTCTGGATCGTGGCCGCAGTGCTCGGGGTCAAGAAGATCGGTGACTACCTGCCCGGCGCGGTCAAGGGGCTGCGCGACGCGGCCAGGAGCGTGCGATGACCGCCCTGGAGCGGGCCGAGGTGCGCGACCTGCTGGCGCGCATCGACGAGCGGGTCAAGGCCATTCAGGAGGACATCCGCGAGATCAACCTGTCTCGCCGCTGCGCCTCGCACCATGTCAAGATCCGCACCCTGGAGCGCATGGTCTGGGGCTGTCTGGCCGGGCTGGCCGGGCTGGGTGCGCGGATGCTGGTGGAGACCCTGCGCTGAAGGGCTAGGGCGTGACCGGTTCGCCCGGCGCCGCCTCTGACGGCGATTCGTCCGGCGGCAGGTCCTCTGGCGACGGTTCGGGCGGGGGCGGGGGGGCCGGTTTGGGCTTGGGCGCGACCTTGGGCCTGCCCGCGTAGCTCCCGGCCTGCTCCTCGTAGACCCGGGCGGCGCGGTCGTCGCCCTCGGCCCGGGCCAGCCCGTGGGCGCGGCGGGCCGCGTCGGTGGCCGCGGGATAGTCCCCCCCCCCGGCGCAGGCCTCGGCCAGCAGGGCGTACAGGCCGCTGTCGGACGGGCTGAGGACCAGGGCGCGGCGGTAGTCGGCCTCGGCCCGGTCAAAGTCGCCCAGGCGCATGGACAGCGCACCCCGGGCCATGAGCACCGGCAGGGAATGGGAGTTGAGCGACAGGGCCTGGGTCAGGTCGTGGAGCGCTTCCTGATCGTCGCCCAGGGCCAGCCGGGCCAGACCGCGATTGTAGTACGCCTCGAAATGAGCCGGGTTCAGGGCGATGGCCCGATCAAAGTCGTGGACCGCGTCATCGGCCCGGCCGAGCTGAGCATAGGCCGTACCCCGCAGGGCAAAGGCCTCGGCCACGGCGTCGTCCCGCTCAAGCACTTGCGAAAACTCGCGTACCGCCTCGGCCCAGGCACCGCGCTGGTAGAGGATGTAGCCCAGGGAGAACCGGGCCTGGATATGGTCCGGCCGGATGTCAAGGGCGTGGCGCGCATCGGCCTCGGCCTCGTCCAGGTGGCCGCGCTCAAGGAGCAGCAGCGCCCGCAGATGGCGGGCCGTGACCTGATCCGGGTCCAGTTCAATGGCCTCGTCGAGGTAGTCCAGGGCCATGTCCTCGTCCAGGTATTCGCCGTTGTGGTGGAGCTGCAGGGCCTTGTCCAAGGCCGAGGCGGCCATGGCCTCGCGCCGCTGGATCTCCATCTCACGGTCGGTCAGCCCGGGCCTGGACTGGCCCGACGAGGTCAGGCAGCCCGGCAGCACGAGCAGGACAAGAAAAAATAAAACAACCGGGCAGGCATGGCGCATGGTCCCGAAATACCCGCGCCCGCCCCGCCCGTCAATATGAGGAACCACAACGTGACACTGGAATTCTATACGCCAAGACCCCATCAGGCCGAGATCGAGACCGGACTGGCCCGATTCTCGGTGCTGGTCTGCCATCGCCGCTTCGGCAAGACCGTGCTCTCGGTCAACCGGCTCATCCGGGCGGCCAGGACAACGCAGCGCACCGACTGGCGCGGGGCCTACATCGCGCCCTTGTACAAGCAGGCCAAGACCGTGGTCTGGGACGAACTCAAGCGATACTGCGGCCTCGGGCTTGACGGCTGCACCGTGAAGTTCAACGAGACCGAGCTGCGGGCCGACTTTGACAACGGCGCGCGCATCCGCCTCTTCGGGGCCGAGAACCCGGACTCCCTGCGCGGCATGTACCTCGACGGCGCGGTCTTTGACGAGGTGGCCCAGATGCCCCACCGCGTCTGGACCGAGGTCATCCGCCCGGCCCTGACCGACCGCATGGGCTGGGCCATGTTCATCGGCACGCCGCGCGGCAAGAACGCCCTCTACCGGCTGTGGCGCGACGCCAAGCGCGACCCGGACTGGTTCGCGGCCATGTACCGCGCCTCCCAGACCGGCATCATCGAGCCGGACGAACTGGCCGCCGCGAGCCGCGAGATGTCGCCCGAGGAATACGAGCAGGAGTTCGAGTGTTCGTTCACGGCGGCCATCCGGGGCGCATACTTCGGCGCACTGGTGGGCGATGCGGAAAAGACCGGGCGCATCACCGCAGTGCCCTGCGACCCGGCCCTGCCCGTGCACACGGCCTGGGATCTCGGCATGAGCGATTCCACGGCCATCTGGTTCTTCCAGGCCCGGCCGGGCAACGCCTATGCGGTCATCGACTACTACGAGGCCAGCGGCGAGGGCCTCGACCACTACGCCCGCATCCTGGACGAGCGCCGCTACGCCTACGGCACCCACATCGCCCCCCACGACATCCGGGTGCGCGAGCTGGGCACGGGCAAGTCGCGCCTGGAGATCGCCCGCAGCCTGGGCATCCGCTTCGACATCGCGCCAAACATCCCCATCCAGGACGGCATCAACGCGGTGCGGACCATGCTGCCCCTGTGCTGGTTCGACGCCACACGCTGCGCCCCGGGGCTTGAGGCGCTGCGCCACTACCGCCGCTCCTTCAACGAGCGCATGGGCGATTTCTCTGCCCGGCCCGTGCACGACTGGACCAGCCACGCGGTGGACGCCTTCCGCTACTTTGCCGTGGGCTTCCGCCAGCCGGGCACCGGCCCGAGAGCGGTGCGCACCGTCAACGAATACGACCCCTTCGGGAGGCCCCATGAGCGTTCGCGACAGTGACCAACGGCCCGTGTCCATGGCCCATTTCCCTGACGGGGAATATCGCTGGCTTGAGCTGCACCACCAGGGCGAGGTGTACGGCCACGCGGCCCTGGCCGAGCGCGGGAGCGACCTGGAGCTGCACCTGACCCTGACCCGCTGGGGGCCGCGAACCAGACGGCGGCTGGCCGAGGACGCGGCCTGGCTGCGCGCCGAGGCCGCCCGGCTGGGCAAGACCCGTGTCCTGGGCCTGCGCGCCTGCGCGGCGGACGGGTATGACCCCAAGCTCTTCCGCTTTGCCCGGCTCTACGGGTTCGGCGAGGCGTGGGTTCTCCAGGCCGCAGCCATGACAGTGGAGACCGACAAGACTCACAATTCCGGGCTATTCCTGGATACCACGCGATACCGGGATGTTGCGCTGTGAACAAAGACTGGCGGTAGCCAGGATTGTTCTTGCTGGAACTCGGGTAAAATGCTACGCGCTATAGTAAGAATATATATCTAGATAGCGTGCAAGGGGATAACTCATGCCTGAAGCCACTCAGATCGGCGTGGTGACAATAGCCTATGGCACCGCCACTGCGGAAGGACCGGACGGAGTACGGGACCTGGCTCCCGAGAGCCCGGTCTTTGTCGATGAAATCATCACCACCAAGGGCGGGGCCTCGGCCGTGGAGATCAAGTTCGCCGACGGCGCGATCCTCTCCCAGGGGCCGAACTCGTCAGTGGTCCTTGACACCTATGTCTTCAATCCGGCCCAGAGCGCGGGCGAGATGACCATCAAGCTCGTCCAGGGCACCTTCCGCTCGGTCACGGGCGAGATCGTGGACATGAACCCCGAGGGGTTCAGCCTGGAAACCCCGCTGGCCACCATCGGCATCCGCGGCACCACCACCGGCCACAAGATAACTCCCGGCCAGCCCGAGAGCCACGTGGTGGTCGATTTCGTGGACAAGCCCGTGGTCATCCGGCCTATTTCCGGTGGCCCGGTGGCCATCATCACCCAGGACGGCGGCATGGTCACGGCCACGCCCGGCGGCCTGAGCCCGATATTCATGGCTTCGCAGAACGAGCTGGCCCAGTTCGAGCAGCTCTCTTCCCAGTCGCTGCAGCAGACCGCCCCGAGCCCTGACGGCACGGACGAGCAGGGCGATCAGGGCGAGGGCGACCAGGACCAGTCCGGCTCTCAGGACGGGGACGGCGGAGAGGAGCAGGGAGAAGGGCAGGAGGCCCAGGGCGAGCAGGGAGAAGGACAGGAAGGCGGAGAGGAAGGCGCAGAAGAGCAGGGCGGCGAACCCGAACAACTGACCCAGGGCCAGGAACAGGGGCAGGGACAAGGACCGGGTCAGGGCGTCGGCCAGAACCAGGGCGGCGTTTTCGATACCGGCGCTGGCGTTGGTCAGGGCCAGGGCCAGGGACAAGGCCAGGGCGTGGGCACTCAGCCGCCCAAACCAGCCGCGCCGCCACCGCCACCGCCGCCACCCCCCGCCCAGACCGGGGGCACGGGCACTGGCGACGAGGGCGACGAAACCCCGCCCGACGACACCCCGGCGCAACCGGCCGTGGTCACCACCCTCGACCTTTCGGGATGGGATGCTCCCCTGACCGTGAACCTTCAGGCGTCCCCGCCCTACTATGAAACCACCGGCGACCAGTCCTCGCGCCAGACCCTGACCAGCACGGCCACCACCACCTACGCCATCCGCACGGTCTTCGGCAGCGCCCACCACGACAACGACATCACCGGCTCGGCCCAGGGCGACAGCCTCTACGGCGGCATGGGGTACAATACCTTAAGCGGCATGTGCGGCAACGACTACCTGGCCGTGGGCCACTACGAGAGCGAGTTCAACTCCTACATGCTCGGCCACCTGAGCCCGTCCGACATCATCGACGGCGGGGCGGGCATCGATACCCTGGCCTTTGATGGCACATATGAGGGCGTAACCCTGTCGCTGGAGAACGTCACCGGCATCGAGCACCTCCGCCTCGGCAGCACCCCGACAGCGCTCATCGGCCATGACGGATTGACCGATGAGGGCTCCTCCTTCTCCCTCGACGCCTCGGGCATCCAGGGCACCGGCGTCGTCTTTCAGTGGGACGGCGTCAGCATCTCGAGCTTCAACCAGTTCATCGTCGGCTCGGGCGGCAACGACTACATCGTCGGCGGCAGCGGGGACGATACCCTGTTCGGCGGCGCGGGCAACGACACCCTTTTCGGCACCGGCGGCAACAACGTCTTCTCCGGCACCAGCGTCGGCGACGACTCCATGACCGGCGGCAGCGGCAACGACCGCTTCAACATGGGCACGCAACTGACCGCAGGCGACGTCATCGACGGCGGTGCGGGCAACGACAGCCTCTATTTCACTGACAACGGCACCTCCACCGACGAGTTGACCAACGTCACCAGCATCGAACACATCATCCTTGGCAACGCCAACACGAGCCTCGTCTACAGCCCGACCGGAACAGGCGCCATCACCATCGACGGCTCGGCCATCACCGCGGCCTACACCCTGAACTACGACGGCTCGGGCGCAACCCAGAGCCAGCACGTCATCGGCGGGGCAGGCAACGACACCATCACCGGCGGCACGGGCAACGACACCATTCAGGGCGGCGCGGGGGCGGACAACCTGAACGGCGGCTCCGGCGGATTCAACACCCTGTCCTATGCCTCAAGCTCGGCAGGGGTGAACATCAACCTGGCCGCCAACACGGCCTCGGGCGGCCACGCCGCCGACGATGTCCTGACAGAGGGCACCTTCCACGGCGTCATCGGCGGGTCGGGCAACGACACCCTCGTTGGCGGCGCGGACGCAGAGCGTTTCGAGGGCGGCGACGGCAACGACATCATCGACGGCGGCGGCGGCGCAGACACCATTGAGGGCGGCGCGGGCAACGACACCATCGTCATCTCCGCCGAGGTGGCTGAGGGAGCGGAGTATCACGGCGGCACGGGCACCAACACCTTGAAGATCAGCACAAATTCCGCGAGCTTTTTCGCCGCCATCGTGACGGGCATCAGCGTGGTCCTCTTCGATGAAGGCGCTGCCTGGGCCTCCTTCAAATCGGACCAGATGGAATCATGGTCAAAGATCACCACCTCGGGCGACCAAGTCTTCATCACCATCGAAGACACCGAGGGGAACGACACCATCGACCTGAGCGCCCTGACCTTCGACAACTGGAATTGGGAGGAAAGCACAATCACTGTCTCCTCGTATGGTGGCAGTGACCTCGTCAAGGCCTCGGCCGCAAAGGAAGCCTTCCAGGGCGGTGACGGCGACCTCACGGTGGATTACAGCGCGTCCAACGAGGGCGTGTACGTCAACCTCGCGGACGGCGAAGGCTCGGGCGGCTACGCCGCAGGGGATTCGTATTCCGGCATCAGGGCCGTCATCGGCTCGGCAGCCGCCGACTCCCTTGTCGGAACCTCGGCGGCCGAGTATCTTGAGGGCGGCGCGGGCAACGACACCATCATCGGCGGCGGCGGCAACGACACCCTCATCGGCGGGGCGGGCAACGACTCCATCGTCGGCGGCGCGGGCAACGACTCCATCCTCGGCGGCGACGGCGACGACACCATCATCAGCGGCGGCGGAGACGATTTCATCGACGGCGGAGCGGGCAAAGACCTCTTCATCATGTCCACCTTCCTGGATCAGAACGACACCATTGAAGGCGGCGCGGGCTGCGACACCCTGGAGTTCACCTTCGTTGAGGATACCACGCCGCTGGCCAACGTCAACGGCATCGAATTCATCCGTCTTGGCGATGCGTCGGCCTGGCTTGTGGGCCGTAATGATATGCTCGACGCGGGTTCCACCTTCACCCTTGATGCCCAAATGATCTACAGCCCAGGCTACAACCTGTTTTGGGATGGCTCGGCCATTGAGGACTTCGATCAGGTGATCCTCGGCTCAATGGGCAATGACTCCATCACCGGTGGCGATGGCAACGACACCCTCATCGGCAGCGGCGGGCAGGATTGGCTCGTCGGCGGCAAGGGCAACGACTCCATCATCTCCGCTGGCGACGCCCCCCTCAGACGCCTGTTCAACGTGGCCTCCTACGAGGATGAAGAATACGCCATCAACGTCAACCTTGTGACGAACCGCGTCACGGGCGGCGACTACACCGACACCCTGGAGGGCATCAACGCGGTCATGGGCACGGCCCACAACGACACCTTCCTCGGCAACGGCGACCCCATCAACGTCTTCTTCTATGGCGGCGGGTCCAACGAGGTTGACGGCGGCTCCGAGCACGACCCGGAAGAGGGCACCGGCTTTGACGTGGCCTCCTATGAATACGCTTCTCACGGCATCTACGCCTCAATGGAAGGCACCAGCGGCTTTGTCACGGACGATGAAAACGAAATGTCCAACACCTGGACCGACACCCTCTTCAACATCGACATGATCTGGGGCTCGGCCTATGACGACACCCTCGAATACTCCGGCGAGGGCGACTTCGAATTCATGCCCGGCATGGGCAACGATACCGTGTACGGCAGCGAAACCCAAGGCAGCTGGACCGGTGTGACCTACTGGGCGCTGGGCCAACCCGGTGATGACGGCATCACCGTCAGTTGGAGCAGCGGTCAATGGACGGTTGCAGGAGAGTTCGACTCCCAATCCTTTACCGACATCCTCATTGGCGTCAATTCCATCGAGGGCACCGCCGGAAAGGACTCCTTCAACGGCGCAGGCGCGGGGCCCATCGAGTTCCGGGGCTGGGCCGGGAACGACACCTTCAACGGCAACGGCGGCCACGTCACCGTGTCCTACGACGACGCTCCGAGTGGAGTGAACGTCAATCTCGCAACCAACACGGCCTCCGACGGCTGGGGGGGCACCGACACCCTCCTCTACATCCAGTCTGTTGTGGGCTCGGACTTCAACGACACCCTCATCGGCAGCGATTACGCCGACCTGCTGGTGGGCAACGATGGCGACGACGAAATCCAGGGTGGACTCGGCAATGACACCCTCATCGGCGACCAGGGCGACGATATCCTCATCGGCGGCGACGGCTTTGACTACGCCTCCTACGCGGACGACCCGTCAGGAGTCTCTGTCGATCTGCACATGGGAGAGGCCATTGACGGCTGGGGGGACACTGATTCGCTGTCGGACATAAACGGCGTCATCGGTTCGAGTTTCAACGACACCCTCATTGGCAGCGACGACGCCGACCTGCTGGTGGGCAACGATGGCGACGACAAGCTCTTTGGCGGATTCGGCGATGACACGCTCATTGGCGGCGACGGCAACGACCTTTTGATTGGCGGACTAGGCGCGGACAGCATGACCGGTGGCCTGGGCAGCGACACCTTTGCCTACCTCAGTGATTTCCAGGGAGGCGACATGGCGCCCCCCCCGGAGGGAGGCGACTTCATCACGGACTTCGACGCCGGCCAGGACAAGATCGGCCTGAACGGGACGACCTTTGGGAGCTACTTTGACGGCGCCTCGCTCGACGGAAGCTACTTCTGCCTGCTTGATGCCGCCAACTATACCGGCTCCGGCGTCAGCTTCACGAACGGCTCCGGCTTCCTCTACGCCAGCGAGGGAGAAAGCCCCACGGGCAAACTTTACTTCGTGGCTAATGACGACGACCCCACAGATTATCAACTCATTGCCACCATCACCGAAACCGCCGGAGACCTGACCGCAGCATCCTTTGCAGCGGTCGAGATCATGGGCTAACCCCGACCCATCGTCACCAACACACCACGGCGCGCCCGTCCATCATGGACGGGCGCGCCTCTTTTTGTCTCTCGCGGGCAGGGTCAGGCGTTGCCCAAATCAGGCGTTACCGACAAAGAGGCTGCCGCCGGAGCGCTCCGGGGCCTGGATGACCTGGGTCAGGTGAATGGTGGTGGAGTTGTCGAAGGTGTAGACCGGCTCCTGCGTGGTGGACAGGCTCACGCTGCGGTCGTCCACCATGGTGACCGCCGAGTTGTCCTGGTCCACGAAGCGGTTCTCCACGTTGCGCACGAAGTCCTGGGAGTTGTCCACCACCACCTGCCGCGTCTCGGGATAGGCCACGGTCATTTCCCTGTTCTCGATGAAGCTGGTGTTGTGGCTGGTCTCCTGGGTATTGACCGAGTTGTCCACCTCGGTGACGTTGGTCCGGTTCACCGTGTTCTCGGTGCGCGAGTTGTCCGCGCTGATGGACACGGTGTTGTCGTTGTGGACGGTCGTGTCCCGCGACTCGACATAGGTGGTCGAGTCGCGCTCGGTGACGCTGTTGTCGACGTGGTTCTCCTGGCGGTTGTCCACGCTCCGGTTCTCCACGTTGACCGTGGACTGGTTGGTCACCTGCTCCACGCTGGAGGAATTCTCCACGCTCCTGTCGGTGCTGAAGTCCTGGTTGAGGGTCGTGGCCGTGTCGTAGGAATTCTGGTTGACCAAGTTCTCCGAGCGGTGGACCACCGCGTTCATGGACATGTCGAACTGCGCATCCACGGTCTCGCTGTTGTTTTCGTGGTGGAACCGCTCGATGTTCTGAGTCTGGTCCACGTTCATGGAATAGGACGAGGACATGTCCACGGCCGTGGGGCGGCCCGCCTGATCGTCGAAATCGATCTTGGGCAGGCCCAGGGGCTCGGCATAGCCATCTGCCGTGGGTATCCAGGGGGCCTGGAGCGTCTGCTTGGGCTGAAAACCGTAGGAGTGAACCGTGTGCTGAAACACGTCGCTTGGCCAGTTCTGGGTGTGGCCGAAATACATGCCGTGGGGATCGGTCATCCGGAACGCCTGGACCTGCCCGGCGGGTGTCACAGGTACCACCCCGACCATGCTCGGCATGGAAAAGCCGAGCAGCGGCGCAATGGGCACGGCCCCGGCTGGAGATATGGGCTGAATGCCAAGGGCCGGGGCAATGGGCACATGACCGCCCATCGACACAGAGCCCGAGCCGCCCGTCTGCGCCGACCCGCCGCCACCGACCGCTGATCCCCCGCCCGTGCTGGGCGAGACAGGTGTCCTGCCCGACTCTGTGGAAATAGGCACACTGGCCCCGCCAGACACGCTGCCGCCACCAGAGGGGCCGGGGCCGCCGCCCGTGGTGCCCGAACTGCCGCCGCCCGTGGTGCCTGCACTGCCTCCGCCCATGGCCTGACCCACGGCGTAGCCGCCGGTGTTGTCGCGGGCAGAGTCGCCACCGCCACCGCCACCGCCACCGCCACCGCCACCGCCGCCGCCACCGCCGCCGCCGATAGAGGCCACGCCAGCGTTGATCGCCCCAGCGCCGCCACCAGCGCCACCGCCGCCGCCGAGATGCGCAACGCTGACCCCGCCGCCACCGGCCGCACCGCCGCCTGAGGTCGCACCGCCGCCCTGGCCGACGACGCCGGGGCTCCCGGCCATGCCGCCGCCCACGAAGCCGCCCGCGCCCGACATCGCCCCAGGCATCAGCCCCGAGGGAGCGCCATAGGGAATCCTGGCCAGCGAGGTGTCGATAGAAACGCGGGCTGGTGAAGTGTCGATGAAAACGCGAGATGGTGAGGTATCGATGGGAACATGGGCCGGAGTGGTGTCGATGGGCACATGTCCAGGCTCGCCGGTCACCACGCGACCGGCCTCGCTGGCCATGAATGATCCGGCCGGTCCCGCCGTCACCTGCCCGGGAGGCCCGGCCACAATGAAGTCGGTCACGCTGGTTGACACTGTCCGTCTCCCTGCCAAAGCGCACCGTCCCTGGTTCGCACAGCGGCCCGAAGAGGGCTTTTTGGCACTTTCACGATATACGCCCCGGGCCTGCTCCGTCAAGGGGCATCGATGCTGCCCGGCCCACCAGCCCCTGCCACTGTCCGGGCCGCTCCAGAAAACCCTGTCAACAGGCAATGTCCGCCCTGTTGCGCCCGTTTTCATCCTCCTGGCGCCTGTTCTCCATTCGGGCCGGATTCCGGGTCTAGGGTCTGAAAAACCCTTTAACAGGAGGATTCATCATGGGAGGAAGCCCGGCACTCATCACTTCGGTCTTCAGCAGCGTGGTCGGCGCCCTCGGCTCGGGCCAGCAGCGTCAATCCGGTTCGGACCGGTCCGCCGAGCTGGCGGCCGAACGCGCCCGCCAGGAAGAGGAACAGCGACTCAAGGAGGCCCGCGAACGCAAACGCGAGCGCGAAAAACTGCTTGAGGCCAGAACCGTGGACCAAAAACGGCTCGCCCAGGCCACTGCCGGGGCAACGGCATCGTCGGACGACGATCCGGCCGCTCCCGGCGGGCTCAAAACCAGGCTGGGGGAGTAGCATGCACGCCACGGAACTTGCCCGCTCGCTCAAGGCCCGGTTCGCCGGGCTGGAGGAGGCCCGCCGCCCATGGCTCGCCTCCTGGCACGAGCTGACCGACTACATGCTGCCCCGCAAGAACAGCTTCATCGGGGCCGATCCGCTGGTCACCCGGGGCCGCGTGGGCGACGAGCGCATCTTCGACTCCACGCCCAGCCACGCCCTGGACCTACTCGCCTCGTCTCTGGGCGGGCTGTTGACCAACCCGGCCATGCCCTGGTTCGACATCCGCGCCCGCGACCCGGCCCAGGGCGACGCGGCCGGGGTGCGCCGCTTTCTGCAACAGGCCCGCGACCGCATGATCGCGCTCTTCAACACCGAGGACACCGGCTTCCAGACCAATGCCCACGAGCTGTATCTGGATGTGGCCCTGCTCGGCACGGCGGTCATGTACGTGGAGGCCGACCCGGACACGGTGGTCAGCTTCCGCACCCGGCCCCTGGGCGAGGTCTTTGCGGCCGAGTCGGTGCGCGGCTCGGTGGACACGGTCTACCGCCGCTACACCCTCACGGCCCGGCAGGCGGCCCGCGAGTGGGGCGCGGCCTGCTCGGACGCCACCCAGCGCATGGCCGAGGAGCGGCCGGACGAAAAGGTGGAGATCCTGCACGCCGTGTTCCCGCGCACGGACCGCGATCCCTATGCACTGGGCGCGGCCCACTTCCCCTGGGCCAGCGTGTATGTGGAGACCGGCGCGGACCATGTGCTGGAGGAATCCGGCTACCTGGAGATGCCCTACCTCGTGCCCCGCTGGGCCAAGGCCGCAGGGGAGACCTACGGACGCGGGCCGGGCCAGACCGCCCTCTCTGACACCCGGGTGCTCAACGCCATGGCCCGCACCGCGCTCATGGCCGCAGAAAAGATGTCCGACCCGCCGCTGATGGTGCCCGACGACGGGTTCCTCGGGCCGGTCCACTCCGGGCCGGGCGGGCTCTCCTACTACCGGGCGGGCAGCCCTGACCGCATCGAGGCCCTGCCCGTGACCGTGGACCTGGCCGCCACCGAGCGGATGATGGAGCAGCGCCGTCAGTCCATCCGGCGCATCTTCCTGGGCGACCAGCTCGCGCCGGACGGCCCGGCCGTGACCGCCACCGAGGCAGTCATCCGCCAGAGCGAGCGGATGCGCGTGCTCGGCCCGGTGCTGGGCAGGCTCCAGACCGAGTTCCTCAGCCCCCTCATCCGCCGCGTGTTCCGCATCATGCTCCGGGCGGGCGCGCTGCCCCCCTTCCCCGAGGGGTTTGGCCCGGACGATATCGAGGTGCGCTACACCTCGCCCGTGGCCCGCGCCCAGAAGGAGTTCGAGGCCCGGGGCTTGGCCCGGACCATGGAATACCTGGCCCCGCTGGTGGGAAGCGCCGATCCATTCGGGATCATGGACAACTTCGCCACCGACCGGGCCGCCCGGCACGTGGCCGAGCTGTTCGGCACCCCGCCCGACTACCTGCGGTCCGAGGCCGAGGTGACCGAGGCGCGCGCCCACAAGGGCCAGGCTGCGGAGACCGCGCGCATGACCCAGATGGCCGCCCAGGCGGCCGATGTGGCCCGCGTCCTGGCCGAGGCGCACACCGACAGGCCCAGCGTGCTGACCGACCTGTGGTCCCTGCTGGCCGCCCGGTTCGGCGGCGGCGCGCCTCCTGGCCCCCGGGCCGACGAAGCCCATCGGGAAACACCGGGCAACGGACCCGACCGAGCGCCCGAGGCCGGGTTCGGACCGACCCCGGCCAACAGGGAGGCCAGCCATGCCGACTAGCCCGCTGGAACTCCATCGCGCCTACCGGCGGCTGTTCGAGTCCGCTGACGGCCGGGCGGTCATGGAGGATCTGGAGCGGCGCGGCTCGTTCATGCGCTCCACCTTCTCCACCGACCCCGGACGGGCCGCCTTTGACGAAGGCCGCCGGTCCCTGGTGCTGCACGTCAAGCACATGCTTGACCAAACCAACTTCATCAACTTCAAGGAGATCACCCAATGACCACGACCAAGGAAACCAACGACTGGCGGGCCACCCTGCCCGAGGACTGGACCGTGCGCCTGACCGACGAGGACGGCGCGGAACACGATATCCCCCTGCGCGAGCATCCGGCCCTGGCCCGCTACGAGAGCAAGGACGAGGCGGTCAAGGCCCTGGTCCACGCCCAGAAACTGCTGGGCAGAACGCCCGAGGGTTACATCCGCTTGCCCGGGCCTGACGCCACTGAGGAGCAGGTGGCCGCCTTCCACACCGCCCTGGGGCGGCCCGAGAGCCCGGACGGCTACACCCTGCCCGAGCTTGAGCTGCCCGAGGAGTTTGAACTGCGCGAGGAACTGCTCTCGGGCCTCAGGACCAAGGCCCACGAACTGGGCCTGACCGCGGCCCAGGCGGCCGGGCTGTACGAATGGTTCCTGCCCCTGGTGCTGGACGCCCACCACTCCCTGCGCGACGAGGCCGAGCGGCTGCGCGACAGCGAGCTGGAATCCCTGCGCGCCGTGCACCGGGGCGAGACCCCGCGCCTGCTCGACAACGCCCTGCGCGCGGCCGAGGCCATCGGCGGCGGCGACCTGCTCGACGCCCTGACCCGCACCGGCGCGGGCGACCGGGCCGCTGTCATCAGCGCCTTTGCCAAGATCGCGCCCCTGGTGCTCGAAAGCGGCCTGCGCGGCGCGCCCTCGGGCTGGGGCGAGGAACTGAGCCGCGACACGCTGCGCGAGATGATGCAGGACCCGCGCTACCACGACCCGTCGCGGCGAGACGATACCTACGTGGCCAAGGTCCGCAAGGGATTCGAGGCCCTGTACCCCGGCAATTACATCCCCGGCGGCCAGATCTAGCCGCGTCGCCCCACCACCCCGGGCCGGGGGCTCACTCCCCCCGGCCCGGCCAGATAAGGGAAATCTATATGTTCGACGCATTCAATACTGACAAATACACCCGACTGCGCTACGACAACACCACCGGCGGGCAGAATCGCCAATGGATTCGCTATGCGGATGGTATGCATGAGCCGGTGCGCAAGGAGGTCGACCTGATGAAAAAGAGCCGCACCAACGCCCCTGCCGAAGACTGGTGGGTGACGGAAAAACCGCGCGACTGGGATCCCCGCGACCACGGGTTCGGGGTCACCCTCAACCACGACCCCGGCGGGGCAGGGGCAAAACCGGCCCGGCCCGGCGTTGCCCTGAGCACCGTGCCCTGGCAGAAAGAGGCCGTGGCCTTCGGAGCCGCCAACGCGAGCAAGCCCGCAGACACGCAGGGACTTGGCCTCCCGGGCGACAGCGGCCACAGGCGCACCGCCCCGGCGCGCCCCCTCGGCTCCCTGCTTGCCCAGGGCTCCCAGGGCCTCCGGGCATTCGAGGCCAGCACCCCGGCCGCTGCCCAGGCCCCCCAGCGCAATTCAACCCAGGACGCCGAGGCCCTGAAACAATGGGAAAAGGGGCAGAAGTCGGGGCCTGATGCAGGGCGCGAGTCCGAGTCGTGGCTTTACAAGCATGCCCTCCGGGACATCTATAAGCCCGACGGACACCCTGACAAGGAGCGGGAGAGAGCTCTATTCATAAAAGTTATGAAAAAAGAGTTGCAACCCTTTGCTGACGGCTATCTCGGGCTGCCTGACCCCATTGTGACACCTATTCAAAAAATTGGTGAGCACCTCAATAAGGACTAACAGTATGAGAATTTCGGCCGCCGGGCCGATCCGGTGGCCGGAATCTTCTCGGGTATTAACCAGCAACCCGCAAAATGATCTGCCTCACACTATGAACAAACTCCTCACCCCCCTGCTGCTTGTCGTTCACTATACTATTCTGCTGGATCAGCGCATTCTGGAGCTTGGCGGCTACCACTTCGTGCCCGCCATGGCCTGCTTTGCCATCAGCACCGTGGTCTACGGCGCGTCGCTGTTCAAATGGCACAAGGCAAAGCTTGCCATCACCTGCTGGTATCTGGTCGTTGCCTACAACCTGCTGTCGTACCTGGAAATGACGCTTTCCGGGTCATGGTTCCTTCTCGCCTCGGCCGGGGTGGCGGCCCTGATTCTCTGCATCATCCACACCCTTTATCAAAAACAGGCGCTCCCCTTGCCGCGCACCCGGCTGCAACAGGTCTGCCTCGGCCTGTGGCTTTTGTCCCTCGGCATGACCGCATACACAGCATTTGCGTGGTCGCTGATAAGTCTCGACCATTCCCTTCAATACGCCTTGCCGGGATTTCTCGCCTTTCTCTTCACCCCGGCCATGCGCGCACCCCGCTTGTGGCTCACTCCGATCCAGCTGCTCCTGCTTTTCCACCTCGCCGCATGCCAGGGCATACCGAGCCTGACCGAGCTGGAGTTTACCGAGATCATGCGGATCATCGCACTGGGGTTCATCGTCTCCGGCTTTATTGCCCTCGGCTGGGCCTATGTGCGGTTTCTCGTCCAGCGAAGGTTTGAAAAACGACAAACGATGCACCCGGCCACGCCCAGCGAGGAGCCCCAGGCATGAATCGATTCCTCATCCCCCTGCTGTTCGTCGTTCACTACGCGATCTTCGTGTATCTTCTCCTGCTGATGACTCTTGACGACAGCCAATTCAAGGTTGCGGTGATCTATTTCACCATCAGCACCGGCGTCTACGCCCTGTCCTGTTTCGAGTTGGGACAGGCAAAGCTGGCCGTTATTTTCTGGTACATCTTTGTCGCCTTCAACCTGCTGTCGTATCTGAACATCTTTATTCGCGGCGTCTTTTTCATGATCGCGGCGGCACTGGTGGCGACATTGATTGCGCGAATTGTCCAAAATATCTACCAGAGACCGTCGCTGCCGCTACCCCAAGCCACCTTGCAGCGCATCGCTCTGGCCCTGTGGATCGGGGCGCTCGGGCTGGCCGCGTCTTCAGCTTCATCGTGGACCGCATGGAATGCACCGGATTCCCTGCGGTTCGTCATTCCCGGCTTGCTCGCGCTTCTCCTCACCCCGGCCATGCGCACGGTGCATAAGTGGCTCACCCCGGCCCAGCTCGCCCTGCTCATTCTCCTTGGCGTGTGCCACGGCCTCCCGGACCTGGCTGATTTCGACATCATCGAGGCGACAACCCTCACGGCGCTGTGTGTCACCGCCGCCGCCTTCTGCACTCTTGGCTGGGCCTATGTGCGATTTCTGAAGGGTGAGAGGGGAGCGCGTGACCCTGCCGCTTGACACGGGGCGGGGTTGCATTAGTGTCTGGCTCGCATGCAAAACCTCATTGAGCTGACCAAGAGCGACCTCGAAGCCTTTGTGGCGGACGAGCTGAAGGAACCGCGCTTTCGCACGGAACAGATATGGCAGTGGCTGTGGCAAAAGCGCGTGCGCGACGTGGCGGCCATGACCAATCTCTCGCGGCCCCTGCGCGAGAAGCTGGCGGCCATGGCCACCATCGCCTGGCCCGAGGTGGCCCGGGTGCAGCAGAGCGAAGACGGCACCATCAAGTTCCTGCTGCGCCTTGGCGACGGCAAGCTGGTGGAGACCGTGCTCATCCCCATGCAGGACCGTTACTCGCAGTGCCTCTCCACCCAGGTGGGCTGCGCCATGGGCTGCACCTTCTGCAGCACGGGCAGACTCGGCTTCGAGCGCAACATGACCTACGGCGAGATTCTGGGCCAGGTACTGGTGGGCCGCCAATATCTGGAAGACCGGAGCATGAACCCGCTCAAGAACCTCGTGTTCATGGGCATGGGCGAGCCGCTGCTCAACCTCGATACCCTGCTTCAGGTGCTCGACGACCTGCCGTGCGAGCGCGGGCTGTCCCTGTCGTGGCGGCGCTCCATGGTCTCCACCGTGGGCTTTCCCGAGCAACTGCGCATCCTGGGCGAGCGGGAGGTGGCCCTGCCCGCCATCTCGCTGCACGCGCCCACCCAGGAGCTGCGCGCCCGGATCATGCCCAAGGCCGCCCGGGTCCACCTAAGCGACCTCATGGCCGCGCTCAGGGCCTATCCCATGCGCCCGCGCGAGCGCATCACCTTCGAGTATCTGCTGCTCAAGGATGTCAACGACTCCCTGGAACACGCCGACCAGCTGGCCCGGCTCATCGACCGCAGGAAGGGCAAGATCAACCTCATCGCCTACAACGCCATCGAGGGCATGCCCTACGAGGCCCCTGACCGCGACCGGGTGGAGGCCTTTGAGAAGCGGCTGTGGGACCACGGCCTGACCGCCTTCATCCGCCGCTCCATGGGCGCGGACATCAAGGCCGCCTGCGGCCAGCTCAAGGCGGCCCAGGGGGACTGATCCCCCCGATACGGAGGCTGGGGGAAACCCGATTCCTTCGGCAGGCCCTCACACACACCCCACCGCGGTTTGAAGCCGAAAAAACGGCAGACGGCCTTGGAGCGGGGAGTGCGGTGCCGCCCGTTTTTTCGGGTTCAAACCACAACCCTGGGGTCCAGGGGCCTTAGGCCTCTGGCGGGTCCAGGGCAGAGCCCTGGTCTCCCCGAAGGGGCCGCCGGAGGCTTCCTGGCAGAGACCCCGGCATCGGGCGCGTTTGCCCTGCCCGTGAACCATCGCGGCCTTTTCAATGGGGGCGAACATGGGGTATGTTCGCCCGAGCGCATGACCGCACCGGGCGCAAGGAGACCAGCCATGGAGTATTTCGCCACCCTCTCCCCCATCATCCAGGCCCTGCTGGCCACCCTCTTCACCTGGGGCATGACCGCCCTGGGCGCAGCCGTGGTCTTTGCGGGCAAGGATGTGAGCAAGCGCACGCTGGACATCATGCTCGGCTTTGCCGCAGGCGTGATGATCGCGGCCAGCTACTGGTCGCTGCTGGCCCCGGCCATCGAGATGAGCGAACACATGGGCGCGTTCAAGTTCGTGCCCGCGGCCGTGGGCTTTGTGCTCGGCGCGGCCTTTCTGCGGCTGGTGGACATCTTCCTGCCGCACCTGCACATCCACGCGCCCCGGTCCGAGGCCGAGGGTGTCAAGACCGGCTGGAACAGCTCTGTCCTGCTGGTGCTGGCCATCACCCTGCACAACATTCCCGAGGGGCTGGCCATCGGCGTGGCCTTTGGCGCGGTGGCGGCCGGGTTCGACTCGGCCACCCTGGGCGGGGCCGTGGCCCTGGCCATCGGCATCGGCATCCAGAATTTCCCTGAGGGCACGGCCGTGTCCGTGCCGCTGCGCAGGCAGGGGTTGTCGCGCAAGAAGAGCTTCCTCTACGGTCAGGCGTCCGGCGCGGTGGAGCCCATCGCCGCGGTCATCGGCGCGGCCACGGTCTTTCTGGCCGAGCCCATCCTGCCCTATGCCCTGGCCTTTGCCGCCGGGGCCATGATCTTCGTGGTGGTGGAGGAGGTCATCCCCGAATCCCAGGCCTCGGGCTACGGCGATCAGGCCACCATGGGCTGCATCTTCGGCTTCACCGTGATGATGATCCTGGACGTGGCCCTGTCCTGACGCACGGACTCCCGGCTCAATCGCCACCCTTCCAGCGCAACTCGTAGAGATCGGTGCGGCGGCTCCTGACGTTGCGCACACTGCCCTGGGCCCGCAGCTCCTTGAGCAGGTCCATGTCCACGTCGGTGATCAGGGTGGTCTCGATGCCCGGGGTCACCTCCGAGGCGATGGCGTCGTGGGGAAAGGGAAAGTCCGACGGCGTGAAGATGGCGGACTGGGAATACTGGATGCCCATGGTCTCCACCTGGGGGATGTTGCCCACGCTGCCGGAGATGGCCACGAAGCACTCGTTTTCGATGGCCCGGGCCTGGGCGCAGCGGCGCACCCGCAGATAGCCGGTCTTGGTGTCGGTCCAGAAGGGCACGAGCAGCAGCTTCATGCCCCGCAGGGTCTGCAGCCGGGCCAGCTCGGGAAACTCCACATCATAGCAGATGAGAATGCCCACCTTGCCCACATCGGTGTCGAACACCTTGAGCTCATGCCCGCCGGTGAAGCCCCAGTGGGCGTCCTCGTCCGGGGTGATGTGCAGCTTGGACTGGCTGTCCCAGGTGCCGTCGCGACGGCACAGATAGCTGACGTTGTAGAGTTTCCCGTCCTCGCTCAGTTCGGGCACGCTGCCCGCCACGATGTTGATGTTGTAGCTTAGGGCCATCTCGGTCATGGCCTGGCGCATGGGCTCGGTGTATTCCGAGAGCTGGCGCATGGCCTCTGACGGATGGCCGTCGTAGTGGCGAATGAGCGGCGCGTTGAGCAGCTCGGGGAAGAGCACGATGTCGGCCTTGTAGTCGCTGACCGTGTCCACGAAGAACTCCACCTGGCGCATGAACTCGTCGAAATTCTCGAACCGGCGCATCTCCCACTGCACCACGCCGATGCGGGCGATGGACTTGGTGCGGCCCACCAGCCGCGTCTTCTTCTGGTAGTAGATGTTGATCCACTCCAGGAGCACGGCGTTGCCGCGCGATTGACGGTCGCCCGGCCAGTAGTCGTCGAGCAGGTTGCGCACGTGGAAGTCGTTGGACATCTGGAAGGTGAGCACCGGATCGTACAGCTCGCGGCTCTTGACCTTGAGGATGTACTGCTGGGGCGACATCTCGGCCGAGACCTTGTGATAGCCGGGGATGCGGCCGCCGAGCATGATGCCCTTGAGGTTCAGGTTCTCCGCGATCTCCTTGCGCGCATCGTACAGGCGGCGGCCCAGGCGCATGCCCCGGTACTCCGGGTCCACGAAGACCTCGATGCCGTAGAGATAGTCGCCCTCCGGGTCGTGGGTCGAGAAGGTATTGCGGCCGGTGACCTGATCATAGGAATGCTGGTCGCCGAACAGGCTGAAATCTATGACGATGGACAGGGCTGCGGCCACGGGCTCGCCGTTGTCCTCGATGCACACCTGGCCCTCGGGAAAGATCGAGGTCAGCAGGGCCAGCTGCTCGCGCGTCCAGAAGGTGTCCACGTCCTTGTAGATGCGGGCGTGAATGCGGCGCAGGGCCTCGTAGTCCTCGATGCGCAGGTGGCGGGTTTGCAGTTTGTGTTCGGTCTCTTCGGTCATGTCCATAGTGCTCCCGTCTTTGGCCCGGCAATGGGCGGGTTGTCTGTGGTCCTGGCGTGTGTCGTCGCGCTTCGCCCCTTGACTGACAGTTCAAATAGTCAGAACAAGCAGGCTGTTCAAAAATGGTGAGATGCTAGGCGCGAAAAAAGGTCAAGGCCGAAGCCCTTGAGCCGTAGGCGAGTCTTCGAACCTTACGGATCATGAGAGCAGAGATGTACTCCTCGTACGCGAGGATTTGACCTTTTTGAGCAACGACGCAGATCGCCGTTTTTCAACAGCCTCCTAGCGGAAGTCCACCCTCACCGGGCCGTTGCCTAGATCCACGCTGGCTGTCACCTCCGGGGTGGAGGCGATCACGCGCCCCCGGCGGATGACCTGGAGCCGGGCCGGACGCAGGCGCAGGGCCTCCAACTTCGAGGCCGCCTGGAGCACCACCATATCCGCGTGGCAGCCCGGGGTCAGGCCGTAGCCGGTCAGGCCCAGCGTCCTCGCCCCATTGTCGGTCACGGCGTCAAAGAGCGCCTGCTGCTGCTCCACGCCGGTCATGTGCAGGGCGTGGGCGCCCATGTGGGCCACCTCAAGCATGTCGTGGGTGCCCATGGGGTACCACGGGTCCATGACGTCGTCGTGGCCCAGGGAGACATTGATGCCGTGGGCCATCAGCTCGGGCACGCGCATCAGGCCGCGCCGCTTGGGATAGGTGTCGTGGCGGCCCTGGAGATTCATGTTCACCAGCGGATTGCACACGCAATTGACGCGGGCCTCGGCCATCAGCGGCAGGAGCTTGGACACATAGTAGTTGTCCATGGAGTGCATGCTGGTCAGGTGCGATCCGGCCACCCGGCCATGCAGGCCCAGCCGCTGGGTCTCGAAGGTCAGGGCCTCGATGTGGCGCGACAGGGGGTCGTCGGACTCGTCGCAGTGCATGTCCACCATCAGGCCGCGCTCGGCCGCCAACTCGCACAAGAGCCGCACCGACTCGCGCCCCTCATCCATGGTCCGCTCGAAGTGAGGGATGCCGCCCACCACATCCACCCCCCGGTCCAGGGCGGCGCGCATCAGGCGCAGGCCGTCCTTGGAGCGGAGCAGGCCATCCTGGGGAAAGGCCACCAGTTGGATGTCCACCACGTCCTTCATCTCGTCGCGCACCTCAAGGAGCACGTCCACGGCCATCAGGCTCGGGTCCGTGGTGTCCACATGGGTGCGGATGGCCAGATTGCCCCGGGCCACGGCCCAGGAGAGCAGCTTCATGGCCCGCGCCTTGATGCCCTCGGCGGTCAGGTCCGGCTTGAGTTCGCCCCAGATGCGGATGCCCTCAAGCAGCGTGCCGTCGCGGTTGAGCCGGGGCATGCCCATGGACAGGGTGGCGTCCATGTGAAAATGGCTGTCAACAAAGGGCGGGGTAACGAGGTTGCCGCCAGCGTCCACCTCGCGGGCCGCCTTGGCCTCAATGGCCGGGGCCACCTCCACGATGCGCCCGGCCGCGCAGGCGATGTCCATCAGCACCGGCTCGCCGTGCAGGGCGCAGTTTCTGACTATCAGGTCAAGGCTCATGGGTGTTCCTCTTGGTCTGGGGTCATTGGCTTCTGCCCCTTCTACCCCACGGCGCGCCAATGATAAAGGGGCCGAGCCAGGGGAGCCCCGGCCCGACCCCGAAAAAAGAGAAAAGGCCCGCCTCAAAGGAGGCAGGCCTGTGTTTTCCGAAGGGATGTGGCCGGGGCTACTCGTCGTCCAGGTCAGGGTCCATGCCCTGCTCCAGGTCGGGATCGATTTCCGGGTCGGCGTCGAGTACTTCTCCGTCCTCAAGGTCGGCCGCCAGACCGGCGGGCTGCTCCATGTAGCGGGTGAAGACGAGAAACCCGGTGTGGGCCACCATGCGGTCGTCCGGGCGCAGGCGGTCGGCCACGGGTTTCCAGCGGCGCACCAGGATTTCAAGCACCTCGGTCTCGGCAAAGGGACCAGCCTCCAGCCCGCGCAGCAGGTCGCTGACCTGATTGACCGTAGGCAGCAGGAAGCCGCACATGGCACCGGGGATGACCGCGCCCGGAATGCTCCCCAGGTATTCCCACGGGGTGCGCACGTCGAGAAAGAGCGCGTCCGCGCCCGAGTGCACAAAGCCGTCCTCGATGTTGCGGTTGACCTGCTCCACGCGCGCGGCCAGGCCCACGCGCTCCAGGTTCTTGCCCGCCAGCTTGTAGAAATCAGCGCGCCGCTCGTAGGTGATGACCTTGCCCGTGTCGCCCACGAACCAGGCCAGGGCCGTGGTCAGCCCGCCCGATCCGGTGCCCGACTCGATGACCGTGGAGCCGGGGCCGATCCCGAGCTTCATCATCAGGTACCCGATTTCCTTGGGGTACATGATCTGGGTCTGGCGCTTCACGCCCTTGATCAGGTCGTGCAGGGTGGGCTTGAGGGTGAGATAGGACCGGCCCAGGTGGGTCTTGACGTACTGGCCGAATCCGGCCTCGGCCACGTCGTCCATGAGCAGCTTGCCGTCGTGGGTGTGCACCTCGCCGCCCGCCTCCAGCTTGCGCAGGTAGCGTTTGCCCTTGTGGCTGATGAGCAGCACGAGTTGTCCGGGTTCGATCATGTCCTTATGCTCCTGGTGAAAATATGGCTTGGGGTACGGCCCCCGGGGCGCGAAGTCAAGGAAAAGCGCCGCGGCCGGCTCGCCGACACATAACTGGACCTTGAAATAGTCAGAATATGCAGGCTGTTCAAAAATGGTGAGATGCTAGGCGCGAAAAAAGTTCAAGGCCGAAGAGCACTTCTTGTACGCGAGGATTTGAACTTTTTGAAGCAACGACGCAGATCGCCGTTTTTCAACAGCCTGATGACGACGGCACATAGCCCTTGCCAGCACGCCGTCCGCCCTGTAGGTTTCACAATGTGAAGAAAGTGCGCGGCGAGGCAGGCGGATGGGGCGGACTCCCCTTGACATGCGCGCCCTGATACTTAATCTTCCTAGAGTTTTTCCCGGGACCACACCCCCGAACCCCTGCGAGGTACGCCCGACACATGGCATACGCATACGTCTTCGGACCCGTCATGAGCGGGCGGCTGGGCCGGTCCCTGGGGCTGGACCTGCTGGGCGGGCGCGTGTGTTCCATGGACTGCGTGTACTGCGAGGTGGGGGCCACCCGCACCCTGACCCTTGAGCGCCGGGAATACGTCCCGGCCCGGGCCATCCTCGATGAGCTGGCCCACTGGAAGGCGCAGGGGTTCGAGCCGCCGGACGCCGTGACCCTGGGCGGCCTTGGCGAACCGACCCTGAACACGGCCATGGCCGAGGTCATCAAGGGTGCGCGCGCCCTGTTCCCGTCCGTGCCCGTGGCCGTGCTGACCAACGCCACCACCATGACCGATCCGCAGGTGCGCCACGAGCTGGCCCTGGCCGACATGGTCCTGCCGAGCATGGATTCGCTGGTGGAGGCGGAGTTCGCGGCCGTCAACCGCCCCTGCCCCGGGGTGACGCCAGCGGCCGTGGCCCAAGGGCTCCTCGCCTTCCGGCAGGAGTTCGCGGGACAGATATTTCTGGAGATTTTGCTTGCCCAGGGAATCAACGATTCCGACGACAACCTGGACAGGCTGAAGACTTTCTGCCAGCAGCTCGCCCCTGACCGGGTGGACGTGGTCACCCTGACCCGTCCGGGCACGGTCCGGGGGGCAGGCCCCGTGGACGGGGCCACCTTGAGCCGCTGGCGCGAGGCACTCGGCGCGGGACAGGCCCGTGCCGGGGAACGGAAGGAGCCGACCAGCGCCACGCTGGATGAGACGCGGACCAAAGAGTTCGTGCTCGCCTCCCTCGTGCGCAGGCCCCAGACCGTTTCACAGTTGGCCCAGGCCCTGGGCGCGCCGCAGCACGCGGTGCGCGCGGCCGTGGAAGCCCTGGAGCGGGCGGGCGACATCGTTGCCCGCGCCGACAGGGGCGAAGTCTGCTACCACGGCTCGGGGCATGTCCTCGAAGACTCGCTGGAATGCGGGCCAACGCCTTGAATTATTTCTTACATTTTTTGACACGAGGTTTTCATGACCGACAAGAAGAAACGGCAGAAGATGTTCATCTCCGTGCTGCCGGGAGAACAGGTAGAGGTGGTCATCGCCGAAGAGGGCAAGGTCAACGAATATTACGTTGAAATGGTCCATCAGGCCAAGACCAAGGGCGACATCTACAAGGGCTACATCCACAACATAGACAACGGGCTCCAGGCCGCCTTCATCAACTACGGGGCCGAGCGCAACGGATTCCTCCAGATCGACGAGGTCCACCCGGAATACTACATGGGCAGCTACCCCATGAAGAAGGGGTCGCGCTACCCGCTGATGCAGAAGGTGCTCAAGGCGGGCCAGGAGGTGCTGGTCCAGGTGGTCAAGGAGCCCACGGGCAAGAAGGGCGCGTTCCTGACCACCTATCTCTCGCTGCCGGGCCGCAGCTTTGTCTACACCGTGGGCCGCAACCAGATGGGCGTGTCGCGCAAGATAGAGAACGAGAAGGAGCGCGAGCGGCTCAAAAACATCATCGAGACCTTCCCCACCACCGAGGGCGTGGGCCTCATCGCCCGCACCGCCGCCGTGGGCCAGTCCAAGGTCGCCCTTGAGCGCGACTACAAGTACCTCAACCGGCTGTGGGAAGACATCCGGGCCAATGCCCAGAAGGTCAAGGCCCCGGCCATGGCCTACCAGGAGCTTGGGCTGGCCGCCCGCGCCGTGCGCGACTACCTGACCCTGGACGTGACCGAGGTCTGGGTGGACGACAAGGACACCTTCGAGCAGGTCAACCAGTTCGTCAAACTCGCTTTCCCCCGCAAGAACAGCCTGGTCAAGCTGCACGAAGACACTGACTTGAGCCTGCTTGAGCGCTTCAACCTCGTCAAACAGGTGCAGGAGATATACACCCGCGAGGCGTCCATGCCCTCGGGCGGACGGCTCGTCTTCGACGCCACCGAGGCCCTGACGGCCATCGACATCAACTCCGGCAAGATCGGCGGCGAGAAGAATTTCCAGAAGATGGCGCTGAAGACCAACATGGAAGCCGCCTGCGAGATAGCCCGCCAACTGCGCCTGCGCGACATCGGCGGCCAGGTGGTCATCGACTTCATCGAGATGAAGAACCCCAAGGATTGCCGCGAAGTCGAGAAGGTCATGAAGGCCGAGATGAAGTACGACCGGGCGCGCACCGATGTCAGCCGCATCTCGCCCTTTGGCCTCATGGAGCTGGTGCGCCAGCGCCTGGGCTCCTCGGCCATCGCCATCTCCACCGAGCCCTGCCCCTGCTGCAAGGGCACCGGCATCCGGCGCAACATGGAGTGGCAGGCCATGCAGGCCCTCAAGGACATCCACCGCGAGGCGCGCAAGCCCGGCAACGAGATGGTGGACTACACCTGCGAGGAAGAGCTGGCCATCTACCTGCTCAACAACAAGCGCGGCGTGCTGGCCGACCTGGAAACCCGCTACGGAAAGCGCATCCACGTGGATATCGAATACGAATACGACGAATAACCCGGCTGTTGAAAAACGTCCGATTGCTGCGTTGCTTCAAAAAGGTCACATATCCGCAGGACAGCGGATTTGGACGTCGGCTCCTGCCGACGCCCCGAAGGGGTGAGCCCCAGGACGGGGCGAATCAAATCCTCGCGTACCAGGAGTACGCTTCGGCCTTGACCTTTTTTCGCGCCTTGCATTCGAACATTTTTGAACAGCCGAATAACCCTCTTCGATGTTCAGATTGTCGGGGCTTGTAAGCACTGAAAAGACACATGAAACGCCTTCTTCTGCATATCTGCTGCGGGCCGTGTGCCATCACCACGTTGGCCACCCTGCGCGACCAGGGCTTTGATGTCACGGGGCTATTCTACAACCCCAACATCCATCCCCTGACCGAGTACGCCAGACGGCGCGACGGCTGCCTTGAGGTGGCCGAGCGCCTGGGCGTCACGGTCATCGTCAAGGACGACGAGTACGACCCTCAGGCGTGGTTTCGCGCCGTGGCCCATCGCGAGGCCAACCGCTGCTTCCACTGCTATGCCGGCCGCCTGGAGCGCACCGCCGCCATCGCCGCCAGGGGCGGGTTCGACGGCTTCTCCAGCACCCTGCTCTATTCCAAATACCAGAAGCACGAGGCCATCGCCGCCCTGGGCCGCGACATGGCGACCAAGGCCACCCCATTCGTTTACCACGATTTCCGCGAGGGCTGGAGCGAGGGCATCGAGACCTCCAAGGCCTGGGGCGTCTACCGCCAGCAATACTGCGGCTGCCTTTACAGCGAAAACGAGCGCTACGCCCGACTGCTCGATGGCCGGAATACAGGCCGGAAAAATGAGGCCGACAATGAGAGGGCGTGAATGAGCCGCCGCGATCTCGCCCTCTCCCTCTTCGTGGCCGTCACCGCAGCCGAGGGGCTGACCCATGGCCTGACGCTGAACACGGCCGACGCCTGGACCACCGGGACGCTGGCCCTGATCGTCTTCTCGGCCCTGAGCTGGATGGCCCGGCAGGGCCGCCCCATTCCCCTGTGGACCGTGGTGGTGGTCATGCTGGTCACGGCCACGCGCCATCTCATGGCCGGGGCCATCATCCTGACGGCCGACCCGACCACGGCAAACTCGGGCCTGACGGGCGAGGGCATGGCGGGCGCGGGCCTCATCCGGTTGGCGGCCGGGGCAGCCCTGGTCTGGGCCGCGCTGGTGGTCTTCCTGAGCCGACACCGGCGAGACGACCATGGGTAGGATCTATGGCGAGGACGTACCCACCCGCCCGGCCTTCCCGGATGCCATCGGCAAGGGCGCGGGCAGGAAAAGTCCCGGCCAAAAGAGCGCGGGCAGCCCCAAGGGAGCGCCTCCGTCCGACGACGACGACAAGGGACTGCTCCTCTACATCCACGTGCCCTTCTGCCGCTCGCGCTGCCACTACTGCACCTTCCACTCCCAGGCCTTCAACCAGGTCACCTTTGCCTGGTATCACAAGCTGCTGCTGGAGGAGATCAAGCTCTGGGGCGCTCGGCTCAAGGGGCCGAAGCTGCGCACCATCTATTTCGGCGGCGGCACGCCGAGCCTGATCCCGCTGACCCAGCTTGCGCAGATCATGCAGGCCCTGGACAAGGCCTTTGTCCTCGGCCCGTCCGTGGAAGTGACCCTGGAGGCCAACCCTGACTCGGCCACGGATGTCAGCTATTTCCGCGCCCTGCTTTCCATGGGCATCAACCGCCTCTCGCTGGGCGTACAAAGCTTGAGCGACGCACACCTGCACGCCATGGGCCGCCCCCATTCGGCGGCCATGGCCCACGCCGCCTTCACCAGCGCGCGCCAGGCCGGGTTCGGCAATATCGGCCTCGACTTCATCTGGGGGCTGCCCGACCAGCGCCTCAAGGGGTGGATCGACCAGCTCACCGTGGTCACCTCCATGCGGCCCGAGCACATCTCGGCCTACAACCTGACCCTGGAGCCGGACACGCCCATGACCGCCCTGTGCGCCGAGGGTGGCCCCCTGACCCTGCCGCCCGACAAGGAGCAGGGGCGCATGTTCGTCTACGGCGCGGAATACCTCGAATCCATGGGCTACATGCACTACGAGGTGTCAAACTTCGCGCGCATGGGGTTTGTCTCGGCCCACAATTCCGGCTACTGGAGCGGGGCAGACTACCTGGGCCTGGGGCCGTCGGCGGTGTCCACCATCGGGCGGCGGCGGTTCGAGAACCCACGCTACATGGACGAGTACGATGCCTATGTGCGCGGCGGGCTGGTGGGCCGCGAGCACGAAACCCTGACCGACGCCGACCTGCTGCGCGAGCTGGTCATGCTCTCCCTGCGCACGGCCAAGGGGCTTGATCTCAAGGAGTTCCGCAATCGCGCCGGGTTTGACATGGTCAAGCGCCACGAGCGGCTCATCGCTGCCCTGCACCGCGAAAATCTCGTGCGCATCAACCACGGCTTCCTGCGCCTGACCAAGAACGGCATGCTCGTGTCCAACGTCATCATCCGCCGCCTCGCCTTTGACGAAGAATAACACCCCCGCCGGGCCGCAACAGCGGGCATCCGGTTGCGCCCGGGGCCGTGTCAGGGTAGACGTATGGGCGTTTGCACCCGGCCCCAACGACGAGGAAAACCCATGCGCATATCCATACCCAAGGTTCACGGCGATTCCCCCAGGGAAAAGCTCATCCGCACCCTCGCCCTGGTCCTGATCTTCGCCCTGGTGGCCTGGGCCTTCATCAAGAACAACGAGCGCGTGCTGGACACCCTCCACCGCGAGGGCACGGTCTACGACGAGACCGGCATCCTCAGCGAGGAGCAGCGCACGTTCATCGTCTCCTTCACCCGCGCCCTCAAGGACGAGTTCGGCATGAACTGCCGCGTGCAGATATTCGGCGGCGACTTCGTGGTCCCGGAGCTGGACGCCAAGACCATGTACATCGGGCTGGCCCCGGCCATCGATGCGGTGGAGCTGCGCTTTCCGCCCATGATGAGCCGCGCCCTGGGGCCGGACTTCATCGAATCCCTCAAAACGGAGTATCTCTTGCCATCACTTGCAACCGACGAATGGCCCATGGAAATCCAGATCGTGCTGGCCGCCATCTATGAGAAGCTGACCCAACTCGAAGGAGACGCCCCCGGTGAGTAGCCGCGTGACCATCTACACCGACGGCTCCTGCCTGGGCAATCCCGGCCCGGGCGGCTACGGCGCGGTCCTCATCCACGGCGAATACAAGGGCATGAACGCCGACAACTACAAGGAATTCTCCCAGGGCTACCGCGATACCACCAACAACCGCATGGAGCTTCGGGCCGTCATCGTCGGCCTCTCGGCCCTGACCCGCCCCTGCACCGTGGACCTGTGGACCGACTCCAAATACGTGCAGGAAGCCATCACCAAGGACTGGATAGGCAACTGGCAGCGAAACGGCTGGAAAACCGCGGCCAAGAAGCCGGTCAAGAACCAGGACCTCTGGCAGCAGCTCATCCCGCTCATCAAGGAGCACGATGTCGCCTTCCACTGGGTCAAGGGCCACAGCGGCCACCTGCTCAACGAACGCTGCGACGTCCTGGCCCGCACCGCCGCCGCTGGCTCCGGACTGCTGGACGACACCGGGGCGTAAGCCCTCTCACCCTCAGGCCGCACACACGATTAATTTGACCAGCGATGAGGATGCACCTGTCATTTGGACAATTCGGCTGGTGGGTCATGGTTCTGACAACATTCAAGTCGACTACACGATCATTTATGAAGATTGGGATGGCTAATAAGGTGTCTTGTTTTGTTCTCTCTTTACTCCTCGTTTTCGTTTGCGCAATGCAGGCGTTCGCATGCGACCTTTATCTCTCCTGTGAGGATATTGAAAGTATCGTAGTGAGCAAGGGACGAGATTTTCTTGACGGAGGAAAAGAAAAAATGGTCTTTGTGGCATGCGTTGATTTGGATGTCACAAAGACCTCTCTGAAGGAGTTTGTTGCCAACTGTCATGATGCTTCAATTACAGTGCGGACGGGAGATGCGGTTATCGTCATCCCAAAGGACGAGTTTCCTTCTGGAGGAGAATGGTTCTGTGTCGTGCGCTCAGTTCCAGAGGAGGCTCTTGATACCGCAATGAAGATGTGCCCTGACAAAGTGAAATCGTATCTTCCATAGGCTGCTTCGCGCAGGGAGCCGTTGGCAGATATCCAACGGATCGCAGAACCTGAAGCGGCTGAAACACCTTGTGCTGATGCTGGATATGCGGGCGAAGGTCCGCGAATCGCTCTTGAAAGGAAGCGCCTGCTACCCCTCGCCGCGCATGGCCTGGATGGGGTCGAGCCCGGCTGCGTGGCGGGCAGGCTTGAGCCCGAAGATAAGGCCCACGGCCTGGGAACCGGCCAGGGCCAGGAAGAACGCCTTCCATGAAAATTGAATGGTCAGGATGTCCAGGCGCGACAGGAACTGGCCCAGCCCAAGGCCAAGGAACAGACCAAGCAGCCCGCCCAAGAGGGTCAGGGTGCACGCCTCCACCAGGAACTGCCACATGATGGCCGAGCCGCGCGCCCCAAGCGCCTTCTTCAGGCCGATCTCCTCGGCCCGCTCGCTGACGCTGATGGAAAACAGATTGGCCAGCACGAAACCGCCCACCAACATGGCGATGGTGGCCGTCACACCCAGGAAAATCGACAGCCCGCCCTTGAACATGCTCAGGAATTTCAGAATCTCGTCAGCCGTCAAGATGGTGAAGTCGTCATCCGCGCCCGGCTCCAGGTGATGCAGAGAGCGCAGGAGCGAGCGCAGGTTCTCCACATGCGCCTCCATGTGCTCGGGCTCGTAAAACTTCACCCGCAGGGCGCGAAAATAGTTTCTGTCCAGATTGTACCGCTGCATCAGCGTGTTCAGCGGAATGACCACGCGATTGTCGATGTCGCCGCCGCCGCCCGTGGCCACGCCGCGATAGGCCAGCCTGCCCACCACCTGATACGGAATGTTGTTGATGAACACCACCCGGCCCACCGGCGACTCGTCACCAAACAGCTCGACCGCAGGCTTGTCGCCCAGCAGCGCCACCTTGGCCCCGCCCGCCTCGTCCTCGACCGTGATGTCGCGGCCCTCGACCAACGGCCAGTCCCAAGCCAGGGCGTAATTCTCGGTGGTGCCCACCACCAGCACATCCTGCGCGTTGCGGCTGCCCGACTTGACCGTCTGCCCGCCCTGCACCCGCATGGGCAGCACCGCCTTGACACCCGGCAGCGAATCGCGCACCTGACGGACATCGGCGCGATTCAAGGTCATGGTGCGCATGCCCACCGCCCGCATCATCACGTTGCCGCCAAAGACCAGGGCCGCGTCCGGCCCGAACATCTCTACCATCTCCACGGCCTTGCGGTTGGCACCGTCCACCGCCGTCACAATCAAGGTCAGGCTCGCAATGCCGAAGGCCACACCCAAAATCACGAAAAACGAACGCAGCTTGAAGGACCAGACAGCCCCCAAACCCATGCCCGCCACCCGCGCGTATAATCGTAGTGCATTCATCGTGTGTGGTGCCTCCGGCGACCTCCCACTCAACCAGCCACTGCGCGCGTCACGTCTTCCACGATACGGCCGTCGTGCAGCTTGATGACGCGGTCGGCCTCGCTGGCCACATCCTCGTCGTGGGTGACGACGACGATGGTCTTGCCGGTCTGGTGCACGGAGTGGAAGAGCTTCATTATTTCCACCGAGGTGGCGGAGTCGAGCTGGCCGGTGGGTTCGTCGGCCAGGATGATGTCGGGCTCGTTGAGCAGGGCGCGGGCCATGGCCACGCGCTGCTGCTGGCCGCCGGACAGGCGCGAGGGTTTGAAGTCCATGCGGTCGCCCAGGCCCACGTCATCGAGCAGTTGGACGGCGCGTTTCTGGAGTTCGGCGTGGGGCCGCCCGGAGTAGAGTCCGGGCAGGGTGACGTTTTCCAGCGCGGTGGCGTAGGGGATGAGATAGAAGGACTGGAAGACGAAGCCCAGGGCGAGGTTGCGCAGGTCCGACTGATGGTCGTCGTCGAGGGTGGAGGTGTCGCGGCCGAGCAGGCGGCAGATGCCCGAGGTGGGCCTGTCGAGCAGGCCGATGATGTGCAGCAGGGTGGATTTTCCCGAGCCCGAGGTGCCTTGCAGGGCGATGAATTCGCCGCGCGGCACGTCAAGGGTGATGCCCTTGAGCACCTTGATGCCGGGCGCTTCAGGTGTGGGTTTGTTCTCGGCGTTCTGGAAGAACGTCTTGGTGATGGCGTCGAGGCTGATGGCCAGATCCGGCATGCTACTTGCTCTTCTTTTGCCCGGTCTTGGCGGCAGGCAGGACGAGTTGGGTGGCGACCACGTCGCCCTCCTTCAGACCCGAGAGCACCTCGCTGGTTTCGAGCCCGGCCAGACCGAGTTCGGGCGTGACCTCGCGCGGCGGCCGCTTGGGGTCGTCCACCACGAAACAGACGCGGCGGCCATCCACCCACTTGATGGCGGTGTTGGGCACGGCCAGCACGTCGTGACGGGTCTCGACGACGATCTTGCACTGGGTGGTCATCTCCGGCCGCAGGGACTCGGCCTGTTCGGGCGTGACCCGCACCAGGGCGCGATAGTAGACGATATTGTCGCGGATTTCCGGCTCGGGGTAGATGGTGTCCACCTCGCCCTCGAAGACCCGGTCGCGGTAGGCGTCCACGGTATAGCGCACGGCCAGGCCATGGGAGACGCGGCCCACGTCGGTCTCGTCGATGTATATCCACATCTCAAGGCGCGCGGGGTCGATGATGGTGATGAGGTTGGAGACGGACAGGCCGGAGACGATGGTTTCGCCCTCCTGGGCGGCCACCTGGCTGACCACGCCGTCGATGGGGCTATGGATGCGGGTATAGGAAAGCTGGACCTTGAGGGTTTCGAGTCTGGCCCGGGCCGAGGCCACGCCGTGGCGCGCCATCTCGGTGTCCTGGACGGCGATGTCGAGGGCGTCCTGCGCTTCGAGCTTCTGGCTGACCAGGGATTTCTTGCGGGGCAGGTTTGTCTCCAGGTAGCGGAGCTTGGCGCTCTGCTGGCGCAGGTTGGCCTCGGCCTCGGCGATCTGGGAGCGCAGCTCGCGGCTGTCGATGGTGGCGATGAGGTCGCCCTGGCTGACCATCTCGCCGACCTTGACGGCCACGGATTCGAGCACGCCCGTGGCCTGGGCTCCGATCTTGACCTGGGCACCCACCTGGGATTTGACGATGCCGGTGGCTTCGAGGATCTTGGAGACATCGCCCCGCTCGACAGTGGCGGTTCGAATAACCGAGATTTCTTCCTTGGCCGCGCCGCCGGTGAAGTACCATATGCCGCCGCCAGTGATCAGCACGGCCGCGAGGATGAATAGAATTTTCTTCATGAAGCCTTACCTGTTCCCGGGCTTGTTCAGTTCCCGGCGCAGCACCTCGGTGAACTCCGGGATGGAACGCCTTGAGCGTTGCCTGATGATGTCACGAAACGTTGTCGCCTTGAAGGAATAGCCGCAGTCCTCCCGCAGGGTGACGCCCTGGTAGTAGAGAGACTTCGCTGGATAACTCTTACACAGGGGCAGGCGGTCTTCATAGCATGTGCAAAAATTGTCTTCGGCCAGAGAGGCGCAGCGGAACACAAGGTGGCCCGCGTCGTCGCGCTCGCTGATCTCGAATCGCTCGTGGCCGGGCTCGTCCCGGCAGAATCTGCGGAAGGCGCGCTCGGTCTTGAGCCAGCGCCCCTTATCGCGCAGGAGGATGCCCTGGCAGCACTTGCCGCAGGCGTGGCACTGGCCCACCACGCGCACCTCGCTACGCAGGATGAGCGAGCGCAGGCGGCGCATGAGCCCGATGAGCGCCTTGAGGCCGCCCACGGTCAGCCTCCGAGTTCGGCGATCCAGCCCCTGATGGGGGGCTCCATGATGCCGCGAATTTCCTCCAGCCGGGCCGCGGACTCGGCCTCGAAGCGCAGCACCAGCGCGCCCTGGGTGTTGGAGGCGCGGACCAGCCCCCAGCCGTCGCCAAACTCCACGCGCGCGCCGTCCATGTCGATGACGTCGTAGCGGGCCTTGAAGTGGGCCTGGGCGCGGGCCACCACCTCGAACTTGATGGCCTCGGGGCAGTCCATGCGGATTTCCGGGGTGTTGAAGACCGTGGGCCAGTCGGCCAGGAAGGCGGACAAGGGGCGGTTCGCCCGGCTGACGATGCCCGCCAGCTTGAGCGCACCAAAGGTGGCGTCGTCAAAGCCGTGGTAACCGTGGAAGAAGAACATGTGGCCCGACATCTCGCCGCCGATGGCCGCGCCGGTCTCGATCATCCGGTCCTTGACGATGGAGTGGCCGGTGACACACATCTCTGCCGTGCCGCCGTGGGCCTCCACGTCGCGAAAGAGGAGATGGCTGCACTTGACGTCGGCCACCACGCCCGCGCCGGGCAGCTCGCGCAGCAGATCGCGGACGTAGATGGCCAGGAGCTGGTCGCCGTACATGAGGCGGCCGGTCTCGTCCACGGCCCCGATGCGGTCGCCGTCGCCGTCGAGTCCCACGCCGAAGTCGGCGCCACGCGCCACCACCGCAGCCTTGAGGTCTTCCATGTTGGCCTCCACCACCGGGTCTGGGTGGTGGTTGGGGAACGACCCGTCTGGCGTGCAGTAAAGGCGGAATACCTCGGCCCCTGCGGCTTCGAGAATGTCAGCGGTGAGGTCGCCGGCCGAGCCGTTGCCGCCATCCACCACCACCCGCACCGGCCGGGCCAGGGTCACGCGCGAGAGCAGATCCTCGGCATAGGTCGGGAGAATGTCGTGGGCCGAAATGACCCCCGAGCCGGAGGGAAAGTCGCCCGCCGCCATGAGATCGTGGATGGCCAGCACGTCGTCGCCGTGGATGGTGGAGCGGCCGCTCCAGACCTTGAACCCGTTGTATTCGCTTGGGTTGTGGCTGGCCGTGATCATCACACCTGCGTCAAAGCCAAGGTGCCGGGCCGCAAAATAAAAGACCGGGGTCGAGACATGGCCCAGGCAGAGCACGTCCAGGCCGGTGGCGGCCAGTCCCTGGGCCATGGCCTGCTGGTAGCCGGGCGAGCTGGCCCGGCAGTCGTGCCCGAGCAGGGCGCGGGTTGCCCCGCGCCGGGCAAAGAATGCGCCGCACGCGCCACCGAGCTCGCGCACCCAGGCCTCGTCAAAATCTTCGCCCACGATGCCCCGGATGTCGTAGGCCCGGAAAATACCCTTGTTGATTGGCAGCATGCGCCTTCCTATTCGCTTTGTCATCGCCCGCCCCTGCTTTCAAGGTTTGCCGGGTCGTCCGACTCTTCTTGACCTTGTGGCCGATTGTGCCTATTCCTGCTCTATTATGAACTGGGATTGGGAAAAACTACAAAAACAACAACAAGGGCGCCCAGGCGGCAAGCCGCCGGGATTTGACGATTTACAACAGCACTTCCAGAAATTCAAGAATTTCAAGGTTCCGGGCTGGAAAATCGTCGTTCCTCTCATCATTGTCCTGTGGATCGCGTCCGGCTTCTACATTGTGGAACCAGACGAGCTTGGCGTGGTCAAGCGGTTCGGCGAGTTCGACCGCATCACCTCACCCGGGCCGAACTACCACATTCCGTTCCCGGTGGAAAGCGTCGTCGCCCCCAAGGTCACGCAGATCCAGCGCCTTGAGTTCGGCTTCCGCTCCGTGACCCGCGGGCTGCTGCAAAGCAACTTCCAGCAGGGTGTCTCCCAGGAGGTACCCGAGGAAGCGCTGATGCTCACCGGCGACGAGAACATCGTCTCGGTGCAGTTCACGGTGCAGTTCCTGATCAAGGACGCGTATGAATACCTCTTCAACGTGGCCTCGCCCGAGGCGACCATCGTGCATGTGGCGGAATCGGCCATGCGCGAGATCATCGGCCGCTCCAAGATCGAGGCGGCCCTGACCACTGGCAAGCAGGACATCCAGGAGGAGACGCGCGACCTGATGCAGCAGATTCTCGACACCTACGGGGCGGGCATCAGCATCGTGGCCGTGCAGATGCAGAACGTGCACCCGCCCGACGAGGTGATCGAGGCCTTCAAGGACGTGGCCAGCGCCCGCGAGGACGCGGCCCGCTTTGTCAACGAGGCCGAGGCCTACGAGCGCGACATCCTGCCCAAGGCACGAGGCGAGGCCGCCCGGATCACCAATGCGGCTCAGGCCTACACCGAGGCCAAGGTCCGCAGCTCGCAGGGTGACGCCTCCCGCTTCCTGGCCGTGTTCACCGAGTACAGCAAGGCCAAGGACATCACCCGCCGCCGCCTGTACCTGGAAACCATCGAATCCATCCTCCAGAACCCGGAGGTCGAAAAGCTGATCATGGCCGACGACGCACTCAAGAAGTCCGTCCCCTACCTGCCCCTGGACAAGCTGCCCAGGAAGCCGACACCAAGCCAGGCCACGCAATAAGGGGAAACGACCATGAAACCACTCACCATTGCAGTCATCGCACTCGTCATCGTGGCCACCCTGGGCCTGACCCAGGTCGTCTTCACCGTGGACCAGACCGAGCGGGCCATCGTGCTCCAGCTCGGCCGTCCGGTAGGCGACGAGGCCCTCAACCCCGGCCTGCACTTCAAGCTGCCCCTTGTCCAGAACGTGGTCTTCTTCGACTCGCGCATCCTCGATTTCGATGCCCGGCCCGAAGAGATCACCACTGCCGACAAGAAGTACATGAAGGTGGACTCCTACACCAAGTGGCGCATCTTCGACCCCCTCACCTTCTACACCAAGGTGCGCAGCGTCCAGGGCGCCCAGGCCCGGCTGGACGACATCATCCGCTCCCAGCTGCGCGTGTCCGTGGGCCGCTACACCCTGATCGAGGTGGTGTCACACAAGCGCCTTGAGATCATGACCGCAGTTACCCAGCGCGCCCGCGAACTGCTGCACCCCTACGGCATCGAGGTGGTGGACGTACGCATCAAGCGCACTGATCTGCCGCCCGAGAACGCCCGAGCCATCTACGGCCGCATGAAGGCCGAACGCGAGCGTCAGGCCCGGCAGTACCGCTCCGAGGGTCGCGAGGCCTCGGCCCGCATCATCGCCGAGGCGGACAAGCAGCGCTCCATCATCCTGGCCGATGCCGAGAAGGAGTCCTCGATAACCCGAGGCGACGGCGACGCACAGGCGACCGCCATCTACGCCGAGGCCCTGGGCCAGGCTCCCGAGTTCTACGACTTCATGCGCAGCCTTGAGGCCTATCGCAAGAGCTTCAGCGACAACACCCGCTTCATCATGACCCCCGAGAGCCAGTTCCTGAAACACATGCGCTAACCGACCGGCCATCCGGAACATTCTTGCTGCGGCCCGCCCTTGGGCGGGCCGCACCTAGCATGCCCCGCCGAGGCCGAATATATACGACTTGACAAAGCTGGGAGATTCTCCCAAGTTTCCTGGGAACTTTTTCACAACCGATATTGTGACAGCAAACATCAAAAGCACATTGAACGGGATCAATCCGACACGATTTCCCGTGTAATCCAGAAAATCATTCTCAAGGCGACGAAACCATGAGTATCCTCCTGGTTGACGAAGCATGAGTTCGACACTCACTGGCTATGCCGCAATAGCCAAAGGCTTAAAGGAGCTATCATGCCGAAGAAAAAACGTCATTGCGACGAAGCACAGTTGAAATGGTTCGAGGAAGCTCTGGAGCGCATCAAGAAGGCCACCGGGGCACGCACCCAGGTGCAGCTGGCCGAGGTTCTTGATGTGCGCCAATCGAGCATCTCCGACGCCAAGCGCCGCTGCTCGATCCCTGCCGACTGGTTCCTCAAGCTCTACCGCAGCCACGGGCTCGACCCGGACTGGCTGTCCGAGGGCGTGGAGCCGGTCTACATCAACGCCACCAAGGCCAAGATTCCGGCCGACACCCTGCTGCGCGAGACTCCGGCCCCCTACGGTCGCATGAATTCGCGCGGACGCGTTGTGCCTGTGTCCACCATGGCCGGAGCCGACAAGGAAAGCGCCACCTGGGAGCCGAGCCCCATGGAGGAGTTGTCCGTGCCCGAGTCCTTCTGTCGCCCCAAGCTCCAGGTGGTCAAGGTCGATTCCTCGGCCATGGAGCCGGTCGTCGGACGCGGCGGGTTTGTTGGCATCGACCGCGACCAGCGCGAGCACCCGGACGGCGACCTGTGCGCCGTGCATTTCCCCCACCAGGGGCTGGCCATCCGCCGCGTGTTCATGCAGGGCGAAACCTTCCTGCTCAAGGCAGACAACGACAAGTATACCGACCTGACCATCCCGGCCGCAGAGATGGACGAGCGCACCGTGGGGCGCGTCATCTGGGTGCTGCAGAACCTGGCCCCCATGTAGGGCCGGCGCACCGCGACGATCCCGGGCCGGGCAGGAATTTCCTGTCCGGCCCCGTTGCCGTTTCCGTTATTATCCCGCCCCGCCCCTTGACTCGACCATGTTGGCTTCATACTGTCGCGCCATGAACACCATCAACGACACCGCGCGCCAGACGCCCGTCACTGCCCCGAGCATCCAGGCCCGCAAGGGCGCAGAAGACAAGATCTGCTGCATCACCGCCTACGACTACCCCTCGGCCCTCATCGCCGACTCGGCCGGGGTGGACATCATCCTGGTGGGCGACTCCCTGGCCATGGTGGTCCTCGGCCATGAGGACACCCTGTCCGTGACCGTAGACGAGATGGTCCACCACACCCTGGCCGCCAGCCGGGGCGTGTCACGCGCCCTGCTCGTGGCCGACATGCCCTTCATGTCCTACTGCACGGTGGAGCGCGCCCTTGAGAACGCGGGCCGCCTCATGGCCCAGGGCCGGGCCAGAGCGGTCAAGCTTGAGGGCGGCGTCAGCGCGGCCCCGCAGATACGCGCCCTGACCGATGCGGGCATCCCGGTCATGGGCCATGTGGGGCTGACCCCGCAGCACATCGCCCGGTTCGGCGGGTTCAAGGCCCAAGGCAAGTCGGTCGAGGCCGCCCGGGCGCTCATCGACGACGCCCAGGCCGTGGAAGAGGCCGGAGCCTTCAGCGTGGTGCTTGAGGCCATGCCTGTGGAGTGCGCCCAGCTGATCACCGAGGGTGTGGACATCCCCACCATCGGCATCGGCGCAGGCACCGTCACCGACGGCCAGATCCTCGTCTACCACGACGTGCTCGGCCTTTTCGACCGCTTCGTGCCCAAATTCGTGCGCCGCTATGCCGAGCTTGGCGAGGCGTCGCACCAGGCACTGACGCAGTATTGCGACGACGTGCGGCGCGGCCGCTTCCCCGGCGACAAGAACACCCTGTACATGCCGGATGATCAAGTGGCGCAGGTGCGCAGAATCAAGATCAAGAAGAAGAAATAGATGGTTCTCGACCTGTCGTGGCCCGTGCTCTGGGACGGGCTGCTGTGGCCGCTCATGCGGTTGACCTTTTTCATCAGCATCGGCCTGTTCGTGGGCAACCTCATCGAGTCGCTGCACTGGACGCGCCACGCGGCCAAACTGGCCGACCCCCTGGCCCGGCGTGCCCGGCTCAAGGACGTGTCAGCCGCCAGTTTCTCCATGGCCTTCTTCTCGGGCATCACAGCCAACACCATGCTCGCCGAGGCCCACGAGAAGGGGACCATCAACGACCGCGAGTTGATGCTCTCCAACCTCTTCAACAGCCTGCCCACCTATTTTCTGCACCTGCCCACGGTCTTCTTCATCGCCGCCCCGTTCATCGGGAGCACGGCCGCAGTCTATGTGGGTCTCACGGCCGGGGCCGCCATGCTGCGCACCGTGTCCATCGTGGTGGCGGGCCGGTTCCTGCTCCCGCCCGTGCCCGAGGGGTGCGTCCCCTGCCGCCTGGACGAGGCCGAGGCCATGCGCGACAAGGGCTCGGCCCTGCGCAAGACCTGGCGGAGGTTCATCAAACGGCTGCCCAGGGTGCTGTATATCACCGCGCCCATCTACGCGGCCTTCTTCCTGCTCAAGCAGGCCGGGCTCTTCGCCTGGCTCGAAGAGTTCATGGCCGGACAGGTAGGGCTCTTCTCCTTCCTGCCCCCCGAGGCGCTGACCATCGTGGTCTTCCACATGGCGGCCGAGTTCACCGCCGGTCTGGCCGTGGCCAGCGCGCTGATCAGCGACGCCGGGCTGACCCAGTCTCAGGTCGTGCTGGCCCTCATGCTGGGCAACATCCTCTCCACGCCCATGCGCGCCTTCCGCCACCAGTTCCCCTACTATGCGGGCATCTTCAAGCCGCGCATGGCCGTCAAGCTCATCGCCTGCAACCAGACCCTGCGCGCAGCCAGCCTCATCCTGGTGGGCGCGATCTACGCCCTGCTCGTCTGACCCACCCGAGGCTTCTGCCTGCCCTCCGATTCCAAACGCCCCGCATCCGCTCTGGCGGGCCGCACTGTGCAACATCTTGCTTCCCTCCTTGCACATCGGTGCAAGATGCACAGCGGTTGCACCTGCAACAAATTGCAAACTCCTGAACTTAATTAACAAAAACTTGGCACGGGTCATGCTTTATGAATAACATGCAGACTGCGACAACATTTCTCTTCATCCTCCTGATGGCATTTCTGCTTAAGCGGTCTCTCCTCACGACCCGGGATACCTCCTCCTCGATCCGGGCCGAGCAGGATGACAGCGACACGATTCTCCCCCCGGTGCCTGTCAGAGTCCGGCCGTCACGCCAACCTCTGGTCGGACCGACACGCCCCGGCCACGGAAAACGCTGATCACCTCCATACGCCAAACAACACCATACCCTCCTCATGGTGAAACCCGACCCGGAAGAGCCGAACAAGCGGCCCTTCCGGGTCGGCCCGCGTCATAGGATGCGGCTGTCCGGCTCGTTCCCGACCATATCCTCCCACCCCGGCCAGGCACCGTCACTCTGATCAAATGTGCAACGGTGCACACACCTGGAGCGCACAGATTTGCACATTGCACAAATGTTGCAGCAGCAACAAATCGCATTTGATTGAAATTGTTGGATTAATTTGTTGGCACGGCACATGCTAAAAGAAAGGCATGGACGCAGCACACTTCATTCTCATCATCCTGACCGCCGCGTTGTTGCGGTGGTCCCTCCTCTCCTTCCCGGATGCCCCCCCCGGCATCCGGGCAGGCGAGGGAGAGATGACAGGCTTCATGACTCCGGTTCCGGTGGTCGCACGGGTGAAAAGCCCCCACTCCGCCCGATGGCCACAGGCCGGAACCAGAGGTTTTTGAACAGACACCACACCTCCTTGAACGCAGACTCGAACCTCAATCCTCCTCACCAATACCCCCAACAGAAAAGGGCCGCGCAAGCGGCCCTTTTCCATGGTGTCGTCCTGTCCCGTCTGCGGCCGGTCGCCCGAACGCAGAAATGACTTTTCCCGGGCTATTTGCCGCTCGCGGCCTCGCGGATGAAGCCCGATCCCGCAGTGAGCGAGCGGATGTGGCGCTGCAATACCAGCTCCACCTCGCGCCGACTCTCTGCCGCGTACACCACCTGCTCCACGCCGTTGCGTTCAATCACCAGTTCAAACATATCCTCACCTTTCCTTACATGCTTGCGTCATCGGACCCGGTTCTGGCGATGGGTTCCGCCGAACCTGCGGCCAAAGCTCCCCTGCCGCCGAAATCGGCGGAAAACACCTTCTGTCTGGCCGGGGCTGCTATGCCCCCGCTCATGTTCACACACCCTTCGATGACCGCTCCGCGCTCCACGGCAAGCACCGGAGTGCTCAGACTTCCGCAGAGTATCGAGGTCGCCTCAAGCACGGTGTTTTCCGTGACCACAACATCGCCGTCGATGCGGCCGCAGGAGGTCAGCCGCCCCACCCGGACAGTGCCCGTGATATGCGCCTTGCGCCCAAGAACCAGATCGCCGTCAGTGGATATCTCACCCTCGAAGCGGCCGTCGATGCGCACGGTGCCCACAAAGTCGAGCTTGCCGCGATATTCGGTACCAACGCCCAAAAAGGCGTTCAACTCGGTGCTGTCAGTCGTCTTTTTCGAGAACAGGCCCATGTTTCACCTCGCAGGTGTTCGGGGACGCGGCGCGCCCCACCGGAACCGATCATATCGGCACGAACCGGACTCTTCTATACCCCCGGCTCGACCCAAAGGCCACATCTTTTTAGGGGCCGCAGGCCCCACCCCCATGGGGCCGGGCTCTCTGCCGCCATCCGTATCAACGAAGACGCCCGGCATCGCGCCGCTGAGGCCACAGGCGCACACCAAGGAACCGGCGCAACCAATGGATCACCCCGCAAACCACAAGCATGCCCGCATCGCGGATCAAGGCCCAGGCCACCGGGCCAAGACCGCCCGACCCGGAGTCCGGAACGACGTCAGGCCCGATGTCCGACCCAAGGCCAGACATGGCACCGGACGCGGTACCCAAACCGCCCGCCAGCCCCGACGGACCAAAGCAACCGCAGTCGACATCAAGCCCCATGTGCATGGCCCAGGCCAGGACGCCCATGAACACCAACAACTGTGCCACAATCAACCCGAGCGCGCTCCGGATGTCGAGAATCAACCCGGCTCCGGCGGCCACCTCCACCACGGGCAGCACCCGGGCAAGCATCTTGGCCGTGGCCCAGCTCACCAGCCCGTACCCGTCGATTGCCGCGGCAAAGGCCATGGGATCGAGCAGTTTGAGCACGCCCGCAGACACAAACGCGCCACCAAGTCCGAGCCTGAGCGCGAGATACGCTCCCTTCCATGCCGTCTGCCTGCTCATGTGCCGATTCCTCCTTTGCCCTGGGCACATCGCTTATACTGGCAAACCGCTGCCAGGGCAATTCCCGCTGCCACGGCCTGCCTGCGGGCCGAACAACAACCGGCCACAACCCCATGCAACCGGATGCAAGTACGAGGCACGCAGGGGTCACGATATTCTCTAGAAAATATCAAGAATTTCAACCACAACGGAATTAGCTTTTAAAAATTCTGTGAAACTAGGCGGATAAGAGTACATTTTCCTTGAGATGAAGCGGATTTTTCTGTACTCCAATGAAAAACAACAAGGCAATGCGCCGGGGGAAAAACAATGAGCGGCAAAAAAGTGCTCTCCGTGGCCGAGATCGCGCGCGAACTGGAACTGCCGGAGTCCACGGTTCACTACTGGAAGAACCGCTTCGCCCAGCATCTGCCCAGCGTGGGGCGCGGGCGGCAAAAAAGGTTCCGGCCCGAGGCCATCGAGGTGTTCGGCACCATCTCGCGCCTGCTCAAGGAGGGACACACGGCCCGCGACGTCATGGACCAGCTCTCCCACTCCTTTCCCCTCCATGCCGACGCCATGCCCGAAGGCGCCTCCCTGCCCCCGGCCATGATCGGCGGGACCATGGAAACGGCCATGGAGCCGGCCATGAAGATGGCCGCGGCCATCGGCCTTGAGATCGCCCGTTCAGTGGGCGAGGGTATCCGCAGTGTGCTGGCCGGGGGCGAATCCGGTGCCAGCGAGGCCGCTGTAGCCGATGTCCGCCAAGGGCTGGAGGACGCGGCCCAGCGCATCACCGCCCAGATGGAGGAGACCCACCTGCTCAAGAACGAGAACGAGTTGCTCAAGGAAAAGCTCAAGATCATGGAGGCCGAGATGGTCCGCCTGCGCAAGGACCGCCGCGAGATGGAAAAGTACCTCCTTGACAAGATCCGCTCCGTGACTACCTAACACCCCGTGACGCGGGGCCAGTCCCTGCGCTCCACTCCATACCATTTCCGCGTCGCCGCCCGGGCCAAGCGCCCGGCGGCCGTTTGCGCACATTACCCTTTGGAGGATTGCATGAGCAAAAAAACCACCCACAAGTTCAAGGCCGAGGTCAGCCAACTCCTCGACATCCTGGTCCACTCCCTCTACACCAACAAGGAAATTTTCCTGCGGGAACTCATCTCCAACGCCTCGGACGCGCTGGAAAAGGTCCGGTTCCTGAACACCTCCGAGGCTGACCGGGACGACACCCCGCTCGAAATCCGCATCGAGGCGGACAAGGACGCCAAGACCATCACGGTCACCGACACCGGCGTGGGCATGACCCGCGATGAGCTGATCAAGAACATCGGCACCATCGCCCACTCGGGCACGGCCGAGCTGACCCGCATGGCCCAGGAGGGCAAGGATTCCCTCGACGCCCTCATCGGCCGATTCGGCGTGGGTTTCTATTCGGTCTACATGGTGGCTGACGAGGTGGAGGTGACCACCCGCTCCATGGAGCCCGATGCCAAGCCCGTGGTCTGGACCTCGGACGGCAAGAACGAGTACAAGCTCCAGGAACTCGACGAGAGCGGAGACGAACCCATGGCGCGCGGCACGCGCATCGTGGTCCGGCTCAAGGACGCCCTGGCTGGCCAGTTCACCAACACGGCCCACCTCAAGTCCATCATCAACAAGCACTCCAACTTCATCAACTTCCCCATCCAGGTGGACGGGGAGCGGGTCAACACCGTCACCGCCCTGTGGCGCGAGCCCAAGTTCCAGATCACCAGCGAGCAGTACGCCGAGTTCTACAAGTTCCTGACCTACGACTCCGAAGACCCGCTCGACACCCTGCACACCTCTGTGGACGCGCCCGTGCAGTTCAACGCCCTGATGTTCACTCCAAAACACGGCGACGATCCCTTTGGCATGAACCGCGAGAACCGGGGGCTTGATCTCTATGTCCGGCGCGTGCTCATCGAGAAGCAGAACAAGAACCTGCTGCCCGAGTACCTCGGCTTCATCAAGGGCGTGGTCGATACCGAGGACCTGCCCCTGAACATCTCGCGCGAGACGCTGCAGGACAACATTCTCATCCGCAAGATCAGCTCGACCCTGGTCAAGCAGGTGCTCGACCACCTGGAGAAGATCGCCAAGGACGATGCGGACCGCTACGCCCAGTTCTGGCGCGCCCACGGCACCCTCTTCAAGGCCGGGTACATGGACTTCCTGAACAAGGACAAGTTCGCCCGGCTGGTGCGCTTCAACTCCTCAACAAGCGACGACGCCACCGGGCTGGCCTCGTTCGCCGACTACCTGTCGCGGGCCAGGGAGGGGCAAAAGGAAATATACTACGCCTATGGTCCCAGCCGCGAGGCGCTGGGCCTCTCCCCGCACCTTGAGGTGTTCCGCAAGAAGGGGCTTGAGGTGCTCTACCTCTTCGAGCCCATCGACGAATTTGTCATGGACGCCCTGCGCGACTTTGACGGCCACGCCCTGGTGGCGGCCGAGCACGCGGACATGGCCACCCTCGATACCTTCGAGACCCTGGAGCAGGACGAGAAGGCCGCGCCCCTGACCGGCGACCAGAAATCGACCCTGGACAAGCTGCTGGCCCGCATCAAAGAGGTGCTGGGCGAGGCCGTGACCGAGGTCAAGGTGTCGCGGCGGCTCTCCGGCTCGCCCGTGTGCCTGGCCAACCCGGACGGCAACGTGACCAGCTCCATGGACAAGATCATGCGCGTCATCAGCAAGGACACCTCCATCCCCAAGAAGGTGCTGGAGGTGAACCCGGACCACGCCCTGGTGCGCAACATGCTGACCATATTCGAGAAGGACGCGCACGACCCGTTCATCGATCAGGCCGCCAACCAGCTCTTCGAATCCGCCCTGCTGCTCGAAGGCTACCTGACCGACCCCCACGCCCTGGTGGGCCGAGTCCAGGACCTGCTGACCAAATCAAGCGGCTGGTACGTGGATTCGACAAAATAGCCGCAGCGCAGCCCCGAGCGTTCCCAAGGCCCCGCCCTTTTGGCGGGGCCTTTTTCGTGGCCTCTCGGCCTCCTTGTCCAAAGCCGCCGGGGCTGGTAGGAAGAGGCAGACGTAACACCCCATCGCCCGGAAGGTCGCCATGCTCAAAGACACCCCGTACACCCTGGACAGCGTGGTCCGCATGCTGCTCGGCGCGGCCTTCCTCGTCGGCCTCGTCTGGACGCTCGGCTATCTTTCGGGCGTGCTCATCCCCTTTGTGGTGGCCCTGCTCCTGGCCTACCTGCTCAATCCGCTGACCAGCCGGGTAGAACGCGCCGTGCGCAACCGCTGGCTGGCCGTGGCCATCACCGTGGTCGCCCTGGCCGCCTGCGCCACTGGAGCGGTCTGGCTCATCTCCCCGCTGGTGGCCGCCGAGATAGCCCACATGGGCCGGGTACTCGCCGATCTGGCGGACAACGCCGACCTGGCGCGCCGGGCCAGTAAATATCTTCCCGACGATGTCTGGGTCTGGCTGCGCGCCATGGCTGGCGACGAGGACGTGCGCGCCCTCTTCACCAGCGATGGCGCGGTAGACGCCCTGCGCAGGGTGGTCGAGACCATCCTGCCCGGCGTCAAGGGCGTGCTCACCCGCACCGTGGGCCTTTTTGCCTGGGTCCTGGGCCTGGGCGTGGTCCTGCTCTATGTGGTCTTCCTGCTGGCAGACTTCGGCAGGATCAGGCAGCACTGGCAGGACTACCTGCCCGACCGCTACCGGGCCGGGGCCGCAGCCTTCATGAGCGAGTTCGAGCGGACCATGAGCCTGTATTTCCGGGGTCAGCTGATCATCGCCCTGCTGGTGGGGGCGCTGCTCTCGGCCGGGTTCGTCATCATCGGCCTGCCCATGGCCGTGATGCTCGGCATGTTCATCGGCATCCTCAACATAGCCCCGTACCTGGGTACCCTGGGCATCGCCCCCGCCGTGCTCCTAGCCGGGCTCTCGTCGCTGGAGGCGGGCCAGCCGCCGTGGATCGGCATCGTCATGGTGCTGGTCGTCTTCGGCGTGGTCCAGGCCATCCAGGAGATCATCCTCATCCCGAGAATCCAGGGCGAGAACCTGGGCCTCTCACCCTGGGTGATCCTGCTTTCGCTCTCGATCTGGGGCAAACTGCTCGGCTTCCTCGGCCTGCTCATCGCCCTGCCCACTACCTGCCTGTGCCTCTCCTACTACCGGCGAATGCTGGCCAGACGACACTCCCTGGACGGCGAACAGGCCAAGCCCGACGAAACGCCCGACAAAACGAAATAGGCGCACCACCCGGCCCGGGTTCGGGCCGATGTGCAATGATGCTGGAAAGGTCTGCTACGCCCGGCGCATGGCTGCGGTGAGCACGCCCGCGCCGATGAGGGCCGAACCGCCCACGCGGTTGACCAGGGTCATGGCCCGGGGGCTGGACACGGCGTGGCGCGCGCGCACGGCCAGCAGGGCGTAGAGGGCGGCGTTGACCACGGCCAGGACCACGAAGGTGGTGCCCAGCAACAGCGCCTGGGGCAGCATGGGCGCGGCCGGAGAGATGAATTGCGGCACAAAGGCGCAGAAAAAGGCGATGGACTTGGGGTTGGTGGCCGTGACCGCAAAGGCGCGCAGGCAGTTGGCCCGGCCGCTTGGCCCCGGCATCCGCGCCAGGGACGCGCCCAGGTCCGGCCTGGCCCGCCATGTCTTGATTCCCAGATAGACGAGATAGGCACCCCCGAGCCACTTGAGGAGCGTGAAAAGCCCGGCCGAGGTGGTCATGAGCGCCCCGAGCCCGGCCAGGGACGCGCCCATGGCCGCCATGTCGCCAAGGCCCACGCCCAGGGCCAGGGGCAGGGCAGCCCGCCGCCCCTGGGTCAGGGAGCAGCTGACCACCAGCATGATGGTGGGGCCGGGAATGATCAGCACCACGATGGTGGCCAGCACAAAGGCGGCGTAGGCTTCAATGCTCATGGCGTTCCTCAACTGATCCGGGGGGTGGCGCGGCCCGAAACGACCATCACAGAAATGACCAGCGCCTCGACGCTTCACTCAACGCCCGCAAGGCCACCGTGTCAAGCCGGAATCATTGCTGCGAGGCGTCTTTCCCGACTTCCTCGGCTGCGTTGCCGTCGTGGCGGGCGTCGCCCGATGCGGCGCGCTTTCCCCTTGGCTCGTGCTCGAAGGGGAGCATGCAGTAGAACTCGTTGCCGCGCCCGTCGTGGCGGTAGCCCACGCTGCCGCCGTGCAGCTCCACCACTTGTCGCGCGAAGTAGAGACCGCGCCCGGTGCCGCTCTCGGCGGCCACGTTGTCGGCCCGGAACCCGGGCTTGAACACGGTCATGGGATCGTCAAGGCGCAGTGGCGGGCCAGTGGTGATCACCCACAGGCGGATGGCCGGGCGACCCGGCTCGTAGTAGTCTTTGAAAACCTGCCAACCATAGGAGAGGAACTTGCCCTGGCCGACGCCGGGCACGAACGCGGACTCGGTGTATTTGACCGCATTGGAGAGAAAGTTGGCAAAGACCTGGGCGATGAGCCCGCGGTCCATGACCATGCGCACCTCCTGATCCGGCGCGCCGCCAAGCTGGTATCCCACCTGCACGTCCCGGTCCTCCAGGGCCTGGCGGTAGCGGTCCAGCTGGGGCTCCAGCACCCCGGTGCGCAGGTCTACCTCGCGCTTTTCGAGCACATAGCGGCCCTCCTCGAAGTGACGGCGGCGCAGCAGGGTCTCAAGAAACATGGAGGTGGTCTCGTAGTGGCGGTAGATCTCCTGGTACTGGGCCTCGATGGATGCCGCAGTCTGGGCCAGCCTGTTGCCTTCAAAGACGCACTCGGCGTCGCCGCACTCGGCCATGCGGCTCAGGACGCGCCCGGTCACCAGATGCAAATCCTCGATCTGCCGCTTGAGCCGGTTGAAATAGAGCTTGAAGTACATGTTGGGCACGATGACGTTGTGCCCGATGTCCTGGACCATGGACTTGATGAAGCGCAAGTGCTCGCGGTTCCGCGAGCGGATGATGCGCTGGTGCAGCTGGTAGCCCACGCGGTTGACGTATTTTTCGAGAAACAGGCAGTCGTGCCCATGAGTCTGCTCGCAGGGGTGGAAGACAAAGGAGCCGAGGATATTGTGGGGCGGCTGGAAGGGGAGCATGTCCGTGAAATGGGGATTGCACTGGATGGGGATGTACAGACGGCCGCCGGAGAGCACCACATGGCGCGTCAACTCAAAATCCCAGCTGCGCATCGACTCAAAGGCGCTCTTGTCCGTGGAGCAGTCGGCCAGGACAAAGGTCTCCTCGTCCTCCAGCAGGTAGATGGCGCTTTCGAGCCCGAAGAGCACCCGGGGGATCATCATGCACACGGCGTAGAACATGTCCCGCCCGCCCACCTCCTGGGCCAGATCGAAGAAGATGTTCAGGGCGCGCACCTGACGCAGGGAGAAGTCGTACCCCTCGTAGTCGTCGAGCTTCTCCTCGATGCGCCTGACCATGAAGTCGAACCGCTCCTCGTCGGAGCCGAAGTCGAGTCTGGTCTTAGCCCCCTCGCGCCGGGGATCGTCGACGACGCTCATGCGCCCTCCCTGTGTGCCGGGCAGCGGTCCGGTGCGGACCATGCCCCACGATTGCCGTCATCATACAGGCTGGACACCCCGAAGACAAGCAAAGCGGCACACTTCCGTACAGAAATCACAAAAACCGCTTGCGCAGAAAGTAGATGAGCAGGCCTCCGCCCACGGCCCCCATGATCGCCAGGGAATAATAATACCCATAGCGCCAGGAAAGCTCGGGCATGTGCTCGAAGTTCATGCCGTAGACCCCGGCGATGAATGTGAGCGGGATGAAGATGGTGGCGATGACCGTGAGAAACTGCATCACCCGATTGGTGCGCATGGAGATGAGCGAGATCTGGTAGTCGATCATGGACTTGAGGATGTCGTGCAGGGTGGTGGCCGCATCCACGGCCTGCTCGTGGTGCCCGGCCGCGTCGCGCAGAAAGGGCAGCACCGGCTCGGGCAGGTCCGCGTCGTCGCCGAGCAGGGCCTTGAATATCTCGCGCATGGGCACCAGCTGGTTGCGCAGCAGGATGACCTCGCGCTTGAGGGTGTAGAGCCGCCCGAGCAGGTCGTTTGTGGTGCGCCCCTCAAGCCGCGCCTCAAGCGCCTCGGCCAGCTCGCCGAACCGGGTCAGGGCGGCCATGTTGCAGTCCACCAGCACGTCGAGGATCGAGCACATGAGGTAGGCCCCGCCCTCGGCGCGCAGCCGCCCCTTGCCCTTGCGGATGCGGGCCAGCACGCCGTCCAGCAGGTCGTCCTCGCGCTCCAGGAACACGGCCACCAGATTGTCGCGCCAGAACAGGCTGACCTGCTCGCTGACCAGCCCGCCGTCCTCCTCGGTCAGGTTCTTGAGCACGATGAAGGCGGTTTCGTCGTCGGCCCAGGCGAACTTGGCCCGCTGGCCCGCGTTCATGACATCTTCCAGGGCCAGGGCCGGAAAGCCCAGATCAGCGCCCACGCGGCGGATGGTCTCCACATCGTGGATGCCCACCACCACGACGAGGTTGACTCGATCCGGCGCAAAGGTGATGCTCTGACCGGGGTCCAGCCGCTGTTCGTCAAGGGTGTCGCGCGAGTAGGCGCAGACCTCGATGAAGGGGGCAAAGTCGCGCCCCTCGCCCGCGTAGATCAGGGAACCCGGCGGGCTGTCGTGCTTGACGCGCATCCAGCGCAGCGAATCGAACATGGCACCTCCCCCAGATTTGCGCGGCAGCAATGGACAGCCGCCCCGACGAGACGGTCCACCTTTACACCGGCAGCGACACCGATGTCCACGCGGGAGTTTTCATGGATGAATTGATCCGCCAGATTCTGGACAATCCCCAGTTGGTCAAGGTGGCACACACCGTGGCCCTGGCCCTGATCCTGCTGGTGCTGGCCAGCATGGCCCGGTCCTTTGCCACCCGCCGCGGCAAACCCGTGGCCGAGACACCCCACGCCATCAAGTACGCGGCCATGCTCGTCTTTGTCATCGGGCTGGTCTTTGTCTGGTTCGAGGGCTTGAGCCCTGTCTTCGCGGCCCTGACCATCGTGGCTGCGGCCCTGACCATTGTCTCCAAGGAATTCATCCTCAACTTCCTCGGCTCCTTCGTCATCTTCTGGCGCGAGCTTTTCGCCATCGGCGACCGGGTGCAGGTGGGCGACAACGCGGGCGATGTCATCACCAAGGGCGTGCTCTATTTCACCCTGCTCGAATCCGGCGGCTGCGGCACCACGGGCCACAGCACGGGCAAACTGGTCAAGGTGCCAAACGCCCATGTCCTGACCATGCCGGTGGTCAACCTCACACGCGGCGCGGGCTACCTCTGGCATGAGCTGCGCCTGACCCTGACCCCGTCCAGCGACTGGCAGCGGGCGCGCACCATCCTGCTGGAAGCGGCCGAGGGATACCGCGAATCCCAGGCCATGGACCTGGACAAGATCCGCGCCGCCTTTGAACGCCGCTCGGTCTATTTCCGCGAGATGGCCCCCCGCGTCTACGTCACCGTGGCCTCGGGCGGCATCCGCCTAACCCTGCGCTACCTCTGCCGCTCGCGCATGGTCCACGACAGCGAGGACTTCATCATCACCCGCTTCCTCGCCCACCTCGCCCCAGGCGAAATGGAGCTGGCGGCGATGCAGGTGGAGTAGGGGGTACTGCTTGGTGTGTTTTTTTGATAATGACGAACGAGTCAGGAAAACACCCAAATGCAATTGATCCGTGACCTTGAAGACAACAGTATCACTCCGCCACAATCCTTTTCATATCTTTCCTGACCGACTAGCCGGGTTGAATCGTTAAAAGCAGCCCCGTCCCCGCCACCCCCCGCTGCCGCCACCCCGCGCCATTTACTGCCGGGGCGATTTGTGCCAAGGTCCGCAAAACCTGCGCGGGAGAGCGAGAAGCATGGAAAAGATCATACTGGTGCATGTGACCGGCGGCGACAGACCGGGGCTGACTGCCGAGCTTTCCGGGGTGCTGGCCGGGTTCAACGTGGACATCCTCGACATCGGCCAGGTGGTCATCCACAACTTCCTGACGCTGGGCATACTCATCAGGCTGCCCCAGGACTCCCAGCCAGTGCTCAAGGATCTGCTCTTCAAGGCCCACGAACTGGGCGTGACCATGAAGCTCCACCCGCTGGCCGAGACTGACTACGCCTCCTGGGTGGGCGAGGCCGACAAGCAGCGGCACATAATCACCCTGCTGGCCCGGTCCATCTCGGCCGAGCAGATCGCGGCCATCACCGCCGTGGTCAGCGACTCGGGCCTTAACATCGATACCATCCACCGCCTCTCGGGCCGCGTGCCCCTCACCGGCAGGCCCGCCCAACACTCCCGCGCCTGCGTGGAGTTCACCGTGCGCGGCACGCCCCGCGACATCGCGGCCCTGCGCGCGAAATTCCTCGACATTTCTGCCGATCTGGTGGCCGACATCGCCTTCCAGGAAGACAACATCTTCCGCCGCAACCGCCGGCTGGTGGCCTTTGACATGGATTCCACCCTGATCCAGGCCGAGGTCATCGACGAACTGGCCAAGGAAGCGGGTGTGGGCGAGCAGGTGGCCGCCATCACCGAGGCAGCCATGCGCGGCGAACTCGACTTCAAGCAGAGCCTGCGCAAGCGCCTCTCCCTGCTCGAAGGCCTCGACGAATCCGTGCTGCGCGAAGTGGCCGCCCGCCTGCCCCTGACCGAAGGGGCCGAGCGGCTCATCTCCACCCTCAAGAACGTGGGCTACAAGATCGCCATCCTCTCGGGCGGGTTTACCTATTTCGGCAATATCCTCAAGGAGCGCCTGGGCATCGACTACGTCTACGCCAACGAGCTGGAGATCAAGGACGGCAAGCTCACGGGCCGCGCCCTGGGCACGATCGTGGACGCCGAAAGAAAGGCCGAGCTGCTCCAGGCCATCGCCGACCAGGAAGGCATCAGCCTGCAACAGGTCATCGCCGTGGGCGACGGGGCCAACGACCTGCCCATGCTCAACCTCGCGGGCCTTGGCATCGCCTTCCACGCCAAGCCCAAGGTCAGAAAGGGCGCACGCCAAGCCATCTCCACCCTCGGGCTCGACTCCATCCTCTATCTCATAGGCGTCCGCGACCGCGACGTGGCGGGGGGGTGAGGCAGGGCCGATTGCTGCGTTGCTGCGAGACCGGCGCATCCTCGTGGAGGAGGACTCCACTTCGGCCGCGCCGCTCTCTTGCGCCTGGCACTCGACCCCACCTCACCCCCCCGCGTCGGCTTCGGGCGGCAGAGACAGAAACGGCCCTGACGGGCCGTGGAATGGACTGGGTTTGAGGGAACAAAGACCAGAAAAGACGTTTTTGACAATCCCGCAACATGCCGCAACTTGCGGCGGCCAAGGGCGGTCAGTGGCCCAGGACCGTCAGGCGACGGGCCGGGCCGTCCTCCTCGATGCTCACAAAGGTTGCCCAGCGCTCCAGGCAGTCCTTGGGCAATGGCTGGGGCGGGGCCAGTTCGGCATCGGTCAGGGCCACCTCGGCCACCACAGTGCCAGACCGCACAAAGACCATACTCCACCCGCCTTCCCGCACCGCCGGGGAATAGGCCAGCCCGAACCGGTTGCGCAGGTCGGGCTCATGCCCCGGTGCCACGAGACAGACCCTGTCCCATTCGTGATAGTCCAGGAAATTATCCAGGGAAAATGGCTCGCCCGGCCTATACTGCCCGGCAGCCAGCGCCTTGCGGAACCTTTCGGCCACATAGGTGTCGGTGTAGTCCAGAGACAAGGCCGCACCCACGGCCCCGGCCAGCAGGACAAAGACTATCACACCGCTTCGCGCTCGCGTCATGCGCGACCTCCTCGCGCCCGGAGATGGCTCCAGACTGCCCGACCATAGGGCTCGGACGGAACACGGTCAACCCGGGCGGGCTACGTTTCTGAATGAGCTTCAATTCACATTCTTGTCATTTTATTTCTCATTTTTTCACTTTTGTTAAGGCAAAAACACACGAGATTGTGGAAACCAAGGAAATACGCCCCTTGAATCTTGGCCCCGGTTTTGCAAAGGCTGCCGCCGGAGGTACCACAATGAACTTCATCGACAACGCTTTCATTCTCATCTGTGCGGCCCTGGTCATGTTCATGACCCCGGGCCTGGCCCTGTTCTACGGCGGGTTGGTCCGCTCCAAGAACGTGCTCGCCACCATCATGCAGTCCTTCATCATGCTCGGGCTGGTGTCCCTGCTCTGGGCCGTGGTCGGCTACACCCTCGCCTTTGGCACCGATATCGGCGGCCTCATCGGCGGGCTCGACTTCGCCTTCCTCAACGGCGTGGGCATGGACAACGCGGGTTCCCCTGCGGACAACCTGCCCCACCTGACCTTCATGATCTTCCAGTGCATGTTCGCGGTCATCACGCCCGCGCTCATCTCGGGCGCCTTTGCCGAGCGCATGAAATTCCCCGGCTTCCTGGTCTTCTCGACCCTGTGGCTGCTGCTGGTCTACGCGCCCATGTGCCACTGGGTCTGGGGCGGCGGCTGGCTCGGCCAGATGGGCGCGCTGGACTTCGCAGGCGGCGCGGTGGTCCACATGAGTTCGGGCGCGGCCGCCCTGTGCTGCGCCATCCTCATCGGCAAGCGCAAGGGGCACGGCTCCCAGCCTTTCATCCCCCACAACCTGCCCATGACCATCCTCGGCGCGGGCATCCTGTGGTTCGGCTGGTTCGGCTTCAACGCAGGCAGCGCCCTGGCTGCCGACGGCCTGGCTGCCAACGCGTTTGTCACCACCCACATGGCCACTGCGGCCGCAGCCATGTCCTGGATCGTGGCCGAGTGGGTCCACGGCGGCAAGCCCACCACCCTGGGCGCGGCCTCGGGCGCTGTGGCCGGTCTTGTGGCCATCACCCCGGCCGCAGGGTTTGTCACGCCCATGGCAGCCATCGTCCTGGGCCTTGGCGCGGGCGTCATCTGCTACGGCGGCATCATCCTCAAGAACAAGCTCGGCTATGACGACGCCCTCGACGTGGTCGGCATCCACGGCGTGGGCGGCACCTACGGCGCGCTGGCCACCGGCGTGCTCGCCACCATCGGTGCCGAGGGATTGATCCTTGGCAACGGCCACCAGCTTTGGGTACAGTTCGTCTCCGTGGTCGCCACCTGGGCCTTCTGCTTTGCCATGACCTACGTCATCTTCAAGGTCGTGGACGCCACCGTCGGCCTCAAGGCGGACGACGCGGCCCAGGACAAGGGCATGGACATCGCAGAACACAGCGAGACCGGCTATCAGTGGTAACCAGCCCCAAGGAGATACGCATATGAAGAAAATCGAGATCATCACCCGCACCTTCAAGCTCGACGAGGTCAAGACAGCCCTCGCCGGGATCGGCATCAAGGGCATGACCGTCAACGAGGTCAAGGGCTTCGGCCGTCAGGGCGGACACAAGGAAGTCTATCGCGGCGCGGAATACCAGGTGGATTTCGTCCCCAAGATCAAGATCGACGTGGTCGTGGAAGACGACTTCGCCGCCCAGGTGGTCGAGGCCGCCAGAAAGGCGGCCCATACCGGACAGGTGGGCGACGGCAAGATCTTTGTCTCCACCGTGGACGAGGTCATCCGCATCCGCACCGGCGAGACCGGCGAGGAAGCCATCTAGACATTCAGGCAACCACATCCCGTCCCGGGCCTTGGCCCGGGACGGGGCCATTCCCGAGGGCGGCGGGAATCCCCCCTCTCGCCGCCCGTTTTCAAACCCCCGGGAACGCCATGCACACCGACCTCCCACCCTCGGCCCAGCGCCTCAAGACCGACAGGGACGCCCTGTTCGAGCGGGCCAGGGGCGGCGCGGTGGCCGGGTTCCCCTGGGAATACACCCACCTCGTGGACCGTTATTTCGAGGAACGGGTGACCGAGATCGCGGAGCATCCCCCGGACTTCGCCCTGGTGGCCGTGGGCGGCTACGGGCGCGGCAGGCTCTGTCCCGGGTCGGATGTGGACATCCTGCTCGTCTTTGCCCGGCGCATTCCCGACTCGGCGGAATCCTTTGTCAAATCGCTGCTCTTCCCCCTGTGGGATCTGGGCCTCGACCTCGGCCACGGCGTACGCACTGTGGCCGACTGCATCGCGCTGGCAGGCAAGGACTTCCAGGTGCTGGCATCCCTCATGGACGCCCGCCCACTGGCCGGAAACGCCGAGGTCTTCCAGAAGCTGCGCGACACGTTCGAGGCCAAGGCACTGCGCGGCCACGGGCGCGTCTTTGTCCAGAGCCTGCGCCGCCACAACGCCACCCGCGCCGCCCAATATGGCGATGCCAGCGCCATGCTCGAACCCGAGCTGAAAAACGGCCTGGGCGGCCTGCGCGACGGCCAGCAGGTCTTCTGGCTCGACCGGGTCATGGCCGCCATCGGCGCAGACCCGGTCTTCCTGCCCGAGGAGCTGGCCCGGCTGCGCGAGGATCAGGCCTTTCTCAACCGGGTGCGCACCGCCCTGCACCTGTGCGCCGGGCGCAAGACCGACCGCCTCTTCTTTGATCTCCAGCCGCCCACGGCCCGGCTCATGGGTTTTGCCGCGCCCGATATTGCGCCCGAAATGGTGCCCGAAATGGCGTCTGATATGGCGTCTGGCACGGCGTCCAATATCGCGCCAGAGCGCGCACCCCAATCCTCGCCCGAGGCCACGGGCCGGGCCGTGGAGTTTTTCCTGTCGCGCCTGCATCAGGCCATGACCAGGGTCAAGGCCATGCGCCAGGCCGTGTTCCAGGAGGCGTTCCCCGTGCCGGGACACGCGCCCCGGGCCACCATCCGGGGCGTGGACATGGACGGGCGCGGCGTGCGCCTGACCTCGCGGCGGCAAGCCGCCCCGGCCTCGGTCCTCGACGCCTTCCTCGAATCCGCGCGCAGCGGCCTGCCCCTGACCTGGGACACCCGCCGGGTCATCCGCGACCAGCTGCCGCGCATCGCCGAGGGACTGACCGACCGCCCGGCCACCCTCGCCACCCTGGTGGAAGTCTTCTCGTCCCCGCGCTCCGGCCCGGCCTGCGACGGGCTGCTCGAAACCCGGCTCCTGCCCGCCCTGATCCCCGAGTTCGCCAAGGTGGAGCACCTGATCCAGTTCAACGACTACCACGTCCACCCCGTGGGCAGGCACACCATGGCCACCATGACCCGGCTGGCCGGATTCGCTTCGTCCGAGCCAGATTTGCCCGCGGCGCCAATCACAGGCACTGACACGCCTTGGGCCAGGGAAATAGCGGCCCAGATACCGGACTACTCCCGCCTGATACTGGCCGGATTCTTTCACGACCTGGGCAAGAACGAGCCTGACCACTGCGAGGCAGGCGCAGCCATCGCCGCCCATGTCCTGGACCGATTCGGCCGCGACCCCGAGGCCATTGACGAAGTGGCCTTCCTGGTGCGCCATCACCTGCTCATGGCCAAGACCGCCACCCGCCGCGATCTGGCCGACGACGGCGTCATCAGCGAGGTGGCCGCCCTGGTGCGGACCACGCAGCGCCTCGACGCCCTCTATCTCCTGGCCGTGGCCGACGCCATGGCCACCGGCCCGCGCGCCTGGAACACGTGGTCGCGCTCGCTGCTTGGCGAACTGTATTTCAAAGCGCGCCGCCAGCTACTGCACGGCCTCGCTGCCGAGCCGGACGCCCGGCGTCGCGCGGAAACCGCCCGGGCCGCAGTGCTGGCCGCTACCCCCGAGGCCGAGCGGGAAACGGCCGAGGCCGCCCTGCGCGCCATGCCGCCGCGCGCCCTGCTCGCCCTTGACCCGGACACCCTGGCCGGACACATCCGGCTGGTGCGCCGCTTCTGGGCCGCCGTGGCCCAAGACCGGATGCGCGAGCCATCGACTCCTGGCGGGAAAAGCACGGACGCCTTGGGCGTGAACGGCGAAGGCGTCAACCTCGTGGAGGCCGGGCCAGGACCGGCCGAGGGAACCTACCGTCTGACCATCGCGGCCCTGGACCGGCCCGGGCTCTTCGCCACCATGGCCGGAGCCCTGGCCCTGCACGGGCTGAACATCCTGGCCGCCGAGCTCTTCACCTGGGCCGACGGCACGGCCGTGGACGTGTTCACCGTGGCCGAGCCGCCCGACACCCTGTTCGTGGACGAGGTCTGGCCCCGGGTCAGCCGCTCCATCGCCCACGCCCTGACAGGCAGGATCGACCTCGCCACCCGGCTGGCCGAGCGGCGCAACTCGCCCCTGGCCCGCAACGGCTCATCGCCCCGGCTGCGCCCCCTGGTCTCGGTGCACAATCGCGACAGCGACGCCTTCTCCGTCATCGAGGTGGCGGCCCCTGATCGCATCGGCTTCCTGCACGACATGGCCCGCACCCTGGCCGGGCACGGCCTGTCCATCCACTTGGCCAAGATTGCCACCATCAAGGGCCGAGCCGCCGACATCTTCCATGTGCGCGACCGGGCTGGCAACAGGCTGACCGACCCGGACCGCATCGACGCCCTGCGCCGCGCCCTGCTCGCCGCGACTGACCCGGCCTGACCTTCACCGCCCCGCCCTTGCGCTTTGCGCAAAACTCTGCAAGACGATGCAAAAGCCGCCCGCCCGGGCATCAGACCACAACGCGGAGCCACTGCCATGATCCAGACCACCACCCAAGGCGAAATCGCCGTCTTCTTCACCGGCGGAACCATCGGCATGACCCCGGCCGAGGGCATGCCCGGCGTGGCTCCGGGCGGCAACTTCCACAAGCTGCTCAACCAGCTGGCGCCGCAGCGGCCGGGCGTGACCCTGCGCCCGGTGGCATGGTCCGACAAGCCCAGCCCGCACATGACCCCGGCCGACATGCTCGGGCTGGCCCGCGAGGTCGAAGCCGCCCTGGCCCGGCCCGAGACCCTTGGCGCGGTCATCCTGCACGGCACCGACGTGCTGGTGGAAACCGCCTACCTCTGCGACATGGTCATCGACTCGGACAAGCCCGTCATCCTCACGGGCAGCATGCGCTACTACTCCGAATCGGGCTACGACGGCATCCGCAACCTCATCAACGCGGTGCGCGCCTGCCTGCTCCCCCTGCCGCCCGGCACCGGGGCCTGCGTGCTCATGACCGACCGCCTCTTCGCCGCCCGCGAGGCGGTCAAGGTCAACTCCCTCAACGTGGACGCCTTCGAGTCCCGCGAGGGCGGCATTGTGGGCTATGTGGCGGGCGAGTCCGTCATCCTGGCCGACCGCGCCCTGGCACACACCCCGCGCCGCAAGCTCCAGCCTGCAAACATGGCTGCCAACGTGCCCCTGCTGACCGCGTTCACGGGAATGGACCGATCACTTGTCGATCATCTTAGGCTTCAGGAAATCCATGGGCTTGTCGTCGAAGGGTTCGGCGCAGGCAATGTGCCGCCCGCCATTGTTCCAGCCCTTGTGGAGTGCCTGGACCAGGGCATCCCCGTGGTGCTCGCCACCCGCTGCATCGAGGGCGGGGTCTGGCCCATCTACGGCTATCCCGGCGGCGGGGCCGACTTGGCCGAGCGCGGCGTCATCCTCTGCGGCCGCCTGGGCGGACCCAAGGCCCGGCTGCGACTCATCTGCGCCCTGGGTACAACCCGCGACCCACACGAAATCCGCGCCCTGTTTGATGACGCATAGGGATGCCTCCGTCCACCCTGCCCCCCCATCCCCTCACCCTTCCTCAACTTTTTTGCGCTCCGCTGCGCGAGGTGGCGTGGATGAGCGGGAAGGCGGGATTCTTCTTGTGTAATGCAAAGGAGCAGCGCGCTTTTCAGGATTGAGCCAATCCTGAGGCAAGACAGGCCCTTAGTCGGACATGGACCCATGTTGACTTTGAAAATCATTTTCACTAATGTCCTGCCGTGTGGCATGAAAGCGGCCACGCGCTGTTCAATCACCATCATTTCTCAAGTGGGTTACGCAAATGCACATGACTGTTACCAGTTGCGGCCCGAATGCGATCCGGGCGGAAACCTGCCGCTCGCTTCTTGACGCAGGCATGGCCGCCCCGGTCAGGCGGTTTCCTCTTCGGCCCGATCTGGCCGTATTCTTTTGGGAATGCGCGGCCAAGCTGCCGCTTCGATTTTCTGTTGCCTTTGACACTCCGGTGTTGCGCTTCAGTTTCACCCTCGCCGGTGAGAGCATCTCGGACGCCGAACACCAGGAGCGCGTTGCCCGGAGCCAGGGGCATTACGAAATCCGATTCTTCCCTGCAACCAAAGGCACCATCGCCCTGGAAGCCCGGCAGGACCACCGCTGGGTGGATGTCGTGCTGAATCCGTCATTTCTGGGGGTCGCGCTGGCCAGCGAGGCTTGCGGCCTGCCGAGTTTTCTCCTGCCATTGGTGAAGGGCGAAGTCCGTTCCATCGCAACCGTCAGCCGCACCATGAACCCTGAACAGTTCGTTGCAGCCACACAGCTGGCCCAGTGCCCCTATACCGGCGCAGCCCGCTCCCTGTACCTGAAAAGCAAGACCCTCGAACTGCTGTCCCACGTTCTGGCCGAGCAGTCGCCCAAGCCGTGCCGGACACGGCTGAGTTCCTACGAGATCGAATGCCTGCGCAAGGCGCGGGAACTGTTGACCGCCAACCTGGAGAACCCGCCCGGGCTACGGCAGCTTGCCCAGAGCGTGGGCCTCAACGAGACCAAACTCAAGACCGGCTTCAAGGCGCTGTTCGGACAGACCGTGTACGGATATTTCCGCGCCTACAGGGTGGACACGGGCCGACAGCGGCTGCTGGAGAGCACCGCCACGGTCAGCGAGGTGGCCAGCAGCGTGGGCTATACCAACGTCAGCCATTTCTGCGCGGCCTTCAAAGGGCGTCACGGCGTCACCCCCTACCGTTACCGCAAGGACAACGTCTTCTTCACGGCTGACCAGCCCGGCCGCTCCTCCTGACCGCCCACCCGCCAGGGGCATTTTAATTCCGGCCAAGGGTGGTCCTTTCCCCTGACCAGGATACTCTCCGCTTGTCCCGATGACCTGTATCGGGACGTGTTTTGGCTGCATTGATGATAAAGAGAGTCAATTTCAAACCAGGGGGCTTCATGATAACAGTCACCGTTGCTGGCGCTCCAAGCGCAGGGAAAACCGCGGTGATCCTCCACCTGATCCGCCAGCTCGGCAAGGTGGGGAAACGTTCCGCCGCAGTCAAGTTCGACACGCTCGGGACCACCGACGACCGGGTATACCGCGACAAGCTCGGCATACCGGCCATCCAGGGGCTTTCAGACTATTTGTGCCCCGACCACTACTTTGTCTCCAACTTCGAGGAGGCGTGCAACTGGGGGCGCTCCCACAAAGCCGACTTTCTCTTCATGGAAACGGCAGGCCTCTGTTACCGGTGCGCGCCGCACATCCTGGGGATTCCGGCCGTCACGGTCATCGACAATCTGGGTGGCATGGAGGCCCCGCGCAAGATGGGTCCGGCCCTGACCCTGGCGGATGTGGTCGTGGTCACCAAGAGCGACCTCGTCTCCCAGGCCGAGAAGGAGGTCTTTGCCCACCGGGTCAACCAGGTCAACCCGTCAGCCCGCGTACTGCACGTCAACGGGCTTACGGGCACAGGCACACTGCCCCTGTGGCGCCTGACCGAAACCTGGAACCACCTGGAAGATACCGAGGGCGCTTCGCTGCGCTACTCCATGCCCGCGTCCATTTGCTCCTACTGCACGGGAGAGACGCGCATCGGCAAACGCTTCCAGTCGGGCAACGTGGAAAAACTGCTGCTCAAGGAGTGCACCGCATGATCATTGAAACCGTCACCATCCTCGCCGGATTCGACAAGGAAGGCCGGGCCGAAAAGATGGACCGGGTGGATCTTCGCCCCGGCGATTCCCTGGCCCTGGTCGGCCCCACCGGATCGGGCAAGAGCGAACTGTTGTCCGATGTCGAACAGGCAGCCTGCCAGGACACCCAGACAGGCCGGACCATCCTGGTCAACGGCGCGCCCCTGGCCGAGCTGCCCGCCGGACTGGTCGCGACCCTCTCCCAGAAAACCAACTTTGTCATGGATGCCACGGTGGAGGAGTTCATCCTGCTGCACGCCGAGAGCAAGGGGCGCGACGGCCAGACCCTGCTCGGCCCGCTCCTGGACCTGACCAACTCCCTGTGCGGCGAGCCGATCCGGGCCGAGATGTCCCTTCAGGTGCTCAGCGGCGGGCAGTCCCGAGCCCTGATGATCGCGGACATTGCCCTGCTTTCGGACACGCCCATCGTGCTCATCGACGAGGTCGAGAACGCGGGCATTCACAAGTTCAAGGCCCTTGGAGTCCTGGCCGGGCGGGGCAAGGTGGTGGTCACTGCCACCCATGATCCGGTCCTGATCCTGATGAACGAGACCCGGCTGGTCATGCGAAAAGGCGGCATGACCGCCCTGTTGCGTTCAAGCGAGGGGGAGCGCGAGTGTGCCGAGGACTTGAAACGCATGGACAACACGCTCATGCAGGCCCGCGAGGCTCTGCGCATGGGCAAAATCCTGACCCCAGGGGAGATGATAGCATGACCTCACGATCGGTTTACCTCGCCATCGCGCCAAACATCCTGCGCCGGACCGTGCAGGATCTGGCCCGGCTCAACCTCTCGCTCGACCTCATCCCACCGCAGACCCACCAGGAGATGCTCGACTTCTCCAGAGCCTACGGCCACGATGATGCGTCGGTACCGGGATTCTCGCTGTGCGCCTACCCGAATTTCGTCCACAATCTGCTGCGCCTCCAGAAGACCGGGATGCTCGCACCGATGCCGGACTCCCTGCCGCCCATGCGCCATGAGCTGACCGCCATCGGCATGGCCGAGCCTTCCAGGTATTTCCGGGTGATCGGTATCGTGCCCTTTGTCATTGCCGCGGCCAGGAGCGTCAGCCCGCCCATAGAGGACTGGGAGGACCTGTGCCGCCCGGATGTCTGCGAGGCCATCGCGGTTCCGCCCCACGACACGCCCCTGCCTGCCCTCTTTGACACCATGATGACCGCAGCCTACGGCGAGCGGGCCACCAGGGCCATTGCCGCCAAAAACACCGACTACACACCCCTTGACATCAACAAGCATGTGGACGCAGGAACCTTCCTGGCCGGGGTGAGCATCCCGGCCTTCAGCCGCAACTACCGCGAGGACAACGGGATCATGGTCTGGCCGCGCTCCGGCGCCTGGCCCGTGCCCCTGGTCGCTGCCGTGCGCAAGGACGCGAGCCCGGATGCCATGGAGTTTCTGCACTACCTCTTTTCCAACGAATACCAGAGGTTCCTGGCTGAGTCCGGTTCGCTCATCCCCGTGGTGGAGGGCATCCCGTGGTTCGAGGAGATGGCCCGGGGCGAGGGGCGGCTGCAGTGGCCCGGCTGGGACGCGCTGGTTTCCCTCGCCACACCCGACAATGCACAAGGAGGAAGACAATGAAACGGCGATTCGTCGCATCCCTGCTGACCGTGATAGCCCTGACGCTCGGCGCCGGGCAGGCCCAGGCGCGGGAGACTGTCCTGGACAAGGTCATCGTTTCGGCCCGGGGTGTTGACAGCATGCAGTCCCAGACCCCGGGCGGAACCGGCGTGGTCGAGAAGGAGGACATTCAGCTCGCGCCCAAGGCGAGCATCGCCGACTCCATCTCGCGCATTGCCGGCGTCTCGCGCAGCGGCGAGTCGCCCTGGGGCCAGGATGTGTCCATCCGGGGATTGTCCGGGGCGTCCGTGGTCGTGCTCATCGACGGCATGCGCGTGAACACGGCCACCGAAATCAACGCCCGGCTCGGCTTCATCAACCCGCTGGACGTGGAGCGCGTGGAGGTGCTCAAGGGACCGGCCAGCGCGCTGTACGGCACAGGCTCCACCGGCGGCGTCATCAACATCATCACCAAGAAGGGTTCCTTCACGCCCAAGGAGGAGCTGGGCGGCGAAATGATCGCGAGCTGGTCCACCAACCCGCAGGGGCCGGACGGCTACCTCCGCTCGGTACTCAGCGGGGAAAACTTCTGGCTCCAGGTCTCCGGCGGCCTGCGCGACCACGCCAGCTACTACGGCGGCGACGCCACCCGCATGCCCAACAGCCAGTTCGACGACGTCTACCTGCGCATGGCGGGCGAGTCGCGCTTCAGCGACCTGCTCTCCGGAGCCTTCCAGGTCATGAGCATCGAGGCGGGCAACGTGGGCATCCCAGGCGGGTCAAGCACCATGCCCCAGACCGCGCCCATCCGCTATCCCCGGACAGCCAATTTCCTGGCCAGCGGCGACCTGACCTTCACCCCGGACAGCGAGACCGTCAGGGAGGTGGCGCTCAACGTCTACTACATGAAAAATGAACGCAAGGTGGAGATTGAGAACCCCACCGTGGCGGTCAGGCTGATCAACCCCCAGGCCCTGCACGAGACCGTGGGGGGCAAGCTCCAGACAGAACTGGCCCTTGGGGACCACACCGTCATCGCCGGGGCCGACGCCTGGAGCTGGCACATGACTTCCAAGCGGCTGCGCTATCTCGTGGCAGGCCCGGTGCTTGTGGACCACCCAACACCCAACACCAAGCAGACCTCCGCAGGCCTCTTCATCGAGGACGACTGGAAGCTCGACGACCAGTTCACCCTCAACCTCGGCGGCAGGCTGGACAGGGTGCAGGCCACCAACAAGGAAAACGCCGACTACTCGGGCTCCACCAAGGTACAGGCCGGGTGGAACGCCCATGCCGGACTGACCTGGAACCCGGCCGAGCACTGGTCCCACACCCTCCTCGCCGCCACCAGCTATCGCGTGCCCGACATTCTTGAGCGGTTCAAGAACATCAACCTGGCCGGAGGCATGACCAGCGTGGGCAATCCGGACCTGGACCCCGAGAAGTCCTACTTCTTCGAGTACGGGCTGCATTACGCCTCGGATTCCTTCAGCGCATCGGGCTCTCTCTACGCCAACTTCCTGACCGACTACATCGCCGAGACACTGGCCACCCCGACCCAATACCGCATGGCCAACATCGGGGAGGCGCGCATCTACGGCTCTGAGCTGGAGGCCGACTGGCGGTTTGCCCGGTCCTGGAACCTGTACGGCAACATCGCCCTTGCCAACGGGCGCGACATGCGGAACAAGGAAGCCCTGCGCAACATTGCCCCGGTCAACGGCATGGGCGGCATCAAGTATTCGAACGACAACGGCTTCTGGGCACGTGTCGAGACCCCCTGGGCCTTGGGCCATAGCGAGGTGCCAGGCGGCGTCAGCAAGACCGACGCCTGGGTCACGGTCAACACGGCGGCTGGCTACGGATTCGACTGGTCCAGGCTGCACCACGAAATATCCGTTGTCGTCAACAACCTCTTCGACAAGAAGTACAAAAACTATCTGGCCAACTCCCGGAGCATCGAGCTGCTGGAGCCAGGCATCAACGGATCGGTCAACTATGCGGTCACCTTCTAGCGCCGCCTCCGGGCGGAAAGGTCTCTGGCCGACATGAACAAGAGACAACTGGTGCTGCTGACGCTCCTGTTCGCCCTGGCGGCGTGGGGCGGCCTGCTCCTGATGAATCACGAGAGGCAGTCCGCCCCCTCCGGGGGGCGGGCCCGCCTGACGGTCTACACCTCGGGCCAGGCCACGACCCCTCAGATGCCGCTGTGGAAGGCCCTGGCCGAGGGCGACCTCGACTTCGAACCCGACATCCGCTACTGGAAGAACCTCGACGACCTGCGCGGCGCACTGCTGGCGGGCCAGGGCGACATCTGGGTCGGCCATATCGACGGCTTTGCCCAGGCTGCCTTGCGCGGCGCGCCCGTCCGTCTTGTCTGCGTCACCGGATGGAAGAAGTTCTTCCTCCTCACGAGCCGTCCCGACATCATCACCTTTGACGACATCGTCCGGCTGCCCGCTCGCACCGAGATCGACTCGGCCCCGCCGCATTCACCCGCCGTGGCGGTGCTCCGGGCGATGGAGGGAGCTGGGCTACCCAGGTTCAACTACGCCCAGCACGAGGCCGGGCAGCTCTCCCTCAAGGTCATGCGGGGCGATGCAGACCTGCTGCTCCTGCCCGAGCCGCTGGTGACCGCCCTGCTGGCAAAGGTTCCAGGGCTGCGCGTGGTGGCCAGCGTGGAGGAGGAATACGGCAGGCTGACCGGCGGCGAGCCGCTGCTCCCCATCGCGGGCATCGCGATCAACACGGGCACCCTGGCCCGGCATCCCGGCCTGGACCGACAGATCGAGGCAGCCCTGCGCAGGCAGGAGCAACCACTGCTGGACGATCCCGAATCTGGCTTGGCCGTGCTCCCTGCCGAATTCGAGCAATTCATCGACCCGGCAATCGTCAGGGGCTCCCTGGCCCGCGATGTCATCCGCGTCCGCTCGGCCGCCGAGTCCGAGGCCATGATCCGCGACTACCTGAGCATGGTCTTTCCCGAAAGCGTCGGCCCTGACGGGGTCATCCCGCTCCCGGCGGGATTCTTTGGGGGTGATCAATGAAGTGGCTTCCGCCGGTGGTGTCCCTGGCCATTGCCGTAAGCGTCTGGTGGGCCGCCTCCCTGGCCTTTGGTACCGCCCTCGTCCCGACCCCGGCCACCGTGTGCCGGGAGCTGGGCATCATGGCCCTGCAGCTGGAGACCTGGGCCACCCTGGCCATCACCGTGGCCAGAGGGCTCGCCGGGCTTGGCACGGCCCTGGTCTGCGCCCTGGTCCTCGGGGTGGCCGCGGGCAGCAGCCCCACGGCCATGCGCCTGATCTCTCCGCTGGTGGCCGCCCTGCAGTCGTGCCCGCCCATCCTGTGGATCACCCTGCTCATGGTCTGGGTTGGCACCGGGTCCACCGTGGCCGTGGCCGTGGTCTTCGCCTCGGTCTTCCCCCCCCTGTTCGCCAACATCTCCCAGGGATGCGCCGCCCTGGACAGGCGGCTCTTCGACATGGCCCGGCTGTATCGCGTGCCCTGGACTCGCCTGCTGAGGCGCGTGGTGCTGCCCGGCCTCACGCCCTATCTGCTGGCCGGGCTGTCCTACGCGGCGGCCACCAGCTGGAAGGTGACGGCTGTGGCCGAGTTTCTCGGTTCGTCCACCGGCATCGGGGCAAAGGTGTTCTGGGCGTATCGCATGCTCGAAATCCCCAGGCTCTTCGCCTGGGCAGGCATCATCATCCTGCTCGGCGTCGCCCTGGAGCTGATTGTCATCGCCCCGTTGCGCAAGTCCGCAGAAACCTTCACCGGAAAGATACGGGAGCAGGCATGATCGCACTGGACACCGTGACCTTTTCCATCGGCGATACCCCCCTGATCCGGGACACGACACTGCATGTGGCTGCCCATGAGGCAGTCTGCCTGTGCGGCCCCTCGGGGATCGGCAAGACCACGCTCCTTGAGATCGCCGCCGGGCTGACCACCCCGGACAGCGGGACCGTGGCCCTCGGCTCGACACGGATCGGCTGCGCCTTCCAGGACGACATCCTGGTCCCGTGGCTGTCTGCGCTCGACAATCTGCTCCTGGTCATGCCCGGGCCATCGGCACACGCAAAGACAGAGGCTGGCTCTTGGCTGAACCGGTTCGGCCTCGACCCCGGCATGCGCCCGCCCAGGATGAGCGGCGGCATGCGCAGGCGGCTCTCCCTGGCCAGAGCCTTTGCCGTGAGGCCAGACATCCTGCTGCTGGACGAGCCCTTCGCCTTTCTCGATGATCAGTGGCAGGCCACCACGGCCATGCTCGTCGAGGCCCATCGCCTGGCGGGCGGGGCCGTGCTCCTGGTCAGCCACCAGGAGCGACACCTGGACGCCTTCCAATGCCGGACCATCTCCGTGAACCACAGCCCCATCACGCTGACGACATAACCCCGCCATCAGGCGCTTCCTTGACCGCAAGCGCTCCCAGGCGGCGTAGACCCAACCAATTTTGAATGGAGGGGGGCCGGGGGATCACTTTTTCATACGTTTTTGAAGTGCCCTATAGATGACGGACACGAAGTGAGAGGTTACTGTCCGCCCATGAGGAGCAACACATGGGAAGACCTTCTAAATATTCAAAAGAGTTCAAGCTGTCCGCCGTCAAGCTTGTCACCGAACTGGGGTACTCG
>JBDRSO010000029.1:0-2352 GCA_043824835.1 Pseudomonadota bacterium | reverse complement strand
TCGAGACCACGGTGGCCAGCATCAAGAAGGCGGTGGAAGAGGCCGAGCTGATGAGCGGGGTGGAGATAACCTCGGTTAACACCGGCATCGCCGGTGGGCACGTGACGGGCTTCAGCTCCCACGGCGTGGTGGCGGTCAAGGGTAGCGAGGTCACGGTCCGCGACAAGGAGCGGGTGGTGGACAACGCCCGGGCGGTGGCCATCCCCACCGACCGCGAGGTTATCCACATCCTGCCCCAGCAGTACATCCTGGACGGACGGGGCGGCATCACCGACCCGGTGGGCATGAGCGGCCTGCGCCTGGAGGCCGACGTGCACCTGGTTACCGGCGCGGTGGCCAGCGTGCACAACCTCATCAAGTGCTGCAACTCCGCCGGGCTGGACGTGGGCGACATCGTGCTGCAGTCGCTGGCCAGCGCCGAGGCGGTGCTGACCCCCGAGGAGCGCGACCTGGGGGTGATCCTGGTGGACTTCGGCGGCGGCACCACCGACCTGGCCCTGTTCTCCGGCCAGGCCATCAAGCACACCGGCGGGGTGGCCCTGGGCGGCAACAACCTGACCACCGACCTGGCCATGGGGCTACGCACCCCGGTGGCCGCGGCGGAGAAGCTCAAGCGGAACTACGGCTGCTGCCTGAGCTCCCTGGCCGGGCGCGACGACGCGGTGTTGGTGGAAGGGGTGGGCGGCCGCCCGCCGCAAAAAGTGAGCCGGGCCCTGGTGGCCGAGATTTTGGAGGCCAGGGTGGAGGAGATCCTCGTCCTGGCCCAGCGTGAGATAGCCGAAAACTACCCCGGCTCGGCCCTGGCCGGCGGGGTGGTGGTGACCGGCGGCTCCTCGCTCATCGAGGGCATGGAGGAGATGGCCGAGCAGATATTCAACATGCCCGCGCGCCTGGGATACCCCCAGGGCACCGGCGGGCTTAGCGACGTGGTCAAAAGCCCTATGTACGCAACCGCGGTGGGCCTGCTGCTCTACGGAGCGCACAACCGCGACGAGGAAAAGTTCCGCATACGCGACCAGAAGATCTTCAACCGGATCACCAAGCGTATGCGTAAGTGGTTCAAGGAAGTCATTTAGAAAACCTCACGGGGGAGGTTGCTATGAGCATGGAAATCCAGATGGTTGACAACCTCGACGCCAACGCCAAGTTGCGCGTGGTGGGAGTCGGTGGCGGCGGTAACAACGCCCTTAACAACATGATCACCGCGGGTCTCAAAGGGGTGGAATTCATCGCCGCCAACACGGACTTGCAGGCCCTGGAGCACAGCAAGGCCAGAGTGCACTTGCAGTTGGGCCACAACCTCACCCGAGGCCTCGGGGCCGGGGCCGATCCCGAGGTGGGCCGCCAGGCCGCCTTGGAGGACCGGGACAAGATCAAGGAACTGCTTTCGGGCAGCGATATGGTCTTCGTCACCGCCGGTCTGGGAGGCGGCACCGGCACCGGCGGAGCGCCGGTGATCGCCGAGGTGGCCAAGGAGGTGGGCGCGCTCACCGTGGCCGTGGTCACCAAGCCCTTTGATTTCGAGGGCAAGCGCCGCTTCAAGCAGGCCGAGTACGGGGTCGACGAGCTGAAAAAGGTGGTGGACACCTTGATCGTGATCCCCAACACCCGCCTGCGCTCCTTGGCCCCCAAGAACGCCCGCTTTGAGGACATGCTCAAAAAGGCCGACGAGGTGTTGCTCTACGCGGTCAGGGGCATCAGCGACCTCATCATCACCCCGGGCCTGATCAACCTGGACTTCGCCGACGTGCGCACGGTGATGGGCGAGATGGGCGTGGCCTTGATGGGCACCGGCGAGGCCAGCGGTGACGACCGCGCCTTGCAGGCAGCCACCCGGGCCATAAACAACCCCTTGCTCGAGGACATCACCATCGACGGCGCCCGCGGCGTGCTGGTGAACATCACCGCCAGCGACGAGATCACCATCGACGAGGTGAGCGAGGCCAGCACCTTCATTCAGGAGGCGGCCCACGAGGACGCCAACATCATCTGGGGCACGGTCATCGACCCCTCCATGGGAGAGCGCATGCGGGTGACCGTGATCGCCACCGGCATAGGCCAGGCCGAGGAGGTCCGCGAGGTAAGGCGGGTGGCCGTGGCCGGCGGCGGCGGTGGCCGCGAGATGGACATCAGCGAGATCGATGAGGGCAACGTGCGCGTTTATAAGCGCAACAGCGCGTCTCTCCGGGGTATATCCTCCCCCGGCCCCCAGGCGGGACGCGGCATGAATAGCGACAGCAGCGATTTGGACTGGCCGGCGTTCTTGCGCCGCCAGGCGGACTAAGCGTTCTTAGATAAGCCCAACCTCCGGCCCAGTGGCCGCGCTGACGGCGCGTGCCCGGGCCGGGACAC
>JBDRSO010000028.1:0-9222 GCA_043824835.1 Pseudomonadota bacterium | reverse complement strand
TGGCAATCTATGAAGCCCAAAGCCGCCGGGTTGCCTGACCGATTCACACACGGCAGTCACACACAACCAACAACGGGCTGCGGCCAAGCGGCCGCAACCCGTTGAAAAACAGAAGGTAAGAGCCGATAGTCCCACACAAGGTGGCGGCTATTCCCAAAAGTTTTCCCCCCGGAATCTCTCACCCCACTCCATCCCACTCCCCCCCCACACCCATCCCGCTCGCCTATCGCGATCCTTGTCAATGGGGAATGTTGTGCTTGTTTTGCCCTGTGGCGTCCCTGTGACGCCCGTTTTCGTTTCGGGCCGAAAACCGGGTCTAGGGTGTGCGCACCGGCCCGGAGTTTCGGTTTCGGCCCGCTGCCTTGGCGCGAGTGGTTTGCGCCGGGGAGGGTGGACACCCGGTATCGGGGCGTGGTTCGGGCACCCGGCCAACGTGAAACAGAACAACATGAGGAGTAACAACGACAATGTCCATGACCATCACCAAAGCCTTTGTGACCGAGTATGCCGAGATGGTGCATCAGTCCTACCAGCAGCGCGGCTCCAAGATGCGCAACACTGTGCGGCTGCAGAGCGGCGTGACCGGCTCGACCTGCGTGTTTCAGCGTGTGGGTCGCGGCGCGGCTGGCAAGAAGACGCGCCACGGCAACGTGCCGCTGATGAACCTTGACCATGCCTCGGTGCAGTGCACGCTCTCGGACTGGTACGCGGCCGAGTATGTCGACAAGCTCGACGAGTTCAAACACAAGCACGACGAGAAAAAGGTCGCTGCCGAGGCCGGGGCCTGGGCGTTGGGCCGCAAGGTGGACGAGCTGATCATCGGCCGTCTGGGCGGCGCGGCCAACGTCATCGAGGAGGGCGGCACCGGGCTGACCAAGGACAAGATCCTGCGCGCCTTTGGCACCCTCAACGCGGCTGACGTGGCTGACGACGGCCATCGTTTCGCGGTGGTCGGCCCGCACCAGTGGAACGAGCTGCTGAACGTTCAGGAGTTCAAGTCGAGCGACTATGCCGGGGAGCAGTATCCGTGGCTGACCGGCACCGAGTCGCGCACCTGGCTGGGCATCACCTGGATGTTCCACACCGGGCTGCCGATGGCCGAGGGCGCGCGCAGCTGCTTTATCTACCACCGCAACGCGCTCGGTCTGGCCGAGGGCCAGGATGTGAAGGCCTTTGTGGACTGGGTGCCGGAGAAGGCCGCGCATCTGGTGGACCACATGCTGAGCGCGGGCGCGTGCCTCATCGACCCGGACGGCATCATCGAGATCCGCTGCGACGACGACGCGATCATCCTCTAGCCCGCACCATCCAATACGCAACACGCAACCGGGGGGGGGTGCGCCCCCCCCCGCTGAACCAAGGAGACACTCATGGAAGGATACCAGAGCGAGGACATGCGGCTGATGGGCGGCGTGCCCGGCCAGCAGCTCTTCGTCTACCGCAGCGTCGACGACGCGGTCGCCGTCACGGCCGAAGGCTACTTCGATCAGGCGGCCGAGGACTACAACCTGGACACCGGCGACATCATCATCGCCTGCTCCGGCCCCACCCGGGCCAACGCCATCACCCTGCTGGTGGCGACCAACACCGCTGGCACGGTCACGGTGATCGCCGCCGCTTAACTGACCGTTGAACAAGTCAAAACATGGAGGCTGTTCAAAAATGGTGAGATGCTAGGAGCGAAAAAAGTTCAAGGCCGAAGCGTACTTCTTGTACGCGAGGATTTGAACTTTTTGAAGCAACGACGCAGATCGCCGTTTTTCAACAGCCTCTTAACCCTCATCCCCCTCCAGGCATGAACACCGGGGGCCTCCATGTGGAGGCCCCCAATACTGCCGAGAAAGGCCCGACTGCGTTCTCGAAGGACTCCCTCTTGGGAGCATGGAGCGTCAGCGCGTCAGCACCATGCCTGACCCCACCTCTCGGACAGGGCAGCGGGCGGCCAGGGCGAGTTTGCCCGCGAGGTCGGTGCAGTGGCAGGGGTAGAGGGCGTCGAGGTTCAGGGCGGCCAGATAGTCGGCCGTGGCGGCCAGCCTTGGGGCCGGAGCGCCCAGCAGGTGGAAGCCGCCGATGACCGCGCGGACCCGGTCCACGCCGGTGACGCGGCGGGCGTGCTCCACGGTGTTGCACACGCCCGCGTGGGCGCAGCCGGTAATGACGGTCAGGCCGTCCTCGGCCACGTGGGCCAGGGCCGTGTCGTCCGGGACCGTGTCCGGGGTCTCGCCGTCCGCGCTCAAGCGGCGGCCCATCGGAACGGGATGCTCGAAATCGTTGGCCCGGGGGATTTCGCCCAGCCAGACCAGGGTTTTTGAGAGCCAGACCGGCTCCTGGGACAGGATCAGCTCGAAGTGGCGGGAGAGCTTGTCTCCGGCCAGCAGCGTGCCGATCTCGGGCAGCGAGCCCGCGTGCCGGGAGTCAAAGGCCCGGGGATGGGCCAGCAGCCGGGGCCGCTCGCGCTGTTCTTTCCCGCACAGGCGATGCGCGCTCTCCACCCGGTGGCGGATGAGGGCATCGAGCCCCCAGGTGTGGTCCAGGTGTCCGTGGGAGAGGGCCACCCAGTCGAGGTCCAGCAGGTCGATCCCGGCCCGGTGGGCATTGGTCAGGAAGACGTCCGAGTAGCCCGCGTCAAAGAGCAGGCGCAGCCCCGCGTCCTCGATGTGCAGGGACAGGCCGGGTTCGGCCAGATAATAGCTGTCGGTGAGGGTGGCGTTGTCAACCAGCACGGTCAGTTTCATGGTCCTTCTCCCCTTGGATGGATCGGGCTTTGCCATTGGTCCTGTTTCCTATATGACGGCGGCATGTCTCTGCGCAACCCTCGTTTATCCAGCCATATCTGCCGTGTTCTGGCGCTGTCGGCACTGGTGTGCGTGGTCCTGGCCCTTCTTGGCTCCTGCGCCCGGGCCGAGGCCGTGCGGCTTGTCCGCGTCATCGACGGCGATTCGCTGGTGGTGGAGCTGGCCGGGCGCAGGGAGGAGGTCCGGCTCATCGGCATCGACGCGCCCGAGGGGCGGCAGGAGTACGGCGCCCGGGCGCGCAGGGAGGTCATGGAGCTGTGCCGCGGCCAGGGGCTGCGCCTCGAATTCGACGTGGAGCGGCGAGATCGGTACGGCCGCCTCCTGGCCTATGTCTTTGTGGGCGAGCGCATGCTCAACGAGGAGTTGCTCCGGGCCGGGCTGGCCCTGGTCCTGCCTATCCGTCCCAACACGACCCATGCAGGGAGGCTGGCCCGCGCCGAGGCCGAGGCCCGGGAGGCTGGACAGGGGTTCTGGGCCCAGGGCGGGCTGAAGCTGACCCCGGCCCAGTGGCGCAAGCGGCATGGGCGATAGTCGAGGCCCCATGGTTTGCCCGCACCTGCCCGGATAGTTGATGAAATAGAGATTCCCCCCGTTGACACAATTTGTGGAACAGTGGTACTAATTTTAGCAATTCCCATAAGTAGATGGGGGGCTTCGCGCCTGTGGTGGGCGCGAGCGGAGACAACCGCAACATCGAGGGGGGCGCGTGTCCTTAGGGAATCTGCCGTTTCAGGCAAAACTGCAAATTGGCGTCCTTTCCGCCGTGGCGGTGGCCATCATCGCCATGTCCGCCGTCACCTACTATCAAGTCAACGACTCCCTGGAGGTGCTGGGCAGGACCTCCATGGAGGCGTCCTGCGAGAGCACCGTCAACATGATGAAAATGCAGGAGGACCTCCTTGGCGAAAAGGTCAGGGGGGATCTGCTGTTCATGGAGGAGGCCATCGAGACGGCCGGAACGCCGCGCCTGGACCAGGACTCCCCCATATCCATGACCATCGTCAACCAGGTCACCCGCGAGAGCGAGCAGGTGACTGTCCCGGCCATGCGTTTCGGCTACCGGGGGGTCAACAACAATTTCGACGTGGTGGACGCGGTGCAGCGCCGGGTGGGCGGCACGGCCACCATCTTCCAGCTGCTGCCGGGCAAGCTCTTGCGCATCTCCACCAACGTCATGACCCTGGACGGCAAGCGGGCGGTGGGCACCTACATCCCTGACTCCAGCCCGGTCTACAAGACCATCATGACCGGCGAGACCTACTACGGCATCGCCTTTGTGGTGAACGCCTGGTACCAGACCGCCTACAAGCCCTTCAAGGACCCGGCCGGAAAAATCATCGGCGTCATCTATGTGGGCCGGGAGATACTCACCCCCGCCTTCCGCGATGCGGTGGCCGCGGCCAGCGTGGGCGGCAAAGGTTACGGCTTCATCTTCAACCAGTCCGGCCAGTTGATCATGCACCCCACCATCGAGGGCAAGTCCCTGACCGAGTACCCCTTCTGGGAGGACTTCAAGGCGGCCACGGACAACCTCGTCACCTACGAGTTCAACGACGACACCAAGCAGGTGTACATCAAGCAGTTCGACCCCTGGGGCTGGAGCTACGGATTCTCCCTGACCCGGGCCGAGATGATGCACGGGGTGGACACGAAAATCCTCTACTGGAACGTCGGTGTGGCCGCGGCGGCCATCCTCGGTCTGGCCGTGATCATGACCCTGATCATCCGGCTGGTCACGCGGCCGCTGCACGCCCTTTCGACCTTCACCGAGGAGATCGCCCGGGGCAACTACAACGCGGCCATCGAGTACCCGGCCAGGGACGCCATCGGCGACACCATCCAGGCCGTGCGCGACATGACCGCCGAGCTCAAGAACAAGCTCGGTTTTTCCGAGGGACTGCTCAAGGGGCTGACCCTGCCCTGCGTGGTCATGGACCTCGACGAGAAGATCACCTTCATCAACCAGCAGGAGCTGGATCTCTTCGAGAAGCCGGGCAAGCCCGCTGACTACATCGGCCAGCCCTTTGGCAAGTTCGTCTATGGCGACGCCTCCAAGAAGACCAGCCTGCACCAGTGCATGCGCGACGACTGTGACCTCCTGGGCCAGGAGACGACGGGCACCACCCCATCGGGCAGGCGCTACGACATCGTGGTGGACAGCGCACCGCTCAAGGACTTTGACGGCCGCATCATCGGCGGCTTCACCCTGATCAAGGACATGACCGCCATCAAGGAGGGCGAGCGCCAGACCCAGGCCCAGCACGAGCGGCTCCTGGCCGTGGCCCAGGAGGCTGACACCATCGCGGCCCAGGTGTCTTCGGCGGCCGAGCAACTGTCGGCCCAGGTGGAGCAGTCCACCCGGGGCACCGAGGTGCAGCGCGAGCGCGTGGCCGAGACAGCCACGGCCATGGAGCAGATGAACGCCACCGTGTTCGAGGTGGCCAAGAACGCCTCCAGCGCGGCCGAGAACGCGGACCACGCGCGCGAGAAATCCCAGGAAGGGGCGCAGCTGGTGGCCGAGGTGGTCGCCGCCATCAACCAGATCGAGCGGCGCTCGGAGGAACTCAAGGGCAGCATGACCCAGCTTGGCAAGCAGGCCGACGGCATCGGGGCCATCATGCAGGTCATCGAGGACATCGCGGACCAGACCAACCTGCTGGCGCTGAATGCGGCCATTGAGGCGGCGCGGGCTGGCGAGGCTGGCCGGGGGTTCGCCGTGGTGGCCGACGAGGTGCGCAAGCTGGCCGAGAAGACCATGGACGCCACCAAGCAGGTGGGCAAGGCCGTGGAAGATATCCAGGCCGGGGCGCGGCGAAACATCGTCGCCACCGAGGAAGCGGTCACGGCCGTGGTCGAGAGCACCGATCTGGCCCGGCGCACCGGGCAGGCCATGGAGGAGATCCAGGCCCTGGTGGTGCAGTCGTCGGATCAGGTGCGCAACATCGCCACCGCCGCCGAGGAGCAGTCCGCCACCAGCGAGGAGGTCAACCGGGCCACGGACGAGATCAACGTCATCTCCTCGGAAACATCACGCGCCATGCATGAATCACGGCAGGCCATTGATTCCTTGGCCGCCCTGGCCAGCCAGCTCAACGAGCTTATCCAGCGCATGCAGGAATAATCCCGAACAGGATGAGACGCCAAGGGCCGCCCGCAGGGGCGGCCCTTTTGCATTCTGTGCCCGTCAAGCCCACGAGTGGCCTGCGGCCGGGATCAGCCCCGGCCGATCTTGGCCCCGAGCCAGCCGGTGGGGGTGACGGACTCGGGCACGCCCTCGCGGGCGTTCACCCCGCGCGCCTCGGCAAGTTTGTCCTGATACATTTTCCAGCACGACTGGGCCAGGGAGGTGGAGCCCGAGAGCGGGTAGGCCAGGGTGGCCGCCAGCCGTGCGGCCAGGGTTTCGGCCAGCAGGGCGTCGTATTTTCGCGGGTCGGCCTCGCGGCGTACGTAGGTTATGAACAGGGGGGCCGCCTCGTTGCAGAGCACGGCACCGCCCTGTATCTCCCAGTCGCGCACCAGGGTTCCGCCTGGGCCCACGATGTGCATGATGCGCAGGAAGTCCACGGGCAGCACATAGCGGCATTCCCACCGCCACAGGGGCGAGGACGCGGCTGCGGCCAGCTCGGCCTGGGACGTGGCGCAGTTCCAGGGATGGGCGCGCAGCACCGCGTCGCGCACCGCTGGCCAGCGGTGGTTGCACAGGGCGGCCGCCTTGCTCTCGTCGCCAAGAAACATGATCGCGTCCTCGCCCAAGTCGAGCAGGGCGCTGTTGCAGATTTCGATGACACTGGTCGCCATGACTCCTCCTTGTGACGCCCGGACCAGCCCGGCGGCGTCGGATGATGTGCTCCGGCCGGGGGATTCCGGCGGATGCACCACGCTAGCACGGGCTTTTCGCGCTGCGCGCCAGCGGGCGTCACAGGGGCGAAACAGGGCGAAAATGGCGGGTATAACGCCATTGACAGGGTTTCTGGTTCTCTCAAGGCGTTGACCCTTGGCCACCATGCCACGATGCCAGGACGAGACGTTCGGCCACGTCCCCGGCGCGCCTGGAGTTGTCGTCTTTCCCATACAAATATCCTGAAAATAATAGACGGCGGTCTGGACACTGGCGATGGGATCGACAGGGTCCAATAAAAACAGGATGAATCGGGCGGGGAGGTCCGGCGCATTCCGCAACACGGTGAGGGGGTAGTCATGCGTTGGAAGGATTGCAAGCTCTGCGTCAAATTCGGCGTCGGGTTCGGGTCTCTGCTCTTGTTGATAGTTGCCCTGGGCATATGGGCGGCACTCGGCATCACCAGCATCGTGGGTGACGCCGAGGAGGTCATCGGTGGCAACGAGCTGCGCGGCAACTTCACCCAGAAGGTGGTGGACCACCTCAAATGGGCCGAGCAGGTCAACGAACTGCTGACCAATACCTCGGTCCACACCCTCACTGTCCAAACCGACCCGCGTCAATGCGCCTTTGGCAAATGGTACTATAGCGAGGAGCGGGTCCGGGCCGAGCAGCTGGTGCCCGCCATCAAGCCGCTCATGGCTCAGATCGAGGCCCACCACAACGCGCTCCATGTCTCGGCCGTGGAAATCGGGAGCAAGTACGCCCCTGCCGACGTGGAGCTGGGCTCCTACCTGCGCGAAAAGAAGCTCGACCACCTCGTCTGGATGAGCGCCATTCGCGATGCGCTGCTCAATCCAGGCGCCCGGGCAGCCAACGTGCAGGCCGACGCGCACGCCTGCAACCTGGGTGTGTGGCTCTACGCGCCTGACACGGAGCGGCTGATGCGCGAGGATCAGGCCTTCGGCGACCAGGTGCGCGCCATCCTCGCCCCGCATGTGGCCCTGCACGAGTCCGCCATCGAGATCAACGCGCTGCTCGCCGACGGCGAACGCAACGCGGCCCTGCGCTACTTCAGCGACACCACCGCCCCCCTGGCCGAGGAGACGCTGGCCGCCATCGACGGCCTCATTGGCCTGCTCGACAGCCGCCAGCAGGGCTTTGACGAGGCCCGGGAGGTGTTCGCCAGCGTGACCATACCCGAACTCAATCAGGTGCAGCGGCTGCTCGACGAGAGCATGGCCCTCATCGCCAGGGACATCATGACCGACGAGGTCATGATCGCCCAAGCCGGCGAAACCCAGGCCGGGGTCGTGATCTTCAACGTGGTGGCCGTGGTCCTGGGCGTGCTCCTGGCCTGGATCATCGCCCGAGGCATCATCGGCCCCCTGCGCAAGGGCATGGAATTCGCCCAGACCGTGGCCACCGGCGACCTGCGCGCCTCGGTGGAGATCAGCCAGGACGACGAGGTGGGCCAGCTCGCTGGCTCCCTGACCGACATGGCCGGCCACCTCAACCGCGTGGTGGGCGAGGTCAACTCCGTGGCCGACGGCGTGTCCGCAGGCAGCGAGGAGCTCTCGGCCACGGCCCAGTCCCTGTCCCAGTCCGTCACCGAGCAGGCCGCATCCATCGAGGAGATATCCGCTTCCATGGAGGAAATGAGCGCGGGGGTGCGCTCCAATACCGAGAACGCCCGCCAGACCGAGGCCATCGCCTCCAAAGCCGCCCAGGGTGCCACCGAAAGCGGCATGGCGGTCAACGAGGCCGTGAGTGCGCTCAAGAGTATTGCCGAGCGCATCACCATCATCCAGGAGATCGCCCGCCAAACCAATCTGCTGGCCCTGAACGCCGCCATCGAGGCTGCCCGGGCCGGGGAACACGGCAAGGGATTCGCCGTGGTCGCGGCCGAAGTGCGCCAACTGGCCGAACGCAGCGGACAGGCGGCCGAGGAGATCGGCGAACTCTCCGGCACCTCCATGAAGGTGGCTGACAAGGCCGGACGCATGCTTGAGGAGCTGGTGCCTCAGATAGGCAAGACCGCCGAACTGATTCATGAAATCACGGCCAGTTGCGTGGAGCAGGACAAGGGCGTCAGCGAAATCAGCATCGCCATCACCCAACTCGACAAGGTCATCCAGGGCAATGCCTCGGCCTCCGAGGAAATGGCCTCCACCTCCGAGGAACTCTCGGCCCAGGCCCAGGCCCTGGCCCACGCCATGACCTTCTTCAAGGTCGATCAGACAGGTGCCCAGCGGGGGAAAACCACGGTCGTCACCAGCCGCGCCCAGCGCGCCGCACTGCCCCAAGGCCAGCAGGCCAAGCCAGCCCGCAAAGCCGGCAAATCCGCCCTTGCCTCCGGGGTTGACCTGAACATGGACAACGACGAATACGAACGCTTCTAGGAGGGGTGTGGGGCGAGATATCCCGGGGGGAAATGAAGTGCCATATTAAAAACGGACACTCTTCGGGAGGTCATGCCGCCAGTTTTTGGTTTGTCTGGTGAAACTGGCGCTCGAATGCTTCCGGGCTTTGGTAGCCGAGAAAGGCATGTCGCCTTTTTCGGTTATAAAATACTTCCAGATAGAGGAA
>JBDRSO010000027.1:0-32761 GCA_043824835.1 Pseudomonadota bacterium | reverse complement strand
GGCCATGAGCGCCGCCTCCACCTCGATCTGCCTCGCTTGAGGTTCCCCCAGAAGCCGCTCTCCATAGTCGTAAAGAGCGCGTCCGGTTATCCCAAGCACCAGCGCAAAGACAACCACCACCGGCAAAGCCAGTGTCAGTGTTTTTCGGGCGCAGGAGAGAACCGTCATTTTCATCAAAGTTGTTCAAACTCCTCAGTCGACAGAGATACCACTTTACTATTCTATATGTAAGTTTTTTTGAGTTGTGCAAGTCGAAAATGACCGAACTGCAACGCCCCCTTGCTGGACTTGTTGCGCGTGGCTGCATGTCATTCCCCCAACCAGCCAAAAAGGAAGGCCAACAACCTGACCAAGCGCCTCCGGCGTGAGCTTGGGGAACGCTCCAGGAAGCGGATTCCCAAGTTGGTGTTCTGTCGCGATATCTGGTCGCCCTACAAGTGGCGGCAGCACCTCATGAAGATTCTGTGCGAAAAGGCCGGGGTGAAGCACTTCACTTTTCACGCCTCACGAAGCGTAAATCGGCATGCAAACGAAAATCGGGTTACAGCTTTCGCTGTAACCCGTTGTATTTACTTGGCGTCCCCAAGGGGGTTTGAACCCCTGTTGCCGGCGTGAGAGGGTATACTGAAAACCACGGAAGGCCGCTTACCTACGTGATTTCAGCCGTTTGCAAACGCCACCAACGCCACGAAAAGCACGTTTGATACGCATGGAGCCACGGACGAGCCACGGAGGATTTTGGTTGTTGGTGACGTATTTGCCAGAAGTTTCTCAGCGATTGACACATTGAGCGATGATGGGTGAGCCTCGCCAAATTTTTGCACGGCCAGGAAGACGTCTCGTCACACGGAATGCAGATACCCTGTTTTAAGCATCAGGCGGCAATCCATGCGTATTACCTTACAGATGAAAAACGTTTGCTTTACAGGCCAGACAGTAATGTGCCACCAATGGAGCATATGGAAAAAAGCTGCGCCATATCTCGTTTCTTGAACAAATCCGGCTGGCTGAAGCTGGCTGGACCACAGAATGTGTCTTTTCTGGCTGCTGGCGAATACAATGAAAACCACCTGATACGCGCCGCCGAAGGATGCTTCGTCTTGCGCATCAATCACGGCTCCCAGCTCGGCCTGGGGCCGGAGCAGATCGAATACGAATTCCGCGTGCTGCAGGCGCTTTCCGGCAGCGGAGTCACCCCCAAGCCCCTTCGGGTGCTGCGGGACGCCCCCGGTCTCGGGCCGGTGCTGCTCATGGACTATCTGCCCGGCGAAGCGCTGGACTACGAACGCGATCTGGAGCTGGCCGCACGCATCCTCGCGGCTGTACATGCTCAACCCGTGCCTGATGACGGTCTGCTCATCCAGGCGGAGCCACTGCGCGAAATCGCCCGGGAATCGCTGACACTCATCACCCGCTTTGACGACCACCCCCTGGCCCGGACTCGTGATCGGCTGCTCCGTGCCAGCGACGAAGTCATGAAGCTCCACTTGGCCCACCAGGACGAATTTGCCGACGAACCGATGTGCTTGGTCAACACCGAGGTCAATTCCGGCAACTTCATCGTGGACCGGATCGCAGGCCAGGGCTGGCTGGTTGATTGGGAGAAGGCGGTCATCTCCTGCCGCTATCAGGATCTGGGGCATTTTTTGGCACCCACCACTACCCTCTGGAAAACCGAACAGCGGATCGGACCCGATGACAGACAGCGGTTCCTCGGCGCCTATCGCGAGGCGGCGGGACTCGGAATACCCCTTGAGACCATCGGCCACCGCACGGCCATTCTTGAGCGGGCGGTGCTTCTGCGCGCCCTGTCCTGGTGCTTCATGGCCTATTACGAATATACCTGCCAGGACCGCGTCCTGACCAGCCAAACAACCCTCGAGCGCATTGGGCGTTACCTGGAGAACATGGAATGTTTCTTGCCCTAGAAGGCGTGTGCCGACGCCGCGGCCGCACCCAGGTGCTTGAGGACATCACCTTTGGCGTGGACCAGGGACAGATCGTTTCCATCATCGGCCCATCCGGAGTGGGCAAAACCACCTTGCTCGAAATCATCGCCGGACTTGATGCGCCAGACAAGGGAGGCCTGACTTTCGGCACCCCACCGAGCAGGGAACACCCGGTCATCCTCGTGCATCAGGATTTCATGCTTTTTCCCAACCTGACGGTGTACGGGAACACGGCCTTTGGCCTGACAGCCCGGCGCACGCCAAAAGCCGAGGTCCACCGGCGGGTGATGGCCATGCTGGAGTATTTCCACATGGCTGACCGTGGCGACAGCTATCCGCACCAGCTCTCGGCCGGGCAAAAGCAGCGTGTGGCCATCGCCCGGGCCATGGTTGTCGAGCCCATGCTGCTTCTGCTCGACGAGCCGTTCGCCAACCTCGATCGCAACCTGAAGATGTCCACGGCAGAGTTTCTGCGCCAGACACAGCGGAACTTTGGCGTAACCACCATCGCGGCCACGCACGACCTGGAAGAGGCGCTCGCCATGAGCGACCGCATCGGACTTTTGCTTGACGGTCGACTTGCGCAGTACGCGCCCGCGCACGAAATCTATCATTACCCTGCCAATCGCGAGGCAGGCGAGTTCCTTGGGCCTGTAAACGAGATCGGCCCCGGCATTTTCCACTTGCTGGACCTGCCAGAAAACACGCAACCTGACCAAGCGCTTCTCGTGCGGCCCGAATGTATCGAACTCGCTGCCGCCCCAGACGGGTCTGGTCTGATAACCGATGTCGCCTTCATCGGACATTACACCAAATACCGCGTCGAACTGGACGGGACCACGCTGCAGGCCTATGGGCAATTTGGCTCCATCACAGCCGGGCAACGGGTGAGCATTCGCATCCGACCTTGCCCAGGACACCGGGAGGTTCCATGAAAAGACTGCTGCCTTTGTTATTCCTTTTTTTCTTCCTGGCCGCCTGTGCCGACAACGAAACCGAGCGATCCGGGGCCGAGAAGCCCCGGGGCGCGGTCGCATTCGATCCGGCTGCCGCCGACTGGGGACAGCTGGTGGAGGCGGCCAGAGGCACCACTGTGCGCTTTTACATGTACGGGGGATTCGCCCATACAAACCGGTGGATCGACGGCTGGGTTGCGCCCCGGGTCAGCGAACGCTTCGGCATCACCCTGGTGCGCGAGCCCATGGACGCCCCGGTGTTCGTCAACAAACTCGTCACCGAGCGCCAAGCCGGGCGCACATCGGGGTCCATCGACCTGTTGTGGGTCAATGGCGAGAACTTCAAATCCCTCAAGGAGGCCGACGCGCTCCACGGCCCTTTTGCCCAGCGGCTCCCCAACGTCATGACCTGGGTGAACCCGGAACACGCGGCCACGGACTTCGGCACCCCCGTGGAAGGCTATGAGGCCCCCTTCGGTCAAGCCCAGTTCGTGTTCGAGTACGATTCAGCGCGCACCGACCCTCCGGGCAACTACCGCGAGCTTCTTGAGTGGGTCCGGGACAATCCTGGGCAGTTCACCTACCCACAGCCGCCGGACTTTACCGGCTCGGCCTTCATCCGTCAGGCCTTCTATGCCGTTACCGGCGGGCATGAGCAATACCTCGACGGATTTGATCCGGCCCTGTTTGCCCGGAACGCCCCCCTGCTGTGGGCCTACCTCAACGAGCTGAACCCTCACCTGTGGCAGCAAGGGAAGACATACCCCAAGAGTTCGGCGGAACTGGACACCCTGCTGGCGCGGGGCGAGGTGGGCATGGGCATGAGCTACCACCCGCTGCATGCGCAAAGCATGATCCTTGACGGCAGCTATCCGCCGACGATACGGACCTTTCTCATGGATGAGGGCACCATTTTCAATCTGCATTTCACGGCCATCCCCTTCAATGCCGGGAACGTGGCCGGGGCCATGGTCCTGGCAGACTTCCTGCTCTCACCCGAGGCTCAGCTCTCGAAATTCCGGCCGGAAAACTGGGGCGACTTCCCGGCCATTGACCTGACCCGGCTCGCCCCGGCTACACGGGCCGAATTCGAGGCGGTTAACCTTGGCGCGGCCTCGTTGTCGCCATCGGTGCTCACCGGCTCGGCTGTCCCAGAAGTCGACGTGGCCTATCTTGAAGCCCTGGAGCGGGGGTGGGAGGAGCATGTGCTCAGAGCCAAGCCTTAGCCCGGACTGCCACGGCTGGAGGCGGCCAGGCCGGACACTGCTGCCCCTTTCGCCCTTGATTCTGCCCATGGGGCTGCTCTTTCTGGGGGGGCTGGCCCTGGCTCTGGCCCAGTCGCTGGGCTTCTGGCTGCCTGTATCGCACCAGAGCGAAGTGCTCGACGCCTACAAGGCTGCACTGGCCCCCCATTACCTGGCCTCCATGGCCTTTTCGCTGACCGTTGCCTTCGTTTCCGCCGGATTGTCCGTCGCTTTCGGGACGTTGGGCGCATGGGCGATGTGGAACATGCCTCCCCTCCTGCAGCGGGCCAGCATGATCTACAAGATGGGTCTCATTCTGCCGCACATGGCCGTGGCCTTTGTGGTCCTCATCCTCTGGTCGCGCACCGGATTCATCTCCGCAATCGCGTTTCACATGGGCCTTGTCGATGACCCTGGCCAATTCCCGGCCATTTTGCACTCCGGCAACGGAGCCGGCATGATCATCGCCTTCGTCGCCAAGGAGACCCCCTTCGCCATGCTCCTGGCCCTGGCTGTCCTGGCTCGCACGGACAGGCGGCTGGTTCAGGTCGCACGCATGCTTGGAGCCGGTCCGGTAAGAATATTCGTTTCCGTTGTTCTGCCGCGCCTGACCCCGGCCCTGCATACGGCCTTCATCATTCTCTTCCTCTATACCCTGGGAGCCTTTGACATCCCGTTCCTGCTCGCAGAAAGCAGGCCCGGCATGCTGTCCATAGAAATATACAACCTCTATTTCAAACGCGAACTGACCGACCGGCCGACCGCCATGGCGCTGCTCGTCGTCTTGTTCGTTTTCTCCGTGGCGTTCATCATGGTCTACTCACATGTGGCCTCAAGACTGGAAGACCGGGTGCGGAAACTATGAAAAACTGGGGCTGGTTCGGAATCATCGCCATGGCCGCAGCCTTGCCGCTCCTGGTGCTGACCGGTTACGCCCTTGCCCCAGGCTGGAGCTGGCCCGAGGTTGTCCCGACCCGACTGAGTGCCAGAACCCTGGATTTCTTGGCTGGGCAGCATGCGCAGATCGGCCGGTCCATCATCTCTTCCTTCGCCTACTCCGTGTGCACGGTGGCGCTGACCCTGGCGCTTTGCCTTGCTCCCGCCCGCCACCTTGCCTTTGCCCAATTCCCGGGCAAAAGGCTGGTGGAGGGGCTGCTGTTAGCCCCCGCCCTGGTGCCGCCCATGACGTTTTCCATGGGCGTTCATGTGGCCTTCATTCACCTGGGGCTGGTGGACACCATGGCCGGGGTGGTGCTGGTGCTGTCCACCTTCAGCTACCCGTACATGCTGCGGGCATTGGTGGCGGGCTACCAGTCCTTTGGGACGCAATACGCCCGGTGTGCGGCCAACCTGGGAGCCGGGCGGATGCGAATATTGTGGCAGGTGGAACTGCCGCTGCTGACCCCGGCCATCATTGCCGGGGGCTCGGTGGTCTTTCTGGTGGCGTTTTCCGAGTATTTCCTGGTGTTCTTGATTGGCGGCGGGCGGGTTCCCTCCTTCACGGGCTATCTCTTCCCTTTTCTCACATCCTCGGACCGCTCCACAGGTGCGGCCTTGACACTGATCTTTCTGCTGGTGCCTCTGGCGCTCTTCGGACTGGTGGATTTATTGGTCGCTCGTCGCGCCAGGGCCCGGGGCATGGGGTAGCAATAGCTGCCGAGCGGCAGGATGCCAGCCCGGCATGACCACGGCGTATTCGGGTCTCAAGTGGCACGTGGTATGCCGAAGAGACGAAGTGAGGCGGCTTTGCCCTTGAGAGGCTGTTCGCATCAAAAAGCGTCAAGCAGCTTCAATTGGCCTGAGTTGAAACTCAGAATAGTCAAATCCATGCTAGGATCTCCAGGCGAGGGGTGGAGTCAGGAGGCAACCAGCCTGAACCACCTCTACAATTCCTCCATTTCTTGTTCTTGAATCCCGCAATCGGCAAAGCGTTGGGGCCACTCACGGCATGTCGTCAGCATCGCCTTCGCGATCTGCTCCGCCTTCCCTTGGGAGAGTCCGAAGGGGGCGACATCGCTCAGGTGTAGAAAAACAACAAAGAGGGTAACAATAATTGTCTGTTAACCTGTTGGTTGCTTGGCTGCCAAAGGCCTCCTTGTTTGAAGCGCTGTTCACAGGACGACTCAAAGGGACGATGGGGCTTTGGGTTCTTTACAATACAGTTGTCAACTCCTGCTGCCCCTGATGTGCCTCGAAAACGTCAATGATTTTGCCTGAAGCACTCGCTCCCATGCTCAGTCGGTTTTCCCGTTGCGAAAGCCTCTGCTATCAAAGTACTCGTCGGTCGGGCATTCTTGTCTGACGTTCCGGGAGTGGGCTACATCATGCCCTGCATCATGGTCATGGTCTTCTCCAGCTTCTCAAGCCCTTGCTCCATCATGGGGATTCCCTTGTCCGGGTCCTTTTTGCTCATGCCCATGCCCTTCATGACGGTCATCATGTCCTTGTTCATCTGCGTCATGGCGTTTTGCATGGCCGCGTCGCCCGTCTGTTTGGCGTGGCCTTCGGCGGACGCCATGCCATGGTGCATGTCGGTCATGTGCGTGTTCATGGCGTCCATGGCGTGGCTGCGCATGGCCGGGTCTTTCATCATTTCGACATCTTTCTTCATCATGTTCAGGTTGTCGGTCATGGTTTTCATGCCGCTCTCCAGGGTGACAGCAGGTGTGGTGCCGTGCTCCCCGTGACCCGTGGCAACGCCATGACTGCCGTGGTCCATGTTGGAAGCGGCGATGCCAAGGCCTGAAACGAGCAGGGTCAGGGCCGCGACTGCGGCGAGGATGGTGATTCTTTTCATGAGGGTTCTCCTATGGTTATGCAGTGGATGGTTCTGCCGGTCGGCAGCGGTTCTTGCGGTGGATCTTCATCTCTTCCACGAGGCAATAGAGCGTGGGGACCACGAACACGGTCAGGATGGCGATGGTCATGCCGCCGAATGACGGGATGGCCATGGGGACCATGATGTCCGCCCCCCGGCCCGTGGAGGTCAGCACCGGGATGAGCGCCAGGATTGTCGTGGCCGAGGTCATGAGCGCGGGCCGGATGCGCCGCTGCGCCCCTTCCAGCACGGCCCGCCGGATAGCCTGGACGCTGGAGGTGTCCCGGTTGTCCCGGCTCTCGTCGAGGTAGGTGGCCATGATCACGCCGTCGTCCGAGGCAATGCCGAACAGGGCGAGGAAGCCGACCCAGATGGCCACGCTCAGGTTGATGGTGTGCACCTGGAAGAGGTCGCGCATTGAGGTCCCGAAGACGCTGAAGTTCAGGAACCAGTCCTGCCCGTACAGCCAGATCATCAGGAAGCCGCCTGACCAAGCCACCAGGATGCCTGAGAAGACCATCAGGGTCGTGGCCACGGACTTGAACTGGAGGTAGAGGATGACCACGATGACAAACAGGGCCAGCGGCAGGATGACGGCCAGTTTCTTCTGCGCCCGGACCTGATTCTCGTAGTTGCCCGCGAATTCGTAGGACACGCCGGGTGGGACCGGCAGTTCGCCGGACGCGATGCGGCTCTCGATGTACTGGCGGGTACCCTCCACCACGTCCACCTCGGCGAATCCCGGCTTGCCGTCAAAGAGCACGTAGCCCACGAGGAAGGTATCCTCGCTCTTGATGACCTGGGGGCCGCGGACGTAGCGCAGCTCCGCCAGCTGGCGCAGGGGAATCTGTTCGCCCGACGGCGCGGCCACGAGGATGTCGCCCAGGGCCTCGATGCTGTCGCGCAGCTCGCGCATGTAGCGAACGCGCATGGGGTAGCGCTCGCGTCCCTCCACGGTGGTGGACATAACCTTGCCGCCTACGGCCACCTCGATGATGTTCTGGACCCTGGCCAGCGTGATGCCGTAGCGGGCGATGGCCTCGCGGTCGATGACCAACTCCAGGTAGGGTTTGCCCACGATGCGGTCGGCCACCACGGCGGCGGGCTGGACCGACGGCACCTCCTTGAGCAGCCTCTCTATCCTCAGGCCGAAGGATTCGATGGTTTCCAGGTCAGGCCCCTTGATCTTGATGCCCATGGGGGCGCGCATGCCGGACTGGAGCATGACGATGCGGGCCGCGATGGGTTGCAGCTTGGGCGCGGATGTGGTGCCTGGAATCTCGGCCGCCCTGGTGATGTCGTTCCAGATGTCGTCCGGGCTGCGCACCCCCGGCCAGGCCGCGCGACCCGGGTTCAGCGCCGGGTCGAGCGGGCTGCGCCACAGCCGGAACGGTCTGCCGTCCGGGTCGGGAATGAGCCTGCCATCCTCATCGCGGGGATAATAACCCTGCACGATGTAGGGCAGGCCGTCTCCGGCGGGTTGCGGCTTGCCCTCGGTAGAGCGAAAATAGTCCTTCTGCCCGGCGTCAAACCGAAAGCGCAGCCGGGTACCGCCCTCGTCCACGAGAAACTCGGGCCGGTAGTTGATGACGGTCTCGATCATGGAGATCGGGGCCGGGTCCAGCGGCGTTTCGGCCCGGCCCAGCTTGCCCACCGCGCTCTCCACCTCGGGGATGGCCAGGAGGGAGGCACCCTGCTTGGAGAGGACGTCCTGCACCTCGCCTATGGAGGCGTGGGGCATGGTGGTCGGCATGTAGAGGAACGACCCCTCGTCGAGCGGCGGCATGAACTCCTTGCCCAGGCCCGGAAAAGTGTGGATCACCGCCGCGACCGGGCGGCTGGCCCGCACCGAGTCCGGGAGCCACGCGGTCATGACATTGCCGCCCAGCCAGATGAATCCGCCAAACAGAACCAGGGCCGCCGGAAGGCACAGGAATGCGCCCTTGTGGTCAAGCACCCAGCGCAGCATGGTCGGGTAGCCCCGTTGGAAGAGCTGGAAGAAGAGCATCAGCCCGCCGATGAGCACTGCCACGAAGATGAAATTGCGCAAATCGCCTTTTTCCGGCCCCAGCGGGAGCCAGTGCGAGGCGAGCACGATGGTCACCATGAGGACGACGCCGTAGTTCATGGCCCGGCCGAAGAGGGCGTTGAACCGCGGAGGGAGCGAGTCGGCGAAGAGCCGGTGAACGCCCGGCACGAGGATGAAGAGGCCCAGCCACCACGCCACGAAGAAGGCCACGGCAAGGCCGACCACGATGGTGGTGCCGCCGATGAGCAGGTCGGCGAGCCGCCTGGGGCATTGCAGGTTGGCGCGGCGGTGGATGAGGTGGGCCACGGCGGGCAGGACCGTCAGGGCGACGATGATGGACGCGACCAGGGCAAAGGTCTTGGTGTAGGCCAGGGGTTTGAAGAGCTTGCCCTCTGGCCCCTCCATGGCAAAGACGGGCAGGAAGCTGACGATGGTCGTGGCCACGGCGGTCATGATGGCGCTGCTCACCTCGGACGCGCCCTGGAATATCTGCTGCAACCGGCTCTCGCCCGACCCGGCCTGCTCCAGTTTCCTGAGGATGTTCTCGCAGATGATGATGCTCATGTCGACCATGGTGCCGATGGCGATGGCGATGCCCGACAGGGCGACGATGTTGGCGTCCACGCCAAAGACCTTCATGCCGATGAAGCACAGCATCACGGCCATGGGCAGCAGCGAGGAGATGAGCAGGGAAGTCTTGAGGTGCATGACCGCGAGGAGGACCACGATGACGGTGATCAGGATTTCCTCTGTCAGGGCGGTCTGCAGGGTTCCCAGGGTTTCGTGGATGAGACCGGATCGGTCGTAGAAGGGGACAATGGTTACCTTGCTCACGGTCCCGTCAGGGAGCACCTTGCTGGGCAGACCGGGGGAGATCTCGCGAATCTTCTCCTTGACGTTGCCGATGGCCTGCAGGGGGTTCTCGCCGTACCTGACCACCACGACCCCGCCCACGGCCTCGGTGCCGCCCTTGTCAAGCACGCCCCGGCGCAGGGCCGGGCCGAGGCTGACCCTGGCCACGTCGCGGACGCGGATGGGGACGTTGCCGACCACCTTGACCACCGACTCCTCGATGTCAGCCAGTTCCTTGACAAAGCCGATACCGCGGATGAGGTACTCGACGCTGTTGATCTCGATGGTCCGGGCACCCACATCGAGGTTGGACATCTTCACCGCCGTGAAGACATCCTCCAGGCTGACCCCGGCGGTGCGCAGGGCGTCTGGGTCTACATCAACTTGGTATTCCTTGACAAAGCCGCCTACAGAGGCTGTCTCGCTGACTCCCTCGGCCGCCAGGAGGGCGTAGCGCACGTACCAGTCCTGGATGCTCCGCAGTTCGTCGAGGCCCCAGCCGCCCACGGCATTGCCGTGTTCATCGCGGCCTTCGAGGGTGTACCAGAAGACTTGGCCAAGGGCGGTGGCGTCCGGCCCCAGTGTCGGTTTGGCATCGGGCGGCAGCGTTCCCGGCGGCAGGCTCGACAGCTTTTCCAGCAGCCGCGAGCGCGACCAGTAGAACTCCACATCCTCGTTGAAGATGACGTAGATGGACGAAAAACCGAACATGGAGTAGCTGCGCACGGTCTTGACGCCGGGGATGCCGAGCAGGGACACGGTGAGCGGGTAGGTGACCTGATCCTCCATGTCCTGGGGCGAGCGGCCCATCCACTCGGTGAACACGATCTGCTGGTTTTCCCCGATGTCCGGGATGGCGTCCACGGGCACCGGGTCGCGCGGCAGGCCGATCTGCCAGTCGAAGGGCGCGACCATGGCACCCCAGCCCAGGATCATGGCCACCACCAGGAAGACGACCAGCTTGTTGGTCAGACAGAAGCGGATGAGCCTGTCGGTCGGGTTCTTCGCTTCGAGGTGTGTCGTGTCGCGAGTTTCCATGCGCATCGGCCCCGGCTATTGCTTGAGCTGCTGGTTGGTTTCGCCGCAGGTGGGCATGGCTTGGCCCATGTATGGGTTGCGGATGCTTTCGTCGCGCTGGAGCCATGTGGCACCGTCGTAGTCGAAGGCCATGGGGCAGAACAGCTCGAAGACCGGCCCCTCGGTCTGGACGCCGAGCGAGACAATGGCCTCGGCCAGCCCCACGGAGAGGGGCTCGAAGCCGGTCCGCACCGCGACGATGTCCTCGGCCTCGCGGACAACGGCGAGGCCGTCGTTCATCCTGGTCAGCGCCGCCATCCAGACGTTGTGGGCCGGGCCGCCGAGCGCGGTCATGTCCACCTGCCGCAGGGCTTCGGCCATGGTCTCGGCCGCAGCCCTGGCCCTGGGCATGTCGTCGGCGGCCAGGGCCTCGGACAATTGTTCGTAGCGGGCGAAGACCGCGCCCAACTGCCGCCGGAAGCTCTCGGGAGCCGCAAGCGCCTCCTCTGGGGCATCCAGGTTGAATGCGGTCCGGAATCCGGCATAGTGGTGCTTCATTTCGGCAAAGACCTCGCTGAGGCGACGGACGTCCGGGACCTCGGCTCCGATGATGGCGTCGTTACTCAGGAGCATGGCGTATTCTCGCCACAGGAGGGCGGCCCGTCTTTCGAGGCCGGTTCCGTCGATGAGGCGCAGCTCCTTGTTGAACACGCCAAAGGCGAGGTGCGTTTGTGCCAGGTCGCCCGTGGCCACGGCAGCCTCAAGCTCCCGGAAGGTGGCGTCGAGCAGCCGGGCCTTGGAGGCGAACAGGGGGGGCAGCTCGCCGCCGACCTGGGTTCCACCGTTGGCAGGCCTCGCCGCGCCTTCCCCTTGGCCGTGGTCATGCCCCCCGCCCCGGGTCTCGGAGCCGGTGGGACTCATCATGCTCGGTCTGGCGATGATCTGGACCGCGCTGTCGATCTTGAAGTTGCCCCGGGTGACGACCCGCTCGCCCTCTTCCAGGCCGTTTTTGACAATGTAGTAGGCACCGGCCCTGGGGCCGAGCACGATCTCGCGGCCCTCGAAGCGCTCTGGCGCCTGCGGGTCTTGCACATAGACCACGGCACGCTTGCCGGTGAGGAGTGGGGCCGTGGCCGGGATGACCAGCCTTGGCTCGGAGCCCCCGGCCGTGACGCCGTCTCGTTGCCGGACGGCGCGAACGAGCATGCCGGGCTTGAGGCTGCGGTCACCATTGGGCACTTCGAGGCGAACCCTGACCGTGCGGGTCTTCTCGTTGACCACGGTGTCGATGTAGACCACCGTGCCCCCGAAGGTCTTGCCGGGATAGGCCTCGGTCTGAAAAGCCACCTGCTGGCCAAGCTCGACCCAGGGGAGGTCGGACTCGTATGCTTCGAGGATGACCCAGACCACCGAGAGATCAGCGATGGAATAGATGGGGCTGCCAGTGGTGACGTACTGCCCCTCGTTGACGTCCTTGGTCAGGACCACACCGCCCTGAGGGGCGTGGAGGGTGATGTGATCCGAGGGCCTGCCCTCGCGCACCGCCGCGTCGATCTGGCTTTTCTGCAGGCCGAGCAGGCGCAGTTTCTCCCGTGCGGCCTCGACCATGCGCTGCGCGGTGTTGCGGATCAGGGGGAGCTTGCTGTCCTTCAAGTCCTCCAGGGCCTTGTGGGCCTCGATCAGCTCGACCTGGGCCGTGAGCAGCTCGGGGCTGTAGATGGAGACCATGGGCTGGCCCTGCCGGACTTCCTTGCCTGTGTAATCAACGAACATCTTGTCAACGCGGCCGCCGGTCCAGGCGGTGATGGAGCGGACCCGCGTCTCGTCGTAATCGACCTTGCCCACCATGCGCCGCTCCACATCCACATCCAGGCGCTGCACCGGTTCGGTCTCGATGCCCGCCAGCAGGCGCGCTTCTTCGGAAATCTCGATGCCGCGCAGGCTGGTGGCAGCGGAGTCGTCCCCGCGCTGGACAGGGATGAGCTCCATGAAGCAGATGGGGCAGTTCCCCGGGTCGGGAAGCTGGATCTGCGGGTGCATGGAGCAGGTCCAGATGATGTTTCCCCCCTCGTCCGCCGTGGCTTCGAGGCCGTGCTCAGCGTGTTCGTCCAACTGCGACGTGGCGGGCGGATGTCCTGTGTCCCTGATGGCGTAGCCGAGGCCAAAGGCAATGATGCTTGCCAGGACAACGGTCAGGACCAGACGGATGTTTGCGAAACGGCTCATGGTTCCCCCTGCTTCGTGTTCAACCGGACTGCTGGCATGGTCAGGGCTCCAGCCGTGTTTCCCCGAGGAGCGAGCCGTGGAACTCGCAGGGCAGCTCGCGGCCCACCAGGGTTTCGATCTCGGCCAGCTGTTGCGCCTGATCGGTCAGGGCGCGGGAGTAGTCGAGCTTGAGTTCCAGCAGGGTCCGCTCCGTGTCGATGAGGTCGAGGGAGGTGGCCGCGCTGCTGGTGAAGGCCTCCAGGATCACGCCCAGCGCCTGCTCGGCCTTGGGTACCAGGGTGTCGCGGTAGAGGTTGATCTTCCGCCCGGCGTCCCGGTACTTGTACAGGGCCAGTTCCAGGTCCGCCCGCAGCTTCTGCTCAAGACCGGCCCGGCTCCGCTTGGCGGCCAGTATCCGGGCCTGGCTCTCGTCAACCGCCGCGCCCCGGGCCTCCTGCCAGATGGGAATGTTGAACGACATGGAGGTCATGATCGGGTTGCGTCCGTCGCCGGTGACGCCGGGGTTCCTCGCCTTGTCCACCTCCGTGACATCCACGCCAAAGGTGAAGTCCGGATAATAGGCGCGCTCCGCCAGATTCCTTCCGGCCTGTTCCATGCCGACCACCGCGTCCCAGTATGCCAGCTGGGGATTGTTGGTCGGCAGTTCGGCGAAGAGGGTGTCGTCCTGTTCCGTAGCGACCATGACCGGGATGGAGGGCGGCGGTGGGATGTCGGTCCCTGCCGGGCGGTCCAGGAGGGCATTGAGCCGTGCAACCAGCGGGGCGCGCAGGTCTTTGAGGGAGTTGAGCCTGTCCTCAAGCCTGCCCATTTGCACCTGCGGCCTGATGATGTCGGCGTGGCTGGCCGAGCCGGTGGTGTAGCGGGCCGTGGCGATCCGCTCCAGGTAGCGCAACAGCTCCATGCTTTCCGTGGTGATGGCGATGGCGCGGACCAGATAGGCATACTCGTAGTAGACCCGCTTGACCTCGTAAAAGGTCGAGAGCTTCAGGCCGTCCAACTGCGCCTTGACACCGTCTGCCTCGCGCAGGGCCATCTGCTCCTTGAAGCCGAGCTTGCCGAAGAAGGGCAGGGACTGGGAGAGCCCGTACTTGTAGCGCGCCGGGCCGCCGCGTGTCTCAAGGGGCGTGGTGTAGTAGCCGAAGTTGAACATGGGGTCTGGCAGGACATCGGTCCGCGCGGCGCGGCTGACGGCGGCCTCCCAGCGCCTGAAGGCGGCGCGCAGTTCATTGTTGCCCGCGGCGGCTTGTCTCAGGTATCCGGCAAGTTCGGCGAGTTCGGCGCAGTCGCCTAGGTATTGGCCCGGCTCGGTCGCGTTTGCGGCTGCCTGCGCATTGGCGGGGTTCTGCGTGTCGGCGGCGACCGCTTGGGGCAGAGCCGCCATCAGTGCGAGCACCAGCAGGGCCGTATACGCCATTATGAGAGATCTCTTCATCCCGACTCCGTATGCTTGACATGGCATAAACAAGGGGTGTGCCATACTCGGTTTGTCCACCCATTCAAGTGTCTTACCGGTCTTTCTCTGAGGAATCCAGACTGTTTTTGTCTGGATTGGTGCCGATCCTTGCACACCCCTGTGCTGGGAGTGCAATAAAAAATATGAACCATATCAGTTTGTCACAGCGGAGGTAGCTGTGCAAGTAAGAGTTTTATGACATGAAGTCTTTGGTATGGTAAATGCTTGATCGTGCTGGTCGACCCCTTTCCCCGTTCAGGGCTGGGCAGGGGGCGGCATGGGTGAATCGCGTCAGGAGGTTTCATGGGAGTTCGCTACAAGCTGTTGATACTGTTGCTGTTCATCTCCATTGCCCCGCTGCTCGCCGTTGGGGCTGGCGTGCGAGAGGATCTGACCCGGCTGGGCGACAGGCTGGCGCTTCGCATCTCGAACACGCTGGTGCACAAGGCCAGCGTCGGGCTGCTGCGTATCGTCGAGGACCATGCCCGCATCCTGCACCGTGAGAAGCAGCTTCTGGAGTCAGGCACCCTGTTTCTCGCCTCCAAGATCGAGGGGGTTTTGTATGGCCATTCCCACATCATGCCCGAAGCGGCTGCTGAGCCCACGTCTGTCCTGACGCCGGAATTGCGGCAGGAATATTTTGTCGCACACATGCACGGCCGCCGGGGGCTCGATGTCGATTTCAACGCGCCGTCCACCTGGGATCGGGAGGGTCGGCAGGCGCAGGTGCTCCCCGAGTCCATGATCGGTCAAATCCTCCCGCTTCTGAGGGAACTCAAGTTCGATTATCCCGACCTGGCCCTCTGGATCGAGGTCAGGCTTCGGGACGGTGCCAGGATTGTCTACCCCGGTCCTGTCGCCGGGGCGTCTTTGCGAAAACCGGAACCCAGCGGTGCCGCGTTGGCCCACGGGCCGACATGGTCCTCCCCCTACCCCGACGAGTGGACCCGGCGCCTCGTCTTCCGGGTCACGGTTCCGGTGCGCGATGACGTCGGCGCGGTGCAGGGCGAGGTTTCCATAGTAGTTCCGGTCGGTTCCCTGCTGCACAAGGGGCACCATGTGGACATGTATTCCGAGGATGGCGTAGCCATGCTTGTGCAGTCCGAAGGCGAGCCCGGAAGCGATGGGGCTGCGCTGCGGATAATCGCCCGGGAGGCGCAGGGACAGGCCATGCATGACCATTGGGTCGCCCCGGAACAGACCGTCTGGCTAACCTCGCCGGACACCGGGGAATACGGGCAGATGGTCGCCTCGCTGCTCAACGTCTCGTCGGGGGTCTCGGATATGCCCTTTGAGGACAGGGACGCCCTGTGGGCTTACGCGCCCGTCGATCAGGGTACAACGGCCCTGATGATCATCGTGCCCAAGGCCGACGTGATCATGGAGGCGCTGTCCGCCAGGGAGTTCATCCTGACCCGGATCGGCGACCACAATGCCAGGATGGGAATCATCGCCCTTGCCGTGGCCCTGCTGGTGGCGGGTATCGCCATTTTGCTGTCCAAGGTGCTGACCCGCAACATAGCCGAGTTGGTGACCGCTGCAGGACGTGTGGCCAGGGGCGATTTCACGGCGCGGGCCGATGTGCGCGGCCGCGACGAGATCGGTCGGCTGGGCGCGGCGTTCAACCGGATGGTGCCGGCCCTTGCCGAGCGGGTGCGGCTGAAGAGTTCCCTTGAGGTGGCCCAGCAGGTCCAGCAGAGCTTGCTGCCCGACTCGGCCCCAGAATTCCCGGGCGCGGACATGGCGGCAGTCAGCCGATATTGTGATGAAACAGGCGGTGATTACTACGGCTTCATCCGGCGGGAGACGCCCACCGGGGAGAGTTGCGTGGTCGTCGTGGGTGACGTCAGCGGGCACGGCATCCCGGCCGCGCTGCTCATGGCCTCGGCGCGGGCGTATTTGCGCTGCCACGCCGGGTCCGGCGGTAGGCTGGACGAGGTCGTGGCCCGGACCAACCAGCGTATTTTCGAGGATGTGGACCAATCCGGCCGCTTCATGACCCTGTTTCTTCTGGAGATAGCGCAGGGCCGTACCATCCGCTGGGTGCGTGCCGGGCATGACCCCGCCCTGCTCTACGACCCGTCCAAAGACCGTTTCGACGAGCTGTCTGGAGAGGGGCTCCCGCTGGGCGTGACCCCGGACGCCGTCTTTGAGGTCAACGAGCTGGCCGCGCTGCCTGCGGGGCAGGTCATTGTCATCGGTACCGACGGCATCTGGGAGATGCAGTCGCCGGACGGCGAGATGTTCGGTAAAGAGCGCATGAAAGAGGTTGTTCGCGCCCACCACGAAGCATCCTCGGCAGCGATCATTCGCGCCCTTGTCGAGGCCCTTGGGGAGTTCCGGTCCACGGCCAACCAGCAGGACGACCTGACCGTGGCTGTGATCAAACTGTCCGGCGACCCTGTCGTGTGACCACACAAAGCCGCCCCCGGCAGCCGCTCATGGCTGCTGGGGGCGGCTTTTGTCAGATAGTGTAGTCACGAGATTGTCTAAACTATTTCTTTGAGCCATACTCAGTCAACGCACCGACCCAAAAGGAGGCTGCCTTGGCGATTCCAGAATACAGACGCCATGACATTTCTGACGACATTTGGGAAAAACTTGAACCACATTTGCCAGGGGAAAAAGGGAGTTGGGGCGGCATTGCGCGAGACAATCGACAGTTCATCAATGCGGTTTTTTGGATTATGCGCACAGGTGCCCCGTGGCGAGATCTTCCCCCAGATTATGGCGGCTGGAGCAATACCCACCGTCGTTTTATCCGCTGGAGGGACAAAGGCGTATGGGAAAGACTGCTGGAGACCTTGATAGTTGAGCCAGATTGTGAATGGCTGATGGTCGATGCCAGCCATTGCAAGGTTCACCCGCATGCAGCAGGAGCGAAAGGCGGGAATCAAGACATGAGTCGCACAAAAGGGGGCTCAGCACAAAATTGCATCTGGCCGTGGATGCGCATGGCATGCCGGTCAGGGCTATTGTTACAAAAGGTGCAACAGCAGATTGTACGCAGGCAGTTGCTTTGATCGAAGGATTTGCCGCACAGTGCCTTTTGGCTGGCCGAAGGCATGACACAAATGACATTGTTGCCCAGGCAGAAAAACAAGGGATGGAGCCTGTCATTCCACCCAAAATGAATCGGTAAGAGCTTCGTGATTATGACAAATGCCTATAAAAAACTAGGCACTTGGTTGAAAATGCTTTTCTCCACCTGAAGCGTTGGCGCGGCATGGCAACTCGGCATGCGAAGAATGCAGCCTCGTTCCTTGCGGCTATTCACATCCGGTGCATTTCCCCTTGGGCTGGGATCTCGTGACTACACTATCTAGGTAGCAAGCGCAAAGGGTTGGAATGTTAGTTTTTGCCACGGCTTCCGGATCAATGCCTTTATCAGCTTGGATTTGTTTGGGAAGTGCGAATCAGGTGTTGGTGCGGTTCTGATACTTTCAGTCGTAACTCATCAAGCATGGAACGCGCGAAACCTCAACAACGAATCAATATGAGGCATCTTCGCCCTGGGCGGTCAGGGTGATCTGGCCGGTCTCGATCTTGTCGGCGATGGCCCGCAGCACGGCGGCCGCCTCGGCCGTGGATTTTCTTTCCTCACTCTTGAAGAGCACGGTTTCGCGTCCCATGGGGCCTCCTTTTTTTACTTTCAGGACATCTCGGGGGCTGGGTGGGGGCAAACAAAGCTGGCGGACTCGGACCGGGTCGGGGCTGGGTCAGGCCGGGCCGTGCCCGTTTTGCATGGTCGAGGCGCGGGGGAAGGTGATGACGAAGCGGGAGCCGCCGCAGGCCGGGGAGGTGGCGCGGATGGTGCCGCCGTAGTCGGTGACGATGCCGTAGCTGATGGACAGGCCAAGGCCCGTGCCCTGGCCCACCTCCTTGGTGGTGAAGAAGGGCTCGAAGAGGCGCGGCAGTAGGTGCTTGGGGATGCCGGTGCCGGTGTCCTGCACCTCGGCGATGACCGAGCGGCGGGTGGAGCGAGTGCGCATCACGATGAGCCGGTCGCCGGGGTCGCAGTCGCCCCGGGCGCAGCGCTCGTCGATGGCGTCGCGAGCGTTGAGAAGCATGTTGATGAAGACCTGCTCCAGCCGGTTGGGATCGGCCAGGATGGTCGGCTGGTGGTCGTCGAGCTGCCAAGCCACGTCGATGTCGTGCAGCTTGAGCTGCTGGCTGAAGAAGTCGAAGGCCCGGCGCATGACATCGTTGATTTGCACCTCCTCGGCTTCGAGGTTGGACTTGCGGCCGAACTCGCGCATGTGGGTGATGATGCGGGTGGCGCGGCCCACGTTGTTACTGATCTTGTCGGCCAGGCCCGCAGCGGCCTCCGGGTCGATGGACTGGCCAGCCTTGACCTTGCGCCGGAAGAGGTTGGCCACCATCTGGAGTACGGCCAGGGGCTGGTTGAGCTCATGGGCCACGCCCGTGGCCATCTCGCCCAGGGTGGCCATCTTGCTCGCCTGGATCAGCTGCTCCTCGGAGCGGATGCGCTCGGAGATGTCGGTCACTGCGGCCAGCAGCACCTCGCGCCCCTCGAAGCGAGAGCGGGTCACGTTGACCGAGGCCCAGAACTCGCTGCCCGAGGCGTTGACGTGCTTGGTGCGCCGCAGGCCGCGTGCCGTGGCGAAGGCCTCGCGGTGGGCCTCGGCCTCGTCCGGGGCAACCAGCTTGAGTGCCGAGCGTCTGATCAACACTCCCTTCTTGTAACCATACAGCTTTATTGCCGTCTGATTGCAGTCAACCACTTCGAGTGTGCCTGCGTCCAGGGCCAGGACAGCGCTTGGGATGTTGTTGAAGATGGCGCAGTATTTCTGCTCCGACGCCTTCAGGTCCTCTTCGAGCCGCTTGCGCTGGGTGATGTCCAGACACATCTCCATGGCGGCCACGACCTCGCCGCGTTCGTCGTGGATGGGCGCGGTGTGGACAATCCAGTGGGCGCGACTGCCGTCCTTGTATGCGCCCACCTCCTCGGCGGTGTGCGACTTGCCGTCGCTGAAGGTCTTTTCCACCGGGCAGACCTCGCACTTGCGGTCGCGGCCCTTGTAGGCGTGGTAGCAGTGGTCGCCGGGCTTGGCCTTGAAGCGCTCGGCAAAGGTCTGGTTGAAGCGGATCAGGCGGTAGTCGCGGTCTTGTACGGTGATCAGGCATGGCACGCCCTCAAAGAGCGACTGGTAGAGGGTGCGTTGCTTGGCCAGTTCCTCGTGCTGGATGCCCACCTCGCGCGCCATGCGGTTGATGGCCGAGGCGAGCTGGCCCAGTTCGTCGCGCTGATCCACATCCACGGTGGCCGCGTAGTCGCCAAGGGCGATGCGCCGGGTTCCTTCGATCATCCGGGCGATGGGCCGGTCGATGAGCCGGTAGGCCAGACCGAAGAGGGTCAGACAGATGGCAACCAGGCTGAAGATGACATAGGTGGCGTTGTCCTTGACCAGCAGCGCGATGTTGCCCTCAATGTTTTCCATGGACACGGTCAGCTCCATGACACCGAGCAGGGGCGCGCCATCTTGACCGGCGTGGCAGCCCGAGGCGGTGCAGCCCGGTTCGTTGGCGATGGGGCTGACCACGCGCACCAGCCTGCCGCGCCCGTCGGAGCTGATCACCTCGGCGCGCCGCTCAAGGGGGGCAAAGGTGGCGGGCGGCTCCTGGTCGTGGCACATGGCGCACAGGGCATGGTCAAGGGGCAGCGGCCCCACCGGGGCCATCTGGACCCCGGAGAAGCGCGAAACGCCCCGTTTGTCGTAGAGGGTCAGGGACTCCACGGTGTCCAGCCGGGCCGTGTCTGCCAGCAGGGCGGCGGTGTCGCGCAGGGGGTCGTGGCGCATGGCCGTGCGCAGTCCGGCCTTGATGATCTCGGCGGTCTCGTCGGCCTGGATGGCCGCGTTGCGCACGGCCGTGGCCTCGTACTTGCGCACGTTGACCACGAAGAGGCCAACCATGAGCACGGCCAGCAGCGCGATGATGGAGATCACGATCTTGAGGACCAGTGACAGGCGCAACCTGTCCAGGCGCGAGCCGATCAATCCAGGCATGGTGTCCCCTGCGGGCGGCCGCTCTTGGCCGACGAGCCTCGGCGTCAGCCGAGGGCGGCGTCCGTCCTTGTTTCGCTATCATCCAGGCCATCCACACCATCCAGACTGGCCGTGTTGGCCTGTTTGGCCGGGATGCGGATGCGGAAATGCGTGCCCTGGCCCACGGTGGAGTTGACCTCGATGCTGCCGTGGTGGCGGGCGATGACCTGGTTGGCGATGAACAGGCCGATGCCGGTGCCGTTGGCCCCCTTGGACGAGAAGAAGAGGGTGAACATGTTCTCCCTCGTCTCGCGGTCCATGCCGGTGCCGTTGTCGGCGATGTCGAAGACGATGTGGCCGTTTTCAGAGGCCACGCCAAAGGTCACGGCGTGCTCGGCCTTGGCCCGGTCGAAGACACAGGCGTCCACCGCGTTTTCCAGGAAATTGAGCAGGGCCGGGGCCAGGGCCGTGGTGTCTGCCTCAAAGGCGGCGCAGGGGTCGCGAAATTCACGGATCAGGGTCACGTGGTGCTGGGTGGCCTTGGCCTCCACGGCGGCGGCCAAGTCCGAGGCAAAGTCGCCCAAGGTGGCGGCGGACACGGTCAGCTCGCGCGACTTGGCGTAGTAGAGGATGTCCATGACCATCTTTTTCATGTGGCCGATGCGGTGCTTGACCACTTTCCACCCGGCATCCACCCGGGCGGCGTCGCCCTTGGCCAGGCCGGAATCCACCCGGTAGACCCCGCCGTCCAGGGCGGCCAGCAGCCCCTTGACCCCGTGGGACATGGAGCCGAGCATCATGCCCAGGCTGGTCAACTGGTCCTGGAGTTCCCGGACGGTGGTGATGTCCGTGGCCACCTCAAGGACATGCTCGACCTGACCATGCTCCCCCTGGCCGTACTCATTAAAGAGCGGCGCGGTCCAGACCAGGATATTGTGGTTTTGACCGGATTTGGAGGTGACCACCGTCTCGCGCTGGTGGCGGCCGCCATCGGAAAAGGTCTTTTGCACGGGACAGTCGTCGCAGACCTCGTCGAGGTTCTTGTAGGCCTGATGGCAGGTCGGCCCGCGCCCGAAGCCGAAGTCTTGGCGGAAGCGGTCGTTGGCTTCGACGATGCGCATGTCGCGGTCCTGAACTGTTATGTAGCAGGGCACCTGGTTGAAGAGGTGCTCGTAGCGGCGCTGGGTGCGCGTCAATTCGGAGCGCAGGCGGTTGACCTCGGTGACGTCCACGGCCACTTCGAGGACCATGGAGACAGTGCCGTCGCTGCCAAGGATGGGCGCGGTGGAGACCACTGCCGGGATTTCTTCGCCGTCGGCCGAAAGCAGGGTGGCCGAGGCGCGCCTGCCCGCCCCGGCGGCCAGGGCGTCGGCCACAGGGCATTCCCCGGGGCCGGTGTGGTCCTTGTAAACGGTGCTGCTCGGCTGGCCAGTGCGGCCGCCAAGGCGTTGCTCGTAAAGGGAGTTGGCGGCCACCACGCGCAGGTCGGCGCAGTGGATGGAAATGAAGCAGGGCAGTTCGTTGAACACGCCCGTGTCGTCCACGTCTTCGGCCACCACGGACATGGCTGACGAGAGGCCGCCCATGAGCTGCCGGGCCGCGCTCTGGCGCTCAAGCTCTACCACCCGGGCCGATTTCTCGGCCACGAGCCGTTCCAGCTCCTCGGTGTGTTCCCTGACCTGCCGGCGCAGGGTGAGACGCTCCACGACCTTGTCCAGGGCGATGGAGAGCAGGTCGTCGTCGATGGGCTTGGTGATGAAGTCGGCGGCGCTGAGCTTGAGGGACTCGATGGCCAGCCCCATGTCGCCGTGGCCGGAGATCATGATCACCTCCACGTCCTGGTCAAGTGCCTTGATGGCTCCCAGCAGCTCGATGCCGTCCATGCCCGGCATCTTGATGTCGGTCAGGACGATGTCGGGCCGGTCGAGGCGGAAGGCGGCCAGGGCGTCGGCACCGTTGGCCGCAGTGCGCACGGCAAACCCGAGGTCGTCGAGGAGCATGCCCAGCAGCTCGCGGATGTCCTCCTCGTCGTCCACGAGGAGCACCTTGAAGCGGGCAGGCTGGCTCGTGATGTCGTGCCGGGTGCTGGTCATGGCTTGGCCGTGTTGTTGCCGGGAGTGCGCGCGGGCGCTGTGCCCGCGCGCCAGTCCCGTTTGGTGTCGTGATCTTTTTGGCCTGGTGGCCGGATCAGCCGAGTATGGTGGTCAGGTGGCCCATGAGCGCATCGGTGTCGATGGGCTTGGTGATCACGGGCACGTCCTTGCCGATGGCCGGGGGCCGGGGGCCGACGCCACTGACCACCACCACCGGGGTTTCCCGGATGGCTTCGTCCTTGCGCATGGCCGCATAGAAGAGCACGCCGCCCTTCTCGGGCATGTCCATGTCAAGGGTGATCAGGTCGGGCTTGTGGGTGCGAAGCTGGTCGATCCCCTGCACGCCGTTAAAGGCGCTGATCGTGGCAAAGCCGTTGTCTTGCAGGAAGTCCTCCAGGAATTCCACGATGGCCGGATCGTCGTCGATGATCAGAATCTTCTTGGTCATAGCTCACCTCCAGTCTTGGGAGCCCCGGCCGGGTGCGAAATCTGGCCGTGTGAGGAAGCCGTGGGCCCTGTTGCGGGTGCGGCGCGATGCCGCCGGGAATGACCGAATCCGCAAGTGGCCCATGCCGCCGCGTGTGCGGGGCCAGCTCCATAGCCACGCACCCTTCGGGAGGTGCGGCGGCATGGGCCGTCGCGGAGTCCTGGCGGTGCCAGAACGATTACGGTCTTGCTTCGGTGCGATCCATTGGTTGCCTACTTGGCTTCGGCCTTTGCCTTGGCCTCGGCCACCTCGTCCACCTTGGGCACATCGAGGCCGATCTTGCCCAGGGTCTTGGTCATCTCCAGCATGATGCCCAGGCCGCGTTTGGCGTCCTTGGAGGCCATGCCGCCGACCATGCCCAGCGGGCCAGTGGGCTTGACCTTGGTCAGGTCCAGCTCCGAGAAGGCGTTGGCCGCTCCCTCGATCATCATGCGCACCTTGGGATCGCTCAGCTTTTCGAGCATGCCGATGAGGAAGACGAAGCTGTCTCCCATGTTGCGGATGTTCTCCGCTCCGTAAGTCTCGGCCACCTTGGCGCGGATCTCGATCATGGCCCGGTAGGTGTCGAACACACCTTTCTGTTCCAGGCCGTCGAGGAAGGTGATCAACTGCGGCACCGAGTGCTGGAGCAGCGGCTCTATGGTCTGCCACAGGGCGATGATGTCTTCGAGTTTCTCCAGCGCGTAGGTCATGTCCTTCACGCTGAGCATGGCCCGCTTGATGAAGGCGATCAGATCCTCAAGTTGGAACCCGTGTTCGATTTGTCCGAACTCCTTCATCATTATCTTGAAGGCGTCGTGGGCTATCGGGGTCAGGTCTTCCTTGAGTTCCTGGGCGCTTCTTGCCTTTTCCGTCAGGAACGCTATGTTTTCCTCGATCCTGTCGAGGCGCTCCATAATCGCTTCGTTGCTCATATCTCGCCTCGCTTGCGTTATTTTCCGGCCATGTGGCGCATCTTACCGGCCATGAACATCTGGGATTCAAGCGGCAGTTCGTGGCCCTTGAGCATGAGGTTGAAGTAGGCCCATTTGAACATCATCTTGCCCCAGTAGTTCTGGTGGTTTTCGCCAAGCAGGGCGAAGGGTCCGAGGCCCGGGAAGGGATACTTGCCCGGCAGCGGTTCCACCTCGTAGTTGAAGTCGATGAGGTAGGCCTTTTCGTAGCCGGAGACGATGAAGCAGGTGGAGTGGCCGTCGAACTCCGGCCTGGGCTCCTCGCCATCGATCTCGCGCAGCAGGTTGTCCACCACGATGTCGGCCTCGTAGTGAGCCACGGAGCCAGCCTTGGAGGTGGGGCAGTTGGTGGCGTCGCCGATGATGTACATGTTCTCGAACTTGGCGGACTTCAAGGTGTGCTTGTTGGTGTCCATGTAGCCCATGGGATCGGTGATGCCCGAGTCGATGAGCACCTGCGCACCGAAGTTGGGCGGAATGGCCACGAGCAGGTCATAGGGGATCTCCGCGCCCGTGACGTCCTCGATGACCTTCTTGCCCACGTTGACGTTGTCGATGGCGAAGTTGGGGGTGACCTTGATGTTCTTCTCTTCGCAGACGCGGCCCAGGATCTCGGCGGCCACGGGCTTGGTGAAGGCACCGGTCAGCGGGGTGACCAGCTCGATCTCGATGTTGTCGCGCACGCCGTTGACCGAGAAGAACCAGTCGGCCAGGTAGACGAACTCAAGCGGGGCCACCGGGCACTTGATGGGCATCTCGGCGATGTTCAGGACGATGCGGCCCTTCTTCATGTACTTCCACTTCTTGAACAGGGCCAGGGCGCCGTCCGGGGTGTAGAAGTCATGGATGTCGCCGCGCCAGTCGTCCATCATGCCTTCGACCTCGTCGGGCATGATGCGGCAGCCGGTGGCCACCACGACCCAGTCGTACTCGTACTTGCCGCCCTGGCAGGTGACGACCTTCTTCTCGGGATCGACGTTGGTGATGGTGTCCTGGACAAAGTCCACGCCGTGCAGGAAGTCGGCCTTGGGCTTGGTGCAGTCCTCAAGGGTGTATATGCCAAAGGGCACGAAAAGCCAGCCCGCTTGGTAGTGATGCTTCCAGTCGCGGTCGATGACCGTGATCTTCCATTCCTTGGGATCCAGTTTTTCGCGCATCTTGGTCGCGACCATGGTTCCGCCGGCTCCGGCACCGAGAATAACCAGTTTTTTCATGCTAGGACTCCTTGATAGTGATGAAAGTGTATTTCCCAGCCCCTCCGCCTTGCGGAGAGGATCAATCCATGCCGTATGGTCCGGGGTTCAGACCTCGATCCCGGACTGCCTGATGGCGGTCATGCCGCCCTCCACGATGACTGCGTCCCCGCGCCCCGCGTGCTTCAGGGTCACCTGCGCCTCGTAGGCGCGCACCCCTGTGTTGCAGATGATGACGATGCGCCCGTCCTGGGGAAGCTCGGCCATGCGTTTGGCGATCTCGCCCTGGGGGATGTGCCGCCAGTGGTCCGGGTGGCGATCAAGGTAGGGGGCCGCGTTGCCAAGCTCCCGGCAGTCAAGAAAATGGTTTTCGCCTGATTCGCGCTCCTGCCAGATGCGATCGAACTCCTGCGCCGTGACGCCCTGGCCGATGCCGTCCAGGATATTGGCGGCCACGTTGCCCACGGTGTTGAGCACGTCCATGGACGAGGCGAATGGCGGGGAGTAGGCGATTTCAAGGTTGGCCACGTCGTGGACCGTGGGCTGGCCGCCGTCGGTGAGGGCGGCCAGCAGGGCCGAAACGGCGCTGACCCGGCCCGCCAGGGCGTCGGCCGAGGGGCCGAGCCCCTGGATGCCGAGCACGCGGCCGTCCCGTGAGTCGAAGACAAGTTCAAGGGTCATGAGGCTGGCATCGGGCATGAAGTGGGCGCGGTCGAACTGGATGACCAGGGCCGACAGTGGTGAAAAGCCGCACTCGCGAGCCTGATCGGGCGTCAGGCCCGCACCGGCCGCTGTCAGTCCACCAAGGGGGATCGACCAGGCACCCGCCGCAACTTGGAAATCGACAGCCTGGCCGCCGAGGGTGGCGGCCAGGGCGCGCGCCTGCTTCTTGGCGGTGGAGGCGGCGGCCGACCCAGGCACCGGGCGCTGGCAGTCCCGGCCGACAAAAGCGGCGCACCCGCCGCAGGCGAAGACATTCTCGGCGTTTGCGGCCAGCCGCGCGTCGGTCAGGATGTGGCCTGCGGGATCAAGGGCGATGCCCGCGTCGGCGGCCAGATAGGTGATCGGCGCGGCAGGCATGGCGTTGATGACGCGGGCACAGTCGATGACGCGGCGATCGGTGACCACGACGGCTGCCCCGTTGCGGCTTTCGATGGCTTTGAGGGTGTCGCGGGCGTGGATGGTTAAGCCGCTCTCGGTCAGGTGGTGGCGGACCATGGCTGACAGGGTGTCGGACAAGGGGGAACCCTGCCGGGCTTCGCCCCTGATTTCGCCATGGGGAATGATTTCGATGGTCCCAACACCCTGAGACATCAGGCTCGACACGGCCAGGAGCAAGTTCACGCCGGAGCCGATAACCACGTTCACACCATCGGCGGCACGGAGCCTGGCGGCGTCTGCATGGCCGCCCACGCGGGCCATGGGGGTCAGGAACTCGCCGGGCACATCCAGGGCGGCCGGGGCCGAGCCTGTGGCAAAGACCAGAGTGTCGTAGTCAAGCGAGCTTTCGCGGCCGGTGTGGTCGTGGCGCACCAAGACGGTCCGGGAGCTGGCGTCCAGGCCGCAGGCGCGGATGGATTCGGGAAATTCAATGCCCTTGCCCAGGAGCCGTTCCAGGGTCATGCAGGAAAATTCGGGCAGAGGGTTGAACTCGGGGTAAAGAACCATGGCCGAGTCCTCGGGCCGGGCTTCGAGGTGGCGCGCCACGCCCAGCAGGCCGGGTTCGTCAGTGCCTATGAGCAGGATGCGCATGTGCCCTCCACACACAGCCGCCGACCCGAGGGTCGGGGCTGGAAGCCGCGTTCTTGACGCAGCGGGGTGGTCGCCGGGCCACGGAGAGACCGGGCCTGGCAGGGGCGACGGGGGCAAAGGGCGGCGCGAGGGAGCGCCCACCCTTCCCGTTTTCCGTCAGGGATTGCGGTCCGACGTGCCCGGGGCAGGGCGTGCGTCATGCGGCCAAGCTGGGGTGGGCTTGCGCATGGACCGGTGTGCTCGAAGCGGACGAGGCCAAAGAAGGCGGCCTCGCCCATATGGAGGGCAGTGGCTTCCGGTCCGCAAGGAACGGATCGGGGGATGTCGGAGCTGAGCATTGGCTACCGCCTGTGTTTCAGGGCCGAGGCCCCGGTTCCGCGACGAACCCGGAGTTTCCTCCGTTGCACCCATCCTGATCAATTTGATCTAAATTAATTAAGTCCGGATTGAAATCAATTCATACTAAATCAATTCGGATTAGGTCGCTCCGAATTAGCCCAAAAAATATCACCGTGTCAAGCAGCGTGTGAATTAAATATCAATAGTTATTCTATGTGGTTGATAGATCGTGTAAGATTTTCTGACTTGCGTTGGAAGCAGTTTGCCGTGGTGGTTGCGGCCTGGAAGCGGGTTGAAGAGTCAGGCGCGGACCACGAAAAGGGGGTGAACCGCAGCCTGAACGCCGCATGCGGCCGCCTATTCCATACTGTCAGGGTATGGAATGTGGGCACGCTCGGATATGCCTGTGATCGGATGTGCGAGGTGGGCGGGTCAGTCGATGAGTTCGAGTCCGGCGGGGTTGTCCATGAGGTCGGCCAGGGTGATGGAGCCGAGCTCCTGCTCGAGGACGCGGGAGGCGCGCTGCCAGACCTGACGGGTGCGGCAGGTGGCTGAGCGCTCGCACAGCGTGTCGTCGTCCACGCAGTCGGTGAGTCTGATTCCGCCTTCCATGATGCTAACGATCTCGCCGACGGTGATGGCGGCCGGGTCGCGGGCCAGGATGTGGCCGCCCGTGGCGCCGCGCCGGGAGGTGATGAGCCCGGCCTTCTTGAGTGGCCGGATGATCTGCTCGATGAACTGAACCGTGATGCCTGTGGATTCAGACAGCACTGTGGTGCGCAGGGGGGAGTCGTCGTCGTGCAGGGCCAGGTCCAGCAGGAGCCGGGTGGCATAGCGCGAGCGGGCTGATATTTTCATTCTGTCCCGTGATGTTGGTGTGATGGCGGTGCCGCTCAAGTCGGTCACCCTCAAAGACACCCACCTGACTAGATCAATCGTGCAACTGCGTCAAGGCGTGCTGGGATGACGACTCGTCTTCTCTTCAAGCTGGAAGGCTTGCGGGGTATGGTGCCTTTCGGCTTGGATCGCGAGGATGGCGTGGGGCGCAGGCGAGTTCGACTGGGCCAGTTTGGGCCAGAAGTCTCTACTTGGCAATGGACCTAGTTTACGGGGACTTTCAACCCCTCTTGAAATCTTCACGGGGAAGAAAGGAATACATTCAAAAATGCCACAAGCCATACGAGCCAAAAAAATACACCAGACATCCGGCTCTCTTGTTTGTCTTCAATGCTTTACCTCCGATTTCATGATCAAGCGAACGACAGAGCGCATTGTCAATTGCGAAAGAAGGGGTTTTCCCCCTTGGCATAGGCGTTTCGCAGTGCTGCCAGATCGTGCCCAAGCCATGCCGCAATCAGAATGGCCTGATTGATGAGTGTCGTGCGCAGGGCCCCATGCTGCATCCACCGCCTGCCGGAGGTCATCAGTTCGGCATCGGCGCAACGGATGCGTCCGCGCCTCCCCGCCTCCCTGACCAAGTAAAGGTCTTCGAGAATGGGCAGTGCCGGGAACCCTCCCAGCGCCTCGAATTCCGCACGATGGAGAAACAGCCCCTGGTCGCCGTAGGGCCTTTTCAGAAGACGGGATCTCACCTTGGTGCCGATTTCGATCAATCGCTTACCCGGAAAGGACTCCTTGATCGCGAAACCGAAATGGCCAAGCGCTGTTCCAGGCTGCCTCAAGACGCGGCGGACATGCCGGTCCCAATCCTGAGGAAGCTCTGAATCCGCGTGGAGGAACAGGAGGATGCCGCCGGTGGCCTCGCGGGCTCCGCAATTCATTTGCGAAGCCCTGCCTGGCTCGGCAATGACCGTGCTGGCCCCGCTTTTTTTCGCAATTTCGACAGTGTGGTCACGGCTTCCGCCGTCAACCACGATCGCCTCGGTGTCGAACCCTTCCCGGACGGCCGCCACGGTAGCGCCGATGACACCCTCTTCATTCAAGGTGGGGATGATGACAGAAATCCTTGGAGGGATATCCCGGGGTTCGTCCACATCATCCAGGATGGGCAACAGACTATACTTGCCCAATTTCTCGATAGTTTGTCTGAGCACCCTCCCGGTTCCCCAGTCGATGTCCCGAAACAGTTCCGGGCGTGGTTCACGCAGGCCGATCAGGTAGTACCCGCCGTCCGAGGCAGGCCCGATGACGCAGGGGGTGTTGTCCAGCTTCCGCACTGCTTCAAGAATGTTCGCGGCCCGATTGTCAGGGCAGTCGCACCCGATGAGCAGCACCTTGCCAGCGCCACCGGCAAAGGCGTGGGCAAATGCGCGCGACATGCGTTCGCCAAGATCTCCCGAGCCTTGCGGGATGCAGCGCCCTTCGGATTCGAGCCATTCCCCCACTTGCCTGTCCGTCCCGCCGTCATGCCGGATTTGCATGGGTATGCCCGTGCGGCGAACATGCCTGACCATGAACTCGGTCATGCGCCGCTGCAGGTCGGCCGCTCCGTCCGCACCGAGAAATGGAATCAAGCGGGTTTTCACCTCGCCCGGAACAGGAAACCTCGTGAAAAGGACAATCAATGCCTTGGCAAAGTCAGGATTTTTGCGTGTCATCGTTGTATTTTCAGCCACCATTTCAAGGCCTTAGAAAGCAGAGGAGTCAGCCTGGATTTGTTGTAGAGCCCTGCGACCCGCCGGATGGCGTCCGCCTGGGTCGGGTAGGGATGGATGACCTTGGCCAATTGTCCAAGCCCCGCCCCAGAGACCATGGCCGTGGTGATCTCGCTGATCATCTCTCCCGCGTGAGTCGAGACAATGGTTGCGCCGAGGATGCGTCCCGTGCCTTTTCTGACCATTACCTTGACAAATCCCTGGCCCTCCCCGTCGGTCAAGGCACGATCTATCTCATCCATGTTGACCTTGAAGACATCCACCGCCAGCCCCACTGACCGCGCTTCCCCTTCGTACATGCCGACATGGGCGATCTCCGGGGAGGTGTAGGTACACCAGGGCATGGTGAGTGATCTGAGCTTTTTGCGTCCATTGAACAGCGCGTTTTGCACGACGATTTGCGCGGCAGCGTCGGCGGCGTGGGTAAACTTCCACCCCATGCAGCAGTCGCCTGCGGCATAAATGTTCCTGTTTGTGGTTTGCAGGTGGTCGTTGACGCTGACGCCCTTTCTGGCGTCGTACTCGACGCCGGCGGCCTCTAGCCCAAGGCCTTGAACATTGGGCGCACGGCCGGCACCGACCAGTATTTCGTCAGTCTCGACCACCATTGTCTCTCCATCGTGATCCAGGACGACCCTCTTGCGCCCGGATTCGCCGTGCTCGAAGCCAAGGGGTTTGGTGTGCATAAGCACGCGGATGCCTTCGTGCTGGAAGACCTCGGCGAGAATGGCAGAGGCGTCTTCATCCTCGCGCGGGAGGAAGTGGGAACTCTGGACGATGGTGACTTCAGCGCCAACTCTTCGAAACGCCTGGGCGAGTTCACAGCCGATGGGGCCGCCGCCGATCACCAGGAGATGGTTCGGCAGTTTGGTAAGGTTGAAGACCGTTTCGTTCGTGAGGAATCCGACGTCTTCAAGTCCGGGGATATCCGGGCGCACGGCCCGCGCGCCAGTGGCCACGACCGCCTTGCGGAACCGCAATTCCGCCCCACCCACCGCCACTGTCCCGGGGCCTGTGAACACCCCCTCTCCCAAAAACACATGCACGCCCGCCCCGGCGTATCGCTGAACAGAATCATTCTTGCTGACCTCGGCGCGAATCCTCCGCATCCGTTCCATGATCTGCGGGAAGTCCTCTCTGCCGACAGGAGCCGGCGTGAGTCCGAAAGAGGCCGCATCGCGCATTTCCGCCGCCAACCGGGCTGCGCGGATGAGGCTCTTCGACGGAACGCAGCCGACGTTGAGGCAGTCGCCCCCCATCGACTGGCGCTCGATGAGAGCGACCTGTCCGCCAAGGGTGGCGGTGGCGATGGCAGAGATCAGGCCAGCGGTCCCTGCGCCCACGACGACAAGATTGTACATGGGTTCAGGAGTCGGATTCACCCAGTCTGCGGGGAAAACGTTGGAAACCAGTTTCTGGTCGTGAATGTTGCCGGGGAGAAACGGACTCATGGACATCGAGACTACTCCTTCAATGCACTTTTCGCCTTGCGCACGACCAACGTGAGTATGACCGCGATGAGCGCCACCACGGCAACAAGGCTTACCGGAATCTGACCATCGCGCATGGCGGTCGCGATGGCATCGGTTCCGACCACATAGAGAATTGTTCCTGGCAACATGCACAGCGCTGACCAAAGGACATAGGTCCGGAACGGCACCTTGGTAAGCCCGAAACCGTAATTCAACAGATTGAAGGGAAAAAGCGGCACCAGCCTGGTGATGGCCACAATGATGGCGCCATTTTTTTCTGTGAGATCATCAAGCCTCCTAAATTTTTCATTTTTAATGAGCAGGGAGGCGATAGAATCGCGGGCCAAGTATCGGGATATCAGAAAGCACAGCGAGGCCCCGACGGTGGCCCCGACAATGACCGTGAGCACGCCGACGACTGAACCGAAAACAGCCCCGGCCATGATGGTGAGCAAAACTCCGGGCAATGCGAGCACGGTAGCCACGGCATAGACCCCGGCGAAAATGACCGGGCCCATCACGCCCTGACCCCCAACCCACTCCTTGAATGAGCCGAGAATCTGGTCGAGTTCCAACGCCCGGGCTACCATGATCAACACCGCAATCGCGACAAGGCCCAGTATTGGTTTAATCAGCTTTCTTAGCATTATTTGTTTCTACTACGGGCGAGCACTTTTCGCGACGAAAAAAAATGAAAGACGCGGAAAAATGGGAAAAGAATGTCCGTGAAGCCTTGGAGCTCGCGGATGCGGAAAATCGAAAGGACACGCACCGTGTGGGGCGGGAAGTGCTGGCCGGGGATTGGGCGAATGCCTACATGGACTACGCCACGGCCACATGGTCGAAGGGAAGTTGCTCGGACAAGCGCCTTGCCTTTCGACGTTTGTTCGAAATGACGGCGCGACCGAAGCAGCTGGTGCATGAAATCAGCCCAGTAGTGGCCCTGAACCATTTGAGCCGACTCAGTAAGCAGGCCACGGGGAACACGGCCAACCGTGATCGAAAACAGCTTGCCGCCGCTTGGAAATGGGGTGCGCGGTATCTGGGCATGGACAGGACGAATCCGTTCCGATCCGTGGACAAGTTCCCCGAGCAACGCCACCCGAGGTGGGTTCCGCCCCTTGAGGACTTCCGCATGGTCGCGGACGCGGCGACGCCCTTGCAGCAGCAGCTGCTTCGTCACAAGTCCATTGCGACGACCCAGCGGTACATTCACAAGATCAAGAAAAGCACCGGCGCGGTGGACGCCCTGGATGCCGTCTGGCGGGGTAACGGGGGGCGTAAACCGCCTGTCCTGAAACTGGT
>JBDRSO010000026.1:0-13531 GCA_043824835.1 Pseudomonadota bacterium | reverse complement strand
GTGATGAAGTCGCCATCCTTGATGTGCAGGGTGACATCCCTGAGGGCCAGGACCTCGTTCACATCGCCCTTGTGAAATGCCTTGGTGATGCCGGTCATGGAGATCATTTCGTCCTCCCGGCGGCCAATCCGCGTTTCATCCTGCCCTTGATCTGCGGCATGACCAGGGCGACCACCACCAGCAGGGCGGTGATCAGGTTCAGGTCGCTCGGCGTGATGGAGAAGCTGCCGAGCTTGAGGCCCAGGGCCAGGGCAATGGCTATGCGGTAGAGGATCGAGCCGAGCAGGGCGGCGATGATAGCGCGGGTGATGGTCCTGTTGCCGAACACGGTCTCGCCGATGATGACCGAGGCCAGCCCGGCGATGATGGTGCCAACGCCCATGTTGACATCCGCCGCGCCCTGGTTCTGGGCCACCAGCGCGCCCGAGGCGGCCACCAGCGCGTTGGACAGGCCCACGCCGAAGATGACGATGGTGTCCGTGTTCACGCCCTGGCTGGTGATCATCTGCTTGTTGTTGCCCGTGGCCAGAAAGGCCAGGCCGAGTTCGGTGTGCAAAAACCAGATGAGCGCGGCTACCACCATCACGCAGATGATGCCGAAAAGCACGGGCGTGGATATGTGGGGCGCGAGGACACTGACCTCGGCAAACCAGTCCACCACGGTGTCCTGGCCGAGCAGGGTCATGTTGGGCCGCCCCATGATGCGCAGGTTGATGGAATAGAGCGCGATCATGGTCAGGATCGAGGCCAGGAGGTGGAGAATCCTGAATTTCGTGTTGAGGATTCCGGTTGCGGCGCCGGCCAGGAATCCCGCGCCGGTGGCCATGAAAACAGCCATGACCGGGGAGTGGCCCGCGGTGATGGCCACTGCCGACACCGACGCCCCCAGAGGCAGGCTGCCGTCCACGGTCAGGTCCGGAAAGTCGAGTATCCGGAAGGTCAGGTAGACTCCGACGACCATGAGGCCGTAGGCGAATCCCTGTTCTATGGCTCCGAAGAACGCGTAACTGGTCATGTGTATTCCTGGATTGCTGCGGCCTGCCGAGTCTGGCCCAGCCGGGCCGGGCAACGAACAAGGCGCGTTGCGAACAACGCGCCTTGTATACTGTTGGCGTCAAATACGCAAATGGGGCTACTCGACAACCTTCGCAGCCCGGGCGATGGTGGCCTCGGGCAGGGTCACGCCCATGGCCGCGGCAGCCTTCATGTTCACATGCAGGTTGAGGTCATCGAGAAATTCTACCGGGATATCCCCAGGAGCCACGCCTTCGACCAGAATCCGATAGGCCATGTCGCCGGTCTGAAGGCCCATCTTGTAGTAGTCCACGGCCACGGCAGCGATGGCACCGCGATCCACGGAATCGACATCGGCCACGATGAGGGGCAGCCGGTTCTGGGTGCAGACCTTGATGGCCGATTCCAGGGCGGAGACCACGGTGTTGTCCGTGGGCACATAGACCACGTCGGCCCGGCCCACGAGGCTCTTGGCCGCCTGATACACGCCGCTGGAGTTGGCGACGGATGCGCCCTCCACCGTCATGCCAGCCTTGGACGCCTCTGCCTTGAGGGCGTCCACTAGGACAACGGAGTTGGGCTCGCCCGCATTGTAGATCACGCCGATGATTTTGGCCGCCGGGACGATCTCGCGGATCAGGGCGACATGCTTGTCCATGGGGCTGAAGTCGGACATTCCGGTGACGTTTCCGGTGCCGGAGTTCTGCAGATCCTTGACCAGACCGGCGGATACGGGATCGGTCACGCCGGTGAAGACGATGGGGATATCCTGGATCTTCTGGGCTGCGGCCTGGGCGCCGGGGGTGGCGATGGCCAGGACCAGGTCGGGCTTTTCGCCCTTGATCTGGCTGATGATCTGGACGTTGGTGGCCATGTTGCCCTGGGCTATATGGACGTTGTAGGAAACGTCCGCCCCCCGTTCCTTGAGCCTGTCCATGACGCCGTTGCGCATGGCGTCCAGGGCGGGGTGTTCGACGATCTGAGTGACCGAGACAGTGTACGGTCCTGCCGCGAACGCGTTCAGGGCCAGCAGGCACAAGGCGATGAGGGTCAAGAGAATTCGTTGCATGGGCAGGTTCCTCCGCAAGGGAATTTTGACGGATAGTGGACTCGAAAATCGCGCCAAGTCAAGGTGTATCCAACGCGCGGACAAACAAAAGGGCCGCTTGAGCGGCCTCAGACTGCTGACAAAGGCCCGATTGCGTCGTTGCTTCAAAAAAGGCACAAATCCGCAGAACAGCGGATTTGGACGTCGGCCTTGCCTTTTTTTCGCGCCGAGCACTCGAACTTTTCTCAACAGCCTGTCAGATCGGACTTTGTCAATACTCTGAAGCGGAGGCGAGATATCAAATCTCGTCAGTGATCAAGCAATGGTTGCCGGTGGCCTTGGCCTTGTACATGGCCTCGTCCGCACGCTGGGTCAGGGAGTTGAGGTCGTCGCCTTCCTTGTGCTGGCCGATGCCGCAGCTGAATGAGAGGGGCTTGCCCGAGGGCGCGGACGGCATGAAGGCGCGGACGCGCTCGGTCACGATGCCCGCCTCTTCGGCGGTGCCCTCCATGAGGATGAGGAACTCGTCGCCGCCCCAGCGGACCAGGAGATCGGTGGGGCGCAGGGTGCGGGCGATGGCCGAGGCCACGGCCTTGAGCACGCCGTCTCCCTCGATGTGTCCCAGGGTGTCGTTGATGGTCTTGAATTCGTCGAGGTCGATGACGATGACCGAGAAGGGCGTGGCGTGGCGTGCCGCCTTGTACCGGGCCAGCTCGAATCGCTCCTGCAGGGCGCGGCGGTTGGCCACGCCGGTCAGGGGGTCGGTCTTGGCCATGCGCTCTAGTCGGGCCTGGAAATGGTTGACCGTGAACACGCACAGCACAATGATGAGCAGGGACGCGCCAAGGCCCACGGACAGGGTGCGGATGAGGTTGTGCCGGGCCGTGGCCAGCGCCGTGCCCTCGTCCTGCTCCACGATGAGGTGCCACTGAAACTCGGGCAGGGAGCGGGTCGAGAGCAGGATGTGGTCACCGTCGTGATCGTACTCGAAGGTGCGCTCATCCTCGTGGGGTTCGAGGATGCCTGCGGCCACGTCGGCGATGCCCGGGGTCTCGGTGATGTACATGCGCTGGATGCGCGCCCTGTCGGTATGCACCTGGACAAGGCCGTCCTGGTCCGTAAGGAAGACATTGCGGCCGTAGTCGCGGCGGGCGTCATCGAGCAGGGTGATGGCGTTGTCCATGCTCACGCCCACGCCGGTGACACCCAGCAGGCGGCCCTGGGCATCCTCCACCCGGAAGTTGACGAAGATGGTCAGCTTGTTGTCCTCGGCCTGGTTGGTATCCACGTTCAGGTGGTATTCCCTGCCCGAGCCGACAAAGGCGTAATACCAGACATCGTGGGAATCGCGCGGGCTGATGCGCTTGAGTATCCCCCGGTTGTAATAATACTTGTCCGACGCGGCCGAGACGAAGAAGGCGGTGAGGAAGTCGTACTTGCTCCGCAACTCTTCCAGATACCTGACGATATCCAGTGGATCGCGCTCGCCGTCCACGACCCAGCTCTTGAGGAAGGTGTCGTTGGCCATGGACGAGGAGATGAGGATGGGCCGCATCATGGCCGAATGGATTTCGGAATAGATGTTCTTGCCCGTCAGCGGCAAGGACGAGTTGATAAGCTCATCGCGGATGGAATCGCGCGTGACCGTGTAGTTGATGACGCTGGTGGCCGCAAAGGACACCAGCAGGATCACGGACAGGGCGAGGAGCAGTTTGGTCTTGACGGTCATCCTGCCAATATATGGAAGTGGGATTCGCATGACAACAGGTTAGAGCAGGATGTTGAAAAACGGCGATCTGCGTTGTTGTTTCAAAGAGTTCAAATCCTCGCGTACAGGAAGTACGCTTCGGCCTTGGACTTTTTTCGCGTCGAGCATCTCACCATTTTTGAACATCCTGATTGTTATGCCGTTTTCGTCGGCCAGTTAGAGCAGGTCCGAGTCGAGGGTGATGGTCACAGGTCCCCAGTTGGTCAGAGCAAGGCGCATGTCTGCCCCGAACTCGCCGCAGGCCACGGGGCCAGGGGCGCAGGCCCGGGCGTCGGCCACCAAGCGGTCGAAGAGGGCGGCGGCCACCTCGGGCGCGCAGGCGTCGGTGAAGGACGGGCGGCGGCCCTTGCGGCAGTCGGCGTACAGGGTGAACTGCGAGACCAGGAGCAGCCCGCCTTCGATGTCTGCCAGGGAGCGGTTGAACCGGCCCTGGTCATCGGGAAATATGCGCAGCCCGGTGAGCTTGTCGAGGAGCTTGCGCCAGACCGGCGAGCCGGGCAGGGCCAATGTATCGGCATGGCCGAATCCGACCAGCACGACGAGGCCGGTGGCGATCTCGCCGACCGTGGCATTGTCCACCTGGACCGCCGCCTCGGTGACCCGCTGGATGATCAGGCGCACGGTTGCTCCCTGCCGATGCTCTCGTGTCTGCCGGACATCAGTCTTCCCAGTAGGTGGCTTTGGACGAGTCCTTTTCAGAGACCGAGACCTCGGCCAGGCGGATGTGGCCGGGCAGGGAGCCTTTGATCTCGCGATAGATGAACATGGCCAGGTTTTCGGAAGAAGGGTTCAGCTCGGTGAAGCATTCGACCTCGTTGAGGTGCTTGTGGTCGAGGCGATCGAGCACGGCCGAGGTCAGCCCCTTGAGTTCCTTGAAGTCCATCAGGTAGTGGACTGTGTCGTCGAGCCTGTCGCCCTCCACCACCACCTCGACCCCGAAGTTGTGGCCGTGCATGTGCTCGCACTTGCCGCCGTAATTGCGCAGCTGGTGCGAGGCGGAAAAATCCCGGGTGATGGTCAGACGCCACTTGCCAGCCATTTTCATCTCTCCTTGTCCTTGTCCTGGTCCGGGCGGCGATACGCGCCCCGGAAAGCGTCCCTTGGGTACTTGCGGTCGTTCTCGTCGCATTTTTCATGGGCGGCGGCAACCAGATCTATCCCCAGTTCGTCGGCCATGCGGGTCAGATAGATGAGCACATCCGCCATCTCCATGGCCACGGCCTGTTTCTTGTCCCCGCCGAGTTCCCGGCTCTCGGCCTCGCCCATCCACTGAAAATGCTCCACCAACTCGCCCACCTCGGCTGTCAGGGCCATGACCAGATTCTTGGGCGACTGATGGCGCTGCCAGTCGCGTTCCTCGACGAATCGGCGCATCCTCTCCTGCAACCTGTCTAGTGAGTCCATGCCATACTCCATGCTCTCGAATGCACTGTCACCCACCCCGCAAAGCGACACAAAAAGTTTATGAAAAGGAGGGGATGGGGGTCTGGGGGAAGGGGAGGAAAGAACCCTTTTCAAAGGGTTTTTCCTCCCCTTCCCCCAGCCGCCGGAGGCATCCCCCCTTACTCTCCCCCTGTCTGCTGGCGCAGGGCGTCGCCGTTTTGCCAGGCTTCGACGTCTTTCCAGAATTCGCGGCCGGGGTGGACCTGCCAGCCGTTGCCAAGGCGCATGTTGACCACCGAGTCGCGGGTGATGACGCCGAGGTTGACGGCGGTGGTGCCGGGGTAGCGTTTGAGGATGGCCTTGAGGGCATCGAGGTGCGGGGTCACGGCGTTGCGCTCGCCGATCCAGAGGGACACGGGCAGGTCCGAGCCCTGGACCGCGTCGGCCAGGAAGATGACCTTGTCGGCCAGGATCTTGGCGGCCTTGGGTGCTTCCTCGTGGCCGGGCTCTTCGCGCAGGTCGATCTTGCCCTGGACGAGCAGGGGGCGGTCGGCGTCGAGCTTGTCGCGCGCCTCGGCAAAGACGTTGGGCAGCAGGGTGATCTCGCCTGAGCCGGTCAGGTCTTCGGCGGTGCAGAAGGCCATGGGGTCGCCCTTTCTGGTGACGAACCGCTTGTAGTCCGGGATGATGACGGCCACGCGCACCTCGGTGCCGTTGGGCATGGCCTTGCAGTCTTCCAGGGTGGCGGTGCGCAGCCGGGTCAGCTCGTGCCGATAGGCGAGGAGCGGGTGGCCGGAGAGGAAGAAGCCGAGCACTTCCTTTTCCATCTGGAGCTTTTCGCGGTCGTCGAACTCTTCGCAGGACGAACAGGTGGGGGTGTGGGCGGTCTGGGCGCTGGTGCCGAGCATGTCGAGCATGCTGAGCATGCCTGATTCTTTTTCCTTGGCCTTTTTCTGGCCGTAGGCCACGGCCTTTTCCAGGTCTTCGAGCAGGGCGGCGCGCGAGCAGTTGAAGCAGTCCAGCGCGCCTGCCTTGATCAGGGATTCGAGCACGCGCTTGGTGACGCGGCGCAGGTTGATGCGTTCGCAGAAATCAAAGATGTCGTGGAACGGGCCGCCGGCCACGCGCTCGGCCACGATCTCGTTGATGGCCTCTTCGCCCACGTTCTTGATGGCAGCCATGGCAAAGAGGATGTCGCCGCCCAGCACAGAGAAGCGCGCCTGACCCGCGTTGATGTCGGGCTGTTTTACCGTGATGTCCATGTCGCGGCAGGCGTTGATGTACATGACGATCTTGTCGGTGTTGTTCATTTCCGTGCTCATGAGCGCGGCCATGAACTCCACCGGGAAGTGGGCCTTGAGATAGGCGGTATGGTAGGAGATGAGGGCGTAGGCGGCGGAGTGGGACTTGTTGAAGCCGTAGGCCGCGAACTTCTCCATGGTGTCGAAGATGAGGTCGGCCACGGTCTTGTCGATCTTGTTTTCGCGCGAGCCTTCGAGGAATCGGGCGCGCTGCTTGGCCATCTCCTCGGCGATCTTCTTGCCCATGGCCCGGCGCAGCAGATCGCCCTCGCCCAGGGAGTAGTTGGCGATGATCATGGCCGTGGCCATGACCTGCTCCTGGTAGACCATGACGCCGTAGGTGGGCTTCAAGGTGTCTTCGAGGGACGGGTGGGGGTAGGAGACGGCCACCTCGCCGTGCTTGCGCTTGATGAATTCGTCCACCATGCCCATGCCCAGGGGGCCGGGCCGGTACAGGGCGAGCATGGCGATGATGTCCTCGAAGCAGTTGGGCCGGAGCATGCGCAGGTATTTTCGCATGCCCGAGGACTCCACCTGAAAGATGCCATCGGTGTCGCCCCGGGCGAAGATCTCGTAGGTGCCCGGGTCGTCAAGGGGCAGGCTGTCGAGGTCGGGCGCGGCCTTGCCCTGCTCGCGGATGATGTCCAGGCAGTCCTCGATGACGGTCATGGTGCGCAGGCCCAGGAAGTCGAACTTGATCAGGCCGACTTTCTCGACCTTTTTCATGTCGTACTGGGTGACTATTTCACCCTTTTTCCCTTTGTAGAGCGGCAGGAACTCGGTCATGGGCCGATCCGAGATGACCACGCCCGCCGCATGGGTGGAGGCGTGTCGGCACAAGCCTTCGAGGCGGGTGGAGATGTCGATGAGCTTGGCCACCTTGGGGTCGGTGGCGACCATGTCGTCCAGTTCGACCACGGCCTTGACCGCGTTGGGCACGCTGATGATGGCCTTGTCCACGCCGAGCAGCTTGGCCATGACCCCGGGGTCTTCGGGGATGAGCTTGGCGATGCGGTCGGTCTCGCCAAAGGTCATGCCCAGGGCACGGCCCACGTCCTTGATGACCGCCTTGGTCTTCATGGTGCCAAAGGTGGTGATCTGGGCCACGCGGTCGTGTCCGTACTTGTCGGCGCAGTACTTGACCACCTCCAGGCGGCGGCGCTCGCAGAAGTCCACGTCGATATCCGGCATGGACACGCGCTCGACATTGAGGAAGCGCTCAAAGAGCAGGTCGTAGGGCAGGGGGTCGATGTTGGTGATGCGCAGCGCCCAGGCCACGATGGAGCCCGCGGCCGAGCCTCGGCCTGGCCCCACCGGGATGCGGTTGTCCTTGGCCCAGTTGATGAAGTCCTGGACGATGAGGAAGTAGGCCGGGAACCCCATCTCGATGATGACGCCAAGCTCATAGTCGAGCCGCTTCCAGTAGACGGCCTCGTCCACGGAATAGGTGATGGCTTCGAGGCGCTTGCGCAAGCCCTCTCGGGAGAGCTTCTCGAACTCCTCGTTGATGTCGGCCACGCCCTCGGAGAGTTCGTAGTGGGGAAAGAAGTGGCTGCCAAGCTCGATTTCGAGGTTGCACCGCTCGGCGATGCGCTGGGTGTTGGCAATGGCCTCGGGCACATGGGCAAAGGCCTGCTCCATCTCCTCGGGCGTCTTGAAGTACAGCTCGCGGGTGTCCATGCGGAAGCGCTTTTCGGCGTCCACGGTGGTCTGGGTCTGGATGCACAGCAGGGTGTCGTGGGCTTCAAAGTCCTCGGCGGTCAGGTAGTGGCAGTCGTTGGTAGCCACCAGAGGCAGGCCGGTTTTCTCGGCGCACCTGATGAGCAGCTCGTTGAGCCGGTTCTGATCGCCGATGCCGTTGTCCTGGAGCTCAAGGTAGAAATTGCCGGGAAAGATGGCCTCGTATTGCCGGGCCATGGCCGCGCCCGCCTCAAGCCCCTCGTTCATGAGCATGCGCGGCACCTCGCCCGCCAAGCAGGCGGACAGGGCGATGAGGCCATCGGAATATTGGTTCAGCAGGTGCTTGCTGACGCGCGGCTTGTAGTAGAATCCTTCGAGATACCCGATGGAGACGAGCTTGATCAGGTTCTTGTAGCCGGTGCGGTTCCTGGCCAGGAGCACGAGGTGGTAGCCGCCGCTCTTGTCCTTGCTCTCGTGGGCGCGCTCGTCGTCCATGTCGCCCGGGGCCACATAGACCTCGCAGCCGATGATGGGCTTGATGCCCATGGACATGGCCTCGGTGTAGAAGGTCACGGCCCCGAACATGGAGCCGTGGTCGGTGATGGCCACGGCGGGCATGCCAAGATCCTTGGCCCGCGCGAGCAGGTCCTTGATGCGGATGGCGCCGTCGAGCAGGCTGTACTCGCTGTGGACGTGAAGATGGACGAATTCGGCCACGGGTCTCCTCGGTGAACATGGGGATGAATGGGCAGGGCAAACCATACTGGATAACGCCGGGCAATGGAAGATGCGCAGGGCGGCCAAGCTGTCTTTGTGTGTCAATACGCTGATATAAAACGATAATATCTCTTGGCCGGACAGCTCGCCTTCGTGGGTGGTTTTGGCCGTGCGTTGACAAGGGTGGTGGAAAAGGATTCATTATCCGGACCATTTGGGCAACCACATACGGAGGGGCGCGTGGACGCATCCGGTGATTTCGCGACATATGCCTGGAGCAGGCTGCCGCTCGTTCTTCTTTTCGCGGGCGGCTACCTGGTCTACCAGCTCATGGCGGCCACGCGGCTGACAGACGCCTTTGTGACCTGGGCGCTGCGGCGTTCTGGCGGGCGCGCGCCAGCCATCTTATTGTATGTAATAGGCGCGGCGGCGGTCCTGTCGTCGTTCATTCCCAACGCCATCACCGTGCTCGCCCTGCTGCCAGTGCTCAAGCGACTGGACGAGGACTTCGCCCGCCAGGGGGTGCGCGGCATGACCACGGTGCTCATGTGCTCGGCCATCTACGGCGCGTCCATCGGTGGCATGGGGTCCATGATCGGCTCCCCGGCCAACGCGATACTCTTTGGCGCCCTTGATCTCTTCGACGTGCCGGGCCGTCAGGGCATCACCTTCTTCAACTGGTTCCTGTGGTCCGTGCCGCTGGTGGTCATGCTGGTGGCCGCGGCCTGGGCCGTGGCCGCCGGGCTGGGCCTGCCTGCCGGGGCCAGGGGGGTGGTCGTGCGGCTGGAGTGTGTGGGCAAGGAGTGCGCGGCCACGGCGCGCCAGCGCTATGGCGGCACGCTCTTCTGGCTCTACATGGGGTTCTGGGTGCTGGAGTCCGTGGCCCGCGAGGTGGTGCCCGGGTTCGCCGGGGCGTCCCCGTGGGTCTGTCTGGTCTTTACGGCCTTGTTCATTCATCTGCTCTTTGTGCGCTGCGCGCCCACGTCGGAGGCTGGCCAGGGTCCGCTGCTGCGGCCGCGCGATCTGCTCTCGGCCGTGCCCCGGCGCGGGCTGCTCTTCATCCTGGCCCTGACCGCACTTTTCGCCGTGGTCCGCTGGCTCGGCTGGGACCAGTGGCTGGTGGTGGCGGCCGGTCAGCTGGCCGTGGGCGACATGCCCACCGAGCTGATCTTCCTGCTCATGATCCTGGCCGTTGTCTTCCTGACCGAGGTGCTGTCCAACACCGCCGTGGTGGCCGCGTTCTTCGCCATCGCCCATTTCGCGGCCGCCGGGCACGGCATGGACCCGCTGACCTTGATGGTCGGGGTCAGCGTGGCCTCCACCTGCGCTTTCATGACGCCCATTGCCACACCCACCAACGCCCTGGCCTTCGGCGAGATGCGCGGGGCATCCCTGTGGGTCATGTTCGGGCTCGGGCTGGTCCTCAATCTCGTGGCCGCCGTGGTGCTGGCCGGCTGGCTGGGCTGGGTGCTGCCGCTGATCTATTGACCGGCCCCGTCAGCCCTGCCTCAAGATACTTCCGGCCACCTCTGTCAGGAGGTCTACCCGTCCAGGCAGACACCCAGGTGGTGCTCCACGGTGCCGCGCAATGCTGCCTTGGACACGGGCTTGGACAGGAAATCGGTACAGCCGTGCATCCGGCTCTTGTCTTCGGCCTCGGTCAGGGCGTGGGCCGTGACCGCCACGATGGGCACCCTGGGCAGCCCGCCCTCGCGCTCGCGGGCGCGGATGGCCTGGGTGGTCTGGTAGCCGTCCATGCCCGCCATTTCTATGTCCATGAGAATCAGGTCGTACGGGGCCGCGAAGTGTTTGCGCAGGGCCTCCTCGCCGCTTTCAGCGGTGTCGAGGGTGTGCGGGATGTCCTTGAGGAAGAGGGTGAAGAGGAGCCGGTTGCGCTCGTCGTCCTCCACCAGGAGGATGCGTCTGGGCCTGCTGTCGGCGCAGGCCGGGCTGGGGGTTGTGGGTGTCTCGCGGACGCCGCCGGCCGGGTCCAGGGCCAGACGCACGGTGAAGGTCATGGCCGTGCCCGCGTCCGGGGTGCTGCGCAGGGAGATTTCGCCGCCCATGTGCTGAACCAGGTTGCGGCAGATGGCCAGCCCCAGGCCCGTGCCGCCGTACTTGCGCGAGGTGGAACCGTCGGCCTGGGAGAATCGCTCGAACACCAGGGCCTGCTTGTCGGTCGGAATGCCGATGCCGGTGTCGCTGATGGAGAATTCGAGGACCACGGTTTCACGGTCGGCGTCGCCCCCTGCCGCAGTGGCGTCAACACGCCGCACCGCCAGGGTCACTGATCCCTGCAAGGTGAACTTGATGGCATTGCTCACCAGGTTGACCAGCACCTGCTTGAGGGCCGTGGGGTCGCCCAGGAGGTGTTCCGGGGTGCCCGGCTCAAGGGAGCAGTGCAGGTCGAGGCCCCTGTTCCTCGCCTCCAGGGTGAAGAGGGCGCAGGCCTTGTCAATGGTCGAGTGCAGGTTGAATGGCGTGGTCTCCAGCCGGAACCGGTCTGACTCGAAGCGCGACAGGTCGAGCACGTCGCGGACCAGCTCGCGCAGGTGCTCGCCCGCGCTCTGGTAGATGGCCACATAGCGCCGCTGGTCGCCGTTGAGCGGGGTCTCGGCCAGCAGTTCGCCAGCGCCGAGCATGGCGTTCATTGGGGTGCGGATCTCATGGCTCATGCGGGCCAGGAACTGGCTCTTGGCCTCGTCCGCTCCCTCGGCCATCTCCCTGGCCCGGCTGAGCTTGTTGGCCACCAGCAACCCCATGGCCAGGGCGATGATCACCGCCACCAGGGCGATGAAGATGTTCTCCGTACGATTGGTCTTGATGGCCCCGAGGTAGTCGTCTTCAGGCATGTAGATGGCAATGACCCAGGGCCACTCGGAGCCGGAAAAGGGGGCGAACATGGCGTTGTAGCGTTCGCCGTCAAGGGTGAAGGAGGTGAAGACCGGCTCCTCAAGGTGCAGGTTGTCCGGCGGCAGCCCCAGGGACAGGAACGCCTCGCGCCCCACCGCGTCGTCCAGCTCGGTGATGCGGGTCAGTCGGCTTTTGTCTGCGCCATCGGCTCTGCTCAGCTTGCTCATGTCCGGATAGGCGATGATGTCGCCTGCGCGGCTCATGATGAAGGCGAGGCCGTTTTCGCTGACATTGAGCTTTGAAATGAAGGTGGAAAGCTCCTCGATGCCGATGTCAACGCCGATGATGCCCACAAACTCGCCATTGCCGTCGTAGACCGGGTTGGCCGTGGTGATGCCGGGCTTTTGCGAGGTGAAGAATATGTAGGGGTCGGTCCAGGTCAGGCCGTTGGCCTTGTGGGCGCGGGTGTACCAGGGGCGGGTGCGCGGGTCGAAGGTGTCTGTCGGGTCGAACTGGCGGCGGATCAGGGAGCCGTCGGCCGCCTTGAATATCTGCTCCACGGTGCGCTTTGGGCCGTCGATGCGGATGATCTTGGTGTAGTATCCGTCCTGGGCGATCTTGTTGTAGCGCGAGGCCATGATGAACTCGCCGTTCTTGCTGCCGAAGTAGATGCCTGAAAACTGGGGGTGCAGGTACAGCTGTTCGTAGAAGTAGGCCACCATGGATTCGATGTCGCGGCTGCTGACGATGTTGGTCCGGGAGAGGCCGCGCGTCAGCCGGGCGGCCTGGCGCGCCGGGATGAGATGGCTCTGGGCCTTGTCTATGGTATAGGAGGCGATGTTCTCCATGATGGTCCGGGCATGGCGGCTGAGGACCGCGCGCGAGGTCAGCGACGAGGAGAGGATGATCAGCGCGGCGAGGACCACGACGAGCCCCGCGAAGACGGAAGTGATGACGAGTCGCGAGGGTATGCGCATGGCTGGACGCTCCGGGCGTGTTGAGTTCTCGAAGGGGCACTCATACCACGCCCGGTCGCGGCAGGCGAGAGCCTTGTGCGTGCCCTCCCTGGGGCAAGCGCATGACTGCGAGGTATCGCGACCCGAAAGTTTTCAAAAATAACCGTGTTATTTTGATGTGTTGCAAATAAAACGAAAAGGCACCGGAAAAACCGCTTGACCTGAATGGGGGTTTCACCTAGAACTCCACTTCGCCGCACGGGAGAGCCCGGAAGGACGCCTAAGGCGGCTTGTTCTTTCTCAAAGATATTAGATGTTTGACGCCTGGAAACTCGGCTCGAAAAAAGTCGAAAAAGGTGTTGACGGGAGCAAGCGAAGCAACTAGTTTGCCCTTCCTGCCTGACGGCAGGGTCCGCACCGGACTCGACGAAAAAAAAGTTGAAAAAGGTGTTGACGGGGGCAAGCGAAAAGCACTAAGTTCCCCTTCCTGCCTGACGGCGGGGTCAACACCGGATGCGATGAAAAAGTTGAAAAAGGTGTTGACGGGGGTGAGCGAAATCAGTAGCTTCCCCTTCCTGCCTGACGGCGGGACGTTCATTGAGAACCATTCAAATGGTCTTTGACAATTAAATAGCGAGTTGAGCAAATAAGATCACGAAATCACAGCCCGTTTAATAACGAGTAGATGAGGTATCACATTCTCCTAGTTTATCAACTGGAGAGTTTGATCCTGGCTCAGATTGAACGCTGGCGGCGTGCTTAACACATGCAAGTCGAGCGAGAAAGTCCTCTTCGGAGGATGAGTAGAGCG
>JBDRSO010000025.1:0-6495 GCA_043824835.1 Pseudomonadota bacterium | reverse complement strand
AAATGGACCGCGGTGACCAAGGACAGGAAGCTGTCCGCGCATTTCGAGCACACCGTGGCCATCACCTCCGACGGACCGATGATCCTGAGCCTGTCCGACTAGCCTTACGGGGCGCAGATTCGGGCTTGCTCTTTATATCGAAACGCTGTATTAATCGCAGCTTCGTTTTCAATGGCCAGCCCCCGGTGGGGCTTAGGCGTTATGTTTTATTAAGACAGTTTGGAGTTGGTCATGAAAGTCAGACCTTCTGTTAAGAAAATGTGTTCCAAGTGCAAAATTATCAGGCGCAACGGTGTCTTGCGTGTCCTTTGCGACAACCCCAGGCACAAACAGCGTCAAGGATAGAGGGATATAACTATGGCACGTATATCTGGTGTTGATCTGCCGAGAAATAAGCGCATGGACATTGCGCTGACCTACATTTTCGGCATCGGCCGGGCCATGGCCCTACAGATTCTCGAAAATGTTAACGTTGACTGGCGCAAGAGCTCCGATGATATCTCCGCCGAGGAAGTCAACGTCATTCGTACCGAGATCGAAAATAACCACAAGGTCGAGGGCGACCTGCGCCGTGAGATCACGACCAACATCAAGCGCCTGATGGACATTGGTTGCTATCGCGGCCTGCGCCATCGTCGCGGTCTTCCCGTTCGCGGGCAGAAATCCAAGACCAACGCTCGCACCCGCAAGGGTCCGCGCCGCTCTGTCATGGGCCGCAAGAAGAAATAGCGTCGGTACAGAAATATGGCGCGGGTGACCCTTTGTGAGTCGCTGTCGCGTTTTTAAAGACATTTATTCAACGGAGATCAAGGCAATGGCTAAACCCCGTCGAACTGGGAAGAAGAAAGAGAAAAAGATCATCCCCGTTGGCATCGCACATGTTAAGGCCACGTTCAACAACACGATCGTGACCTTCACCGATGTCAAGGGCAATGTGATCAGCTGGGCTTCGGCCGGTGCCCATTTCAAGGGTTCCCGCAAGTCCACTCCTTTTGCGGCTCAGATGGCCGCCGAGGCTGCGGCCAAACGGGCCCAGGATTCCGGCATGCGTACCGTGGGCATCTACGTCAAGGGCCCCGGCTCTGGGCGCGAGGCCGCCATGCGCGCCATCAACAACGCTGGCTTCAAGGTGACCTTCATTCGGGATATCACGCCGATTCCCCACAATGGTTGCCGTCCGCCCAAACGCCGCAGGGTCTAATGAAGGAGATGAATCGTGGCTAGATATACTGAAGCAAAATGCAAGCTGTGCCGCCGCGAGGGGACCAAGCTGTTCCTCAAGGGCGACCGCTGCTACACTGACAAATGCGCGTACGAGAAGCGTCCCTATCCCCCGGGCCACGCCGGACGCATGCGCCACAAGATGACCGACTACGCCGTCCAGCTTCGCGAGAAGCAGAAGGTGCGGCGCATGTACGGCATCCTCGAAGGCCAGTTCCGCGCCTACTACGAGCGCGCCGACGGCATGAAGGGCGTCACTGGCCACAATCTGTTGACACTGCTTGAGCGCCGTCTCGATAACGTCATCTACCGTCTTGGATTTGCCAATTCCCGCGATCAGGCGCGCCAGTTGGTGCGTCACGGCATCTTCATCCTCAATGGACGCCGGGTGAACATCCCGTCCATGCAGGTCAAGGCCGAGGATGTCATCCAGGTTCGCGATGAGGCACGGAAGATTCCCGTGATCAATGAGGCCCAGGAAGTCATCGCCCGCCGCGGCTGCCCCGCTTGGCTGGAGTCCGACGGCGCCAACTTCAAGGGCACGGTTAAGGCCATGCCGAGCCGGGACGACATCCAGTTCCCGATCAACGAGCAGCTCATTGTCGAATTGTACTCCAAGTAAATAGGGGACTTCATGCTTATTGAGAACGGCGACAAACTCATCAACACCCGCAACTGGAGTGAACTGGTAAAACCCGAGAAGTTGGTGCGCGACTCCAGGTCGACCAACCGCTACGGGAAGTTCATCTGCGAGCCCCTTGAGCGCGGCTATGCCACCACCATTGGCAATGCCATGCGCCGGGTTCTTCTTTCCTCTATGCAGGGGTGTGCCATTGTTGCCGCCTCCGTAGAGGGAGTGCAGCATGAGTTCACGACGTTGCCCGGTGTTCTCGAAGACATGACGGAGGTCGTGCTCAACCTCAAGCAGGTTCGCATCGCCATGACCACCGATGAGCCCCAAAGGCTCGTTCTCGAGGCCGATACCAAGGGACGGGTGACCGCTGGCATGATCCAGGAAAATCAGAATGTCAGAATTCTGAATACCGATCAGCTCGTCGCCACCCTGACCGATGACCGCCCCCTGCGGATGGAGCTTGAAGTGCGCATGGGCAAGGGCTACATGCCCGCTGACATGCACGAGGGCCTGACCGATGAGATCGGCTCCATCATTCTTGATGCCAGCTTCTCGCCGGTCAAGAAGGTCGCGTACTCCGTGGAGCAGGCCCGCGTCGGCCAGATGACAAACTACGACAAGCTCATCCTTGAGGTCTGGACCGACGGGTCCGTCACCCCCGAGGATGCCTGCGCATACAGCGCCAAGATCCTCAAGGACCAGTTGTCCGTGTTCATCAACTTTGATGAGCTTTCCTCCGAGACCATGGAGGAGGTGGACAGCTCCATCGACCTGAACCCGAATCTCTTCAAGAGCATTGACGAACTCGAACTTTCGGTTCGGGCTACCAACTGCCTGAAGGCCGCCAACATCCAGCTTGTGGGCGAACTGGTTCAGCGTAGCGAGCAGGCCATGCTCAAGACCAAGAACTTTGGCCGCAAGTCCCTGGACGAGATTCGTCGCGTTCTGGACTCCATGAGCCTCAAGTTCGGCATGGGCGTCGAGGATTTTGACAAGAAATACCAGGAATGGTTGAAGAGGAAAGAGAAAAATGAGGCATAGAAAGTCCGGTCGCAAGCTGAATCGGTCCAATTCTCACCGCACTGCCATGTTCAAGAACATGGCCCGTGCGCTCCTGACCTACGAGCAGATCCGCACCACTGATGTCAAGGCCAAGGAACTCCGCCGCGTTGTCGACAAGCTCATCACTCTGGCTCTTCGCAACGATCTGCATGCCCGCCGTCAGGCTTACAAGGTTCTGGGCAACCACCAGTTGGTGCAGCGCCTCTTTGACGAGATCGGCCCTCGCTTCGAGGGTGGTCAGGGCGGCTATACCCGTATCATCAAGCTCTCCCAGCCCCGCACTGGCGACTGCGCCCCCATGGTCATCATCGAGCTGACCAAAAAGGCGGTCGATGCTCCGGCTCCTGAGAAGGCTCAGGAAAAGGTCGAGGAAAAGGCTGTGGATACTGCTGCCAAGAAAGCCCCGGCCAAGAAAGCCCCGGCCAAGAAGGCGGCTCCCAAGGCTGAGGCTCCGGCCGAAGAGCCCGCGCCTGCTGCAGAGACTCCTGCTGAGGAAGCTCCTGTCGAGGAGCCCCCTGCAGAGGCACCCGCTCCCGCCGAGGAGCCCGAGCCGAAAAAAGAAGCTTAAACAGCATCTTGTGAGGGGCAGGTCAATGACCTGCCCCTTTTTCTTTGCGTACCGACCACCATACGGTTTCAGGGAGGGAGCATGGATATCCGCAAGCTTGAGGCGTTCTGCCATGTCTACGAGACGCAGAGCTTTTCCAGGGCTGGCGAGGTGATGTTCCTGTCGCAGCCGACCATCAGCTCCCATGTGGCCAACCTTGAGGCCGAACTCGGGGTCCGGCTTTTTGATCGCTTGGGTCGCCGGGTTCTGCCGACCCAGGCGGGCGACATCCTCTACCGCAGCGCCCGCGCCATCTTCAGCCAGGTGGAGCAGGCGCGTTCACGCATCGAGACCCTGCGCGACCAGGTGGTGGGCGAGCTGGTCATCGGATGCAGCACCATCCCGGCCCATCACATCCTTCCCGGCTTTCTGGCCGGATTCAGCCTGCGCTATCCCCTGGTTTCCTTCCGCGTCCAGACCGGCGACTCGTCCGAGGTCGCGTCCCGGGTGGCCGATGGGCAGTGGCCCCTTGGCCTGATGGGCCACCGGCCCGAGAGCGATGAACTGGCCGTGCATCCGCTGCTCGAAGACGAGACCGTGGTGGTGGCGTCGAGCGTCGCCCCGTGGCTCCCGCCCGCCAACACCCCCCTGTCCGTGCGCGATCTGGCCGGGCTGCCGTGGGTCATGCGTGAGCGCGGTTCGGCCACTCGGCGGGTGCTCGAAGACACCCTGGCCGGTCTTGGGCTGAGTTTGCAGTGCATCAATGTCCGCTGCTGGGTGGACGGCACCTGCGAAGCCGTGGCCCATGTGCTGAGCGGAGTGGGGCTGAGCGTCACCTCCCATTTGGCCACTCGGCAGCTGGTGGAGAGCGGAGCGCTTGTGCGCCTTGATGTGCCCGAACTGATTGCCCGTCGCCGCTTCTACCTCGTTTACCGCAGGGAGCGTCAGATGTTCCCGGCGTACAAGGCGTTCGTGGATCATTGCCTGGGCCGGTGAAGGTTGGGCAAAGACGCGAAAAGGCCCGGGCGGTTTCCGTCCGGGCCTTTTCGCGTGGTTGGGGTCAGGGGAGAAAGACAAGGGGCGGCACTGCGTCGATGAGCCCCTGTTCGGCCAGTCGGCGATAGAAGAGGGTCATGCCCTGGATTTCCGCTTCGCCCAGGTCGTAGACCAGACCGTCGAAGTACGAGCGCAGCTCTTGTCGGCTCAGGCAGCTGTGCTCCGCAGCCAGGGCGCACATGGAGCCGATGTTGGCTTTGCCCCAGCGTTTGGCTTCGGTCAGTGCCTCGCAGGCACGGCGCACGGCTGCTTTGCTCCGGGCCAGACTGTCGCGCCGGGCGATCCACACGCCGAAGATGAAGGGCAGGCCGGTCAGAGCGCGCCACGCTTCGCCAAGATCGGTGCGCACGGGGTAGTCAGGGTGGAAGCGCAGGTTGAGCGCCTCGTCGCCGATGCACAGGATGGCCTGTGGCCTGTCACCCCTTGAGAGGATGGCCGTGGCGTCGCCGGTGACGAAGTGGGTTTGGACCTTCCACTCTGCTAGCAAGACGCGAAGTAGGGCGGCTGAGGTGTGGGTCTGGGCGCTGACCATGATGGTAGCGCCGTCCAGGGATTCCACCGGCTCGCGGCTGAGGAGCAGCACGCTCTGCACCGGCCCCCGGCTACCGATGGCGATGTCGGGCAGGAGCAGGTATTTTTCGGGATGGCGGGCGTATTCGATGCTCGACGCGGCCGAGACATCGAGCTGGCCCGCGTCCATGAGCCGGTTCAGGGCCGAGGGCGGGCCGGAGACGATGGAGAAGTCGCTGTCGATGATCCCGGTTTCCAGCGGGTGGTAGATGGGCAGGACGTTGAGGTAGCCGATCTTGCCGATGCGCACGGTCATGGGCGGTCCTCCACTGTGCCGTAAGCCATAGTCCGCTGCCTGGGCGTGAATCCGGCGTCCTCCACGAGGCGATGAATTTCCTCGCGTGAGAGGCTGAAGGAGACGCCCGCGGCCCTGACCACGTTCTCTTCGATCATGGTCGAGCCGAAATCGTTGCCACCGAAGAAGAGGGCGAGTTGGGCGATCTTCGGCCCCATGGTCACCCAGGAGACCTGGATGTTGTCCACGTTGTCGAGGAGAATGCGCGACAGGGCCAGGGTGCGCAGGTATTCGACGCTGGTCAGTTTGCGGCAATGGCTCAAGGCGGTGTGGTCGGGCTGGAAGGTCCAGGGGATGAAGGCCGTGAAGCCGCCGGTGCGGTCCTGCACCTCGCGCACGGCCAGCATGTGCTCCACACGCTGCTCCACGCTCTCCAGATGGCCGAACATCATGGTGGCCGTGGTGCGCAGCCCCTGGGCGTGGGCCTCCTCCATGACCGCCAGCCACTGCCCGGCCGGGCATTTGTTGGGCGCGACCCGTGAGCGGACCTCGTCCACCAGGATCTCGGCTCCTCCGCCGGGGATGGAGTCCAGTCCCGCCTTGCGCAATCGCCCAATGACTTCGGCCACCGGGATGCGCTCAAGCTCGCTCAAGAAGACAATCTCCGGCGGCGAGAAGGCATGGATGTGGATGGCGTGGTTGGCCTTGATGTGGGCAAGGAGTTCCTCGTACCAGGAAAGGGGCAGGTGCGGATGATGGCCGCCCTGCATGAGAATCTGCGTGCCGCCAAGGGCGATGGTCTCCTCGATCTTGCGGCTGATCTCGTCCAGGGAGAGGACATAGCCACCTTCCTGACCCGGCTCGCGATAAAACGCGCAGAACTTGCAGCAACACACGCAGATATTGGAATAATTTATATTGCGATCCACCACATAGGTGACCACCGGCTCGGGATGCTTGGCCAGCCGCACCCGGTGGGCCAGCCACCCCAGGTCGGCCAGCTCCGCGTGATCATGCAGAACCATGGCCTCGTCCGCGCCGATTCGCTCCCCATCCAGAAGCTTCCTGAAAATTTTCTCTATCACTTTCATTCCTTTCTTCTTGTTCTCCTTCACCCCCCCCGCCAAAAAGTTTGGGAAAGGGGATGGGATGGGGGTCCAGGGGGAAGGG
>JBDRSO010000024.1:0-63749 GCA_043824835.1 Pseudomonadota bacterium | reverse complement strand
ATTATAGCTCCTTGCTGAAGCAGGGTCAAAATGCTAGGTCTCTCTTCAAACAGGAAGAACACGCCCAAACGGAATAATTAAACAATATCAACATATTGCCACGATGCCGAAATCTGAAGAGTTCCGAGTCTTCTCTTCGGCGCCAGAATGATCAAGGATTGCGGCTAACAGGCTGCAACCCTTACATATTGGTGGTTAACCGAGAAAGGCTGCCTGAGAAGGTGGGGCGGTCTGAACGGTTGCATTGCGTAGGCTACCTTTGGGGTAGAGATGCATTAACTGCTCCATGTACCGTTTTTGATCGAATAGCTATCCATTTTTTAAGATCCTCTAAATCCCAGTCATAGTGAGTGACGTCTGGTGGTACGGGAGTTCCATCCAGGTACACAAATGGTCCGTTTTCTATTAGGGTTGCGTGGTCTATAATGTTTTTTTTGAGATACCGTTGCCAGACGACGCTTTCGTTCACTTTCCGCGGGGGAGGGCAAAAGCAAACATAATACACGGTCATGTCCGGCATGTCAGTGTGTTCACCACCAATCTCAAAAACAGCTGCGCGTTCAGGGAAGAAGGTTATTTTGCGAACAACTCGTTTTAATTCGGCCGCCAATTCTTCGCGCAACCGTGATGACTCCTGGACATTCGCTTTTTTCAACCTGTCGGTCAAAGCAAGGATGTTGGATTGCCTTTTTCCTACCGATGGCCTTGCCCTGCTTTCTGCAAGTAGGTCTTCAAGATCAAGCACACGTTCTTCACAGGCTCTTGCTTCCTCGCTCAGCTCTCGAATACGTGTCTCAACTTGAGGAATTGAGTCAGCCCCAAAAGTTTCAACCAATTTCTTTAGGTTTCGCGTGTATTCAGCCAACTCGATTCGTGCCTTTGACAAATCCTCTTGCAAATCTGGTTTTTTGATTTTTTTCTCGTTACCAATGGAGTCGAGGTCTACTTCTCGCAGGAGACCATCTAGTAGTCCATTTTCGATATGGATATACTTGTGAAACGTGGTGTGTTCACAGTTTGTTCCACGGCTTCGACCATCACAGGCAAGGTATTTGTCATTATCACCATCAGATGCCCGTCCACGCCGCAAACGCATAGCACATCCACAAAGTCCGCAACGAGCGACCTTACGAAAAATATTAGAAACGAATCCGTTGTTGCCTTTTCCACCTGTGTCTGGCTTGAGCCTTCGCCGTTTTGAGGCAGCCCGAGCCCGCAACCAGGTGTCTTCATCAACCACTTGTGGCCAGTATCCTTTCACTGGTTCTCCAAATGGAATTCGCTTTCCACCTTGGCGCTTACCACTAGTGTATGCCTGATATTCTCCGAGGACCGACCTACCATCAACGATTTTGCCAATATATGAAGCCGACCAGCCGTTTTTCGAATGCCCCCATGTCTTGATTCCCTCTGTATTGAACCGCATAGCTATCATTCGGCGGCCATACCCGGCGACTGTTTCCGCGAACATCCGCTGAATCAGTTCCGCCCTTTCTGTGACCAATGTGTATTTGTTTTCGTCGGAACAGTACTTGACCCATGCCGGATGGAGGCCGCCAATAGGAACACCCTTCTGTGCCAGATAGTGTTTTTGATCCCACATCGCTCCGAGCCGTTCTGATTTTCTTTCGGACTCTTCGTTTGCCCTCGCCATAATTCCCAAACAAATCAGCAGGTCACTAAAATTATCGTTGATGTTTTTATGTGTGTATGTTTTTCCGTTCTCAAGTGTATGTATTTTTATTCCTGCGCGAACAATTTCGCGAAAGATGTCGAATGCATCTAAAACCTTGGCACGTGAAATTCTGTCCAGCGATTCCACGATCAGTACAGAGCCACTTGGTATTTGCCTTTCGCGGACAAGGGACAAAAACTTGCCCAAGGCTCCTTCAGTGACGTTCGCCGCCGTGTACGCCGAAACCCCTAGATCTCGCAGGGTATCATCGAGGATAAGTCCATTCGCCTCCGCGTATCTCTGGGTGGCCTCAAGTTGTCTTCGTAAGCTGTCGCCATGAAGCTGTTTCTTGGAAGACATTCTAATATAGCTATATGCATGACTTTTTTCTCTATTTGTTTTTGACATGAATAGTATGTTACACTGTTGTCCAAACGAAAACAAGTCTCTGCCCCTGCGGCTACCTGACCGACGACACCCACCCCTGCACCTGCTCGCCCCTGGCCGTGCAGCGCTATCGATCGCGCCTGTCCGGCCCGCTGCTGGACCGCATCGACTTGCAGGTGGAGGTCCCGGCCGTGCCCTATGACGACCTCAAGCAGACCCGAGGCGACATCGACTCGGCCACCATGCGCACCTGGATTCTGGCGGCCCGGGACATTCAGTCAACGCGCTACGCGGACCAGCCCATCACCCTCAACTCCGAGCTGACCGGCTCGGCCCTTGAGGACTGGTGCCGCCTGGGCGAGACCGAACACGCCTTTCTCAAGCGGGCGGTGGAGACCCTGGGCCTCTCGGCTCGTGCCTACGTCCGCATCCTGCGCATCGCCCGGACCATCGCCGACCTGGACGCAGCCGACTGGATCGGCCCGGCCCATCTGGCCGAGGCCATCAACTACCGGAGCATGGACCGGCAGGGCTAGGGCGGGCGGAGTCCTTTGTGGGTGAATTCCATTAGCTGTTTGGGTGTTCCGCAATTAAACATGAACCCACACTTCGACGAGCCACAGAGTGGAGCGCAGCCGCCCCAGTCGTTGACAACCCGCCGAATATCCCCGCCGCCTCACATCACCGCGCCATCAGCGCGAACACGCCCCAGCCGAGGTATTCACGGGTGTACGCGGCGTAGCGTTTCGGTTCCGAGGTCAGCTTGGTTCGAACCTCTTTCGCGAAGTCGTCGTCGGGATTTGATTCAAGCCATCGGCGCATGGTGAGCCACTTGGCCGCCTCATACCTATCCCAGCCTTCTTGGTCTGCCAGAACCATTTCCACAACATCGTAGTCGAGGCCGTCGAAGGACGCGAGAAGGTCTGGAAGCAGGAGAAAGTCGGAGATAGCATTGGCTCCGCATCCCTTGGCAACGTCTTCCGTCGGCGGTATCTGCAACCAGTAGGGTTCGCCGATGAGGATGATTCCGTTGGCGCAGAGGCTCTTCGCCAGAAGCTCGATGGTGCCGGCTACTCCCCCTCCGATCCACGTGGCGCCGAGACAGGCTGCCACCTCGACCTTTTCCCCCGCGACATAGCCGACAGCGTCGCCGTGGGTGAACACGACCTGATCGGCGACCCCGAGTTCATCAGCGCGGAGTTTCGCTTGCTCGGAAAACAACCGGCTCATGTCGATGCCGACGCCGATGATTCCGTAATCCCGTGCCCAAGTGCACAGCATCTCGCCTGAACCGCTGCCGAGGTCGAGAATACGAATCCCCGATTCCAGGCGCAACGCCGCACCGAGTGTGGCGAGCTTTTCTGGTGTGAACGGGTTGTGGATGCGGTGAGCACTTTCTGTAATGGTGTAGATACGTGGGATGTCCAATGCAGAATCTCCTTTTACCAAGTTGTGCTGTGAAGTGATTATTCCAAAATGCCTGTTTTTGCAGAGCAGATTCTGGAAAAGATGTTACCATGTCAAGAATCTGAACAATGAGCATGCATTGATTCCTTCTCGACAATGTGGTTGTACAGTGTACACGCAGTAATACTCCGTACAGTCACAGTGCGCACGCTACTTTTTGTTTCAGAAAAGAAAAAGCGCCCCGACAAAAGTCAGGGCGCTAGGTTGTTAGCCGGTTTTACTGGCATTGATTATTTTGTATATAGCCTTTTCTGACAAGAAGTATTGCTCGGCCAATTCTGCAACAGAGCAACCTGCCAAACGCCTGGACAGGATTTCGCTATTCCGCGCCCGAATGGTTTCTCTTGTCTGCGTATTTGCACCCCACGACTGTTTTCTTTCTTCTTTGCGCGGGATGTAAATGTATTCACCGTCTATATACTGCTGAACCTCACTCAAAACGTTGTGCGGCAAGATATCAATTGCTTTCTTGTAGCTCATTATGCTCCTCCTGTTTTTGTGTCAGGACTGAGCAAGAGCTATTGCCTAAAATATCATTTTGTTATGCAATAGCCCTTGCTATGCATAATAAACAGAATCCAAATGCGTAAACATCAAGTCTCCTTGGTAATGGTTGTCAAAAGAGTATGTTTTACTGTTGAAGCTGTCAATGGATCCATGTCACTGCCCGCGAAAGGCATTTGTTCAAGTGAAGGGCTGGTCGGATTGACGTGTCGCCATCGGTCTGAGCCGTGTTCTGTCCAGGGGTTGACTCCCCCGAGCCTCGGGCGTAGCCCGAAGTGACCGCCCTGCCATGGGGCGCGAAAACCCGCCACGAGGATCATTCATGCTCGGTACCCACGATCTCACCCTCTTCATTCTCTCCGGCCTGCTCCTGAACATCACGCCGGGCCAGGACGTGGCCTATATCGTCAGCCGCAGCGCGGCCCACGGGCTGCGCGACGGGGCCGTGGCCGCCCTGGGCATCGGGGCCGGGTGCTTTGTGCATGTCTTTGCCGCCGCGCTGGGGCTGTCGGCCATTCTGGCCACCTCGGCCACGGCCTTTCTGGTGGTCAAGCTGGTCGGCGCGGCCTATCTGGTGTGGATCGGCGCGGTCATGCTCCTTGGCCGGGGCAATGGCCGCAGCGTTTCCGGTGGGCAAGCAGGCGGTCAGGCTAGCGGGCGCGACACGCTGGCCCGGGTCTCGGCCAGAAAGGTCCTCACGCAAGGGTTCCTGACCAACGCCCTCAATCCCAAGGTGGCCCTCTTTTTCCTCGCCTTCCTGCCCCAGTTTGTGGATGCGGGGGCCGGGTCCAGGCCCATGGCCTTCCTCCTGCTGGGCGTCATATTCACTGTCAACGGCACCCTGATCAACCTGCTGTGGGCGTGGTCTGCGGCCCGGCTCTCCACCATGCTTGGCGGCGGCGGGCGTTTTGGCGTCTGGATCAAGCGGGCGGTGGGCGTGCTCTTTGTCAGCTTTGGCCTGCGGCTGGCCCTGGCCGATTGATTCCGCCGGGAGCGGGCAGGGGGTGGAAGAGGGCGCAACAAAGCGCGAACGGGCCGGTCGGCCCGGTCATGGGGCGTTCATGCCCGCAGCGCGACTCTGTTCGCGCCAGCTCCGTGTCGGCGTCCGAGCCCGTGTCAGGCCGTCAGGCCGCGCCGCGCAGCGGTTCGCTGGGCATGAACCAAGACCCCGTCCGGGAGCGGGAAACCGCCTCGCGGGGCGGGATGCGGGCCGGTGGGGACCGGTCCCGGCGTTAGCGGCGGGGGCGGGGTTCTTTAGGCCGCGCTTCGTTGACCTTGAGGGTCCGTCCGCTCATGTCCTTGCCGTCCAGGGCTTCGATGGCCGACAGGGCGTCGGCATCGTCCATCTCCACAAAGCCGAAGCCGCGAAAACGGCCGGTCTCGCGGTCCTCGACCAGTTTCACGGACACGACGCGCCCGTAGGCGCCGAACATGTCGCGGATGTCGTTTTCGGAAACGCTGAAGGGAATGTTGCCGACATAAATGCTTTTCATTGCAAGAGGCTCCAAATGAAATGGGAATCCGGCGGGGAGGGGCTGTCCGCCGGGTCGCTCCCGGCGGTGCGGCGGCCGCCCCGCGCCAATGCCAGCTCATGCGCCCGGCCCGCCCGTGGCGAGGCAGGGGCGAGGTAAAAGCGCAGAGTAATATTGCCGTTACGCCAGGGCGAATGTTTCGTCAACCCGATTCCCGTTTCTCCAGGTGTTCTTTCCGTTTGGGGACGCTTGTGCCGGGCTCCTGGGGGCCTCTTGCCCTTTGCCCATTACCTATGTAGAGGTAGAGCCCTGCCGCCCTTGGGGGCGAGCACCATCGCAAGGAGCAGTCCATGGCATCCACTGTCGAAGAGATCACCATCAATTATTCCGAGGACAACCAGCTTATCGTCAAGGAGCTGGACAAGGTCGTCCTGTCCAAGGGCGCCTGGACCACCATCGTCTTCCGCTACCAGGAGTTCAACCGCGCCAAGGGCGAATTCGGGCCGGACAAGTTCTCCATCCGCCGCTATCAGAAGGTGGACGGCACCTACCGGCCCAAGTCCAAGTTCAACATCTCAAGCCAGGCCCAGGCCCAGAAGATCGTCGAGGCCCTGGGCGCCTGGATCGACTAGCCGGGACCGCTCGCGCGGACGAGGTGATGATGATGGCGCAGAGCGGTCGCGTTCCGGCGCAACCCGGCGGCCCGCTGGGGGCGCACATGTCCATTGCCGGGGGGCTGCACATGGCCTTTGCCCACATCGGCGCGGTGGGCGGCACGGCCCTGCAGCTCTTCACCCGCAACCAGCGCCAGTGGCGTATCCCCGAGCTTTCCGCCCTTGACGCGGAGCTCTTTGGCGAGGCCTGGGCGCAGTGGGGCGATCATCCCGTGGCTGCCCACGATTCCTACCTGATCAACCTCGCCTCGCCTGACCCGGATCTGCATGAGCGCTCGCTGGCCGCGTTTTCCGAGGAACTGCGGCGGGTGGAAACCCTGAAGATTCCCTATCTCGTCACCCATCCCGGCTCCCATCTGGGCCAGGGCGTGGAGGCGGGTGTGGCCCGCTATGCCACGGCCCTGGACCGGGCCATCGAGCGCTCGGGCACGAGCCGGGTCATGGTCCTGCTGGAAACCACGGCGGGCCAGGGCACCAACCTCGGGGCGAGCTTCGAGGAGCTGGCCCGGATCATGGAGTGCTCGCGCCACCCGGAGAGACTCGGCGTGTGCTACGACACCTGCCACACCTTTGCCGCGGGTTACGACATCCGCACCCCCGGGGCCTATGCCACGACCTTTGAGCGCTTCGACCGGGTCATCGGCCTGGACCGGCTCAGGTTCTTCCACCTCAACGACACCCTGACCGACCTGGGCGCGCGCAAGGACCGGCACGAGCATATCGGGCAGGGGGCCATCGGCCTTGAGGGATTTCGCCTGCTCATGCGCGATTCGCGATTCGCCGCAGTGCCCAAGGTGCTGGAGACGCCCAAGGACACGGACCTGGCCGACGACGTGCGCAACCTGGCCATCCTGCGCGGGCTGGCTGGCGAGGCCGGAGTGCTGCCATGAGCCGCCTCGACGCTGTTGTCTTTGATTTTGACGGCACCCTGGCCGAGCTGACCCTGGATTTTGACCTGATGAAGCGCAAGATCGCGGCCCTTGGCGAGGTGTTTCTGGGCGAGCGGCCCGAGCCGGACGCCACGCCCGCCCTGGAGTGGCTCGATCAGCTGGTGGCCCGGGCCATGGAGCGGGACCGCGACGAGGGGCTGGAGTTCGCCTCGCGCGGCAGGCTGGTCCTGGCGGCCATGGAGCTGGACGCGGCCCGCGAGGGGCGGCTCTTTGCCTTCACCCGGCCCGCCCTGGCCCTGCTGCGCGATCGGGGCGTGGCCACCGGCGTCATCACCCGCAACATCTCGGCCGCCGTGCGCGTCGTGTTTCCAGACATCGATGCCGAGGTGGGGGCCTTTGTGGCCCGGGAGGAGGCGCTGCGCGTCAAGCCGGACCCGGCCCACCTGATGCAGGCCCTTGGGCACCTGGGCGCGGATCCGGCCCGGACCCTGATGGTGGGCGACCACCCCATGGACGTGGAGACCGGCCGCCGCGCGGGCGCGCTGTGCGCCGCTGTGACCAGCGGCCGCCTGGGGATTGATGCCTTTGCCGCCCTCAAGCCGGACTTCATCGCCCCGGACGTGGGCGCGCTCCTGCCCCTGCTCGACGAGGCCGGGCTCATCTGAGCCTGCCCGCCGGAGCAGCTTTCCTTTGCACATGACCCGGCTCGGGTATAACCTGCGCAGGCTTAATCCGCGCCATGAGATGACCAGCAACACACGGAGTTTCCATGCGCCCCACCATATCGGTCCGATTGTTCGTTCCGGTCTGCCTCGCCCTGGTGCTTGCCTCTGGCGTCTGCGCCGCCTCTCCCCTGACCATGTTCCCGCTGGAGCCGCCGGACACCTCAAGCCCTCGGGCCACCTTTGAGAGCTTTATCAAGTATTCCGATGCGTTTTACGATGCCATGGACCAGGCGGCCGACGAGCGCGAGGTGTTTGAGGCACGTCAGCGGGCCGAGCGGTGTTTCGACCTGAGTGAGGTGGCTCCCTCCATCAGAAGGGATGTGGCCCTGGAGTCCGTGCTCCGGCTGAGTGAGATACTTGACCGCATCCCCGTGCCCGACCCGGCCGACATCCCCGACGCCGAAGAGGTCCGGGCCAGGAACCTCACTGTCTGGCGCATCCCCCATACCGAGATCATGATCGGCGCGGTGCCCGAGGGCGGGCGCGTCGGCTCCTTCCTCTTCACCCCGGCGACAGTGGACCGGCTCGGCGGCTTCTACGACGAGGTGCGCCACCTGCCCTACCGCGACGGCTTGACCAAGGGAATTTACGAGGAGTACATCTACTCGTCCGGGTGGATGATTCCCGACGGGATCATCGCCGCGCTGCCGGGGTGGATGCGTGTGGGCTACCTGGGGCAGGCCGTGTGGCAGTGGCTCGGCCTGGGGTTCACGCTGGCGGCGAGCGGTCTGCTGCTGTGGCCGCTGCTGCGCTGGCACAGCAACTGGCGGCGGCGGGCCACCACCCATGACTGGCGATTCTCTCGGCTGGTCTTCCCGGTCGTGGCCATGGGGGTGTGCCTGCTCGACGAGCATATCCTCAACACCCAGATCAACATCACCGGGCGCGTGCTCGCCGGTGTGACCATGTTTCTCGAAGCCGCGCTGGCCGTGTTCGCGGCCTGGGCCATCCTGGTGGCGGGCAATGTCGTCACCATGGGTTTCATCGCCTCGCAGCGGATCAGGGAAGAGGCGCTCAACGCCGATGTCATCAAGCTTGTGGGGCGGCTGGTCTCCCTTGGCCTCGTCTTTACCCTGTTCTACCGGGTGGGCGGGTATTTCGGGCTGCCGGTTACGGCGGTGTTCGCCTCGGCCGGTATTGCGGGCGTGGCCGTGGCCCTGGCCGCGCGCGAGACGCTGGCCAACTTCTTTGGCGGGGTGTCCATCTTTCTGGACCGGCCGTTTCGCGCCGGGGACTACATCGTGCTCGATTCGGGCGAGCGCGGCGAGGTCAAGGCCGTGGGCATGCGCAGCACCCGGCTCCTCACCCGCGACGACGTCATGATCACCATCCCCAACTCGGTCATAACCAACGTCAAGATCGTCAATCAGAGCGCGCCTGAGCCGCACTTTCGCGTGGCCATCAAGGTGGGGGTGGCCTATGGCTCGGACCTGGACCGGGTGGAGGCCGCGCTGCTGGGCGCAGCAGAGGGAAACACCATGGTCATGCGCACGCCCGAGCCGCGCGCGCGGCTGCGCTCATTCGGTGAGTCGTCCATCAACTACGAGCTGCTGGTCTGGGCCGCGCGGCCCCATGACCGGGGCCGGATCACCCATGAGCTGGCCCGCGAGATATGCCGCAGATTTGCCGAGGCGGGCGTGGAGATACCCTTCCCGCAGCGGGATGTGCATATCCGGGACCGCGAGTAGCCCGGCGAGGGGCATCAGGACTGTCCCGGCCGGCATGGGGCGGGAGCAGACGCAAAACGGCCCGGTACGCCAAAGCGTACCGGGCCGTTTATTCGTGACAGGGTCAGGTGCTACAGCACCCGGGTGATGTCCAGGCCCAGGTCCGTGGCGGCCATGGCCTCCTCGTCGCCCAGGACGCAGACAGTGCCGTGGGCGGCGTTGGCGCGCACGGCCCGGGCGAATTCGGCGAAGTCCTGGCGCGAGGTGGCCATGGTCTGCTCGCGCAGGGTCTGGAGGTAGGCATCGTCCTGGCCGGTCAGGTGGCGGACCAGGGCGGTGAAGCCCTTGGCGTCGGGAAGCTGGTAGGCGTCCAGTTCGCCGATGGCTCCGATGATGATCTTTTCCAGCTCGTCGCTGGACAGGTCGATGTGCTCAAGGTAGTCGGCGGCCGCGTCAAAGGCGTCCAGGGTGGCTGCGAGGTTGGGGTCGCGGTAGGAGACGAAGGCGATGCTGCCGCCCACCCGGTCGATGAGGCAGAAGGCACCGTAGGCCCCGCCCTGCACCCGCACCTTCTCCCACAGGTAGCCGGTGCGCAGCAGCTTGTTCACGGCCAGGGCCGCGCCGGTGAAGGAGAGGCCATGCTCGGCCACGCTCACGCCCTTGCCCACATAGTTGACCTGGGCCGGGATGGCCAGCCCCTCGCGGTCGGGCAGGGTCAGGGGGCCGCGCAGGGCGGGTGCGGCCGTGGTATCGGGCAGGGCCGCGGCCACCGAGGCCAGGGCGGGCTCGCACTGGGTCAGCATATCCGCGTCCATGGTGGCGTTGACCACCAGACCGGAACGGGTGAGCAGCAGCCCGCGCAACCGCTCCAGGTCGCTGGCCACGGAGTCGAAATCCTTCTCCACCCGGGCTTCGAGGTCGCGCAGGAAGAGCAGGCCGGTCACGCCGGACATGCGCTCCTCCATGGCGTGGGCCGCGTGGGTGCGGGCGCGCAGCCGGGTGGCCACCACCTGATGGCCCGAGGGCACCAGCCGCTGCTCGGCCCGGGCGCGCGCCTCGGACACGATGCGGCCCACGCGCTCCCGGCTGTCGAGGCGGGCCGAGGTCAGGATTTCAGTGAGGATGTCGGCGGTCTCGGCAAACTTGTCGGCCGTGGCCTTGGCCCGGATCATGAGCCGCGCCTCGGCCCGGTCCGAACCGAGCACCGGGGCGGTGAAGGATTGCGCCCAGATGCCGCCCGAGGTACGGGCGATCCACTGGGAGAGGTCCACATAGTCGCGCTCGGCAGTGCCGGTCTCGGTCAGGGCGCGACCAAGGATGGGCACCAGGGGCAGCAGCCCGTCCTCCACGAGGGCGAGATCGAAGGCGAAGTCCACATAGGCGATGCCGTTGGTCACGAGGTCGTGGAAAAGGAGCGGGGTGGTGCCCAGGGTGCGCGCCTCGGTGGGGATGGCCTTGTTCTCGGCGGGCAGGTCGGCCAGGGACAGGCGCGGGATGCTCGCCAGGGCCTCGGGCGCGTCCGGCTCGGCCTGGAGCCGGGTCAGTTCCCCGGCCTCTTCCATGACCCGGTCGAGGTCGGCCGGGGTCATGGCCTGCTTGACGGCCTGGAGCCGGGCAGCCTCATCGGCGGCCACGCGCTTGGCCATCTTCCGGTCCGGCTCCAGCAGCACGGTGGTGCGGTGCGGGTTGTGCAGGAAGAGTCGGGCCAGCAGCTCCTCGAAGATCCTCTCGCCCGAGGCGAGCCACCCCTTGATCTTCCCAAGGGGCTCCTCAAAGGGCAGGAGCAGCAGCGGGTCGCCCTCGCTGTCCTCGTCGTCGTAAAGCCAGGTGGACAGGGCCTGGAACATGAGGGAGAGGCCGCGCGGGTAGGAGCCGGTATTGTTTTCGCGCAGGTCGAACTCCACGGAGTTGACTGCGGCCTCGATGTCTTTGGGGTCGATGCCTCCCTCCACCAGTTCCTTGATGGTGTGGAAGACGATGGACTCCACCTTGATGGCGTTGGACGGGTGCATGCCCTTGAGACCCACGGAAAAGAACATCTGGCGGATGTCCGCCTCCAGGCCCACGCCAGCGAGATCGTCGCCCAGGCCCGAATCCAGGAGCGCCTTCCGAAGCGGCGAGGAGGGCATGCCCACCAGGATGTGTTCCAGAATGTGCATGGCGAGGTTGAGATTGGGGTCGGCCGTCTCGGCCAGCAGCCAGTTGACTGTGAACATGGCCTTGTCCAGCCGCTCCGAGGCCGGATAGGGCTTGCGCAGGGCGCGCGCCTCGGTGAACCGGGGCTGGAGCGGCACGCGGCTGTCCGCCACCTCGCGCGGCTCAAAGCGCGAGAACACGGCGTCGAGGATGGCGAGGCGGGCGTCCGGGTCGTCGTCGCCGTAGAAGTAGGCGTAGGCGTTGGAGGGGTGGTAGTGGTCGCGGTGAAAGGCCATGAATTGCTCAAAGGTCAGATCCGGGATGGCCGCCGGGTCGCCGCCCGAATCCAGGCCGTAGGTCACGTCCGGGAACAGGGACTGCTGCGAGTGCTCATGGAGCAGGGAATCGGGCGAGGAATACGCGCCCTTCATCTCGTTGTAGACCACGCCCTTGTAGGTCAGGGGCTTGTCGTGCCCGGCCAGCTCCAGGTGCCAGCCTTCCTGCTTCAAGGTATTCTCTGTCAGCCGGGGATAAAAGACCGCGTCGAGATAGACGTCCACGAGGTTGTAGAAGTCGCTGACATTGGCGCTGGCCACCGGGTAGCAGGTCTTGTCCGGAAAGGTCAGGGCGTTGAGAAAGGTCTGGAGCGACCCCTTGAGCAGCTCGACAAAGGGCTCGCGCACCGGGTATTTCTCGGACCCGCAGAGCACCGAGTGCTCCAGGATGTGGGCCACGCCCGTGCAATCCTTCGGCGGGGTGCGAAAGGTGATGCCAAAGACCTTGTTCTCGTCGTTGTTGACGATGGACAAGACGCGCGCGCCTGTCCGGTCGTGGCGATACAGGTGGGCCGTGGCGGCCATTTCCTGGATTTCAAGCTCCCTGACCTTGGTGAAACCGTGACTCATTATGCGTGCTCTCTTTGGTTTGCTGGCAGTTGGCGTGTGGGTTGTGGCCCGCCTGACCCGTACTTCGGCCCCAGGGGCCGCTACGCCGCATCGTGGCGGCAGTCCATGCCTATACACCACAAGGCCCCGGGGGGCAAAGTGCGCAATGGGCGCAAAAAAGACTTGACGCAGCCGGGCCGTGCGCCTAGTTTGACTGAAAATAGGAATCATTCATAACTTTGTTACACCCTTTTTACCATATGGAGAAACGATATGAGCTGCGGATGCGAAACTGAACACAACCACGACGAGATGTTCCCGGAATTTGCCAGGGTCGGCCAGAAAGTGCCCCCCTTTGCCATGGAGAGCTACGACCCGGCCGAGGGCGGCTTCTGCGAGGTGGACCTCGGCGAGCTGCGCGAGCAGGGCAAGTGGGTCATCCTGGTCTTCTACCCGGCCGACTTTACCTTTGTCTGCCCCACCGAGCTGGCCGATCTGGCCGACAAGCACAAGAAACTCGCCGGGCTCGGGGCCGAGGTGATCTCCGTTTCCACGGACACCAAGTTCGCCCATCTGGCCTGGAAGAACGACGAGAGGCTGCTGGCCGACGTGAAATTTAAGATGGCATCGGACACCACCGGCGAGGTCTCCCGCTTCTTTGATGTCTGGGACTACGACACCGGCTTGGCCCTGCGCGGCACCTTTGTCATCAACCCCGAAGGTATGCTGGTCTCCGCCGAGATCAACTTCTACAACGTGGGCCGCAACGCCGACGAGCTGGTGCGCAAGATGGAGGCCAACGCCTACCTCAAGGACCACCCCGAGCAGGCCTGCCCGGCCAAGTGGACCCCGGGCGGCAAGACCCTGACCCCGGGCGAAGGGCTGGTGGGCAAGGTGTACGAAGCCCTCAACGAATAGTTACGACCCTCACACTCTCGTAACTCCTGTTGCCAAGCGCCCCTGCCGGATGATCCGGCAGGGGCGCTTCAGTGAGGCGTTGAGATGCCCCTGTCGGATGGTTTGACTGTGTCGTTTTTGCTTTTGGGGCATGGCGGTCAGGCCCGTCATTGTTCCATGAATCCCCACCGCTTGCCGCGCAGCCAGGAAAAGGAGCGCATGCCGTGGACCATCTCGCCCAGCCGGGTGGAGCCGGTGTTGACGAACAGGCCAAGGGAGCGCGGTCCGACCAGTTTCACGGCCCGGAAGAGAAGCCAGCGCAGCCTGTCAGACCCGCGCAGCTCGGGGTGGATGTCGCGGTGCAGCCGGGCTGTGTAGAGCGGGCCGGGCGCTTCGCCGCGTTCCAGGGACGACGCCACGGCCTCGCCCGCGTACAGGCCGGTACACAGGGCGTAGAAGATGCCCTCGCCAAAGAGCGGCTCCACGAAGCCGCCCGCGTCGCCAGCCAGCAGGGCGCGGCCGCAGGTCGGGTCGGCCAGGGCATTGCCATAGGGCAGCGGGTGGCCGCGCAGGGGCGGCACGGCCGCCGGGTCAATCCCGAGATAGTCTATAAATTCTCTAAAAACATTGGAAAAATTGACGTTTTTTTGCTTAAGGCCGCAGATGCCCACCAGCACGCAGTCCTGGCCCGGAAAGACCCAGCCGTATCCTGCTTCAAGCAGGCCCACGTGTAGTTGCGGGCAATCCACAGGCTCGGGCAGGGCGGCCGGGTCCAGGGCTACCTCGATGGTCGGGGCCATGAACCGGGTGAAGCGGGCCTTGTCGATCCTTGGGAAGCTGTTGCGCACCACGGAGTTGGCCCCGTCCGCGCCGATGAGCCGGTCTGCTTCGAGGACCGTGCCGTCGGCCAGGGTGACGCTGGCGGGCCTGGAGCCGCCCTCCCGGGTTTCGCCCATTGCGCCCGGGTCGCAGTCGATCACGCGCGCCGCGGTCCTGATCTCGGCCCCGGCCCGCTGAGCGTGCTCCAGCAGTCGGGCGTCGAACCGGGTGCGGTTCGTGAAGTGGAAGGGATAGGGCAGCCCGCCTTGGGCCAGCACGGTGCGGGCCAAGCGGATGACGTAGCGGTCGGATACGTGGGTGATGATTCCGGCATCTTTCAGGTCGGCCATGGTCTCGCCGAACACGGTTTCCAGCAGTTGCACGGTCTTCCAGGTGAGCAGCCCGCCGCACAGCTTGGGGCGCGGGAAGTGGGCCTTGTCGAGCATGAGCACAGAGCGCCCCTGCCGGGCCAGGGTCAGGCCCGCCGCCGCCCCGGCCGGACCGCAGCCGCAGATGATGACGTCGTGTCGCATGGTCATGACTCTCCGGGATTTTCTGCTGTGTCGTACACCGGGCACGCGTGTCGCGCAAGAGGAGCCGCGCCGCTTTGCTAAACGGCGAAATCGTAGTATGAGTCTGACTCCCCAGTCGGAAAAGATCGCTAAAGGTCGGAGAAGTCATGCAAAGTCGCCACAGCAGGGAAAAGAGCAGGGAGAGGACGAGGAATTTCCTTCTCGTGCTCCTGGCCGTCATCGGTGTGGCGATTTTCTTCAATCTGGACATGCTCCCGGATGGCGAGACCGTGTTCGACCGCTCGGCCGACCGCAAGCTCACCTTTGTCGGGGATCTCGGCCGCAACGACATCTCTCCCGGGGAGCGGGAGCGGATCATGGAGTTTGTCAGGCGGCACGACTCCCGGCTGGCCAATGTGACCATCGAGATCACGCTCCAGGACCCGTATCGAGCGGTGACTGACACCACCGAGGTAATCTTCTCTGTGCGCATGGCCATGGCCGACGGCGGCTCGGTCTCGGCCCCCACCCGGCGCGCCCGGCGCGCGAACCTTGTGGAGGCTGTGCTGGACAAGCTTGAAAAGGACATCAAGGCCTACGGCATCGTCGACGACGGCAAGGGCAAGGGCCGTTCGCTGATCAACACCATGTGATCTGCGTCCGCGCAGCGTCCCCTTGCGTCTCGTTTGGACACGCCTCGTTTGGTCCCGCCCCTTGTGATCCCGTTTGTATCACGTCCCGCCCGGCATGCGCTTGGCGGGTTTTTCGCGTCTTTTTTTGGGGAGCGCCTCCTTGGCCCGGTCAGGTCCCTCGGCCCGGGGGCCAGGGCGCGGCCAGCAGATCCTCGACGATCAGGGAGGTGTTCGTGGGCAGCAGGCGCAGCAGATAGTCTGCGCAGTCGGCATAGCGGCGCGAGATCAGTGTCACCGGATGGTCGTGCAGGAACTGCGGCAGAGCTCCCACCCTCAGGGTGGCGGTCCGGTTGGAATTGTTTTCCCAGGTGTGCAGGGCGTGCCAGCGCGCCTTGGGAAAGCGTTGGCTCAGGGCGGCCAGCAGCGCGTCGCGCTCGTCAGGAAGGCAGAGCAGGGGCAGGGTCTTGCCCCGGTCGGTCCAGTCAGCCAGCCGGAACCCGGTGATGCGCTGGCGCAGGGCGTCGCGATAGCGCCGGATGAGTTCAAGGGCAATGTGTATCCGGGTGGCGGTGTCGGCCACGGGATGCAGGTGGGTCAGCAGCTTGGTGGCCGAGAGCAGGGGGTTGTCGGCGAACTTTTCCGGCTCGGGGGCTGCTGCCAGAGCTTGGGCCTGATGAACCAAGGTCTCGGCGATGCTCAGCTGCTCGTAGAGCATCCGCTTGGCCCCGGCCACCTTGGGCAGGCCCACCCGCGAGGCGCGCTCCATGCCCTGGCTGAACACTGTCCGGTCGATGGCCGGTGCGGCCAGGAAGGCTGCCGGGTCTGCGTGCTCGAACACGGCCGGATCGAGCAGGCCGGTGCGCGAGATGTTGTAGCACCCGGTGCCGCCCTTGAGCAGCAGCTCTGCGGCGATGGTCTCGGCCTCGTAGGCCGTGGCCATGAACTGCATGGTGGTGGTCCCGATCTGGCCGTTGCCCAGGCGGGCGGCAAAGGGCTTGCTTCCAACGCCGACAAGGCCTTGGGCGGCGGACAGGGGCAGGTCATCATCCGTTGAGCATGGCCCGTCCGCCCGGCAGCCGAAGGCGAGGTCCGCCCCGGCCACCAGCAGGATCGGCGGGCGCAGCAGTTCGGCGGCTCCGAGCATGGGGATGAACGAACTGAGCCAGGAGTTGCGGATTTCATAGTCGTCGTCGAACAGGCAGGGGTCATAGGTGTCTATCCAGAAGATCCCGGCAAAGCGGTGGAGATAGCGGCTGGCCGGGATGCAGGACAGGGCCACGAGCCAGCTTTTCGAGAGGTCCATGTCGCTCGGGTAGAAATTGTGCTGCTCGCCATGGGTGTCGAGTTGGATCACGATGTCCGGCGTGACGCCTGCGTCATTGCAAAAAGCCAGGGTCTTGGACAGGCAGATGATCAGGAACCGTTCGGCCAGGGCGGGAAGATGGGGCGCGAGATCGTTCAGCGAGTCGCCGGGCAGCAGCAGGAGCACGGGCATGGGCGTCAGCGCGCCTTCAAGGCTTTTGGTGCGCGGCCACGACAGGATGTGGGGAAGATTCTCCATGCCGCTGACCTGATACACCAGGTAGGCAAGCGGCCCCTTGTCGCCCCCCAGGCCCAGGGGGTCCGGGGTGGCTGTGTCCTGGCTGGGAAACCAGATGTACTTGATCAGGCAGTAGACGAGGTGCTTCTGGATGCGGCGCACCGCCTCGTAGCCGGTTTCGGCCAGGGCCGAGGCCACCGCCAGGACCACGCCGCCGCGGAGTTCGCCAAGAGGGATGCGCCCAATGGCCGCCATGGTTTCGGGGCTGGCATCGGGGAACCGTACCAGCCTCGCGGGCGTCACGCCCTGGCTGGTGCGGCAGTCGCCGAGCATGATGACCAGGGGGTTGCCCTGGAGATGGTCCTTGGTCAGCAGGTCGATGCAGGTTGTAAGCATGTGGTGTCGTTGTGTTTGGCCGCCTGGGGCCGTGAATCAAATCTCCCGGCGACAGGCCAGGGGCATGCGCCAGCCGGTGCCGAAGGAGCGCGGGGTCAGCTTGATGCCCGGTGCGGCCTGACGGCGCTTGAACTCGGCCGAGCGGACCAGGCGCAACACCCGGTCCACGGTCTGGGGGTCGAACCCCGCCTTGATGATCTGGCTCGCGGACTGATGCCGCTCGATGTGCAGGGCCAGGATGGCGTCAAGCACATCGTAGGGCGGCAGGGAGTCCTGGTCTCTCTGGTCCGGCCGCAGCTCGGCCGATGGGGGCTTGGTGATGGTCGCCTCTGGGATGGCTGGGCGCACATGGGCGTTGTACCAGCGGGCCAGGGCGAAGACCCCGGTCTTGTCCACGTCCGAGATGACCGCGAAGCCGCCGGACATGTCGCCGTAGATGGTGCAGTAGCCCACGGCCAGCTCACTCTTGTTGCCCGTGGTCAGGAGCATGGCCCCGCGTTTGTTGGACAGGGCCATGAGCAGATTGCCCCGGATGCGCGACTGGATGTTCTCCTCGGTGGTGTCCTCGGGCAGCCCGGCGAATGGCCCGGCCAGGGCCTGGCTGAAGGCGTCCATGATGGGCGCGATGGGCAGGGTCAGGGTATTCAAGCCCAGGGTGGCGGCCAGGGCCAGGGAGTCGTCCACGCTGCCCTGGCTGGAATAGGGCGAGGGCATGAGCACGCCGGTGACGTTCTCCGGCCCCAGGGCCTCGGCAGCCACGGCCGCGGTCACGGCCGAGTCGATGCCGCCGGACAGGCCGACCAGGGCCGTGGAAAAGCCGCTCTTGCGCACATAGTCGCGGGTGCCCATGACCAGGGCGCGCCAGGTCTCGGCCTCGCGGCCGAAATCGTCGTGCGCGATGGCGTTTGGCCCTGGCGTGTCGAGGTCGAACACGGTCACGCCAGGCGCAAAGCCCGGGGCGCGGCCCGTGAGCCTGCCGTCAGCACCAAAGGCGCAGGAGCGGCCGTCAAAGATCAGGTCGTCGTTGCCGCCGGTCTGGTTGGCATAGACCAGGGGCACGCGGTACTTGCGGGCCACGGCCCCGAGCATGTCCTCGCGCAGCGCCTGCTTGCCGAGGAAGAGCGGCGAGGCCGAGAGGTTGACGATGAGGTCAGGCCCGAGGGCAGCGGCCTCTTCCAGCGGATCGCGCGGGTAGACGCGGGTCTCCCAGTAGTCCTTGTCGTTCCAGGCGTCCTCGCAGATGGTCACGGCGATGGTCCGGCCCTGGTGCTCGATGATGTTGGCACCCCGATCCCCGCAGGCGGCGTGTACGGCGGGCGCGGGCTCGAAATAGCGGGCCTCGTCAAAGACATCGTAGGTGGGCAGCAGGGTCTTGCGGAAGGTGCGGCGGATGGTGCCGCCCGCGCACCAGAAGGCGCAGTTGAAGACCGGCTTGCCCAGCGTGCAGGGATTCGGCTCCACCCCGCCCAGGAGCAGGGGCGTCCCGCCGGGGGCGTCCGCCTCCAGGTGGCTGGCCAGGGCGTCCGCCGCCTCCCTGGCCCGGCGCACGAACCCGTCATAGAGCAGCAGGTCGCGCGGCGGGTAGCCGGTCACGGCCAGCTCCGGGGTCAGGCACAGATCCGCGCCCATGGCCCGGGCCTCGGCCATGCCCTGCCTGATGGCCGCGCAGTTGCCGTCCAAGTCCCCGACCACGGGATTGAGCTGGAGCACGCCAATTTTCATGGAGCCTAGATACGCCAAAGGCCGGGCTGGGGCAACCGCCAAGGCGGCAGGCCGGGAGCGGCGTGAGGCAGCAGTGGCCCTGTCCGGCCTGTGCCGGGGCCTTGCCGCTGCCGGAATCGCCATGTATGAATGGACATTGCGCACACCGCCTGCTACTGCCTGAGAAGCCCGCCGCGGGCGGCCTGCCGAACCGACAAGCCCCACCAGGGAGTCATCATGCTCAAAACCCTCTCCCAACAGAAGCTCAACGCCGAGGTGGCCGTGGTCATGGGCACCCGGCCCGGGATCATCAAGTTCGCCCCCATCATCAAGGAGCTTGAGCGGCGGGGGGTGCCCTTTCACATCATTCACAGCGGGCAGCACTATTCCTACAATATGGACAGGATGTTCTTCGAGGAGTTGCGGCTTCCTGAGCCGCGCTTCGCCATCCAGGGGGTGTCTGAAAAGCCCACCCACGGTGGCCAGACGGCCGTGATGCTCGAAGGCATCGAGGCCGCGCTGCTTGAAGCCCGGCCGCGCGTGGTCATGGTGGACGGCGACGCCAACACCAACCTGGCGGGCGGTCTGGCCGGACGCAAGCTCGGCCTCGTGGTGGTGCACCTTGAGGCCGGGAACCGCAGCCGGGACTGGTCCATGCCCGAGGAGCACAACCGGGTCATCCTCGACCACATCTGCGATGTGCTCTACGCCCCCACCCAGCCTGCCGTGGACAATCTCAGGCATGAAAACGTCAACGGCGAAATCCTCCTGACCGGCAACACCATCGTGGACAGCGTGCTCTACGCCAGGGGACTGTCAGAGACCGGCCCGTCCGTCATGGAGCGCCTGAATCTGACCAAGGGGCGGTTCGCCCTGTTCACCAGCCACCGCGAGGAAAACGTGGATGTCCCGTCACGGCTGGCCCATGTTCCGACCATGCTCGGCCAGATCGTGGAGGCGGGCGGCCCGGGGTTCCAGGTGGTCTTCCCCATGCATCCGCGTACCCGCCTGCGCCTGACCGAGGCCGGGATGCTGGACCAAGTCAAGGCCATTGAGGGTGTGCAGGCCATCGAGCCGCTGGGGTATGTGGACCTGATCCGGCTCACCGGTGACGCGGCCTGGGTCTTCACCGACTCGGGCGGCATCCAGGAGGAGGCGTGCATTCTCCAGACGCCCTGCGTCACCCTGCGCGACAACACCGAGCGGCCCGAGACCGTGTCCGTGGGCGCCAACATCGTCGCCGGGTATGGCGAAAACACCGTCAGGCTCGCCCTGGATTTCTGGAAGACCGCCCCAAGGGGCTGGGACAATCCGCTGGGCGACGGCAAGGCCTCCCAGCGCGTGGTTGACAACCTGGAGTCGCTCCTGAAGGCGTCCTGAACCGAATCAGGCACGATCTCGGCGGCCCGGCCTGTCGGTTCCGCGTCTACAGGGCCAGCGCCCGGCCAGCGGCCTCGCGCAGCCCGAGCCATTCGTTTTCCCAATTGTACGTGCGCTCTATGGCGTCGATGCCTGCCATGGCCATGGTGTCATAGGTCTTGCGGTCCTGGATGATGGCAGTGATGGCCTCGGCAAGGGCCTGCGGGCGGGCCACATCGACACGCAGCCCGGCCCCTTCCTCGGCCACCTGCAGGCACACGCTCCGGGCGTGGGGCGCGATGCACGGCAGCCCCGCGTGCATGTAGGTGAAGGGCTTGCGGCTATTGCCCCGGGCGATCATGCCGTACTGCCCCTTGTCCGGCTGCTTGAGCATCAATCCCACATGGAATCGGGCGATGGTCCTGACCAGCCCGTCATAGGGCATCCAGTCGCCGTAATGCACAGCCAGTTCGGGATTGGCCTTGTGCGCGAGCAGGGCCTCGAAAGTCTTGCGAAAGGCCGGGTTGACCAGCCCGATGAGATGGAGATTGAAGGACTGGGGCAGCAATTCCAGCCCATCCAGCAGGGCTTCGAGTCCCTGGTTGATGCGGATGCCGCCGATCATCACCAGTTCGATGCGGCCGTCAATATCGCGCTCTTCGATCATGCCCCGGGAGTGGGCGATGAGGTCCGGCGACCGGGGCGGCACGCCGCGAATGACGTGGCACGGTCTGCCCAGGGTTTCGTAGCGTCCCTTCCAGAACTCCTCGTGGGAATCCACCGTGGTCACGAAGTCTGCGTGGGGCAGAAAGCGCCGCTCCCAGGCGTCCAGGCGTTCGGCCTCGCCGGATCGGATGTCGCCGCCCACGCCGAAAAGAAACATCTCCCGCTGATCATACCATGTGGCGAGGCCCAGCTCCCTGGCGCGCGGCAGCAGGGGCAGAAAATGCTCGCATGAGATGAGCAGGAGGTCTCCCTGCCCTAGGCGCTCGCCCAGAATGTCTGCGCACAGGGCCTTGGCCCCCTCGCTCTGCCCCAGCGCGTCAAAGGAGAAGGATATCTCGCGAAACGGCAGGGTCCATCCGGTTTCCCCGGCGCAGGACGGGCACGACTCGCCGTTCGTGTTGTGGATCACCGTCAGGCGCAGGTCGTGGACCGCAGCCAGTTCGTTGAAGAGAAGCATGAGCCGGTTGGCCCGGAAATCCTGCGGCCGCATGACCGCGTGAATGGTGCGCATGGTTGGTTTTTTGCCTTGTTCTTACAGGGGCGTGGTTTGCACGGTCAGGATCGTTCCCGAGCAGCTGTCAACGACGCGCAAGGTTCCGTCCGGGGCCATGCGGGCCGTGGCATCCGGGGTGTGGACAGCGCGGCCCGTTTTGTCCAGCGCGCTGGCGGGCACGAGCGGGTCTGTCCAGGAGAGGTCCGGGGCCACGGCCATGAAGTGGTTGCGGAAGGTCAGGATGCTGTGCGCGTCCCCCTGCGTGGCCGCCACCACGCCGTCGGGCAGCAGGTCGCGATACGCCAGCCGGGTCGGGGCCATGCCCTGGTCGCAGTGCCAGATGCCAAGGGGCGTGTGCTCGATGAGGAAACAGCCGCCTTCCCCGCCCGTGACCAGGGCCGGGAAAAGCAGGTTGGCCGTGTCGATCATGGCCCAGGTTCCCTTGGGGTCGTTTGGGCGGAACCGGGCCAGGGTGGACCACTTGGTCGTCTTGTGGCGCAGGACGAGCACGCACCAGCCGTCGGCCAGGGAGCCGCGCAGGGGAACAAAGGGGCGCGCTTCGTCGCCAAGGTCATCCAGGCGGAGCAGGGCTGACGCCGACAGGTCCGGCGCAAGGGTCCACACGGCCCGGCCCGCGGTGTCGCAGACCATGACCGTGTCGCCGTCGCCGAACAGATGCCCGGGCTGCATTACCCCCGGAGCCATGGTGGTCAGCACCGTGCCGCCACGAACCAGGGCGAGGTTGCCCGGGGCGTCGGACACGGCGAGATCGCCGTTGCCAAAGGCCTCCAGGCTGCGCAGCTCGCCGGGCAGCCCGGGGGAAACCCGGTCCACGATGCTCATGGTGACGCGGGGCCGCCCTTGCGGCCCGGCTGCGTTCGCGGCCTTGCGGCGGTATGCGGCGATGGCGGTGAGGGCGGTGGAAAAACGATAGCTGTGGTACCCTTCTGGCCGCATGGCCTCCACGCTCCTGGCTGCCATGTCTGCCAGATGGCGCGGGCATGGCCTGACCGGTGACAGGGGCTTGCGGGTCTGGACATGGTCGGGTGCGGCCTCGGCCAGCGTGCGGGCCTGATGGCTCACCGGGATGTCGATGGTCACGGGCACTCCGGCGGCGCGCCGTTCCCTGAGCTGTTCCCCGGCCCTGAGCAGGTCGGCTGCCCGGCCGACCATCAACCCCGGCTCGATTCGGAAGACGTCCGGATACGCCTGACGGCCATGGATGGTCTTGCCAGTGCCGAGGTTGATCATTCGCCTGGGGCCGTAGCTGACGGCCCAGTTGCACCCCTCGGGCATATACTGGATCGACAGGTCCGACGGCCCGTCGTCGACGCGTCTGGTGACCACGAAGATCGAGACCGCGTGTGTGCCGAGGCCCTCGGCCAGTTCCCGGCTCGTCTGGTTGAAGCGCAGGGGGCCGACATGGGTTTCGCGCCCGTCCCCGGTCATGAAGAACACGTTGACGAGCAGTCCGTCCTGGGGCGAATGGGGCTGGTTCCAGACGCAGTGGGCCGTGCCGTGGTCATTGAGCCTGACGCCCAGCAGGGGCGGCTGTCGATCATCCACATGCCCGCTGTAGCCCGCCGTGTCCGGCTCGATAAATCCCCCGGCAACGATCTCGTGGTGCGAGGAAAGGGTGCAGGGGTGGTCCAGGGGCTGGCGAACGCCCACCACCAGCCCGCCCGTGGCCGTGTGGCGGCTCACCGACTCCCGGATTCCTTCCGGGGTGCAGAAGACGGCCTCTCCGCGTACCAGCAGCACCGACTCACCGGGGTCGAGGGATTCGAGCCAGGCCCGTGTCTCGGCGGCCATGTTCTCGTCTGGTTCCGTCTCGTCGGCGGGCCGGTGGGACAGGACAAGGCCGAGGCTCCTGACTGTCTCGTTCAGGTTGCGGACGGCGTCGTCGTATTCCTGATACCGCCCCAGGGCGTCGTGCTCGATGCGGCCGATCATATGATGCCGCCGGAAAAATCGAAAAGGTTCAAGCGGATCACTTCTTCGGCCAGGGCGAGGTCGCGGGGGGTGTCTATGTCGATGCGGCTGATGGGGTTGCGCACCACGTGGATGTACGGGTTTCGTCCGGCCCGGAACAGGGAGCCGTCAAAGAGGCCCATGCCCCGGTACTGGAGGGAGGTGGAATCGCCCGGGTCGGTGCCGGGATGCAGCATGCGCACGGTGCCGTCCGTGTCCAGCCGAGCGTAGCGCTGGGCAGCGGGATCGACCCCCTTGACCGTGAGCACCGGGCTGTAGCCCGCAAGCAGCTTGCCCGCGAGGTGGTCCAGGGTGGCCGGGGTGCGGAAGGGATGGGTCGGATAGAGGACCACCATGGCATCGGGCACATATCCCTGCGCGCGCAGCTCGGTCAGGGCGTGGTCCGCGCAGGAGCCGAGCAGGGCCGTGTCCGTGGCCAGGCTCTGGGGCCGCATGAAGGGTACCTCGGCCCCCAGCTCCCGGGCCACCTCAGCCACGGCCGGGTCGTCGGTGCTGACGATCACCCGGGTGATCAGCCTCGACTGCCTGGCGGCGCGGATGGTGTACGCGATGAGCGGCAGCCCGCCGAGCGTGCAGATGTTCTTGTGCCTGATACCCTTGGACCCGCCCCGGGCCGGAATGATGGCCAGCACCTCGCTGGACTGGGGTGAGGCGATGGGGCTACTGGTTTCAACGCAATGGTTGATCATTTTTTGTGCAGTGAGAGTGTCGCTCATGGTAACGTGCGGGTTTGGGTTGAAAGAGTATACACAGTGGTCAACACGATGCATGAACTGCGCCAAGCGCCAACGTGGCAAGAAAAGTCAGGCTTGCCTTGATTCCCCTGCCATTGAAGTGGCGGGAGAAAGACATCTCCCTCACAGAGAGGCGAGAAGTGGCCATGGAAAGGCGGCCACCCGCCAAGTGGACGCAAGCAGGCCCAAGGTTGGTGCGCCCGCAGAAAGGGAAAATCAGGATCAGACAGCCTGCGGAACGCTCTGGGTGGTGCGGCTCCCACGAAGCGCTGCAACAGCATTTCGCTTTTGACGGCAGCGAGGCTTGAGACTACACTGAAAAGGCTGGTCCAAAGGGAAAAGTTCTTCTGGTTTGGGCCAAGAGCGTAGCGCAACCCGACAACCTGTTCAATCAGAAAAGGGTTTCGGTGGCCCGAAGGCTGACGCAATCCCTGTCGTTTTGCTGGACAGATTCGGTTTGGTGAAAGACGGAAATGCCAAGTTCTTGACAGGCCGGCCTGATCGGGAACCCTCGGTCAAAACGGGTGCTTTACCGATGGATGGTCTGGATGGCGACGACGAGCGGGAAGGGTCTATGACACGGGGTGCCGTGTGGCCAGTCATCGTCCAGGCGCGCTGCCTCAGGTGGCGCCAGGGGGCAACGCCTGGGGGAGCGGGTTTTTGGAATGAATGTTGCTTGGTGACTATGATTAAGCATTGTATTCCGGTTTTCACTTGGAGCGTTACATGATCAGCTCGATTCTTATTGGAAGAAAGGGGAGCAAGGGGCTCCCCGGGAAGAACACCATGAGCGTCTTGGGGAGACCCTTGTGCTCCTATCCTATGTTGGCTGCAACAAATGCCCCGTCGATTGACCGGCATTTTGTCTGCACCGATGATGAATTCATCGCCGAGATAGCCAAAGGGTTCGGCATGGAAGCGATCCCTCGCCCGCCAGAATTGAACACGGATGAGGCTCTGGGTGAAGAAGTCTATAAATACGTTTCAGAGGTCATTGGTGATAAATACGGGGAACAGGAACTGCTCGTTTTGCTTATGTGCAATTCGCCGATGATTCTGGGGCAGAGCATAGAGAAAGGTCTTCGCGTTCTTCGAGAGAATCAAGACTACGATTCCGCCGTGTCCGTTTCAAAATACAACATGTACAGTCCAATTCGAGCGCGCTGTATAAATGAACAAGGGTTGCTCGACCCGTTCATCCCGTTTTCCAGATACGACAATGCCGACCAGATATCCTGTGACAGGAATTGCATGAAAGACACGTGGTTCGCTGACATGGGTGTCTCAATCATTCGGCCGTGGTGTTTGAGCACAATGGAGACCAACCTTCCTCCACAGCGCTGGATGGGCAACCGGATATATCCGTTGAAGCAACGCGGTGGACTTGATGCGGACTATGACTACCAGATCCCGCAGGTCGATTTTTGGCTGCGTGCGGCCGGGTTCGATGAGGCCAGAACTCCGTATGAGGACAAGCCTGTTGGATCATCGAGGGAGTTGTCAGAAGCGAATCGAGAGACTTCAGCAAGGCTTGACGTGGAACACGGAGGCACCGCTCCCGTAATTCTTTGAACCGCAGTTGCGATGGCGGCCGTTCCCGTTTTGGACATCCGGCCACCTGCCACGCGGATGAGATGCGCAAGGCCTTTGGCTGGATGTGGCGAATAACAAGAACGAGATGAGATGACAGCTTTGATGCAGTGTCAGGCTGGAGTATCGCTCAGGCTCGGTAGGAAATACTCAAGTTGAACGGTGTGCCAGCCATGTCCAAGTTTTTCATCAATGCCAATTTTCACCAGCTTTCCCCTTCTTCCGTGCACGGTTCCTCGGATGCCGCCTACCGAGAATACAGACGGAAATGGGACACCTATCCGAGTGAGCGGATTGTTGCGGACTTTCCTTTGCACCTTGATATTGAAACAACCTGCCGGTGCAATCTGCGTTGTGTCTTTTGCGACAAGCAGCCGCTTTTACCGGGTGGCGAGAGCGATCTGCCCGAATCCGTATTCAGGAAGGTTGTGGATGAAGGCTCAGAGCATGGGCTGTGCTCAATCAAATTGAGCTACCGTGGAGAGCCTTTGCTGTACCCCAAGCTCGCTTCACTCGTTCATTATGCCAAGAAAAAAGGGGTGTTGGATGTTTACTTCAACACCAACGGCATGCTGCTGACGCAAGCAAAGGCGGTTCAACTTGTGGAGGCGGGGCTGAACAGGATATCCGTCTCCATAGAGGGGACCGATGCCAAGCAGTATGAGGCGCAGCGAGTCGGCGCTTCGTTCGACAAGGTTCGCGCCAACATCGAAGCCCTTGTCAAAGTGCGCGAGCGCCTTGGCGTGGATTACCCCAAGATCCGCATCCAGACAGTAGCCCTGCCCTGGGTCGACCTTGAGCGCTACTCCGCATTCTGGGGTGAAATAGCCGACGAGGTGGCATGCCTCGATTTCAATGACTCCCTGAACAGAACCTGCGAGCTTGTGGATGAGAATTTTTGTTGCCCGCAGATCTGGCAGCGGATGACCATCACCTGTGAAGGCACCATCCTTGCCTGCAACAATGACGACTACCAGCGGTCGGCCATGGGCAGTGTTTATGACAGTTCCATCAGGGAGTGCTGGCTGGGCGGCCGTGTTCGGGCCATGCGGCAGGCGCACGCGGAAGGGCGCTCCCATGCTCCGCCTTCCTGCTCCGACTGTGCGTGGCGCACGACGCAAATTCGCAAATCGAGGCAGGGATGAGCGTGCGGATTGCTGTGTCGAACATATCCCTTGACGATGCCTGGGATCGGGGTGCGCTGACGAAGCTGGCTGCCCTGGGTTTTGTCGGGTTGGAGGTTGCTCCGAGCAAGATTTTTCCCGATACTCGGGCAATTCGGCCCGCTGCCGTAGCCGAATATAGGGAGAGTCTCTCGGCGTGCGGGCTTGAGTGCGTGGGGCTGCACTCCCTCTTCTACGACCGTCCCGAGTTGGGCCTTTTCGAGCCGGGAAGGCAGGCGGAGACAGTGTGCTTTATTGAGACACTCGCCCATGTGTGCGCGGACTTGGGGGGAGAGGTGATGGTATTGGGCTCGCCCTCTGCTCGGCGCTTGAACGGGATGGCCTCGGATGATGCAGACCTGCGTGCCGCCGAGGTGCTTAATACAATGGGCGAAAAGGTCTTGGCTGCGGGTGTTTCCCTGCTCATCGAGCCGCTCCCGACAACGGAGTGCGAGTATATTCATGACCTTCGCCACGCCCTGGCGGTTGTCCGCATGGCGGATTCGTCCGGTGTGGCTGCGCATTTCGATGCCAAATCCATGTTTGCAGCTGCTGATATTGAAGAAAAAATTGTGCGCGAGGCCCTGCCCCATGTCCGCCACTGCCATGTGAACGAGATGGACCTGGGTATCCTGCGGAGCATTGAGGATATTCATCGACCACTGGGGGCTCTGCTGAGTGATGTCGGTTACAGCGGCTGGATATCTCTTGAGCAGCGGGTGGTGGATAAGACCGATATTTTCGGCCCGTTGGCGCAGAGTCTTTCCGTTATCCGGGAGTGTTATAGATGAGCACCTGGAAAGAGGCATGTGACTGGGTTCCAAAAGTCGCAGAGGGGAGCAGGATTCTGGTTGTAGGGGCCAGCGGCGGAATCGGCCGCGCGCTGACGACTGTCCTGGCCGAAAGCGAGGGCGTTGTCATTGGGGCACACCATGGCACAACCGCGCTGCCGGCGGAGCTTGCAGCGTTGCCGGGAGTTTGGCCCATTCAGGCCACGCTCAGCAACGATGGGGATTGCAGAAGGCTTGTCGATGCGTTCCTGAAAGAGGCGGGCCGGATGGATGCGATCGTCGTGCTGTGTGGCGGCCTGCTTTCGCAAACGCACTGGCTCGACCTGCACGAGTCTCAGTGGAACGCGGATTTGACACTCAACCTGAGTTTGCCGTTTTTTCTCGCGAGGGCGGGGTTTGACGCCATGCGCGAAGGTGGCGGCAGGATCGTGCTTACCGGGACGGAATCCGCATTGCATGGGGGCGGGGCAGAGTCGTTTGCTTACGGCATCTCGAAGATGGGAACAGAATGCATGGTGCAGGGGATGGCTCGGGAGGGCGCCAAGCACGGTGTTTTGGTCAATGGTGTCAGGTTGGGTTTTATTGACAGTGGCTTTCATGCTCGGTGGAAGGGCATGGCTCCAGAGGATATTGCGAGAAGGGCGGACATGGTCCCGTTGAGGCGCCCCGGTTCGGTGTGGGAGGTTGCAGCTCTCGTGGCATATCTGCTTTCCGATTGGGGCGCATATATTACCGGGCAGATGCTTCCCCTGACCGGCGGGGATTGGCTATAAGAGGAGCATCAGATGTATGATTTCTATTTTGGCGATCTGGCCCGTATCGAAAAGGATCCCCTTTCCCTGCTTTTGGCGGTGAAGCGGATGCTTCCCCGCTGGGCGAACGGCATACCGGATTCACAATTCGTGGCCATTTACAACCTCCTGGATTCTTTCAACCCAGCCCCCCTTGAGCGGGGCAAGATGCCTGTTCTCATGGAAACGGGAAGCGGCGCGTCGACAATTGTCCTGGCGTATTTCGCCATCCGTTGGAAGACGAGGCTGTATTCGTGGGATTCGAGCGGGAGCAAGCTTTCGTATTTGCGTGGCGTTTTGACGGAGACGCTTTTCAATGTGTACCGGGACTGCAATCCCAACGCCACCTGGAATGCCGTCGCCTATGCAAGCACCTCCCCTCACGCCGGGATCCCCATGCTCTCCGAGCTTGGAGAGCAGGTGTGCTTCGCCTTCTTTGACAGTGACCACACCTGGAACACTCTTGGCGCCGAACTGGATGCCACCCTATCGTTGTTGGCACCGGAAGCCATCGTGGCCCTTGACGATGCCACCTATGCCTTCACGCATGTGAACACCGCCTATGTGAACATGATACGCGCAAAGCAGGGGCTCAAGCCCGCACAAATAGCCGACAACGAAGGGGCGTCGTTCAAGGAGCGGACGGAGCGGGTGCTCGTCAACCGATGCGCTCATGTTACGGATCTGGAAGGCGGCACCTTTCCCGACCAGGCCCAAGACGATATATTCTGGCGATATTACGACCTTGACAGAAAAAACATGTACGCATTGGGCATGGAACAGTTGGAAAATCTCAAGCAGCGGTTTGCCGCCTGGAGGATTGTTCGTGACTAAAAAAGCCCTGGTAATAGGCGGGTCTGGCTTTCTCGGGAGCCATATAGCGAACTGCCTGTCCAACAATGATTTTGACGTCACCGTCTTCGACCTTCAGCACAGCCGCTGGCTTCTCCCGTCACAAAAAATGGTGGTGGGCAGCATCCTTGATTCTGGCGCGCTGGGGGCAGCCGTGGAGGGGGTCGATGTCGTGTACCACCTGGCAGGCGAGGCGAACATCGAGCGGTCCAACGAGCATCCCAAGGGCGTGCTCGAACTGAACATCAATGGCGGACTCAATGCCATTGACGTTGCCGCACAAGCCGGTGTTTCCCGGTTCATGTTCGCCTCCTCGGTCTATACATACGGGAACAAAGGGTCATTCTACCGGGTCAGCAAGCAAGCGCTGGAGCTCATTTTGGAAAGCTATGGGGAGAAAAAAAATCTTCCATATACCATACTGCAATATGGCACCCTGTACGGCGCCCGTTCGCAGAAGTGGAACGGGCTGCGCAGTCTCCTTCAGCAGGGTCTTGAAACCGGTGTGATCAGGTACAATGGAACAGGAGAGGAGCGACGTGAATTCATCCACGTTGCGGATGCGGCCAGGCTGAGCATCAAGGCCCTTGACGAGGCATACTTAAACAAGAAAGTGATAATCAGCGGATTGCAGACCTATACGGCAAAGGAGCTGCTCATGATGATTCAGGAGATAGTCGACAACAAGATCACCTATGAAATTCATAGCCGTGGCAACCAGCAGGATCGTGGAGACCATTACTTCATCACCCCGCACAGGTCGCAGCTTGAACAGCCTGTAAAAATCGTGACGGAGCACTTCATCGATCTCAGCCTTGGCATTGTCGAGGTTCTCGATCAAATACGAATGGAACAGGACATGGAAGGCTGATTGTGCGGTTTACGGAAAACAGGTCAGTGGAAAGCGCCAGGGATTTTCACGAGGCTCGGGTCAACGCAGCGATACGTATTCACCAAGAATACGCCCACGCGTTTGTCGAGCGCCCCTGCCCGATTTGTGGAGCGAATGACGCCCGTGACGAGGAGAAATTCCATGGCATGTATGGGGTAGTGCTGTGCAGGCGCTGCATGACACGATACGTGAACCCGGTTCCGCCCCATGATGCCATCGTCAGCTACTACAACGACGAATCCGTCAACCGGATCATCCAAGACATCTACAGGAAACGATCCGAAAACGCGGGCAACTGGATCGTGGACGACAAGGTTGCTTTCATCGCGGACATGATCCCGAGGCAGGAGGCAGTCTTCAGAGTCCTTGAGGTCGGTTGCAACAGTGGGTGGTTTCTTTCCGGGCTGCGCCATGTGCTGAGCGAGAGGGGGTATGCGGAGAGCGCCGTTGAACTGACGGGGATCGATATCGACGCCGAGGCCATAGTCAACAGGGTGGACGCCGAGGTGGTCTTGATCAACGCTTCAGCGGAAGAGTTTTTTGGCAGCGTGGGGAATCGGTATGATTTGATCGTTCATTTTGAGTTGATCGAACATCTGGCGGACCCAAGCACCTTTTGTCTCCAATGCCGCAAAGCCCTTGCCCCCGGAGGGGCCATGGCCTTTACCTGTCCGAACATCCTGGGGCTGGAAATGCTTGTCGGCTATAATCAGCCGCGGCTGTTGGCTCACGCGATTTTTCCTCCGGTACATCTGACCGGGTTCAGTCTTCATAACATCACGCATTTCCTTTTGAGACAAGGGTTTGCCGTGGAGCGGGTTGAAACGCCGGGCAAGCTTGATGTCGAAATGGCCCACCTGTCGCGAGGCGAGGAAAGCCCGGACATTCTCGGTTTTGTTTCCGGTCTGACGCATGAGCAGCGTGGCGGCTTGCAGCGTTTGATTTCCGGTTTGCGTGCCAGCTCCCATATGGCCGTGGTTGCTCGCAATCCCGAACAGCAGGCAGGCTGACGGGCGGTGGTGCGATGAGCCCCGTCCATGTGCTTGCCTTCAGGCATCCCCCCCCCGCGCTTCCCCCTCTGGAGGGTCTGGTCTTCTCCACTCCGGGGTGCATGGTCCCAAGTGGACTCAGGACAGCGTCTCACCCTGGCTTATTCTCAGATGCCGCCGAGCGATTGAGTGTTTTCATTGATGCGGTTTCTGAAAGGAATCGTGCCCAGACGCTGTGGATCAACTGTTCGGATGTTTTTTTCAGGCAGCATCGTTTTAAGCTGTTCGGGTTCTTCTTTCTTCAATCTGTGGTAGCGAAATACCCGGGGCAAACCATCCATCTGCACTGCGACGACTCCCACCTGGCCTTGACCGCAAGGGAGGCCGTGGGCGTTTCAGTTCACCATTACGGCACGGTCCACCCCGTTTCCCGGGCGTTGACCCGCAGGCTGCCCGCTGCCGTGCTGGCCGTGAAAACATGGCTGAGGGACGCCATTGTCCTGATCGGCACATATCGCCGGGAAAGGAAGATTCCCGACCAACGGATGGACGACGAAAGCAGGACCACGTTGCTCGTCACCACCGACCGGTCAGCCCCGTGGTGTGGCGGAGATCCTGGGCAGCATGACCGTATTTGGGGTACATTGGGCGATGAAATAAAAGCAGATTACGGCGTCTTGATGGTGGGCAGTCCAGGGGCTGACCCCCGTGCCATCCACAAGAGGGCGACCGCGATAGAATTGCTCAATTCCCTGCCAAAGCTTCTAGGTGCCTTGCTTTTTCGAACAAATTGCCTGCGGGTATTTTTCGGGTTTCTTTTCGGAAGCCGATGCCCGCAAGCCTATCGGTCGCACCTTGGATTCTACACCGCGCCGCTCTTTGACGACCTCATGCGACAAGCCCCAAAATGGTATGCCTGCCACGTTGCCCTGGCAGAGTTTCTGCAACGCCATCAACAGTACCACACACTCTTGTACTTTGGCGAATTCGGCGGCTTTGGCCGGGCCATCCTCCTGGCGGCCAGAAACAACCGAAGAGCGGCCTTGGCATACGCGCACGGGTTTTACTATGAAGCCCATCTCCAACTCCGGTTTACCGCCAGGGAATTGGGCGTGTTCGCTCAGCCTGATGCGTACATTGTTTGGTCCAGGCAAACGCTTGGCATCATGAAGAGAAACGCCAAAAAGCTCCTCCCTGTCTGCATCGCTGGACAGAGTCGGCTGCATCCCCCTGCGGAATTGCCGGCATCCAGGAGCAAGAGAGGGCGCATCGGCATATTGCCCTCCACGGCAGACAGCCCGTCGTTGATGGAGTATCTGGAGAGCTACGCCTCCTATTTCCAACGCCATCGTTTTATGTGGAAACCGCACCCCACCAGGCCGAAGACCGATGACCAAAGCGGGCAACTGTCCCTGGAGCGGTTTTCTGGGAACGGACTTGATCGGTTTTATGACGGGATTGATTGTCTGATTGTCGGGTGCTCCACGGCAGGCGCGGAGGCTCTCTTGAGGGGAATACCTGTCATTGTTGCACTGGAACCCGTCAAGTGGGGGGCCAATGCCGTCACTGTTCATGCACCGGATCGAGGCGTCTACCTCGCAGGGACGCCCGAGGAACTCCAAAAGGCATGCGACTTGTACACCAACGCCCCCAGTCCACCCCTGGAGTGGATGCAGGAGGAGGCGAAAAGGTACCTCGGTTCGTTCTCGGCTGATCGGGTTGTCCGGCTCATTCAGTATCATGAGCGGAACAGTCTAAGAAAATGAATTCGTAGGGCCTGCCGATCGTACTATTTCTTTCGTCCTATGCAGAGCATGTGGCCGGATAGTCCGTGTGACGAGAGAAACGTTTGGAAGCTGTCCCGGACAGACTGTTCACTGTGGATAATGGTCTCTATGAAGAGGCCACCCTCGCCGAGGGCAAACCCCTTGTCGACTTCATCAGCCACAATGGCGACATCCAGACGCCCCGGAGTTGAGATGTCGACCACCTCGAACCCGCATTGTTTGAACAGGATTCTCATTGCAGCGGGATTGAAAAAGGTAAGGTGCTCAGGAGGGACGACGTTGGCTGTCTCTTTGCCGAGAACCAGTTGGTCAAATCCCCTTCCATTGGGAGCAGCTATAGAGACGTAACCGCCCTTCTCCAGCACACGCCAACACTGCCTGAGAACATCGCCTGGATCAAACAAGTGCTCGATGACGTCATTGAGGCATATGAGTTGGGCACACCCATCTCCCAGGAGTTCCAGCCCGCCCTGCAGGCTTTTCAGTCCCTTTTGGAGGCATTCGTCTACACATCTTTCGCACCAGTCGAGGCAAATCACGTTTGAGAAGTACCTTGATGCCGCGAGATGTTGGGCAAAGGTTCCATTTCCTGCGCCAAGATCTACAGCGACACCACCCTCCCCGTGTCCGTCAAGCGCACCGATGATTTTCTGCACCCTTGGCGCATAGTGTTTCTTGGCGCGTTGCGTGTTGGATGCCATGAGGATGTCGGTCCATAGTTTTGGCGCATCATAGTGAGCATAATACATTTTGAGCAGTTCGTCGTCTGGCCGCGGGGAGCAGTAGATCGTCAAGCACTCAGGGCATTCTTGGAAAGTGAATCCATATTTCTTGAAAACGTCCACCCCTTCCGAGCCGCATGCAGGGCACGGGGTTGCCGTGAATCGGTCATGGTAGTCGCTGTGGAACGACTTTCCGTCAAGCTCTCTCTGGCGGCAGACTTTGTCGAACAACTCTTTGGGGCGTACCGAATTGGTGCGATTGCTCATGACTTGACCCTGTCTTGCTGACGATTCGCGGGGTTAAAACGCGAGTCTCTTGTTGCCGATTCGAAATCCGAAAAAATGTCTGCCTCGACCCCGCTTGCGCGCAGCAGGCCGGTGGCGTGGCGGTCGATGCCCACAAAGGGCGTGCCGCAGGCCTGGGCGGCGCGGTGGTCGCTGGCCGCGTCGCCGAAAAAGACCACCTGCTTCGGGTCCAGCCGGTAATCGCCCAGGATGGCCGTCAGGTTGTCTGTCTTGGACCTGCCCGAGCCGAGGGCTGCCTCGAAGAAGTGAGCCATGCCGCGCCGGGCCAGGATGTCGCGCAGTTCTTGGTCCGGGGTGGCCGAGTTGACGAACAGGGGGACCACCCCGTGCCAGCGCTCAAGGAACGTCCGCGCCCCGGGAATCTCCGGGGCCGCGACCACGCGGTCGAGGACCAGGGCGGAAAAGCGCTCCCCCAGGGCGTCCAGCTGTGCCTCGGTGGGCGGCGAGCCGAGCAGCGCGGTCTGGTAGTGGCGAAATTTTTCGCGCCGGGGCATGCCGCCGTTGGCGCGGTGAAAGGCGACCACCTCGTCGGTCACACGGTCGCCGTGGGGCGCGTACATGGCCCGGAAAGCCTCGGTTTTCACCTCCACCGAGTCAGCCAGCACGCCGTCAAAATCAAAGACCAAGGCCTGGATCGCGCCGCTCATCCCGCCACCCCCAGACCGGCCAGAAGGTTTTTGGCCGCCGCCTCTTCCATGGCCTGCCGCGCCTCGGCCGCGTAGGAGCCCACATGGGCGGTGAGCACGGTGTGGTCCATGTCGCCAAGGGGGCCGGAATACGGCTCCTGCCCAAAGACATCAAGGCAGGCGCAGCCCACCGCGCCCCGGGCCAGTGCCGCAGCCAGGGCGGCCTCGTCCACAAGCCCGCCCCGCGCCGTGTTGACCACGATGACCCCGGGGCGGCAGCAGGCCAGTTCTGCTTCGCCGAGCAAGCAGGCATTGCCGCTGGCGTGCAGGGTGATGATGTCGGCCAGCTCCAGCAGCCGGGCCAGTTCCACCTGCCTGCACCCCTCGGCGCTGATGGCGGTGATGTCCGAGATGGGGGTGATGTCCGAAAACACGACATCCGCGCCAAAGGCGCGGCACAGCCCGGCCACCCTGCGCCCTATGGCCCCGAACCCGACCACGCCCACGGTCTTGCCCGACAGCAGGCGGCCCAACCGCTTCTTCCACACCCCGCGCCGGATGTCCCGATCGTGCAGGGAGATATGGCGCAGGGCGTCGAGAATCATGCCCAGAGTCAGTTCGGCCACGGCCTGATCAAGCACGCCCTCGGTGCGCGAAACCACGATGCCCAGCCGCTCGGCCGCCTCCCGGTCCACGTTGTCCCAGCCCACGCCCACCCGGGCCACGGCCCGCAGATGGTCTGCCGCTGCCGCCAGCGCCGCGCCGGTGACCGGCTCGGTGCCTGCCAGCAGCCCGATGGGCCGGTGGTGCGCCAGCAGCTCGATCAGCTCCGATTCGGTCAGCTTGCGGCTGTGAGGGTTGGTTGCAACGGCGAATCCCGCGTCGCGGAGCAGTTCCACGGCCCGCGGGGCGGCCGTGCCGAAGGAGGATGTGGTGGCGAGCACTGTCCGCATGCGTTCTTCCTGGCTGGGTTGACGGTTCTGGGTTGAGTGTCCGGGGTTAAGCCCACCTGACGTTGCGAAAAATCCGGTGCGTTGCGACCCGGTCCCTGTGCCTGAGCACAAAGCCGAGCATCCGGGTGATGACCTCCCCGGTCAGGGGCTCGGGGTCGAGGCCCAGCTCGGTCAATCCCGTGGCCACGGGGTTGTAGTAGTGTTCCTCGGCCTCCTTGCGGGGGTTTTCCAAGTGGTCGATGCGCACCTCAAGGCCCATGGACGCGCCCGCCGCCCGGACCATCCCGGCCAGGTCGTTGACGGAAAAGGTCTCGGTGAACTGGTTGAAGATGCGCAGCTCGCCCTGGCGGGCCGGATTCTCCAGGGCCAGCCGGACGCACTTGAGGGTGTCCTTGATGTTGAGGAACCCGCGCGTCTGGCCACCCTTGCCGTAGACCGTCAGGGGATGGCCCACTGCCGCCTGGACGATGAATCGGTTGAGAACCGTGCCCATCAGCTCGTCATAGCAGAAGAAGGGCAGCAGATCCTCGCGTTCGCCCGTCTCATCGGTGAAGAGCCCGTAGACCGGCCCCTGCATCAGGTCCGTGACCCGCAGGCCCCAGGTGCGGACATAGAACCAGAGCAGGTCCGTGTCCATGATCTTGGTGGTGTGGTAGAGGCTCCCGGCCTGACGGGGGAAGAGGAAGGTGTCGCTTCGCCCCTTGTGGGTGATGTCGAGGTATCCTTCCTCGATGTCGATATTCGGGGTGCCGTACTCGCCCATGGTGCCGAGCTTGACCACATGGGCCGTGGGGCAGTGCTCGCGCACGGCGAAGATGACGTTGGCCGTGACTTCGAGGTTGTTGTGCAGGGTGCGCATGGCCTGGGGCCTGCCGAGCATGGAATACGGGGCCGAGGGTTGCTCCGCGTAGTGGACCACGGCCTCGGGCCGGCACTCGGCAAAGAGTCGGTCCGTGAAGGCCCAGTCGCGCAGGTCGCCGATGCGGCAGGCCATGTCGTGGCCAGAGGCCTCCCGCCACAGCCGGATGCGCTCGGCGAGGTTGGGCACCGGGACCAGGGGCTCCACGTCCTCCTCGGTCGCGATGCTCCTGCGCAAGTAGTTGTCAGCCACCCAGACCTCGTGTCCGGCCGCAGTCAGATGCATGGCCGTGGGCCAGCCGAGATATCCGTCGCCTCCGAGAATGAGTACCCGCATGTCACTCCATCACAATGCCTGGAGCGCGTGCTCCAGGATGCTGTTGTCCTTGAGAAATGCCAGGATGGTGCCATTGGTCAGCCGCGCCTCGTCCTCTGAGGTGTAGGCCTGCTCCAGGCGGTCGCACGAGTCGGCGTAGGCGTACTGTGTGGGCCGGTAGGCGTCGGACAGGGCCGGAAGGACCACGTAGAACCTGTCCAGCTCCAGGGTGCGGCGGACCTCCTCCTGGTTGACCAGCTCCTCGTAGAGCTTTTCGCCGGGCTTGGCGCCGATGATGTGCACGGCGATGTCGCCGGGGGCATGGCCGAACCGGGGGGCCAGCTCGTCGACCATGGTCTGGGCCAGGTCGGCGATGTTGATGACCGGCATCTTGGTGACAAAGACCTCGCCGCCCTTGGCCAGGACGCAGGAGTCGATGATCAGCCGCACCGCCTGGGTGATGCTCATGATGAACCGGGTCATGCCCGGGTCGGTCAGGGTCAGCGGCCCGCCGTCCCTGATCTGGCGGGCGAACACGGGGATGACCGAGCCGCGCGAGCCGAGCACGTTGCCGAACCGGGTGGACGCGAAGATGGTCCGGGTGTGCCGCACATTGGCCGCGGTGATGAGCCGCTCGCCCATGAGCTTTGAGGTGCCCATGACGTTGGTGGGGTTCACGGCCTTGTCCGAGCTGGTGAAGATCACCTTTTCCACATCGCATTCCGAGGCGGCCTGGATGATGTTGTTGACGCCAACGATGTTTGTCTGCACCGCCTCCATGGGCGAGGCCTCGCACAGGGACACATGCTTGTAGGCGGCGGCGTGAAAGACGATGTCCGCACCCCGGAAGCTGCCGTTGAGGGAGGCCTTGTCCCGGATGTCTGCCAGCTTGAACCGCGCGTTGGCACACGCCGAGTATTCCTGCCCCATGAGAAAGAGTTGGCTCTCGTTGTTGTCCAGGCAGGTGATCTCGACCTCATAGTCGTGCAGCAACTGGCGCACCAGCTCGCTGCCCACCGTGCCGCAGGCCCCGGTGACCACCACGCTCTTGCCCTTGTAAAATTCCGCAGCCTGTTCCATGGTGACACTTCCTGTTTGCGCACCCCCTGCCCCGGGGGTGCATCGTACCGTCCAAATAGCCCTGCAACACCATCCGTCTTATCGTCAGCGCCGGACAGGGCATTAGGCAGAACCATCACTCGCTGAGCAATTTCTTCCCGGTCCGTCGCCCCGGAGTGTGGACGCTGGAAGCCAGAAAAGCGGAAAAAAACTCCGGCCGGAACCGTGCGGTCAAAAAGACGGCGGATGCCCGGCGTGTAAAGCGGTGGCAATTTTGCCTTGAATGTAGCAAGCTTCTGCCTTGGTAGCATGGTTGCCGCCAGCTTCAAACGATTTTTTGCAAGAACGGGGCCGAATGTGGCAAGGTGCCGGGGAATGCAATTTGCAGCACTTGCGAAGAGCGTCAGGATATGACCATTTCATTCAACAAATGAACGATGCGTGACAGTGCCAAACATGACTGAAAAACCCATGACCTTCACAGAGGCCGTGGCCGGGATGGCCGACCGGATCGGCGCGGAGCCGCAGCAGGAGTATCGCAACCCCACCGCCTTCGACGGCCATCTGCGCATCTACCCGACCCTGGCCTGCAACCTGCGCTGCCGGTACTGCGTCAACGAGGCCATGGGGTGCCGTCCCCACCGCTATGCCATGGCCGGGCCGCAAGCGTGGGCCAAGGCCATCAACCGCGAGGGGCGGCATGTTGTCTTCACCGGGGGTGAGCCCTTTCTCTACCCCGATCTGGCCGAGGTCATCAATGCCCTGCGGCCCGACCTGAAGGTGCGTATCTATACCAATTTCTGCCTTAATCTCGCGGACCAGCTGGAGTGGATCGCCCGGCCCGTGCATTTCTTCATCAGCTGGCATCCCCAGCAGCGGGCGGACAGGGAAACATTCCTGCATAATCTCGTGCAGATGCGAAGCCGCGGCTTGTTCACGGCCGACATCCACGCCATCGACGCGGTGGAGACCGCGCCTGTCCTGGCCGGGGACATCGCCTATTTCGCGGACCACGGCTTCGCCATCGCCATGGATTCGGACCAGCGCGGCTTTGCGGGCGCGGGGCAGGGGCTGTGCCGCCCGGCGGCCTGCGCCAAGACTCTCTATCTCATCGCCCCGGACGGCACGCGCTATCAGTGCGTGTCCCGGCTGGTGCGCAACGACCGGCCCATGGAGAACATCCTTGCCGGGCCGCTCGGCTCGGCGGTCGCCGTGTCCGAGTGCCCGGATTTCGGCAACTGCGCCCCGTGCGACGCCCTGGGCGAAACAGCCATGGCCGTGTTTTGAAGGAGGCCACGTGGCTTTGAAACTGACCACAATCCTCGGCGCGAGGCCGCAATTCGTCAAGGCTTCTGCCCTGTCCCGCAGGGTGGCGCAGCTCAACGCCGAGGGCGCGGCCATCGAGGAGACCATTGTTCACACAGGCCAACATTACGACCAGGGGATGTCCGATGTCTTTTTCTCGGAACTGGCCATCCCCCAGCCGACACTCCGGCTGGCCGCTGCGGGCGATGACAGGGCCGGGCGGTTCGCGGCCATGGTCTCGGGCCTGGGCGATTTTCTCGGCCGGGCGCGGCCCGATGTGGTCCTGGTCTTCGGCGACACGGACACCACCCTGGCCGGGGCGCTCACCGCGTCGCAGCTGGGCATTCCGGTGGCCCATGTGGAGGCCGGGCTGCGCTCCTACAACCGGACCATGCCCGAGGAAACCAACCGGGTGCTCACGGACCACATCTCCCGCTTCCTCTTTTGCCCCACAACAACTGCCGTGGCCAACCTGGCCGCCGAGGGCATCTTCGAGGGCCGGAATGTGGGCGAGGGCCGGAGTGTGGGCGATGGCCGGGGTGCGGACGACGCGCGCGTTCTTGTCTCCCTGTGCGGCGACATCCAGCTTGAGACCCTGCGCCACTACGCCGCTGCCAGCCGCCTCGCGCCCGGAATCCGCGAGCAAGTTCACGGCCTGACCAGGGGCGGCCCATACGCCCTGGCCACCATCCACCGGGCAGAATCCACGGCCGACGCCCACCGGCTCGGCCAGCTGCTGCTCGGCGTCAAGCGGGTCGCCCGGCGATTGCCCGTGATCATCCCCCTGCATCCCGGCACGCGAAAAAAGATGGACGAACACGGTCTGGACCTGGACGATCCGCGTGTGCTGGCGCTGCCCCCGGTGGGCTTTCTGGACATGATCGCCCTGCTCGATGGCGCGTCGCTGGTCATGACCGACAGCGGCGGCCTGCAAAAGGAGGCGTTCTTCTTGCGCACGCCGTGCCTGACCCTGCGCCGGGAAACCGAGTGGGTGGAGCTGGTGGAATTGGGCTGTAACCGTGTCTGCGGCGTGGAGGCCGAGGCCATTGATCGCGGCGCGGCCCTGATGCTGGAGAAGGCGTGCGACTGGTCCGCCGCCCCCTATGGCGCGGGCGACACCTCGCTTATCGTGCTCGAAACGCTGTCAGCGGCTTTTACCCGCTAGGCGAGCAGGGATTCGACCTTTCTGGCCCGCATGGTCCAGTGGTGCTCGGCCTTGATCTCTTTCATCCGCTCCACCTTGGCTTCGTACTCGCGGAGCATCCGCTCGGGGTCGAAGTCGCCAAAGTCGGCGTCGAGCACCCAGCCCACGTTGTTTTCGGCCACGAACTCGGCCACGCTGGTGCCGCCGCTGACCAGCAGCGGGATGTTCTGCCCCACGGCCTCATACATCTTGTTGGGCATGGCAAAGCCCAGATACGGATGATGGGTGCGGACAATGGCCGAGACATTGTGCTCGGCAAAGGCTGCCTTCAGGGTGTCCCCGTGCAGGTGGCAGACGGTCACCCCGCCGGGCAGCTCGCCGTAGAACCCTTTCCACTGCGCCCACTCCTCCTGGCGGGTGCAGACCGTGACCGAGTGCCGCGCGCCAAGTCCGATAAGCGGCGAAATGTCATACACCGGGCTGGAAACCCCGCCCACGTAGATGAAGCGCAGGTCGCCTGGCGTGCGCGGCAGGGGCCGCTCAACGTCCGAGGTCATGTCGTGGGCAGCGGGCAGTGGGCAGGCCCGGGCCTTGAGGGAGTCGGGCAGCAGGTAGGCCAGCTTCATGCTGGGCAGGAAGAGAACATCCAGCAGCTTGGCGTAATAGTGGAAGTCCAGGTGATAGAAGAACTTGCGCCAAAGCCGCGCATGCCACGGCTTGTCTTGCATGAAGTATTTGAATTTCCAGTATATATCACGATAGAACAGGCCGATCTTGATGCCGCGCCCCTTGAGCATGGCAAAGAAGTCGAAGTCCGCGAAGGGGTAGAAGGGCCGGTTGTTTTTCTCGGTGAGCATGGTGGGCAGCACCGAGCTTTCTGCGTAGCAGAAGGCGTATTCTTCGCCCCGGTCCAGGCGCTCGGTGATGGCGGCCATGGCCTGGGCGCGGCTGGCCCTGTCGCCGGAGATGACGTCCACTGCGTATCCCAGCTCCTCGAAGGCGGCGATCATCTTGCCGGGCCGGATGCCGCCGCCGGAGATGGCGTATCCCAGCCTGAAAGGCACGTGAAACACGATGCGCGGCTTCGATTGTGTGCTGTTCTGTGGCAAGGCTTGCTCCGTCATTGTTTTGGCACTATCATCCACCACGACCCGGATTGCAAGTTGGAGGCCAGCCTTGCCGGACGAGCCGTCAGTGCATTGGGCCACGCGGGCGCGCAACTTGCAAAGGCGTATGGCCCTGTCAAAGCGTCCGCGCCACCCGGCGTCAATCCCGGGAGGTCGCCAAGCCACCGCCAAGCGAAAGGAAACGGTTATTTCGTTGCAACGCTACGCCGCAAACCCCGGAGCCGTCCGCCCATGACAGTGCTCGTCCTGCCCGAGCCGGGCCTGTGGCGCACCGGGCTGCCCGCCCCCCTGCTCGCGAGGGGGAGCGCGGTCGTCCTCTGCCCCGAGAGTGACAGGCAGGCTGTCGAGGGTCTGCCGGGCCAGCCCCTGGTCGTGACCTTTGAGGGCGGGTCTTTGACCCCGTCGCGGCCTGACCTGGCTGCCCTGGCCGCCCGGCTTGATCTCTCGGGCGAGGTGGTCCTGGTTCGCGACGAGACCTTGCCCCGGGGATGGGACGCCTACGTCTGCGCCCTGGGCCTCATGGGGGCCAAGGCCTTGCGGCTGCTCGGCCAGTCCGGGGAAACACCCGTGACCCCGCCTGGCAGGCCCGACATGGTTGCGGTGCGCTCCCTGCTGCTGGTGGCCTGCAGCGGTATCGGCAACGTGGTCCAGACCACGCCGCTCCTGGTGGCTGCCCGCCGTCATGGCCTTGATGTCGCCTTCTGCCCCGTGTCCGACGCGGGCAGCTCCCTGGCGCTCCTTTTTCGCACCGCGCTTCCGGGCCTCACTGTGCTCACCCCGGAGCAGGCCCATGGCTTCGAGGCGGACCTGCGCCTGAACATCGAGTGCCGCGCCCTGCTGCGGCCGGGGGATTTTTTCCACTCCCCGTACCGCGACCCCGTGACCCGGCACGAGGCCGACGCGTATGCCCAATTTTTCGCCAACGTCACCGGCCTGTCGGCCAGCCCGGATGAATCAGCGATCGGCGGCCACGAAGCGGAGCCCGATGTCGCGCTCAGGGGCCGTGTGGTCCTGTGCCCGGGCAGCAAGCCGGGCTGGGATCCAAAGCGCTGGCCGCATTTCGGGGCGCTTGTCCGGCGGCTTGAGAATCCGGTAGTCCTGTGTCGGCAGCAAGATCTTGATGCCTATGCCACCCTTGATTTTCTCGCCCCGATCCAAGGCGGCCGGGCCACGGTCATCACCGAGGCGAGCCTGCCCGAGGCCGCAGCCATCCTGCGGCACGCGGCCGCCGTGGTGGCCAACGACTGCGGGCTGGCGCACATGGCCGCAGCCACGGGCGCGCCAACCCTGGTCCTGTTCGGGCCGTCCTCATTGGACAAGAATCGCCCCCTGGGGGCCACTGTGCGCAGCCTGAGCCTCTGTCTCGACTGCCAGCCCTGCCAATTGGCCACCAGCGGCCCGGGGCGGCTGGCCCCGGGCGACTCTCGCTGCGACCTCGGCTATCCCTGTCTGGCCGACATGACCGTGGACATGGTCCTTGATGAACTGCAACGCTGCATGGAAACCGTGAAGACGCCCGTCTCGTCGTCCATCCCGCCGATCATCTCAGAAGGAACGCACGATGCCTGATTATCCCTTTCAGACCCTGACCGATCTGCCGCGCCATGGGCGGGTGTTGATCTATGGAAGCGGGGCCGCAGCCGGGACGGTGCTCGCCCGCATCCGGGCCGAGCGGCCGGACGTGACCGTACCCTGTCTGGTCGACTCCTTCCGCAGAGGTGAGGCCTTGGGCCTGCCGCTGATCATGCGGGCGGATCTGCCCGGCCTCGCGGGCGGTTTCGATCATATCCTCATCGCCTCGGCCTGGTGGCGCGATATCGCCGCCGCTCTGGAGGGGGACGGCGTCACGGCCTGGGGCGTGGCCGCGCCCGTGCTCTGGCACAAATACGTCTTCTCGGACGATGAGCTGCTGCGGGCCAGACCCATGCTCGACGCGGTGGAGGCGATGCTCGCCACCAAACAGGACCGCGAGTTGTTCCGCTTCCTGACCGAGTGTCGCCGCGAGAACTCCCCCCTGGTGGACATGGACGCCATCTCTCCGCGACTGGCCGATGCCCCCGGAGTCAGCGTCAGCCTGTGCGCCCACCTCGGCGGGCAGTATCTTGATTTCGTGGCCCGTGAAAGCATCCGCACCGTGCTCCATGCCGGGGCCTTTGACGGCAGGGACTGCCTGCGCTTTCTGGAGGCGTTTCCAGCCGTGGTCATGATCCACGGCTTTGAGCCCCAGGGCGTGGCCCGGATCAAGGCCGACACCCGGGCCGCCATCAGGGAGTCGGGGCGGGTGAGCATCCATCCCATGGGCCTGTGGAGCGACACCCGCTCCCTGCCCCTGACCGGCTCGGGCGGCTGCGCCACCCTGGCGTCCGATGTGTCGCCGGCAATGGGCGCCGATCGCGTGGACACCGTCTCCGTGGACGAGTTCGTGGCCCGAAACAACGTCGGGCGGGTGGACTACCTGTGCCTGGACGTGGAGGGCGCGGAACTGCCCGCTCTGGACGGCGCGCGCCGCACCATCGAGGTCCACCGGCCCCAGCTGGCCGTGTGCATCTATCATCTCAAGGAAGATTTCTTTCGGCTGCCCCTGATCCTCAGGGAGCGCCTTGACGGGTACCTGTACCGGCTGGGCCATTACAGCGGCGGCCTGCATGAGACCGTACTTTACGCCATCCCCGAGGAGTTGGTGAATTGACATGACCCTGACAAGCCTGCTCGCGCCAAAACGATTCTTCGTGGTCATCCCTTGCCACAACTGCGGAGAGTATATCGGCCAGTGCCTGGATTCCCTGCTGGCCCAGACTTTCACCGGCTGGACCGCCCTGGTGGCTGACGACTGCTCCACCGACGACACGGCCGAGCGGGTGCGCCCCTACCTGGACGATCCGCGCATCCGGCTGCGCACCGGGGCCGAGCGGGCCTGGCTCGTGGGCAACAAGGTGGCCGCGTTGCGCTCCCTTGATCTGTGCCCCTCGGACGTGGCGGCCGTGGTGGACGGCGACGACTGGCTGGCCCCGACCTGCCTGGAGCGGCTCTGGGAGCGCCACCGGGCAGGATACGACCTGGTCTACGCCGACGACGCGGTCGAGGGCGGCGGCCATTCGGTGGGCCGTCCGTATCTGGTCACGGCCCCGCCCCGGGCGCAGGCGTGGTGTTTTTCCCATCCCCGCTCCTTCAAGGGCTACCTCTTCGCCCTCCTGCCCGACGAGACCTTCCGCGATCGCGACGGCAACTATTTCCGTTCCGCCGGAGACCTCTCCCTGCTCCTGCCCATGGCCGAGCTGGCCGGACCGGAGAAGATCGCCTTTGTGGACGAACCCCTGTATCATTACCGGGTCCATGACCGGTGCAACTTCCTGGTGCGGCGCGAAGAGCAGATGCGCAACAACCGCGACATCCGGTCGCGGCCGCCGCTGATGCGGCAGGCCAGGCACTTCGACTTCGTGCATGGGGTGGAGCATCTGGAGAAGCCCGACATCGACACCCTGGCCCGCGAGGTGCGGGCAGCCCATCCCCTGCCCTTTACCGTGAACATCCGCCACCGCATCCCGGCGGACCGGGCCGCCGACTGGCGGCCCTACCATGGCCTGTGGGTGGAGGAGGGGGTGTACCTCAGCGCGGAAATCATCGGGGAATGACAGGCGGCCCGGCCCCGCAAAGACGGGGCTGGACAAGGGCGGCGGCCTGATGAATGCTGGGCGGGACAACGCGAAAATCATTCTGGACAGGAACACCCCATGACCAAGACCATCCTCGTCACCGGCGGTGCCGGATACATCGGCTCCCACACCTGCAAGGCGCTGGCTGCGCGCGGCTACACGCCCGTCACCCTTGACGACTTGTCCAACGGGCATGAGCGGGCCGTGCAGTGGGGGCCGCTGGTGCGCGGCGATATCGCGGATCGAGCCCTGCTTGATACGGTGTTCGCCACCTACCGGCCCGAGGGGGTCATCCATTTCGCGGCCTTCATCGAGGTGGGCGAGTCGGTGCGCAACCCCGGGGCCTTCTACCGCAACAACGCGGCCGGGGGGCTGGCCGTGCTCGAAGCCATGCGCGACCACGGCTGCGAGCGCATCGTGTTTTCGTCCACGGCCGCAGTCTACGGCGAGCCCCGGCAGGTGCCCATCACCGAGGACCATCCCCAATGGCCGGTGAGCCCCTATGGCTGGTCCAAGTTCATGGTCGAGCGGATGCTTGAGGATTTTGGCCGCGCCCACGGCACGCGTCACTGCGCCCTGCGCTATTTCAACGCCGCCGGGGCCGACCCGGACGGCGAAACTGGCGAGAGCCACGACCCTGAATCCCACCTGATTCCCTTGGTCCTGCGGGCCGCGCGCCAGCCGGACAGGCCCGTCACCGTGTTCGGTACCGACTACGACACCCCGGACGGCACCTGCATTCGCGACTACATTCATGTCTGCGATCTGGCCGAGGCCCATATTCTCGCCCTGGACCATCTGGCCGACAATCCGTCCCTGGCCGTGAACCTGGGCACCGGCACGGGCAACTCGGTGCGGGAGATCATCGACGCTGCCCGCGTTGTGACCAGCCTGCCCATCGAGCCAATGTACGGCCAGCGGCGTCCGGGCGACCCGCCCCGGCTGGTGGCTGACCGCGCCCTGGCTGCCAAGCGTCTTGGCTGGGAGCCGAAGTGCACGGACATCCGCGAAACCATCGGGCATGCCTGGAACTGGATGAATAGGTAGAGGCGGCCGTGGCCCGGCAGATCGAATTTTTCCACCCCGAGCCGTTGCCCCGGACAGGGCGCGTCTGGCCTGTGTTTCTTCCCTTTGCCGGGTGTCCGCACCGCTGTCTGTTCTGTGCCCAGGACAGGCAGACCGGCCGCGACGCCACCACCCTGCGTGACGCGCACGACAGTCTGGCCAGCGACCTCGAATCCACCCGGGCTGCCGGGCGCGGTCCCTATGAGCTGGCCTTTTACGGCGGCACCTTCACCGCCCTGCCCGAGCCGTGGCCGGAAACCTTCCTGGCCCTGGCCGCGCGCTTTCGGGGTGCGGGGCTGATCACTCGCGTGCGCTGCTCCACCCGGCCGGACTGCGCGGACCCGGCCACCCTCGACCGGCTGCGCGCCCGTGGTCTCGACATGGTGGAGCTAGGCGTCCAGTCCTTTGATGATGGCGCCCTGGCCGCCTCGGGCCGGGGGTACTGCGGCGAAACCGCGCGGCAAGGCTGCCAGGCTGTGCGCGAGGCCGGGCTGGCCCTTGGCATCCAGCTGCTGCCCGGCCTGCCCGGTGACCGGCCCGGGGTGTTTCGGCGCGATGCCGGGATCGTGGCCGACCTGGCCCCGGAAATTGCCCGGCTCTATCCCTGCCTCGTGGTGCGCGGCACTGGGCTGGCTCAGGAGTGGGAGCGCGGCCGCTACGCGCCGTGGACCCTGGAGCGGACCCGGGAGGAACTGGCCCTCGCCCTGCCCGTCCTTTGGGCGCGGGGGGTGCGGGTCGTCCGGCTGGGGCTGGCCCCGGAGGTCACCCTTGAGGAGAGCATTCTGGCCGGGCCGTGGCATCCGGCCCTGGGGCAGTCGGTGCGCGGGCTGGCCCTGCTGCGGCTGGTGGAGGACGCGGTTCTTCGCCTGGGCGCGCGCCCGACGCGGCTGGAAGTGCCCCGGCGGTATCAGGGGGAGCTGTTCGGCCACGGCGGGGAATTGCGGGGGGCCTATGCGGCCATGGGGCTGTCCGGTCGCGCGGTGCGCTATGTGGACACGCCGGGATTCGTTCTGGCTTGAGCGGGGGCTGAGCGGTGTGCTTGTGGGCCGCATGGCCTGTCGCGCGCCTGCGTCGGGAGGGGGAAGGCCCGGTCGTGGCGGGATCAGCGCTCGGCGTAGCGCTCGATCTTGCCCTTGTAGGCGAGCACGCCGTCCACCACGCCGCGCGCCAGGTATTCCAGGTAGGCATCGGTATTGAGCCGCTTGGCCTCGGCCGAGTTGGTGATGTAGCCAAGCTCCACGAGAATCGAGGGCATCTTGGCGCCCATGAGCACATAGAAGGGAGCCTCGCGCACCCCGTTGTTCTGGACCTGCCACTTGCGCCGGACATGGGCCAGGGTGTTGTTCTGCACATCTGAGGCCAGATCACGGCTCTCCTTGATCTTGGAGTTGACCATCAGGTCGGTCAGGATGAACTGGAGGTCCGAGATGGCGCGCGGGTCCACGGCGTTTTCCCGGGCCGCGATGCGCACCGCGTCCTGGGTTTTGGCCAGGTTGAGGCTGTAGGTCTCAAGGCCGCTGATCCGGGCGCTGTGGTTGGCGTTGCAGTGAATGGAGAGAAAGAGGTCGGCCTTCTTGACGTTGGCCATGGCCGTGCGCTGCTCAAGGGGGATGAAGACATCGTTGGTTCGCGTATAGTGCACCGCGAATCCCTTTTCGGCCAATTTCTTGCCCAGGATGGAGGAGAAGCGCAGGTTGATGTCCTTCTCCCGCAGGCCGTTGGCCACCGCGCCCGGGTCCTTGCCGCCGTGGCCGGGGTCGATCATGATGGTCTTGACCGTCAGGCCCAGCTGCTCCAGCAGATCGCCCACGGTCTGCTTGCCGCCGCCGGGGGCGCGATAGGTGATCTTCTTGGATGGGGTCTCGGCCTGCTCGGCCTTCTGGGCGGCGCGGACGGCGCGGGCTTCGGCCTGGGCCTCGGCCACCTCCTGGTCAGGCGAATACACGTCGATGACGATGCGAAACGGGTTGTCCAGGGGGAAGATCTTGTATTCCTGCATGGACAGGAAATCGAGCACCACCCGGGTGGTGTCCTTGTTGTACTGGCCGGTGCGAATGGAGCGCAGGATGCCGTCGGAAACCGTGGTGGCCGCAGTCACGTCGTGCCCGAGGCGGGAATTGACGAGGTCCACGTAGAGGCGGTGGGGCCGTCCCACCTCGTCGTTGGGTTCGAGCACCTGATAGCGGTAGGTGACGCGGCTGTCCATCTCCAGCACCACGCGGGTGTACTCGTCGCTTGAGCGATAGCGGACCATGTCGAGATGGGCGAGGCCAGACGGATCATTGGGCACCACGCGCTGGTCGCCGGATGCGTCGGTCACGGTCTCCTGGGGGGTTGGCTTCGGGCTCTCGGCCACGCGTTTGGCCACCTCGTCCAGGGACTGCTTGACCGCCTTGCCCGAGACCTTGGCCACGGCCGCGTCATAGCCGCCGAGTCTGCGCAGGGCGGCGTCGGCCCTGGAATACATGTCTGCCCGGGGATATTCCACCAGGATGCGGGCCAGATCAAGGCGCGCCGCCTCGGTTTCGCCCAGCCGCCGGGCCTGGATATCGGCCCTGCGGTAGAGGCAGTCGTCGGCCCAGCCGTGGCGGGGATAGCGGGCCACGACCCGCCCGAAATAGTCGATGGCCTTGCGAAAGTCGGATTTGCGGCCGCTCTGCACCCCCAACTCTTCGTGGACCCGGCCGATGTAGTAGAGGGCCTTGGGCGCGTTGGGGCCGTCAGGGTCGGCTCGCAGGCAGTTGCTGAAGTGGCGTTCCACGGTTTCCCAGTTGGCCCGGTACTTGGCCCGCTTCGAGTCCTTGATCAGGGAGTGGAATTCGGCATGCCCCTTGTTGAAAGACGTCGTGGCTGTGGAGGCCCCGCCCTGGTCTGGCCACGCGAGCAGCACCACCAGCGCCAGCAGCGCGGGCAGACAGAGGCTCAGATATTTTTTTGCGTGCAAGTTCATAGCCTTGGACCGTGGAGTGCTCCGGATAATTCCCGGGTGAAGGGGTTTTCCGGTGCCGCCGGAAGGCGCTCCGGGGCTTCAGGATGCCACAGCGTTTCCGTAGTGTTCAGAAAAATCTAAAAAAAGTCCAGAGAAGAATGCGGGTTCCCTGGCTATTTCCCGAGTTCTGACGGCTCAGGGCGGAGCAGAGCGGCCGTGGCCGGTGTCCGATGTGGAGGTGTGATCTGGTCGGGCGGAGTCTATTTTTATTTGAAAACAAGGAGTTGCGTCACCAGCTCGGTTTCCGTGGTCAGGCCAGACCCGTGGCTAGCCAGCGCGCCCAGTCTGGGCGGCCGTTGGCCTCGGCCACCCGGGCGGCCCGCTCCCAGTCGTAGTCCACGGCCACCAGTTCCACCGTCCAGGGGGTGTCCATGCTCTCGGCGTTCATTGGAGGGGAGTCCGGCTCTGCGGGCGGCGTCAGCAGGGCGTATCTGGCGTGGGGCGAGCCAGCGGCCATGGCGTGGGGCGGGGTGTCGTCGTCATAGGCGGGCAGTCCCACACTGCCCGGGTTGATCACCGTGAACCGGCCGCAGGCGGCCACCCCGGGGTAATGGCTGTGCCCGGCCAGGACCACGGCACAGCCCGGTGGCACACCGGTCAGGTCTGCCTCGATGGCCGCGCAGGGGCGTGGCTGCGGACGGCCCGAGGTCACGTCCTCAAGCAGGTAGGCGGTGTCGCTTTTGGGGGTGCCGTGGCACAGGAAGAGGGATGCGTCCACCACCCGGGTGGCCGGAAGCCCGGCCAGCCATGTCAGCCCCTCGGGGCCAAGCGCCTGGCGCGCCGCCCGAAAGGCGGGCAGACCGGCCATGGGCGAGGCCGGGTCGAGCAGGACGCGGTCCTGGTTGCCGAGCACGGCAGGCATGGGCGTGTCGCGTAGCAGTCGCCATGTGGCGGCCGGGTCCAGGGGGCCGTAAAACGAGTCGCCCAGGTTGACGAACCGGGTCACGCCGCGCCGGGCCGCGTCGGCCAGCACTGCCCGCAGGGCGTCGGCATTGCCGTGGATGTCGGCCAGCACGGCCACAGTGTCGGTGGCCCGTTCCGGGCGCGTGGCGAGAGTCGAGCCGGTAGTTTCCATGGCCGCAGCATGGCCGGGAACCGGTCCGCTGGCAAGCCCCTAGAGGCCGCGCCAAGGCTTTACTCGCGGGCGTCAACCATATACAGAGGGCGTGACGGCGCGTCGTTTCGGAGTGCCGCCGCAACCGTGACGAGGAGACGCCTTGGCCCGTTCCAAAGACCTGCACTATCTTGGCAACATTCACCTGCTCAAGCGCAGCATCGGCTATTTCGCGCCCTACAAGGGGCGGGTGATCGTTGCCGTGGTGGCCATGCTCCTGTATGCGCCCATTGCCCCGGCCCTGGCCTGGCTGACCAAGTACATCACCGACGACGTGCTGGTGGCCAAGGACCTCTCCGTTCTCAAGCTGTGCATCCTCGGGCTGGTGGTGCTCATCGTGTTCAAGGGCGTGTTCCAGTTCGTTCAGACCTACATCATGAACGCCACCGGCATCCTGGTGCTCAGGGACATGCGCCGCGACCTCTACGCCAAGATCGTGCGGCTGCCCATGCCCTTTTTCGCCGAGAGCGAGGTGGGCATGCTCATGAGCCGGATCATCAACGACGTGGTGGCCGTGCGCCAGAGCCTGCCGAGCATCATCATGTTCGGGCGTCAGATATTTACGCTGCTCGGCCTCATCGGCACGGTCATCTACCTCGACCCCTCCCTCGCCTTCTGGAGTCTGGTGGTCATGCCAGCCGCCATGTATCCAATTGTCTTCTTTGGTAAAAAAGTTCGCAAATACGGGCGCAAGATCCAGGCCGAGCTTTCCGGGGTCAACGTCACCCTTGAAGAGGGCTTCTCGGGCATCAAGGTGATCAAGGCCTTTGCCAGCGAGGTGCGCGAGGGACTGCGCTTCAACACCGAGAACGAGAGGCTGAGCCGGATCATCATCCGCCAGGTATTCTACAACGAGAGCTCGTCGCGGGTCATGGATTTCGTGGCCGCCGGTGCCGGTGCCACGGTGCTGTGGATCGGCGGCACCCGGGTTATCGACGGTGTCATCACCCCTGGCGACCTGACTGCCTTCCTGGTCTGTCTGGTCCAGCTCTATGAGCCGATCAAGAAGATCAACATGTCCAACCACCAGATCCAGGCCGGTCTGGCAGGCGCGGAGCGCGTCTTCGACATCCTGGATTCGCCGGAGATCACGGTGGAGGACGAAGGGGACGCCGTCTTTGACGGCAAGTTCGAGGAATTGCGCCTTGAGGATGTCCACTTCACCTATCCCGGGGTGTCGACCCCGGCCCTCGACGGCGTGTCGCTGACCATCAAGGTTGGGCAGCGCGTGGCCATCGTCGGCCCGAGCGGCTCGGGCAAGACCACGCTGGTCAACCTCATCCCTCGCTTCTACGACCCGCAGCAGGGGCGCATCCTGCTCAACGGCGTGCCCGTGCCCGAATACACCCTGAGCAGCCTGCGCATGGGGCTTGGGCTGGTCTCGCAGGACACCTTCCTCTTCAACCTGCCCGTGCGCGAGAACATCGCCTACGCCCGCGAGGACTACAGCCAGGAGGAAGTGGAGCGTGCCGCCCGCAGCGCCTACGCCCACGACTTCATCATGGAACTGCCCCAGGGCTACGACACCGTGGTGGGCGAGGGCGGCGTCAAGATTTCAGGCGGTCAGAAGCAGCGGCTGACCATCGCCCGGGCCATCATGAAGGACCCCTCCCTGCTCATTCTGGACGAGGCCACCAGTGCGCTGGACACGGAGTCCGAGCGCGTGGTTCAGGACGCTCTGGAGAACCTCATGCGCGGCCGCACCTCGCTGGTCATCGCCCACCGCCTCTCCACCATCTTCACGGCCGACCTCATCGTGGTCATGGAACACGGCAGGATCATCGCCACAGGCACCCACAGGGAGCTGCTTGCCGCCTGCCCGCTTTACAACCGCCTCTATCAGATGCAGTTCGACGACTCCATCCGGTAGTCAAATCGCGCGCCCGACGCGTACGGACCATGCCCATGGCCCTGCACATCGTCACCATATCCGACATGAAGCTCTCCACAGCGGTGGAGGACGTTGTCGTCACCTACTCGCTGGGTTCCTGTCTGGGGGTCACGGTCTATGATCCCAAGGCGGGCGTGGGCGGCATGGTCCACTGTCTGCTGCCCCACGCCGGGGCGGCCCGGGAAAAGGCGCGGGCCAATCCCTTCATGTTCGTCAACACCGGGGTGGCCATGATGGTAAGAAGGCTTATGGACCGGGGGGCCGAGAAGCGCCGCCTGGTGTTCAAGGCCGCGGGCGGGGCCAACATGCGCGGCGACAATCTCTTCAACACCGGCGCGCGCAACTTCGAGGCCCTAGGCAAACTGCTTGAGCGCAATTCCGTGACCCTGGCGGCCTCGGACGTGGGCGGCACTGTCCCGCGAACCATGTTTCTGTACCTCGACACAGGCCGCGTCGTGGTCCGCTCACTGGGAGAGGAGAAAGACCTATGACCAGACGCCAAGAGATTCTCGACACCGTGTCCCGGGTCGTGGCCATCCCGTCCTGCGCCAACAAGGCGGAGGCCCTGCTCAGCGACCCGAACGCAGATCTGGCGGAGCTGGCCCGGATCATCGAGCACGATCCCGGCCTGACCGCCAACCTGCTCAAGCTCGTCAACGCCTCCTTCTTTGGCGGCGGCAAGCCCATGCTCACGGCGGGCGAGGCCATCCGCCGCCTGGGCACCATCCAGGTGCTCCAGTTCATCATCTCCACTGGCGTGGCCCCGTCATTCGTGCACCGCATCGACGGGTACGATCTGGCCCCGAGCATGCACCTGCAACACTCGGTGACCGTGGCCATGGCCGCGCGGGAGCTGGGCCGGGTGCTTGGTCTCGACGCGCCGGACCACACCTTCACCGCAGGGCTGCTTTCCGGCGTGGGCAAGCTCCTGCTGGGTGCCTACGTCCAGGTCAACGTCAAGCCCATCCTGGATCTGGCCACGGAGCAGGGCTTGAGCTTTGACCGGGCCGAGGACGCGGTGCTGGGCATCAACCACGCCGAGGTGGGTGGCATCCTGCTTCAATCCTGGGGGCTGCCTCCCGAGATCACCGAGGTGGTCTGCCATCACCTGCGGCCCGACGAGGCCCCGGCGACGGACATGGTCCTCGATCTGGTCCACATCGGCAACGCCCTGGCCAAGATGATCGGGGTGGGGCTCGGCGTGGACGGCCTCAACTACGTCCCGTCCGCCACGGTCATCCAGCGCCTCGGCCTGACGGCCGGGATAGTGGACAGGGTTTGCGCCAACGTGGTGGACGAGTTGCGTTCGGTCCGACATCTGTTCATCCAGTGCACCGAGGAAGCCTGCCCCCTGTAGCCGAGAAAAGGCAGCGAAAAGGCCGGAAACGCCAGAAAGCGTTCCCGGCCTGAAATCCAGCCGCCAAGTATGACCCGAAATCATGGCCCGACGCCACGGGCCAGGGCAGAGGCGACCGCCTATTGCGGCCGATAGGCCCGGGTGATGAACACCGGCTTGACCGGCACGTTTTCGTGCTGGCCCATTTTGGACGTCTCCACCTGGCTGATGGCCTCCACCACCTCCATGCCCCGGATCACCTTGCCAAAGGCGGTGTACCCCTCGCGGGTGTTCAACTTGGTTTCATCCTGTCTGTCCTTTTCCACCTTGTGGTCGAATGAGGGGTTGTCCTTGACGTTGATGAAGAACTGGGCCGTGGCCGAGTCCGGGTCAGCGCCGCGCGCCATGGCGATGGTCCCCTGCTTGTTGGACATGGCCCTGGCAGCCTCGCTGCGGACGGGCGGGTGGGGCCGCTTCATGCGCATGCCCATCTCGTAGCCGCCGCCCTGGATGATGTTATAGGGAATGGGCTTGCGTCCGGCCGGATCGATCAGCCGGAAGTCCTTGTCCGTGACCACCCGGTGGAACAGGGTGCCGTCATAAAATCCCTCGTCCACATAGCGCATGAAGTTTTCCACCGTCTCCGGGGCCTCGCCCGGATAGAGCATGACGATGAACCGGCCCAGGGTCGTTTCGAAGATCACCACCGGGTTTGGGCCGCCGCCCTGCGCCTGGGCACCGCCGGGCAGGGCCAGCAGGCCGAGCAGAAGCAGGACGTAAAAAAGAAGCGTGAGTTTTCGCATGGTTCTTCACCTCGGTCTTGATGTCGTGAGTGCCGAACCTACCGGAAAAGGCGCGGCGAATCAACGGTGGGGGTCGGCGAGCCGCTCAAGGAGCAGCGTTCTGGCCCCGGCCTCGTCCAGGTCGCGCCCGGTCCACAGCCGAAACTGGGCCAGTCCCTGGTGCAGAAACATCTCAAGTCCCGACACCGTGACGCACCCGGCGGCCTCGGCTTCGCGCAGAAACCGCGTGTGCAGGGGGTTGTAGACGATGTCGTAGACGATCATGCCCGGCGTGTGGCGGTCCGCGTCCCACGGGGTGGCGTTCTTCAGGTCGCCGGACATGCCAAGGGGCGTGGTGTTGCAGACAAGGCCAGCGCCTTGGTCCATGCGCGCCTCCCAGGTCACGGCCCGGGCCGTCATCTGGCGGGCAAGGTCGCGCGCCGTGTCCAGGGTGCGGTTGGCCACCAGGATTTCCGGCACGCCCAGTTCGTGCAGGGCGGCCACAGCGGCTCGGGCCGCGCCGCCCGCGCCCAAGACCAGGGCCGTGCCGGGCAGCGATCCCAGAGCCTTGAGCGGGGCCGCCAGACCGGTCACGTCCGTGTTCTCGCCGCAGAGCAGGCCGTCCTGCCAGTACAGGGTGTTGACCGCGCCCACGGCCATGGCTCGTTCCGTTAGCCGGTCAATGAGCGGCATGACCGCCCGCTTGTGCGGGATGGTCACGCTCACGCCCCGGATGGATTGGGCGCGCATACGCACGATAAAGTCGGCCAAGTCGTCGGGCTTCGTGGGCCACGCCTCGTAGGTGGCGTCCAGGCCGAGGCGGGCAAAGCCCCAGTTGTGCAGGGCTGGGCTCAGGGTGTGGCCAAGGGGCCAGCCGATGATGCCGTGGCAGGCGGTCATGGTCGTGCCTCCGGGCTCACAGGGTCTCGGCCTGCTCCAGGCTGCCCGCGCTGGCCGAGGTCCATTGGCCTTCGCTTCCGGGGAGATCTGCGAGATTGGGCACCAGCAGCTTGGTCAGGACGTTCTTGGGTCCGATCTCCACGAAATGGCGCACCCCGTCCAGCCACAGGGCCTGGAGGGTCTGGACCCAGAGCACCGACGAGGTCATCTGGCGCTGCATGACCGGCAAGATGCCGGACGGGTCTGGCTCGGGCAGGGCCGTGGCGTTGTGAAAGACGGGAAAGGCCGGGGCCTTCCAGTTCAGCCCGGCCAGGAAGGCGGCGAATTCGTCGGCCGCCTCGCTGATGAGGGGGCTGTGGAACGCGCCGGACACGGCCAGGGTGATGGCCCGGCCCTTGGCCTCCTTGACCAGCACGGCGGCGGCCGCAAGGGGTTCACTTTCGCCGCTGATGACGAACTGGGCCGGGGAATTGTAGTTGGCGATGCGCAGTTGGCGGCCGGTGTCGCCTGCTGCCTGCTCCACGATGCCCTCCACCGTGGCCTGATCGAGCTTGACCACGGCGGCCATGCCGTGGCCTTCGCCCCCGGCCTCGGCCATGAGCCTGCCGCGCAGACACACGGCCCGGATGGCGTCGCGACCGTCCAGGGCGCCGCTGGCGGCCAGGGCCGCAAACTCGCCCAGGCTGTGTCCAGCCGAGGCCGCCGGGGTGAGCCGGTCGCGCGCGGCCAGCCACAGGGAGAGGTTGGTCACGGTCAGGGCGGGTTGCAGGGCGCGGGTGTCGGCCATGTCGCCGCTCGCGCCGTCCCAGTAGATTTCGCGCAGGGCGAGCCCGGATTCCTTTTCGGCAAAGGTCCACAGGTCCATGGCCTCGCCCAGGCCCACGGCCACGTCGCGGCCCATGCCCTGCTCCTGGGAGCCCTGTCCCGGGAAAAGTATCGCTGTCTTGGTCATTGTGGTCTCCTTGAAGAGGCTGCGCGGCCGGGCCAGTGCGACCAGACGCCGCCCTGGCAAAGGGGATAGCCCGGCCGGGCGAGGCGCGTCAAGGTGCGCCTGTGGAGCCGCTTGGGGCGAGCATTGGGTTGACAGTAAAAAACACAAAGGGGTAGATGACGCAAATGGGTACCCTGTTGATAATCAAGAATTTCCGGCAGCGCGTTTTTTCTGGTGTGCCGGGGGGCCGTCCGTGAGAGTGCTGATCGTGGGCAGCGGCGGCCACGCCGTGGTGGTGGCTGACATCCTGGCGGCGTCGCCCGACGCGGTTCCCCTGGGCTACATCGACCGCGAGTCCCGGCCCGCCGCCGCCGAAGTCCTGGGGCTTTCCCTGCTCGGCGACGACGCGGCCATCCCCACCATCCCGCACGAGGCGGTGGTGGTGGCCATCGGCGACAACCGGGCGCGAATGGCTGTAGCCGACAGGCTGGCGGCCGGGGGCGAGACCTTGGCCTCGGCCATCCATCCCTCGGCCGTGATTTCTCCGGCCGCGAGCATCGGGCCGGGCTGTGTGGTCTGCGCGGGCGCGGTGGTCGGCCCCGGCGCGACAGTGGGCCGCAACTCCATCCTCAACACCGGCTGTACCGTGGACCACCACTGCATGCTGGGCGAGCACGTGCACATCGCGCCGGGCGTGAACCTGGCCGGGGGCGTGACCGTGGGCCACGGTGCCTTTGTCGGCATCGGCGCATGCGTGGTCCCGGGCGTGACCATTGGCGAGTGGGCCGTGGTGGGCGCGGGCGCGGCGGTCATCCGCGACGTGGACGCTGGCCAGTCCGTGGTCGGCGTTCCGGCCCGCGAGAGAACCTAGCAGGACACAATGACGACCAGCAGGCTCTATCTTTCCCCGCCACACATGGGCGGTGCGGAACTCGAATTCGTCCACCGGGCCTTCGAGTCCAACTTCATCGCGCCGCTGGGGCCGCAGCTGGCCGAGTTCGAGGCCGCATTCTCGCGGCTGACCGGGTTCGCCCACTGTCTGGGGCTGTCCAGCGGCACAGCGGCCATCCACCTGGGGCTGCGCCTGCTCGGGGTCGGTCCGGGCGATGTGGTGATCGCCTCCACCCTGACCTTCATCGGCTCGGTCACTCCGGCCACCTTTCTGGGTGCGGACCTGCATCTGGTGGACTGCGACGCGGCCACCTGGACCATGGACCCGGCCCTGCTGGCCCGGGCCGTGGACGAGGTCGAGGCCCGTGGCCGCCGCGTGGCCGCCGTGATCCCCACCGACCTCTACGGCCAGTGTTCGGACTACGACAGCCTGCTGGCCGTGTGCCAGCCGCGCGGAGTCCCCCTGCTCATCGACGCGGCCGAGGCCGTGGGCGCTACCTACAAGGATCGCCATGCCGGACGCGGCGGGGACGCGGCCGTGTATTCCTTCAACGGCAACAAGATCATCACCACCGGCGGCGGCGGGCTGCTGGCCAGTGACGACAAGGCCCTCATCGACGAGGCGCGCTGGCTCTCCCAGCAGGCGCGTGATCCGGCCCCGCACTACGAGCATTCCACCATCGGGTACAACTACCGCATGAGCAACGTGGCTGCGGCCATCGGCCTGGGTCAGCTCGGCATGCTCGACACCTTCGTGGCCCGGCGAAGGGCCATCTTCGACTGGTATGTCGAGGCCCTCGGCCACCTGCCGGGTGTCACCTTCATGCCCGAGGCCCTTTATGGCCGTGGCAACCGCTGGTTGACCGTGATGCTCCTCGACGAGGTGGCCTTCGGGGCCGGACCCGAGGACGTGCGTCTGGCCCTGGAGGCGGAGAACATCGAATCAAGGCCGGTCTGGAAGCCCATGCACATGCAGCCCGTGTTCAGGGGCGTGCCCTGCACCGGCGGCGCAGTGAGCGAGGGCCTCTTCCGGCGGGGCCTGTGTCTGCCCTCGGGCACGGCCATGAGCGAGGCGGACCTGGTCCGTGTGGCCCGCATTGTCGCCAAGATGGCGGCCACGGCCAGCAAGGGGGGGGAGTGAACTCCATGAGGCCCGGTCTGCCCAATTTCCGCAATTTCAATTTCTACGCCATGTTCCTGGCGGATTTGGCCATCTTCGCCGTGGCCTTGTACGCGGCCTATCTCTTCCGCTTCGACTTCGACGTGCCCGAGTTGTTCGCCACCCAGTATCAGGGGCTGCTCCAATACGTGCTGGTCTTCAAGGGGGCGCTTTTCCTCGTATTCGGCCTGTATCAGGGCATGTGGCGCTACACCAGCCTTGATGACTACTGGCGGCTATTGCGGGTCACGGCCCTGCAAAGCCTCATCCTTGTCTCCTTCGTAGGCTTCCGCTTCATTTTCATCGGGGTGCCGCGCTCCATCTTCGTTCTCGACTGGGTACTGACCCTGGTCCTGTGCAGCGGGCTTCGGCTCACTATCCGCGCCTTCTACACCCGCACGTTTTCCCTGTCCCGGCCCGCCTCGGGCCGCAAGGACGTGCTGGTGGTCGGGGCCAAGGACGCGGCCGAGAAGATCGGGCGCGAACTGACGGCCAACCCGGCCCACTACAACCTCGTCGGGTTTCTGGACGACGACCCGGACCTCAAGGGGAGGACCATCCACGGCAGGCCGGTGCTCGGCCCGGTGGGCAGCCTGGGCGCGGTGGCCGAGCGGTTCGGGGTGGACGAGATATTCCTCGCCGTGTCCGAGGCCTCGTCCGAGGAGATGCGGCGCATGGTGGAGACCTGCAAGGGCACGGGGCTGCCCTACAAGATCCTGCCCGCCATGACCGAGATTCTCGATGGCAAGGTGGACATCAAGACCCTGCGCGACATCGATTATCTCGATCTGTTGGGCCGCTCGCCCGTGAACCTCGACACCGGACGCATCCGGCAGTATCTCTTCGGCCAGACCGTGCTGGTCACGGGCTGCGGGGGCTCCATCGGCTCGGAGCTGTGCCGTCAGATCGCTCTCTACAGGCCGGACCGCCTCGTGCTGGTGGATGCCAGCGAGTACAACCTCTACCAGATCGAGATGGAGCTGCGCCACACCCTGGCCTTTGACCGCTGCGTCACCGTGCTCGGCTCGGTGGCCGACGCGCCCCTCATGGAGCGAACCTTTCGGGAGCACCGGCCTTCCGCCGTCTTCCACGCCGCGGCCTACAAGCATGTGCCCATGCTGGAGCGCAACCCCTGGCAGGCGGTCCGCAACAACATCGAGGGCTCGCGCACGGTCATGCGGGCGGCCGTGGAGGCCGGGGTGGAGCGGTTCGTGGTGGTGTCCACGGACAAGGCGGTGCGGCCCACCAACGTCATGGGCGCGAGCAAGCGCGTGACCGAACTGATGATGCAGAGCTTGAGCGGCGGCCCCACCCGGTTCATGGCCGTGCGCTTTGGCAATGTGGTCGGCTCCAGCGGCTCGGTGGTGCCCCTGTTCCGTCGGCAGATAGCGGCGGGCGGGCCGGTCACCGTGACCCACCCGGACGTGACCCGCTACTTCATGAGCATCTCCGAGGCCACCCAGCTCATCCTCCAGGCGGGCAGCATGGGCGAGGCGGGCACCGGCGGCGAGGTCTTTGTCCTGGACATGGGCGTGCCCGTGCGCATCGCGGACATGGCCCGCGACCTGATCCGCCTCTCGGGCAAGGAGCCGGACGTGGACGTGGAGATCGTCTTCACCGGTCTGCGCGAGGGCGAGAAGCTCTTTGAGGAGCTGATCACCGAGGGCGAGGGCATCGTGCGCACCGAGCACGAGAAGATTCTGGTGGTGGGCTCCGCCGCCACGGTCCGGGAGCAGGACCTGGACAGCGGGCTGGCAGCCCTGTCGCGGGCGGCCGACGCCCACGACGGCGATGCCATCAGGAGCATCCTCAGGCGGCTCGTCCCCGAGTACGTGCCGAACTCCAACTAGCTGATATTCCTTGTCTTGAAAGAAAGATTGGCGATCGGATCAGAGCCGTTTCCGGGCAACCGACCGATTTTCAAGAAGATATCTAGACTCTGTCCGGGCGGGCCTTTGTGTATTATTCGAGAAAATCAGGTCAACCGACTTGATTTAAATGAGTTTCGCGGTTAGTAATACTGCTAGGCATGTTCACGTCCTCGGTGGTGTCCGGTCCGATGACCGCTCGGCAACCCCGGGGCCTAGCCCTTTTTTGGGCGGATCGGGTCATTATTCGAGAGGGAAGCGATGCGGCCAAAGGACAGGGATTGCATTTTTTGCAGGATCGTGGAGGGGGCCATTCCCTGCGCCAGGGTCCTGGAGACGGAGCATATCCTCGCCTTTCTGGACATCGCGCCCGTGCATCCGGGCCACGCCCTGGTCGTGCCCAAGGGCCACTACCCCACGCTCATGGACATCCCGGCCGAGCTGGGCGCGGATCTGGCCGACGCCCTGTCCCGGGTGGGCCGGGCGGTGATGGAGGCCACGGCCGCCGACGGGCTCAACCTGATGCAGAACAATTTTGAGGCGGCGGGCCAGATGGTCCACCATGCGCATTTCCATCTCATCCCGAGGCATTCCGGCGACGGCCTGACCCTGTGGCCCCAGTCGGGATACACGTCTCCCGACGAGATGAGCGGCCTGGCGAAGACCATCGCGGGCCTGCTGAAATAAGCTTTGAAACCCTTTTTCGGAGGCGACCCAATGAGCACCCTCACCAAAGCCGGTATCGTGGACTACATCTATGAGCGCACCGAGAGCAACCGCGCCGAGATCAAGGATCTGGTCGAGACCATCCTTGATATCATGAAAAGTTCGGTCAAGAAGGACCACGCGCTGCTCATCAGCGGATTCGGCAAGTTCGAGGCCTATGACAAGCGGGCGCGCAAGGGGCGCAATCCCCAGACCAGCCAGACCATCACCCTGCCCCCGCGCAAGGTGGTCGTGTTCCGGCTGTCCCGCAAGTTCCGCTCCGAGCTCAATCCGTCTTAAGCACGAACCCCTTGGGGTACTGCGCCCGGAGCCGGTCCAGGGCCGCCTCAGCCGAGCCGTGGTCGCCAAAGGCTCCGGCCTGGACGCGGAACAGCCCGTCTCCGGCGGTGTCCAGCCTGGAGCCCTTGTACCCGTCGGCAATGAGGCGTGCGAGGGCTCTGTTCGCGTTTTCCAGGTCTGAAAACGCGCCCACCTGCACGAAATAGCTCCCGCCCTCGACCACCTCGGGCATGGCCGTGGCCGTGGCGCCGGGGTGCGTCTCATGGGTGAGGGGGGTGTGGTCGGTCACCGTGGTTTCGGCCGCCGTGGTGTCGGCGGGGGCAACCGTGGCGGCCGGAGCGCTCGCCGCCTCGGCGGGCAGGGGTTCCTCGCCCAGTTCCTGTTCGGCCACGCGCCGGGTCGGCTCCCCGGTCGCGGGCGCATCCACCACATAGACTCCTTCGCTGGTGCGCAACGCTTCATCTGTGGTCGCGGCGTCTGTGGTGGCCTCGGGCGCGCGCTCGGCGGGCAGGGGTGTCGTCCGCTCACTCGGGCGCTGGGCCGGGGGCGTCGAGACGATATGCTGCCGCGCGCAGCCCCCCACGACCAGGGCCGCCATCAGGCAGGCGGCGACCATCATCCCGGATTTTCTGACATTCATCATTTGATTCGCCTTCTTGCGTTAGTCCTTCCGTGCTTGTGCCAGTAGCACACGGCGCGGCAAAGAGTCTAGAATAAATCTAAATCCAAAAGAGTCCGAGGCTGTCTTCGGGGCCGATTTTCGGGACGTGACGCCCTGGCCCGGGCGGGATGGCCGTGCGGGGTCACGCCCCGGGCGCGGACCTGCCCTGAAGCAGGGCCTTCCAGCGGGCGGCCTCGTCCCAGTCGAACCCGCCGGGCACGCAGGGCCAGATGGAATTGTTCTGGAACAGCGGCTCCTCGGCGATGGGATAGGGGCTGGCCCGGCGCGCCGCCTCGAACAGGGGGCTGCCCGGGATGGGCGTGTAGTGGGCCAGATGGGGCCGGAAGCCGAAGCCGCGCACATGGCCCACGGCCTGTTCCACGCGGCCGAGGTCCTGGCCGGGCAAGCCAAAGAGGATGTACACGCCGATGTCTGCCAGGTCGAAGCCCGCGTTTACGAGATTGGCGGCCCCGGCCTCCCACTCGCGCCGGGTCAGCTTGACGTCGTGGCGGTGGTCGAAATCCGTGGTTTCGAGGCCCAGGCGCACGGTGGTCAGCCCCCCGGCCTTGAGGCGGCGGCAGGTGTCGGCCGTGAGGCTGCGCACGTGCATGGCGTTGGGCGTGTGCAGGCGCACCCCGGGCCAGCGGGTGGCCACCGCGTCGAGCACGGGCCACAGCCAGCGCTCCGGGGCCACCAGCAGGGCGTCGTCGTAGAAGGCGAAGTCGCGCACCCCGCGCGCCTGTTCGGCTTCCATGGAGGCCAGCACCGGCCCGGAGTCAGACTGGATGAAGCCCGGATACAGCGCCCGACTGGCGCAATAGTCGCAGGAAAAGGGGCAGCCGCGCGAGCCGAGCACCGGCGCGTAGCCCGGTTCGGCGTAGAGGTCCAGGGCGAGGCGCAGCCCGGCCCCCTCGGGCAGGGGCGGGGCCTCGCGGCCGAGGGCGGTCCACAGCCGCGCCCAGTTGTCAGGCCTTTCCAGCGAGCCGCGTATCAGGAGGTCCGCCCCGGCGTGTCGCGCGGCGTGGTCCGCGCACAGGGTGGGGTAGGTGCCGCCCAGGATGCGTGTCGCGTCAGGCCACAGCTCGGCGGCCATGGTCAAGGCGTCGAGGGCGGTAGGATACCAGTAGGTCATGATGGACGAGACCAGGACCGCGTCCGGCGGCGGATCGAGCCGGGCCAAGCCCTCGCGCACCAGGTCATGGTCCAGGCCATAGCGGCTGTAGCGGCGGCCGGTAAAGGCCAGCGCCTGCGGCGGCTCGATCTCGATTTTGGGATAGTGCCCAGTGCCGTACCGTCTGGGCCGGGGCCAGGCCACGCCCTCCCAGGTGGGGTCCAGGCAATCCATCAGGGCCACGGACGCGCCCGAGTCGCGGAGCATGGACAGGCAGGCCAGCAGCCCCACCGGCCGCGACCACAGGTTGAAGGCCGCGAAATCCGCGATCCACGGGTTGATGCCGAGGACCCGGGCAGGCTTTGCCCCCTGGCCGCCGGACCAGGGAATATGGGGATGGGTCGGCCGGGTCATGGCTGGTTGGCGCTAGCGGTTGAGGAATCCCATGAGGGTGGAGACGGCGAGCATGGCAATGAGCACCACCAGCAGGATGTTGGTGGTCCGGTTGCGCCGGGCCGCCCGCTGCGCCTTGCCCTTGGTGAACAGCCCGGCGATCAGGAAGATGAGCCCGAGGATGACGATGATCTTGAAAAGCATGCCCATGCGAGGGGTGTACCGGATTTGGTTGGGAATGTCTTCCCGGGGGTGGTGGAGAGGGAAAGGGAGAGCCGTCGCTTTCGCTCCTCCAGTTTTTTGGACTGCCCTCCCGGCGGGGTTACTTTCTTTTGCTGGCCCAAAAGAAAGTAACCAAAGAAATACCATGTCGGCACTCCCTAGCTTAAGCTGGTATGTGTACCAGAAAGTGAAGCTCAAAGGAGGGCCGACATGGCTAGAATCAAG
>JBDRSO010000023.1:0-126712 GCA_043824835.1 Pseudomonadota bacterium | reverse complement strand
TTTCATGACCAACTCCAAACTGTCTTAATAAAACATAACGCCTAAGCCCCACCGGGGGCTGGCCATTGAAAACGAAGATGCGATTAATACAGCGTTTCGATATAAAGAGCAAGCCCGAATCTGCGCCCAGTAAGGCTAGTCGGACAGGCTCAGGATCATCGGTCCGTCGGATGTGATGGCCACGGTGTGCTCGAAATGCGCGGACAGCTTCCTGTCCTTGGTCACCGCGGTCCATTTATCCTCAAGAACTTCAACTTCGTGGGTCCCAACCGTGACCATCGGCTCAATGGCGAGCACCATGCCGGCTTTGAGAGGAATGCCAGCCATGCCCTTGGGGACGAAGTTGGGGATCTCGGGCTTCTCGTGGAGATGGCTTCCGATCCCGTGTCCTACGAATCGACGGACTACACCGAAGCCGAACCCTTCAACATATGACTGTATTGCCGCGGAAATGTCATAGAGGTTGTTGCCGGGCACGGCCTGTTCGATACCTATGTTCAGCGACTCACGGGTGATATCCATGAGCCTTCGGGCCTCGTCCGAAACCTGCCCCACCGCGAAGGTGCGGGCGGAATCGCCGTAGAACCCCTCGTACACGACGCCCATGTCGAAGCTGACGATGTCGCCCTCGACCAGAATGCGCTCCCGGGACGGGAAGCCGTGCACGATCTCCTCATTCACAGAACAACACAGGGCAAAGGGAAAACCCTGGTAGCCCAGAAACGCCGGGCGAACCCCGTGCTCCTCGCACCTGGCCCTGCATATTTCCTCGAAGAGCATGGTCGCCACGCCTGGTTTGACGTTCTCGCCCAGCTCGTCGAGAATCAGGGAAACAATGCGATTGGCCTCGCGCATGAGGCCGATCTCTTTGTCGTTCTTGAGGAAGATCCCCCTGAATTTCTTCAAGACTATCTTCCCTTGCCTGCCTTGCCGAGCAAGCCCTCGTACTGACGCGAAATCAGGTAGGACTCGATCCGGCCCATGAAGTCCATGGCCACGCCGACCACGATCAGCAGCGAGGTGCCGCCGAAGTAGAAAGGCACGCCGAAGTTGGAAATCAGCACCATCGGCAGCACGCAGACCGCAGACACGTAGAACGCGCCCCACAGGGTGATGCGGGCGAGCACCTTGTCGATGTATTCGCGGGTACGCGCGCCCGGACGGATGCCCGGGATGAAGCCGCCCTGCTTCTGGATGTTCTCCGCTATTCCCTTGGGATCGAACATGATCGCCGTGTAGAAATAGCAGAAGAAGATGATGATGCCGATAAACATCAGGTTGTAGATTATGGAATCAGGGCTCAGGAAAGACGAAATGTCCTGAAGCCACTGCACGGTGGAGAACTGGGCCAGGGTGGCCGGGAACATCAGGATGGACGAGGCGAAGATTGGCGGAATGACTCCCGCGGTGTTGATCTTCAGCGGCAGATGCGTGGTCTGCCCCCCGAACATCTTTCGGCCCATCTGACGCTTGGCATAGTGGATGGGAATCCGGCGCTGGCCGCGCTCCATGAAGACGATGAAGGCCAGCGTGGCCACCATGAAGACACCGATGAACAGAAGCACGAACAGAGTGATCTCGCCCACGGTCATCAGGCGCACGGTATTGATGGTCGCGCTCGGGAGCCCGGCCACGATGCCCGCGTAGATGATCATGGAGATGCCGTTGCCAATGCCCTTCTCGGTGATCTGCTCGCCAAGCCACATCAGGAAGATGGTGCCAGCGGTCAGGGTGAGCACCGTCATCAGCTTGAAGCCCAGGCCAGGAATCAGGACCATGGGCGCCCCGGTGGGGCTGGCCGCGCTCTCAAGCCCGGCCGCGATGGCAAAGCCCTGGACCACGGTGATGAGCACGGTCAGATACCGGGTGTACTGGGTGATCTTCTTGCGCCCAGCCTCGCCCTCCTCCTTCTGCAGTCGTTTCAGCTCGGGCGAAACGACTGTCAGAAGCTGGAGGATGATCGAAGCGGAGATGTACGGCATGATTCCCAGGGCGAAGATGGACATGTTGGAAAGTCCGCCGCCCGAGAACATGTCGAAGATGCCGAACAGGGTATTCTGCGCGTTGGCGAAAAATTCGGCCAACGCCGCACTGTCGACGCCTGGAATCGGGATATGGATGCCAATCCGGTAGACAGCAAGCAAAGCGAAGGTCCAGAGCAGCTTTTTTTTCAGCTCCGGCACTCGGGCAAGATTCTCAACTCCTGACATCGCCACAATAACCCTTCCGATACTCTATGAGTTATGCTTCGACGGCCTTGGCGCTGCCGCCGGCCTTAGCAATCTTTTCCGCGGCCGATGCGCTGAAGCGATGTGCCTCAATGGTCACGGCCCTGTCGATTTCGCCGGTAGCCAGCACCTTGACCGCAGCACCGTTCTTGACGACGCCACGCTCGTAAATGTCGGCCAGGGTGATCTCGTCCTTGCCGTCGAACATGGCCAGCAGACGGCCAAGGTTGACGACTTCGTATTCCTCACGGAAGAGGTTCTTGAAACCGCGCTTGGGAAGGCGGCGGGCCAGGGGCATCTGACCGCCCTCAAAGCCGGGACGCACGCCGCCACCGGCGCGGGCGTTCTGGCCTTTGTGGCCCTTTCCGGAGGTCTTGCCGGAACCAGAGCCAGAGCCGCGGCCTAAGCGCTTGCGGTTCTTCCTCTCTTCAGGGAACGGGTACAGTTCATGAAGTCTCATGATTCGGTTACCTCCACCAGGTGTCGCACTTTATAGATCATGCCCCTGATGACCGGATTGTCTTCGTGGGTCTTTTCCTGCCGGATTCTGCGCAGGCCCAGGGAGTCAAGGGTCTTGACCAAGCCGGGCTTGACCGCGATCCTGCTTTTGATCAGCTTTACTTTCAACACGACGATCTCCTTTACTTTCTCGGCGTGGACACCGAGACGCCGCGCAAGGCGGACACGCTCTCGGCGCTACGCAGGGATTCAAGACCGGCGATAGTAGCCCGCAGCACGTTGTGCGGGTTGTTGGTGCCGATGGCCTTGGTCAGGATGTCATGGACACCGACCGCCTCCATGATGGCACGCACCGGGCCACCGGCGATGATGCCGGTACCGCGGCTGGCGGGCTTGAGCATGACCCGGCCCGCGCCGTAACGGCCCAACACCTCGTAAGGCAGGGTGCCGTCCAGCAGGGGAACGGTGATCATGTTTTTTCTGGCCCGTTCGGATGCCTTGCGGATGGCCTCGGGCACTTCGTTGGCCTTGCCCAGTCCGTAACCGACTCCACCCTCACCGTCACCGACGACCACCAGGCAGCTAAAGCTGAAACGGCGGCCACCTTTGACAACCTTGGCGACGCGATTGAGGTAGACGATTTTTTCGATCAGTCCACTTTCATTTTGTTCCATTGTACTTTCCTGGCTGCCTAGAATTTCAGCCCGCCCTCGCGAGCACCGTCGGCAAGAGCTTTGACCTTGCCGTGATATATATAACCATTGCGGTCAAAGACCACGGACTCGATCTGTTTCTCGAGCGCCTTGGCGGCAATATCCTTGCCCACCTTGGCGGCGGAGTCCCTGTTGGACTTCAACGTTTCACCCGCCCTGTTCAGCACCTGGGTGCTGGACGAGGCAAGGGTGGTTCCGGTCACGTCGTCAACCAGCTGCGCGTACAGATGCTGGTTGGAACGGAAGACCACCAGCCGAGGCCGGGCCTGGGTGCCGGAGATCTTCTTCCTGATGCGGGGCTTGCGCAGAAGCCTCTGGTCGTTCTTGCTCTTACTCATGGCGTATTACCCTTACTTCGCGCCGGATTTACCAGCCTTGCGGCGGATAACTTCGTCGATGTACTTGATGCCCTTGCCTTTGTAGGGCTCAGGCGGACGGACGCGGCGGATGCGGGCCGCGACCTCTCCGAGGAGCTGCTTGTCGATCCCCTGGAGGATCAGCTTGCTGCCCTCGACCCGGGCTTCGATGCCCGAGGGCAGATCGAACTCCACCGGATGGGAGAACCCGACGTTCAGGACCACCTTGGGCCCTTGCACAGACACCTTGTAACCGACGCCGATGACCTCCAGGCCCTTCTCAAAGCCCTTGGAGACACCCTCGACGCAGTTTGCCAGGAGCGTGCGGCGCAGGCCGTGCTGAGCGCGCGCTTCGCGCGTGTCGTCAGCACGGGTGACGGAAACCTTGCCATCCTCAACAGCGTAGGCCACGGCCACATGGACCGCAGTCGTCAGGGTGCCCTTGGGCCCCTTGACCTGGATCTCGGAGGCTCCAACTGACACCTCAACACCCGAAGGTATTTCGATGGGATTTTTTCCTATACGAGACATTGTGGAACCTCACTACCAGATTTCGCACAGAAGTTCGCCGCCGACATTGGCCTCTTTGGCCTTGGCGCCTTCGAGCACCCCAATTGAGGTGGACACGATACAAATGCCGATGCCGTTTTGCACGCGGGGGATGTCAGAAGCACCTACATATACGCGGCGACCGGGCTTGCTGACCCTCTTCAGGCCAGTGACAAGCGGTTTCCCGTCTGCGTATTTGAGGCTAATACTGATGTCCCTGTCCTCGACAGCGTAGTCGGCGATATAACCTTCTTCCTTCAGGATACCCGCGATGGAAGTCTTCATTTTGGAACACGGCATGACGAGATCGCTATGATGCGCGCCGTAGGCGTTCCGGATGCGGGTCAACATGTCGGCTACAGGATCAACAACAGCCATTTCATTACTCCTTGATTACCAGCTCGACTTGCGAACACCGGGCAGCTCCCCGGCGAGAGCCTTGTTGCGGAAGCAGATACGGCAGACGCCGTAACGCCTCAGAAAAGCCCGGGGACGGCCACAAATCGGGCACCGATTGTATGCGCGAACCTTGAACTTGGGTTTGCGGCGTGCCTTAACGCGAATGCTTGTCTTGGCCACTTTCCGTCCTCCTACTTTTTAAAGGGCATGCCAAGGAGATCAAGAAGCATCTTGCCTTCCTTGTCTGTCTTGGCGCTCGTGCACACGGTCACGTTCATGCCCTTGACCAATTCCACCTTGTCGATATCGAGCTCGGGGAAAATGGTGTGCTCCTTGATACCCATGGTGAAGTTCCCGCGACCATCGAACCCGCGATCGGGAATGCCGCGAAAGTCGCGCACCCGAGGCAGGGCGAAGCTCACGAGCCTGTCGTAGAAGTCCCACATGGCGCTGCCGCGCAGCGTGACGCGCGTGCCGATGGGCATGCCCTCGCGCAGCTTGAACTGGGCGATGGACTTCTTGGCCTTGGTTACCACGGCCCGCTGTCCCGCGATGGCGGTCAGTTCCTCAACGGCTGGTTCGATGAGCTTGCTGTTCTGGCTCGCTACACCCAGGCCGATGTTCAGGGAGATCTTGGTCAGTTTGGGGATCTCCATGGAGGAACTGTAGCCGAACTCCTTCTGAAGCTCAGGGACTACCTTTTCCGCATATACTTTTTCCAGACGAGTCATTGGTACACCTTACTTGAAGACTTCGTTGCACTTCTTGCAAAAACGAAGCTTCTTGCCGTCTTCGGTCTTCTTGTACCCGATCCGCGTGGGCTTGGTGCACGCATCGCACACCACAGCCACATTGGATACATGGATCGGGGCTTCCTTTTCGATAATCCCGCCGGGCTGCTGGGCATAGGGATTGGCTTTGGTGTGACGCTGGACCATGTTGACTTTCTCAACGAGGACGGTGTCCTTCTTGGGCAGAATCTTGAGCACCTTGCCGATCTTTCCCTTGTCCTTCCCGGCGATGACCATGACCTTGTCTTCTTTGCGTATCTTGGTCTTCATCTGCATATCCTCTTAAAGGACCTCGGGGGCGAGGGAAACGATCTTCATAAAACCGGCTGCACGCAGCTCGCGGGCCACGGGCCCGAAAATACGGGTTCCCACGGGCTCGCCGTTGTTGTTGAGCAGCACGGCGGAATTGTTGTCGAACTTGATGTAGGAGCCGTCGGAACGACCCACTTCTTTCTTGGTCCGAACGACCACCGCCTTCATGACCGCGCCCTTCTTCACCTTGGAATGGGGCATGGCCTCTTTGACGGACACTACGATAATATCGCCGACGCTGGCATAGCGGCGCTTAGACCCGCCGAGCACCTTGATGCACGCGACCCTTTTGGCCCCGGAATTGTCAGCGACGTCGAGGTTGGATTCAACCTGGATCATGGTATTTCCTCCTAACCCTAGACGGCCTTTTCGAGGATTTGCACCAGGTGCCACCGCTTGCGGCGGCTCATGGGCCTCGATTCGACAATCTGCACCTTGTCGCCAACACCGCAGTCGTTGGCCGGATCATGGGCCATGAACTTCTTGCGGCGGCGGATGTACTTCTTCAGCAGCGGATGCTTGACCAGGGTCTCGACCCGGACGACAATGGTCTTGTCGGCCTTGTCGGAGACGACCAGGCCGGTGAGCACTCGCCTGTTGCCTGTGTGTTTGAACTCAGCCATTGGTTACGCTCCCTGTCGTTCCTGCTGGATAGTCAGGATACGGGCGATGGTCTTTTTGACGCCACTCAGCTGCCGGGTGTTATCAAGCTGCGCGGTGGCATGCTTGAAGCGCAGACCGAAGAGTTCCTTGCGGGAATCGGTCAGCTTTTCGGTCAGCTTGGCGTCGTTCAGTTCACGAAGTTCCTTGGAAGTCATCTTAGAGACCCTCCTTGACAACGATGGTCGTCTTGATCGGCAGCTTGTAGGAGGCGCGCTTGAGCGCTTCCTTGGCCAGTGCGATGTCGACGCCCTTCACTTCGTACATGATCCGGCCCGGTCTCACCGGGGCTACCCAACCGTCGGGCGCGCCCTTTCCCTTGCCCATGCGGACTTCCGCGGGCTTGGAGGTGACGGGGACATCCGGGAAGATGCGTATCCAGACCTTACCACCGCGCTTGATGTGCCGCATGATGGCGACACGAGCGGATTCAATCTGCTGGCTGGTGATCTTTCCGTGCTCCAATGCCTTCAGCCCGATATCGCCGAAGGACACGCTGTTACCCCGTTGGGCCTTGCCTCTGTTGCGGCCTTTCTGCCGCTTTCTGAATTTCACTCTTTTTGGAGCAAGCATTACTGTTCCACCTCTTTGTCCAGAATCTCACCCTTGAAGATCCAGACCTTGACTCCGATGACGCCGTAGGTCGTGTGGGCCTCGGCAAAACCGTAGTCGATGTCGGCACGGAGGGTGTGCAGAGGCACACGCCCATCACGGTACCACTCGCCGCGCGCGATTTCGGCCCCAGCAAGGCGACCGGCACACGCGACTTTGATACCCTCGGCGCCGAATTTCCTGGCAAGGCCCACCGTACGCTTCATGGCACGGCGGAAGGCAATTCTGCGTTCGAGTTGCTGGGCAATGCTCTCAGCTACGAGCTGAGCTTCAACCTCCGGTCGACGAATCTCGTTGACCTCAATGGTGAATTCGGTTTGAAACTTGCCACGCAATTCCTCGCGCAGCTTCTCTATCTCTACACCTTTGCGGCCGATGACGATTCCCGGACGCGCGGTGTGGATGATCAGGCGAATCTTGCCGCCAGCGCGCTCGATCTCAAGGCGGGCAATGCCAGCCTGATAGAGCTTCTTCTTGACGAACTTGCGAATCTGATCGTCCTGCAGAACAAAGGCAGGATAATCTTTCTTGCTGTACCAGCGGGACAGCCAGTTCTTGTTATACCCCAGACGAAACCCGTAAGGATGTACTTTCTGTCCCATAACTACATTTCCTTCACTACGATGGTGATATGGCTCGTGCGCTTCCTGACGCGATAGGCGCGGCCCATGGCACGTGGCTGGATGCGTTTCCAGGTGGGGCCTTCGTTGACCATGACCGTATCCACAATCAGGGAGTCCACGTCCACTCCGGGCATCTGCTCCGCGTTGGAAATGGCGGAATAGAGCACCTTGCTGAGAATCTTGGCAGCCTTCTTCGGGGTGAACCGAAGAATGTTGAGGGCATCCTCGACGCCCTTACCCTTGATGTTCTCGGCAACGATGCGGGTCTTGCGCGGAGACACGCGAATGTACTTGGCGACTGCTTTGGCTTCCATAATGGTCTCCCCCTACTTCTTCTTGTCGGCCGCGTGGCCGAAGTAGGTACGGGTGGGCGAGAACTCGCCGAGCTTGTGACCGACCATGTTTTCGGTCACGAACACGGGGATGAACTTGCGGCCATTGTGGACGGCGAACGTCATGCCGACCATCTCAGGGATGATCGTGGAGCGGCGCGACCAAGTCTTGATCACGCGACGATCCTGGTTCTCGGCAGCCACTTCGACTTTCTTTATCAGGTGGCCGTCAAGAAACGGGCCCTTCTTAAGAGATCTTGGCATTACTTATACTCCTACTTCTGGCCGCGGCGCTTGACGATGAGCTTCGCAGAAGCCTTCTTCTTGTTGCGGGTCTTGTAACCCTTGGCCGGGACACCCCACGGCGACACCGGATGGCGGCCGCCGGAGCTGCGGCCCTCGCCGCCGCCGAGCGGATGGTCCACCGGGTTCATGGCCACGCCACGCACCTTGGGACGACGACCAAGCCAGCGGTTGCGGCCGGCCTTGCCGATCTTGATCGACTCGTGGTGGACATTGCCCACCTGGCCGACAGTGGCGCAGCATGCGGCCAGCACCTTGCGCACTTCGCCGGAAGGCATGCGCAGGAGCGCGTACTTGCCTTCCTTGGCGATGAGCTGGGCATAGGTGCCTGCGGCGCGGCAGAACTGGCCGCCGCGGCCCGGGTGCAGCTCAATGTTGTGCACGACGGTACCCGTGGGCACTTGGCTGAGCATCATGGCGTTGCCGGGCTTGATGTCCGCACCCTCGCCGGAGAGGATGCTGTCGCCCTGGTTGAGGCCCACCGGGGCCAGGATGTAGCGCTTCTCGCCATCGGCGTAATGCAGGAGCGCGATGCGGGCGCTGCGGTTCGGATCGTACTCGATCTCGGCCACCTTGGCGGGAATGCCAAGCTTGTTGCGCTTGAAATCAATGATGCGATACAGCGTCTTGTGCCCTCCGCCACGGCGGCGGGCAGTGATACGACCGTTGTTGTTGCGACCAGCCTTTTTGGCCAGGCCCTTGGTCAGCGACTTCTCGGGAGTGGTCCGGGTGATCTCGGCAAAGTCGGAGATCGTCTGGAACCGGCGGCCCGGAGAAGTAGGCTTCAGCTTGCGGGTTGCCATGCGTTACACTCCCTCGAAGATTTCGATCTTGTCGCCTTCCGCGAGCTTGACGTAGGCCTTCTTGTAACCGGATATACGTCCGGTGACGCGGCCAAACTTCTTGCGCGGCATGGCTTGTTTTCTGACGATGTTCACGGACTCGACTTTGACGTCAAAGGCTGCCTCGACTGCCTTCTTCACCTCGATCTTGTTGGTATCGGGGTGGACGTAAAAAGAGACGTGATTGGACTGCTCCTTGGCTTCGTTGGCCTTCTCGGAGACAACGGGCTTGAGCAATATCTTGGAATAATCCATGACTATTTCAACCTCTCTTGAACGTCTTGGGCGGCGGCCTCGAGCATGACCAGCTCGGGATACAGCAGCACGTCGTAAACATTCAGCTTGTCGGCCTCGATGACCTTGACACCCGGCAGGTTCCGGGCCGAAAGGGCCAGGGTGCTGTCAGCGTCCTTGGCCACGATCAGGGTCTTGCCGAGTCCGAGATTCTGAACAATGGCCGCAAAGGCCTTGGTCTTAACCTCAGTCAGCTCAAAGGCCTTGACCACGGTCATCTTCTGCTCGGCCACCCGGGCAGACAGGGCCATCTGCAGGGCCAGCTTGCGGACCTTCTTGTTTACCTTGAACGTATAGTCGCGGGGCTGCGGGCCAAAGGTCACCGCTCCGCCGCGCCACAGGGGCGAGCGGGTGGAACCTGCACGGGCGCGGCCGGTGCCTTTCTGGCGCCAGGGTTTGCGTCCGCCGCCTCGTTTCATGCCGCGCGTTTTGGTGGCGTGGGTTCCGCTGCGTTTCGCGGCACGCTGGGCGCGGACAACGAGGTTGAGGATCTCGGGTTGAATTTCAACCTCAAAGACCTCAGGGGCCAGCTCTATGTCGCCCACTTTCTGATTATTCTGATCTACAACTTGCAATTTTGCCATGACGTATACCTCCAGCCCCGGCTAGCCGTTCTTGCGGATCATCACGAAGCCGTTGTTGGGTCCAGGCACTTGGCCCTTCACCACCAGGACATTGTCCTCGGGCCTCACGTCGACGATCTCCACGTTGCTCAAGGTCACGCGCTCGTTCCCCATCTGGCCGGGCATCTTCTTGTTCTTCCAGACACGGCCGGGGTAGGTGGCGTTACCGATGGATCCGGGAACGCGGTGCACCTTCTCGGCACCGTGGGACGCACGGGAGCCGGAGAAGTTGTGGCGCTTCATGACACCCTGAAAGCCCTTGCCCTTGCTGGTGCCCGTCACTTTGACCTTTTCACCGGCCGAGAAAATATCGACGGTGATCTCCTGGCCAAGCTCGTAGCCATCCACACCGTCCAGAGGGAATTCCCTGAGGTGGCGGTACAGGTCCTTTCCGGCCTTGGCCATGTGGCCTTTCATGGGCTTGTTGACCTTGCGTTCGGCGATGGTGTCATAGCCGAGCTGCAGGGCGTTGTAGCCTTCCTTGTCCTGAGTCTTGATCTGCATGACCGGGCAGGGTCCCGCCTGAATGACTGTGACGCAGCACACGCTGCCGTCATCCTTGAAGATGCGGGTCATGCCCAGCTTTTTTCCGAGTATTCCAAGCTTCTTAGGCATAATGGTACTCCTAGAGCTTGATTTCGACGTCAACACCGGCGGGCAGCGAAAGCTTGCCCAGGGCATCAACGGTCTGCTGAGTGGGTTCCAGAATGTCCAGTAGACGCTTGTGGATGCGCATCTCGAACTGCTCGCGGGACTTCTTGTCCACGTGAACAGACTTCTGAACGGTATTACGATGAATGTCGGTGGGCAGGGGCACAGGGCCTGCAATAGCCGCACCGGTATTCCGGGCCGTGTCGACGATCTCGTTCACGGCCTTGTCCAGAATACGGTAATCGTATGACTTCAATTTGATTCTGATGCGATCGCTCGCCATCGAAGCAGCCATAGTGCTTTCTCCTCAAAGGATTTATCTTCGCCGCGCCCGATAAAATTGCAGGCGCCCAATTTCGCAACGGTCGGGTTGTGTACTCTCAACACGCCGCGTCTGTCAAGCGAAGGGAAAATCCCGGCTCGTCGTTAATCTTTCTTTGTCATCAACTCTTCGGCCAAGCTGTTCGGCACCCTCTCGTAGTGACTGAACTGCATGGTAAACGTGGCGCGTCCCTGGGTCTTGGAGCGCAGGTCAGTCGCGTAGCCGAACATCTCGGACAGCGGGACATAGGACCGCACCACCTGCACGCCGGGCCGGGCTTCCATTTCACCCACACGGCCGCGGCGGCCGTTGAGATCGCCCATGACATCGCCCAGGTAATCCTCGGGCGTGACCACTTCCACGGACATGATGGGCTCAAGCAGCACGGGCTTGGCACCCTTGCACGCTTGCTTGACGGCCATGGAGCCGGCGACGTAGAACGCCTGCTCGCTGGAGTCCACCTCGTGGAACGAACCGAAGACCAGCTTGACCTTGACATCGACCACCGGGAACCCGGCGACGATACCATTCTTCAGGGCATCCTTGATGCCCTTGTCCACTGCGGGGATGTATTCCTTGGGAATGATACCGCCCTTGATCTCGTCCGCGAACTCGTAGCCCTTCTCTGGGTTGGGCTCGACCTCGATGACCACGTGGCCGTACTGGCCGCGGCCGCCCGACTGCTTGGCATGCTTGACATCCGCCTTGTTCGACGCGGAAATGGTCTCGCGATACGCAACGCGGGGCGCGCCCACGTTGGCGTTGACGTTGAACTCCCGAAGGAGGCGGTCAACAATGATCTCGAGATGCAACTCACCCATTCCGGCGATAAGGGTCTGTCCGGTCTCCTCGTCGGTCTTGACACGGAAGGACGGATCCTCCTTGGCGAGCTTGACGAGGGAGTTGGACAGGTTGTCGCGGTCTGCCTTGGTCTTGGGCTCAATGGCCACTTCAATAACCGGCTCCGGAATATCCAGGGATTCGAGCACCACTGCCTGCTTGAGGTCAGCCAGGGTGTCGCCGGTAGCCAGGTTCTTGAGGCCCACGGCGGCGACGATGTCGCCCGCGTACGCCTCTTTTATCTCTTCACGCTTGTTGGCGTGCATTTTGAGCAGTCGTCCGATGCGCTCTTTCTTGCCGGTGGCACCATTCATGAAGGTGGCACCGCTTTCGATCTTGCCGGAGTAGAGACGCAGGAAGGTCAGGTGGCCGACAAAGGGGTCGGTCATCAGCTTGAAGGCCAGGGCCGCAAGCGGCTTGTCGTCGTCGCACGGGCACTCGATCTCGACACCAGTATCAGGGTTGATACCCTTCATAACCTCAATGTCCAGCGGCGACGGCATGAAGTCCACAACCGCGTCCAGCAGCTGCTGCACGCCCTTGTTGCGGAAGGCGGTGCCGCACAGCACCGGGCAGATGGCCAGAGACGTGGTGGCCTTGCGCACTCCCTCGCGAATTTCCTCGGGGGTCAGCTCGGCGTCGGCCATGAATCTTTCGAGAAGGGTTTCGTCCTCCTCGGCCACGGCCTCGATCATCTCGGCGCGCATCAGCTCGTACTGGTCCTGAAGATCGGCAGGAACGTCGGTGACCTCGAAGGTGGCGCCCTTGTCCTGCTGATCGAAGATATAGGCCTTTCCCTCGATCAGATCGACCATGCCGATAAACTCGTCCTCGGACCCAATGGGGATCTGCACGGGCACGGCCTTGGCGTTGAGCCGGGTCTTCATCATGGAGACGCAGCGGTAGAAATCAGCCCCGATGCGGTCCATCTTGTTGACAAAGGCCATGCGCGGGACGCGGTAACGGTCGGCCTGACGCCAGACGGTCTCGGACTGGGGCTCGACACCGGCCACGGAGTCGAACACGGCCACGGCACCGTCGAGCACGCGCAGCGCGCGCTCCACTTCCATGGTGAAGTCGACATGCCCGGGGGTGTCGATGATGTTGATACGGTGGTCGCGCCAATTGCAGGTGGTGGCAGCAGAGGTGATGGTGATGCCGCGCTCCTGCTCCTGGACCATCCAGTCCATGGTGGCCTCGCCGTCATGGACTTCGCCTAACTTGTGGGACACGCCGGTATAAAACAGAATGCGCTCGGTCGTCGTGGTTTTACCCGCGTCGATGTGGGCCATGATGCCGATGTTGCGCTGCTTGTTTCTGGGAACCATTCTTGGCACAGTGATACTCCGGGTCTACCAGCGGTAGTGGGCGAAGGCTTTGTTGGCCTCGGCCATCTTGTGGGTGTCTTCACGTTTCTTGACGGCTCCGCCACGATTGTTGAAGGAGTCGAGCAGCTCGCCGGAGAGCCGGGCAACCATGCCCTTCTCACCGCGGCCACGGGCGTAGCTGATCATCCAGCGGATGGCCAGGGCGAGCTGGCGATCGGGCCGGACCTCCATGGGCACCTGATAGGTGGCACCGCCGACACGGCGGGACTTGACCTCCACAGAAGGCCGGACATTGTCCAGGCACTTCTCGAAGGCGCGCAGGGGGTCTTCGTTGGTCTTGTTGGCCAGCGATTCGACGGCCTGGTAGAAAATTCTTTCAGCGGTGCTCTTCTTGCCGTCAAACATGAGACGGTTGATGAAGCGGGTGATCAGCTTGCTGCCGTATACGGGATCCGGCAGGATCTGCCGCTTGGTGACAGGACCTTTACGAGGCATTTCTTTCTCCTTGGATTTCGGCCGGGGGGACATTATTTTGGGCAGCCTCCGCCCTACTTTGTCGTCCCACCCCGGGCATTACGAAAAAAGCGTCAACCTATTTCGGGCGCTTGGCACCGTACTTGGAACGACCGCGGCGGCGATCAGCGACACCGGAGGTATCGAGGGAGCCGCGCACGATGTGGTAACGGACACCGGGTAAGTCCTTGACGCGACCGCCGCGGATCAGCACCACGGAGTGCTCCTGCAGGTTGTGGCCTTCGCCGCCGATGTAGGCGGTGACTTCGATACCGTTGGTCAGGCGGACACGGGCGACCTTGCGAAGCGCGGAGTTCGGCTTCTTGGGGGTCGTGGTGTACACCCTGGTGCAGACGCCGCGGCGCTGCGGGCACTCGAGCAGTGCCGGGGTCTTCTTCCGCTTGGGCTGCGCCACGCGCGCTTTGCGGATCAATTGGTTGATGGTGGGCATTCATCCTCCGAAATCAATAGTTAATACATTGCCGCACGCATTCATGCGCAAAGAGGACCGCTAGTAATCCAAAAGCAGAAGCCTTGTCAAGCGGTTTGGCTTGACCGGCTCCCCGCAGGGCGGTCCCCTGCGGCAGAGTGACTGGAGAGGACCTGCCTCCCCAGTCACTTTCCTATCCCGAACATCGCGTCGGCGACGTTATAATCTTCAATCAATCTCAACCAGAAGCGGGTTCTCTTCCAGGTCTTCGAGGAACTTGTCCTTGCGCTCCAGTTGGTCTGGCACGATAATGCCCGCGTCGATGTACCGGCGGAAGCCAGTGCCCGCCGGAACCAGACGACCGACGATGACGTTCTCCTTGAGACCGCGCAGATTGTCCAACTTGCCCCTCAACGATGCCTCGGTCAGCACCTTGGTGGTCTCCTGGAAGCTGGCTGCGGAGATGAAGGAGTCAGTGGAGAGCGATGCCTGGGTGATGCCCAGCACCAGCGTCTCGGCCACGGCCGGGGTGCCGCCCTCGGCAATGGCCTTGGCATTCTCCTCCCTGAACCGCAGCTTGTCCACCTGCTCGCCGATGAGGAAGGTGGTGGTGCCGGGATCGACGATGGCCACCTTCTTGAGCATCTGGCGAACGATGATCTCGATGTGCTTGTCGTTGATGCTGACGCCCTGGAAGCGGTAGACCTCCTGGACTTCCTCCACGAGGTAGCGGGCCAGATACTTCTCGCCCTTGATGCGCAGGATATCGTGCAGCTCGGGGCTGCCCTCGGTGAGCAGGTCTCCCGCTTCAACGAAGTCCGACTCCTGGACCGTGATGTGCTTGCCCTTGGGAATCAGGAACTCCATGGGGTCGCCGGTCTCCGGGGTGACCACGACCTTGCGCTTGCCCTTGGTCTCTGAGCCGTAGGTGACGATGCCGTCGATGGACGAGACAACGCCCATGTCCTTGGGCTTGCGCACCTCGAAGAGCTCGGCAACGCGCGGCAGACCGCCAACGATGTCCTTGGTCTTGGACGATTCACGCGGCTTGCGGGCGATGACGTCGCCCGAGCGCACGGTGGCGCCGTCCTTGACCATGAGAATGGCACCCACCGGCATGGGGAAGGTGGCGTCGATGGCCGTGCCCGCGCGCTTCTTGGGCCTGCCGTTCTCGCCAAGGATGGTCACTGCCGGACGGAAGTTGGTGGTCCGGTATTCCATGATGGTGTAGGACGCCTTGGAGGTGCGGTCCTCCTGGACGGTCTTGCCCTCGATGATGTCGGTGAAGCTGATGATACCGGCCGCATCGACGATGAACGGCTCCATGTAAGGGTCCCACTCGGCCAGCGGAGCGCCCTTCTTGACCATCTGCCCTTCGTCCACCAGCAGCCGTGCGCCGGACGGCAGCACGTACTTCTCGCGCTCGCGGCCCTGCTCGTCAACGATGCCCACCTGGCAGCTCTTGCCGAGCACCATCTTGTGGCCGTCGGTGTTGACGACGGTGCGCATGCGCGAGCAGACCACGCGGCCCTGGTGCTGCGACTCGATGGACGAGGATTCGATCTCCTTGGACGCGGTGCCGCCGATGTGGAAGGTGCGCATGGTCAGCTGGGTGCCGGGCTCGCCGATGGACTGGGCGGCAATGATGCCCACCGTTTCACCGACGTTGACCAGATGCCCGCGGGCCAGATCGCGCCCGTAGCACTTGGCGCAGATGCCCTGCCTGGACTTGCAGGTCAGGCCCGAGCGGATGGTGATGGAGTTCACCCCCGTGGCGTCGAGCTTGGCCGCGTAGTTCTCGTCGATCATGGTGTTGGCGGGAATGATCATCTCCCCGGTCTCGTCGTCATGAATCGGGAACATGGTCACCCGGCCCTTGACGCGGTCGGCCAGCCGCTCCTTGATCTCGCCGCTCTTGACGAAGTGGGTCAGTTCGAGGCCGTCCACGGTGCCGCAGTCCAGTTCGGACACGGTCACATCCTGCACGACATCCACGAGGCGGCGGGTCAGGTAGCCAGAGTTGGCGGTCTTGAGCGCCGTGTCGGCCAGACCCTTTCGCGCGCCATGGGTGGAGATGAAGTACTGCAGGACCGAGAGCCCCTCGCGGAAGGACGCGGTGATGGGCGTCTCGATGATCTCGCCCGAAGGCTTGGCCATCAGGCCGCGCATGCCGGCCAGCTGGCGCATCTGGTCCTGGTTGCCTCGGGCGCCGGAGGTGGCCATCATATAGATGGGGTTGAAGCTGGAGTTGACCTCGGTCTTTCCGGTCTTGGGATCGGTCAGTACGTCGGTGCTCATCTCCTGCATCATCTCGTTGGAGATGTCGTTGGTCGTCTTGGTCCAGACGTCAACGACCTTGTTGTATTTTTCCGTACGGGTGATGATGCCGTCCTGGAACTGGTTCTCGATCTCCTCCACCTCGGCGTGGGCGGCTTCGAGCAGCCCGGCCTTGGCATCGGGAATCATCAGGTCCTTGACGCCGATGGTCACGCCCGCGCGGGTGGCGTATTCGTAGCCCATGTCCTTGATGCGGTCGCACAGGATGACCGTGGCCTTGGTGCCCGCCAGCCGGTAGGCGCCGGAGACCAGGGCGGCGATATTCTTCTTGTTGAACACGCAGTTGACCATGTCGAAAGGCACCTTCTCCGGCAGCAGTTCGCTGACGATGATGCGGCCGGTGGTGGTCTCCACGATCTTTCCGTCGATGCGCACCTTGATGCGCGCGTGCAGCCCCACCGCGCCGTGGTCGTGGGCCGCGATGACCTCCGAGGGATCGGCAAAGATCATGCCCTCGCCCTGCTGAAAGGAGCGCGGCGTGGTCAGGTAGTACAGCCCCAGCACGATATCCTGCGAGGGGTTGATGACCGGCGAGCCGTTGGAGGGGCTGAGGATGTTGTTGGTGGACATCATCAGCACCCGGCACTCGATCTGGGCCTCAACGCTCAAGGGAACGTGCACGGCCATCTGGTCGCCGTCAAAGTCTGCGTTGTAGGCGGAGCAGACCAGCGGGTGGAGCTGGATGGCCTTGCCTTCAACCAGGAGCGGCTCAAAGGCCTGGATGCCCAGGCGGTGCAGGGTCGGAGCGCGGTTGAGCATGATCGGGTACTCGCGGACCACGTCCTCAAGGATATCCCAGACCACGAGGTCTTCGCGCTCGACCATCTTCTTGGCCGACTTGATGGTGGTGGCAATCTCGCGCTTCTCAAGCTCGGCGTAGATGAAGGGCTTGAACAGCTCAAGGGCCATCTTCTTGGGCAGGCCGCACTGGTGCAGCTTGAGCTTGGGACCAACCACGATGACCGAACGGCCCGAGTAGTCAACGCGCTTGCCCAGCAGGTTCTGGCGGAACCGGCCCTGCTTGCCCTTGATCATGTCCGAGAGCGACTTGAGGGGGCGGCCGTTTGTGCCGGTGATGGCCCGGCCGCGGCGGCCGTTGTCGAACAGGGCGTCCACCGCTTCCTGCAACATGCGCTTTTCGTTGCGGATGATGATTTCGGGCGCGCCGAGCTCCAGCAGCCGCTTGAGGCGGTTGTTGCGGTTGATGACACGGCGGTACAGGTCGTTGAGGTCCGAGGTGGCGAAACGGCCGCCGTCCAGTGGGACCAGCGGGCGCAGCTCGGGCGGAATGATGGGAATCACTTCCATGACCATCCACTCGGGCTTGTTGCCGGACTCGATGAAGGCCTCGACGATCTTCAGCCGCTTGGTAATTTTCTTCTTCTTGGTCTGGGACCGCGTGGACTGCGATTCCTCGCGCAGCTCGATGCGCAGCATATCAAGGTCGAGTGCCTCCAGCATCACGCGCACGGTTTCGGCACCCATGCCGACCTTGAGCGCATCCTCGCCGAAGTGATCAATGACCTGGAAGTACTGGTCCTCGCTGACCACCTGGTGCTTCTTGAGCGGGGTATCGCCCGGATCAAGCACGATGAAGGAGTCGAAGTAGAGCACTTTCTCCAGGTCGGCCATGGTAATGTCGAGCAGCGTGCCGATCTTGGAGGGCAGCGTCTTCAGGAACCAGATGTGGGCAACGGGCGCGGCCAGCTCAATGTGACCCATGCGCTCGCGGCGGACCTTGGAGGCAATGACCTCAACGCCGCATTTCTCGCAGACGATGCCGCGATGCTTCATGCGCTTGTATTTGCCGCAGTTGCACTCATAGTCCTTCACCGGGCCGAATATCTTGGCGCAGAAGAGGCCGTCGCGCTCCGGCTTGAAGGTGCGGTAGTTGATCGTTTCCGGCTTTTTCACCTCGCCAAAGGACCATTCCCTGATGGTTTCGGGCGAGGCGATGGATATCTGGATAGCGTTCAGGTTGCGCCCCTGGGCGGCGGCATTTGGTGCTCCACGCAAGGTGAACAGATCGTCCAACGTCATGGATATCCCCTATCGTAAAAAGTTATCATATGCCCGGCCGGCCGTGGGACCGGCCGGGCTTTTCACCGAGAGTGTCCGGTCTTACGCGAGGTAGGGCCGCTGCGGAGCAGAGGCCTGGCGCTTGCGGTCCTCGTAGTGCAGGGTCACATCCAGACCCAGCGACATGAGTTCCTTGACCAGAACGTTGAAGGATTCCGGCAGTCCGGCTTCCAGGAAGTTGTCGCCCTTGACGATCTTCTCGTACATCTTCACGCGGCCCTGCACATCGTCGGACTTGACGGTGAGGAACTCCTGCAGAAGATAGGCGGCGCCGTAGGCCTCAAGGGCCCAGACTTCCATCTCTCCCAGGCGCTGGCCACCAAATTGGGCCTTGCCGCCCAGGGGCTGCTGCGTGACCAGGGAGTAAGGTCCGGTGGACCGGGCGTGGATTTTCTCGTCAACCAGATGGTGCAGCTTGAGGATGTACATGACACCCACCGTGACCCGGCTGTGGAAGGGTTCGCCGGTGCGGCCGTCAAAGAGGACGAACTTGCCGTCGTCCGAGAGTCCGGCCTTTTCGAGCCAGCCCCAGATCTCCTCCTCGTTGGCACCATCAAAGACCGGCGTCTTGGCCACGATGCCCGTCTTGACCTTCTTGACGGCCTCCACGAGCTGCTCGTCGGTCATGGAGTCGATGAGAGCGTCCATGTCCTTGTCCTCGAAGAAGCCCTTGACATCCTTGCGCATGTCCTTGAAGGCGTTCTCCTCGTACATGGCGTTCAACTGCTCGCCGAGCTTGCGTCCGGCCATGCCCAGGTGGGTTTCCATGATCTGGCCGATGTTCATGCGCGAGGGCACGCCAAGGGGGTTGAGCACGATGTCCATGGGCGTGCCGTCTTCGAAGAACGGCATGTCCTCCTCGGGCAGGATGCAGGAGACGACACCCTTGTTACCGTGGCGTCCGGCCATCTTGTCGCCCACACTGAGCTTGCGCTTCACGGCGACATAGACCTTGACCATCTTGATGACGCCCGGGGGCAGGTCGTCGCCCTCGGTCACCTTCTCGCGCTTCAGGTCGTAGAGGGTCTTGATGAAGTGGATCTGCTGGTCGTAATCGGCAATGATCATCTTGATCTGCTCGTTGGGGTCCTTGTCGAAGATCCCCAGCAGTTTCTTGACCGGCACTGAGAAGATGGCCTCGCGGTCCACCACCTCGCCGGTCTTGCCCACCAAGGCCTTCTTGGTCCCGGCCAGATCCTTCTTGTATGTCTCACCCTTGACCGCGGACCAGATCCGTTCCCGGATGGTATCGGTCATGGAGGCGATATGCTTGATTTCCTTGGCATCGAAGGCGGCCAACTCGGCTTCCTCGATGGCCTTGGTGCGTTCGTCCTTTTCGGAGGAACGGCGGTTGAAGACCTTGACGTCCACGATGGTGCCCGCGATTCCCGGCGGCACCTTGAGGGACGTGTTCTTCACGTCGCGCGCCTTGTCGCCGAAGATGGCGCGCAGGAGCTTTTCCTCAGGCGTCAGCTGGGTCTCGCCCTTGGGCGTGATCTTGCCGACCATGATGTCGTCAGGCTTGACGCGCGCGCCGATGCGGATGATACCGCACTCGTCGAGGTTGCGAAGCATCTCTTCGGAAACGTTCGATATATCTCTGGTCACTTCCTCGGGACCGAGCTTGGTGTCGCGGGCCACAAGCTCGAATTCCTCGATATGGATGGAGGTGTACACATCCTCCTTGACCATGCGCTCGGAGATGAGGATGGAGTCCTCGAAGTTGAACCCGCACCAAGGCATGAAGGCCACGAGCAGGTTCTTGCCCAGGGCAAGCTCGCCGTCTTCGATGCCAGGGCCGTCGGCCAGCACATCGCCCTTCTTGATCACCTGCCCCACCTGGACCCTGGGCCGCTGGCCGAAGCAGGAGTTCTGGTTGGACTTGTGCCATTTCTGAAGCTCGTAGTGCTTGGCGCCGCCCGAGGCCGGATACAGGCCGTTGTCGTAGTTGACGATGACCCGCTCGGCATCAACGTAGTGGACCAGGCCGTCTTCCTCGGCCAGCACGCAGGCGCCGGAGTCGCGGGCGACCGGGCCTTCCATGTCGGTGCCGACCAGAGGCTGCTCGGACTGAAGCAGGGGCACGGCCTGGCGCATCATGTTTGAGCCCATCAGCGCGCGGTTGGCATCGTCATGCTCCAAGAAAGGAATCAGCGCAGCCGAGATGGAAACCGTCTGGCTCGGGCTGATGTCCATGCAGGTCACTTCTTCGGCCAGGGTCAACTGCACGTCGCCACTGATGCGGGCGTTGACGCGCGGGTTGACGAAGGTGCCGGTCTCGTCCAGGGGAGCGTTGGCCTGTGCCACCACTTCCTTGGCCTCCTTGGAGGCGTCCATGTAATGGATCTCGTTGGTGACCTGCTTGTCGCGGACCATGCGGTACGGCGTCTCGATGAAACCGTAGTCGTTAACCTTGGCGTAGGTGGTCAGGGAGACGATCAGACCGATGTTCGGTCCTTCGGGCGTCTCAATGGGGCAGATGCGGCCATAGTGCGAGGTGTGCACGTCGCGCACCTCGAAGCCCGCCCGCTCGCGGGTCAGGCCGCCGGGTCCCAGTGCGGACAGGCGACGCTTGTGGGTGACCTCGGAGAGGGGGTTGGTCTGGTCCATGAACTGACTGAGCTGGGAGGTTCCGAAGAACTCCTTGAGCACGGCCGCCACGGGCTTGGGATTGATCAGGTCATGGGGCATGAGCGTGGCCACTTCCTGAAGGCTCATGCGCTCCTTGATGGCACGCTCCATGCGAACAAGGCCGATGCGGTACTGGTTTTCCACCAGCTCGCCCACCGGGCGCACCCGGCGGTTGCCCAGGTGGTCGATGTCGTCGGCCGGACCGTGGGAGTCCTTGAGGCGCAGGAGTTCCTTGACCGCCAGAAGGATGTCCTCGTTGGTCAGGGTGCGGATGTTGAGGTCCACTTCCTGGTTCAGGCGCGAATTGAGCTTGTAGCGGCCGACGCTGGAGAGGTCGTAATAGTCGGAGCTGCGGAACAGGTTCTCGAAGAAGTTGGCCGCGATCTCGGGCGTGGGCGGCGAGCTGGGCCGGAGCCGACGGTAGATCTCGATCTGGGCCGTCTCCAGGTCCGTGGTCTTGTCGAGGAGCAGCGTGTCGCGCAGGGCCGAGGACACATCCTGGCCGCGGGTGTGCAACACGCCCAGGTCCTTGATACCGGCCTCGCGGATACGCGCGATCATGTCAGCGGTCAGTTCATCGGCCGCCTCGGCAATGACCTCGCCATTCTTGTCCACCATGTCCGCCGCCAGGAACAGGCCCGTCAGGGAATCGGGATCGACCTCGATGGTCTTGGTCCCGGCGCGCACGATCTTCTTCCATGCGCCCCTGGTGATGGGGGTTCCCTTGGCCACCAGGACCGTATCGCCTTCCTTGATGTCGGCAAAGGCGATTTCCTTGCGATACTGCTCGGCCACCACGGCTCGCTGCACCTTGCTCTTGAGCAGGGTGTAGGACTCGATGTCGTAGTAGTATTCAAGGATGTCGGTACGCGACAGCCCCATGGCCTTGAGCAGGATGGTGGCGGGCATCTTGCGGCGGCGGTCGATGCGCACGTACAGGATGTCCTTGTGGTCGAAATCAAAGTCGAGCCAGGAGCCGCGCATGGGGATGATGCGGCTTGAGTAGAGCACCTTGCGGCTGGAATGGGTCTTGCCCGAGTCGTGCTCGAAAAGGATGCCCGGGGAGCGCTGCAACTGGTTGACAATGACACGCTCGGTTCCGTTGATGACGTAAGTTCCCTTGTCCGTCATCAGCGGCAGTGTGCCGAAGTATATGTCCTGTTCCTTGATGTCGCGAATGGTGCGGTTGTCCGTTTCTTCGTCCACGTCAAAAACTACGAGACGGACAGTTATACGGATGGGCGTCTCAAAGGTCAGACCCTTGGAGATGCACTCATCGACGTCGTATTTTGGCTCACCGATTTCATATTTGACGAAATCAAGGCTGGCGGTCTTGTTAAAATCTTCAATGGGAAACACGGACCGGAACACGCTCTCAAGCCCGACGTCGGCACGACTGGTGGGCGGAGTGTCCAGCTGCAGGAACCGCTTGTAGGAATCAACCTGAAGCTCCAGCAGGTGGGGGATGGGGAGCGTGTTGACGATGTTGCCGAATTTTTTTCTGAGTTGACCCATTGTACCCTCATGTATGAGTGGTTGATGGTTGGGGCGCGCTGTCAAAGGGGGACCCGTCGCCCACTGTCGTCCGCAACGGCCGCGTGGATTCGGACGCTGCGCTAAAGGGTGCTGACCATGGCCGGGATACCGGTCCCGGAGCGCATGTAAAACGGGAGCTGGCGATTGCGTTCGCCGTCAGCGCCTGAGCCCGAAGGCGGAACCAATCACCCAGTATATATAGAGACAGGACAAAGAGCGCAACACCCTTGTTTCAGGGCGAGCGCTCTTTGCCTGATTAGCTTAAGTGTACGAAGTTACTTGATTTCAACTTCGGCGCCGGCTTCCTTCAGCTGCTTGGCAGCGTCGTCGGCCTCATCCTTGGAAACGTTTTCCTTGATCGGCTTGGGAGCCTCGTCAACCACGGCCTTGGCCTCTTTCAGACCCAGGCCGGTCAGGGCGCGCACGGCCTTGATGACGGCGATCTTGTTGGCACCAGCGCCGGTCAGGACAACGGTGAACTCGGTCTGCTCTTCGGCGGCATCGGCAGCGGCGGCACCGGCCGGGGCGACCATGACAGCGGCGGCCGGAGCGGCAGCCTCGACGCCGAAGACTTCTTCGAGCTCTTTGATGAACTTGGACAGTTCCAGGACGGTCATGTTGCCGATGAATTCGACAACCTGTTCTTTGGTGATGTCAGCCATGATAAATTCTCCTTACGAAAGATTCGCTTTGAACCTGGTTTACGCGGCTTCCTTCTGTTCCTTGATCGCGGTCAAGGCATAGAGGAACTTGCGCTCGATGTTTGCGAACAAGCACACGAAATTGCGCGGTACGGCCTGCATGGTGCCAAGTACGGAACTCAAGAGCTCAGGCCTGCTGGGCATCTTGGAGAGTTCACGTACGCCGTCGCCGTCAAGAAACTGTCCCTCAAGAGAGCCGAAACGCAAGGCGAACTTCTTGTTCGTCCTATCGAATTCAGCCAGCGCCTTGGCCAGGGCGACAGGATCGTCGTACCCGAACGCAATAGCGCAGTTCTCTTTGAGATGTTCGCTCAATTCACCGTGTTCGGTGTCCTTGAGAGCCAACCGGGCCAGGGTGTTCTTGACGACTTGGTAGTCAACGCCGACCTCGTAGCACTTGGCGCGGAGGCTGGTAATCTCCTCAACGCTGAGTCCTTTGAAGTCGGTGACGACGGCAATGCTCGCCCGCGCAGCTTTTTTGTGCAGCTGCTCGATGATCTGGGCTTTTTCTTGCCTGTTCATCAACCACTCCTCGTCGTTCGGCCCGGAAAGCAGGTCAAAGCGTTGTCTGAGCAGGGTATTAAGGGATCACGGTCCCACCTGCCGTCTCTGACTCAACTCTCCGTGCGATTATATCCAGGGCGACCCGCGAGGGCCGCCCGGTATTCCAGTATCCGCCTGCTAGGCTTCGATGAACTTCCTGATGGCCAGGGGATCGATCTTCACGCCAGGGCCCATGGTGGTCGCCACGGCCATGGCCTGCATGTAGGTACCCTTGGCGCTGGAAGGCTTCATGCGCATGACTTGGGCCAGCAGGGTCTTGAGGTTTTCACACAGCTTCTCCGTGCCAAAGGAGACCTTGCCGATGGGCGCATGAAGCACCCCGGCCTTGTCAACCTTGAACTCGACCTTGCCCGCCTTGAGCTCGGATACGGCCTTGGCCACATCCATGGTCACGGTGCCGGTCTTGGCGTTGGGCATCAGGCCGCGAGGGCCGAGGGTGCGGCCGATCTTGCCGACCAAAGCCATCATGTCCGGGGTGGCCACGGCCTTGTCAAAGTCGAGCCAACCGCCCTGAATCTTCTCGACCAGGTCGTCGGAACCGGCGTAGTCGGCACCTGCGGTCTTGGCCTCGGCCACCTTCTCGGGCTTGCAGAAGACCACGACGCGCACGTCCTTGCCAAGCCCGTTGGGCAGGCTGACGGCACCGCGGATCATCTGGTCCGAGTACTTGGGGTCAACGCCGAGGTTGATGGCCACGTCCACGGTCTCGTCGAATTTGGCGAAGGCACCCTCAATAGCGGTCTTCACGCCTTCCTCGACCTGAACGCGCAGGGCTGTGTCCCTGTCGCCGACGGCATTGCGGTAGTTCTTTCCATGCTTGGGCATTTCTTTATTTCCTCACTAGCCTTTGACTTCGATGCCCATGCTGCGGGCGGTGCCCTCAATCTGCAGCATGGCCTTCTCAAGGTCATTGGCGTTAAGGTCCGGCATCTTCATTTCGGCAATTTCCCTGACCTGGGCCTTGGTAACCTTGCCGACCTTCACCTTGTTGGGTTCAGCGGACCCCTTCTCCAGCTTGGCAGCCTTGAGCAGCAGCACCGGAGCGGGTGGGGTCTTGGTGATGAAGTCGAAGGAGCGGTCTGCGAAGACCGTGATGACGACCGGTATGATCAGTCCCTTCTGTTCCTGCGTCCGGGCGTTAAACGCCTTGCAGAACTCCATGATGTTCACGCCATGCTGGCCCAGCGCCGGACCAACCGGCGGGGAGGGGTTGGCACTCCCGGCGGGAATCTGCAGTTTGATCTTTCCTATTTCTTTCTTGGCCATTGTAATCCTCGGTGAGAAATTTCGCTGTTGGCGAGTATTTCCGGGCTATCCCTTGTCCACTTGGACGAAGTCGAGCTCCACAGGAGTCTGACGCCCGAAGATGGAGACGGAAACCTTGAGTTTTCCCTTGTCGTAATTGACATCTTCCACAACACCGTTGAAACCGCTGAAAGGGCCGTCGATAACCCGCACCTCGTCCCCGCGCTCGAAGTTGAACTTGGGACGTGGCTTCTCCTGGCGGCTCTCCATCATGTTGAGGATGTTCTCCGCCTCGCTGTCACGCATGGGGGTGGGACGGTTTTTGCCGCCCACAAAGCCGGTGACGCGCGGGATGGACTGTATCAGATGCCATGTGTCATCCGTCAAGATCATCTTGATCATGATGTACCCGGGGTAGAATTTCCGGGTGGAAGTCTTGCGTTCTCCCTTGACCATCTCGACGACCTTCTCGGTGGGCATGACGACCTCTTCGATGAGGCCCTTGTCCTGCCCAGTCCGCATCATCTCACGAACGGTCTGCTCCACGCGCTGCTCAAACCCCGAATAGGTGTGAACGATGTACCAGCGCGGGGTGGGTGCTGCTTGTTCCATTGTGGCATCCATGTTTGATCCAGCCTTTGCTCAGAGCTAGGGGCTTCTAGGACAGTATGGCCTCGACGATCTTGGAGAGCGCCAGGTCAACAATGCCCAGGTAAAGAGCCACGACCAGGCTGACGAGCAACACCGCCACGCAGGTGCTGATGGTCTCCTTGCGTGTCGGCCAGACAACCTTCTTGATCTCGACCTTGGACTCCTCAAAGAACTCCATGAATTCCTTGATTTTTCCGACCGGACCGGTTGATGTCGCCATGGCGGACTGCTTGTCTTTTTTCTTGGTCATAAATTCTTTTCCCAAATTATTGAGCGGGTCGCGGGGCCTTGCCGTGTTGCGGTCAAGGCCCCGTAACGCCCACTTGCAAACAAAGTTGGCAGGGGTAGAGGGATTCGAACCCCCAACATCCGGTTTTGGAGACCGGCGTTCTAGCCGTTGGAACTATACCCCTGCTCTATCGAACCTACTTAGTCTCTTTGTGGACAGTGTGTTTCTTGTCCCAGGGACAATACTTCTTCACTTCCAGCCGACCGGTAGTGTTCTTCTTGTTCTTCTGCGTTGCGTAGTTCTTACGCTTGCACTCAGTGCACTGCAGTTGAATGTTGATGCGCATGAATTACTCCACGATCTCGGTGACGACACCGGCGCCAACGGTACGGCCGCCTTCGCGGATGGCGAAGCGCAGGCCGATTTCCATGGCGATGGGCGCGATGAGCTCGACGTTGAAGGTGGCGTTGTCGCCGGGCATGACCATCTCGACACCCTCTTCCAGAGTCACGACACCGGTGATGTCAGTGGTACGGAAGTAGAACTGCGGACGGTAGCCGGAGAAGAACGGGGTGTGGCGGCCGCCCTCGTCCTTGGAGAGGACGTAGACCTCAGCCTTGAACTTGGTGTGCGGGGTGATGGAGCCGGGCTTGGCGGCAACCTGGCCGCGCTCGACCTCTTCGCGCTTGATGCCGCGGATCAGCAGGCCCACGTTGTCGCCAGCCTGACCCTGGTCGAGGATCTTGCGGAACATCTCGACACCGGTGCAGGTGGTCTTCATGGTATCCTTGATACCGATGATGGCGATTTCCTCGCCGACCTTGACCACACCACGCTCGATGCGGCCGGTGATGACGGTGCCGCGGCCGGAGATGGAGAACACGTCTTCCACGGGCATGAGGAACGGCATGTCAACGTCGCGCTCGGGCTCGGGGATGTAGTTGTCGCAGGCTTCGAGCAGGTCATAGATGGGCTTGGCGTCAGGATCGTCGGCGCTCTCGCACTCCAGGCCCTTCAGGGCGGAGCCGCGGATGACCGGGATGTCGTCGCCGGGGAACTCGTACTTGCTCAGCAGTTCGCGAACCTCAAGCTCCACCAGCTCCAGCAGCTCCTCGTCGTCGACCATGTCGCACTTGTTGAGGAAGACAACCATGGCGGGCACGCCGACCTGACGGGCAAGCAGGATGTGCTCACGGGTCTGGGGCATGGGTCCGTCGGTGGCGGCGCACACGAGGATGGCACCATCCATCTGGGCGGCACCGGTGATCATGTTTTTGATGTAATCGGCGTGACCGGGGCAGTCCACGTGAGCGTAGTGACGGTTCACGGTCTCGTACTCGACGTGGGCGGTGGCGATGGTGATGCCGCGCTCCTTCTCCTCGGGTGCCTTGTCGATCTCGTCAAAGGCGACGAACTGGCCGAAACCCTTGAGGAAGGCGAGCTTGGTGATGGCGGCGGTCAGCGTGGTCTTGCCATGGTCGATGTGACCGATGGTACCGATGTTGACGTGCGGCTTGTTACGCTGAAATTTTGCTTTTCCCATTGTGATCCCCCTAACTAAATTGTATAGGTTTTTTATTACTTTAAATACTAAGCTAACACGGCATGAACTATGGAGCCCACGACCGGATTTGAACCGGTGACCTCATCCTTACCAAGGATGTGCTCTACCTGCTGAGCTACGTGGGCGAGCGAGCCCACGCTTGTATATTTAAGGAGTATGGATGGACAACGGCAGTGCTAGAGTAATGGAGCGGGAAACGGGACTCGAACCCGCAACCCTCAGCTTGGAAGGCTGATGCTCTAGCCAATTGAGCTATTCCCGCTCACTCTCCGTAGTCCATACAGCAGTCCCGGACCGCCTCCTACAGCGTGGCTTATAAAAAATTTGGTGGTGGGGGGAGGATTTGAACCTCCGAAGTCGTTCGACGACAGATTTACAGTCTGTTCCCTTTGGCCACTCGGGAACCCCACCATTGTGTCTTTGGAGCTGGCGATGGGACTTGAACCCGCAACCTGCTGATTACAAATCAGCTGCTCTACCAATTGAGCTACGCCAGCTCATCGGGAACGAAGTCTATATCTGCCATGATGTCAAAAAGCAAGCGTTTCGTCGGCTTTTTCGCCTGATGAACGCATGCGCCGTTGAAGCGCTCGAAGACGGGCCGGTTTAAGTTGTTCGCCCCGGTTTTGTCAACCCTGCCCGACAAGTTTTTTCAAAATACATGAATCTTCTCCCTCCTTCTTGTCCACGAATCCCTTTGACTCCGCGACCGTCTCCCTTTATGAGCTTGGCCCATGACACCTTTTCGCATCGCCCCTGACGAGCCGTGGCTTGCGCCCCTGGCCGGCTATTCCGACCTGCCCTTTCGCCTGCTCTCGCGGCGGTACGGCTGTGCCGTGGCCTGCTCCGAAATGGTCAGCGTCAAAGGCATGGCCTTTGGCAACGAGGGTACGCAGAGGCTCATCGCCACCTGCCCTGAAGATAACCCCATGGTTCTCCAACTCTTCGGGGCTGATCCCGACCTCTTCGGGCCGGTCATGGACAGGCTGGTGGAGCTTGGCTACCGCAACTTCGACCTCAACTCGGGCTGCCCGGTGCGCAAGGTGCTCAAGTCCGGCAGCGGCGTGAAGCTCATGGAGACCCCGGACACCCTGATCCGCATCGCCTCCACCATGGTGGAACGGGCCGCCGCCCATCCCCTTGGCGGCCGGGTGGGCGTCAAGTTCCGCCTGGGGTTCGACAAGGGCGACGACACGTATCTCGACCTGGCCAAGCGGCTTGAAGACGCGGGCGTTCACTGGGTCACCCTGCACCCGCGCTACGGCCGCCAGATGTTCGCGGGCCGGGCCGACTGGTCCAAGCTCGCCCTGCTCAAGGGCGCGGTCTCCATCCCGGTGGTCGCCTCGGGCGACCTGTTCACGGCCGATGACGGGGTGCGCTGCGTGGAGCAGACCGGGGTGGACGCAGTCATGTTCGCCCGTGGCGCGCTCTACGACCCGTCAATCTTCGCCCGCTTCCGCGCCATGCTCGCCGGAGATCAGCCGCCTGCGCGCGACGGCGCGGCCCTGGCCGAGATCGTGCGCGAGCACATCCGGCTGACCCGCGAGTATGAAGGCGACGGCCGGTCGTTTCGCAAAATCCGCTCCATCATTCCCCGCTACGCCAAGGGGCTCAAGGGCATCCGCGCTCTGCGCGCCTCCCTGCTCGAATGCCGCGACTGGGAGGCGCTTGAGGAGGCGGCGGCGGCCATCGCCGATCTTGAACCCGCAGACGGCCTCACGCCGGAAACGCTTGTTGACGTTATTTGCCAATAGCGGTTACAACCACGCCTGATAGACTTTCTCGTTTTCGTACTCTTTTTTGAAAAGGAAACGGTGCCCCATGTCCACCGAGACGAGCGAAATCCTGCTTGAGGCGGGAACCAACGAACTGGAAATCGTCGAGTTCTACATTGAGGAAATCCCCAAGAACAACGACGAGTCGCCGTCCGCGCGGACAGAAGGGGCACCCAAGACGCGCAAGAGCTATTTTGGCGTCAACGTGGCCAAGGTGCTGGAGATCATCCGCATGCCAGAGGTCACGGAGATGCCCGAGGTCTCCCATGTGTCCGTGCTCGGTGCCTTCAATCTGCGCTCGCGCATCATTCCGCTGCTCGATCTCGCCATGTGGCTCAAGAAGCGCCGCGTGGAAAACGAACCGCCCAAAGTCATCGTCACCGAGTTCAATCAGGTAACCTCGGCCTTCATGGTCTCGGGCGTCACCCGCATCCACCGCATCAGCTGGGAGGATGTCGAGGCACCCAACAAATACGTCTCGGCCCTGTCGAGCGATTCCATCACCGGCGTGGTCAAGTTCGACGACCGCATCGTCTTCATCCTCGACCTTGAGCGCATCGTCTCGGAGCTCAACCCCGAGATGCGCCTCAAGCTTGACGACAACGTGGAGTTCAACACCGAGGAACGCTACCGCGCCCTCATCGCCGACGACTCCCCGCTCATCCGCGAGATGATCCGCGACATGCTCGGCCAGGCCGGGTTCCGCGTGGAAAAAACCAACAACGGCCGCGAGTGCTGGGATCGGCTCAAGGAGATCAAGCAGAGCGCCACGGACGAGAACCGCCCCATCACGGATTTCGTCCAGGTCATCGTCTCGGACATCGAGATGCCCATGATGGACGGCCACCACCTGACCCGGCGCATCAAGGATGACCCCGTCCTGCGGGACATCCCGGTCATCCTCTTCTCCTCGCTGATCACCGAGAAACTGCGCTACCGGGGCGAGGCCGTGGGCGCGGACGACCAGATATCCAAGCCCGAGATCACGTACCTCGCCCAGCGCGCCGCCGCCCTCATCGAGACGCACAAGAAGAAGCGCTGAGCGCCTTTCCACTGACGAGAAAACGGCCTTCGGAAATATCCGAGGGCCGTTTCTTTTTGCGGAAGGAAGCGGGCCGTGTCAGCAGATGCGGGTCACGTCAGCAGATGCGAGGCAACTGCTCGCCTTCGAGCATGCCCAGCAGCCGCTTGCCGCCCAGATGGGTGATGAGCACCACCTTGCCGGGGTTCGCATCGGTCATGGTGCCAATGCGGCAGGCGCCTCGACCCAGCGGGTCGGCGCGCATGATTTCAAGGGCCTTTTCGGCATGCTCTCCTGGCAGGACGCACAGAAACTTGCCCTCGTTGGCAAGATAAAGCGGGTCCAGGCCGAGGATGGAGCAGCCGCCCGCCACCTCGGGCCGCACGGGCAGGGCCGCCTCGTCAAGCTCGCAGCACACGCCCGAGCTGTGGGTGATCTCGTTGAGGGTGGTGGCCAGCCCGCCGCGCGTGGGGTCGCGCAGCACATGGACCTCAGGCAGCTCGCGCACCAGCCGGACCAGCAGATGGTTCAGCGACGCGCTGTCGCTCTCGATCTTGGATTGGAAATCAAGGCCTTCGCGGGTGCCGAGGATGGCTAGGCCATGGTCGCCGATGGTGCCGGAGATGAGTACCGCGTCACCCGGCCGGGCGCGGTCGCCGCTGGGGGCCGGGTCCACGATGATCTCGCCGATGCCTGTGGTGTTGATGAATATCTTGTCCAACGCGCCCCTGGGCACCACCTTGGTGTCGCCGGAGACGATGATCACCCCGGCCTCACGCACGGCCTCGCCCATGGAGGCCACGATCCTTTCGAGATCGTCCATGGGCAGGCCTTCCTCTATGAGATAGGCGCAGGTCATATACCGGGGCACCGCGCCCATCATGGCCACATCGTTGACCGTGCCGTGCACGGCCAGAGAGCCGATGTTGCCGCCGGGAAAAAAGATCGGGTCCACGGTGAAGGAGTCCGTGCTCATGGCGATACGGCCGGACACGGTCAGCTCGGCCGCGTCATTGAGCCGGTTGAGTTCATCGTTGCCCAAATGCTTGAGGAAGAGTTCGGAGATGAGCCGCTGCGAGGCGCGGCCGCCGCTGCCGTAATCGAGTAAGACCTTGTCGCTCATGACTAATCCAGTTTGTATTTGTAGTAGGCGGCGCAGCTGCCCTCGGTGGAGACCATGCACGGGCCGACAGGGTTGGCCGGGGTGCAGGCCTTCTTGAACAGGGGACACTCGTCGGGCCGCTTGATGCCCTTGAGGATGTCGCCACACTTGCAGCCGGGCAGGGCCTCCCCTTCCTCAATGACGATGCCGAATTCCCTCTTGGCGTCAAAGGACTCCCACTCGGGGCGGATTTCCAGGCCGCTGCCCGGAATGCAGCCAATACCGCGCCATAGCGCATCGGACGGCTCAAAGACCTCGTACATGATCTCACGCGCCTTGGCGTTGCCCGCGTCGCTGACGATGCGAGTGTAGCTGTTGACCACATGGGCCTCGCCCGCGTTGCGCCAGCGCACCATGGACAGCAGCGCCTGGAGAATGTCCAGGGGCTCGAACCCGGCGATCACGGCGGATTTTCCATATTTTTCGGCGATGAACCTATAGGGCTCAAGGCCGATGATGGCCGAGACGTGGCCGGGCAGGATGAACCCCTCGATGCCCGCCCGCTCGTCGGCCAGGAGCACCTCCAGGGCGGCAGGCACAGTCTTGTGAAAACAGAGCACGCGCAGGTTGTCGATGCCCTGCTCCCGGGCCATCTTCATGGTGGCGGCAATGGTCGGGGCTGTGGTCTCGAAACCCACGCCGATGAAGACCACGAGGTCGCCCGGATTCTCCCGGGCCAACTTCAGGGTGTCAAAAGGCGAATACACGACCTTGACCCGGGCGCCGTCGGCCTGGGCCTTCTTCAGGTTGCGCCCCTGGTGGCCGGGCACGCGCATCAGGTCGCCGAAGGTGGCCATGATCACCTTGTCCCTGCCCGCCAGATCGAGAAAGGCGTTGACCTCGGACTCGTGGGTGACGCAGACCGGGCAGCCCGGCCCGCTCAGGTGGATGATCTCCTCGGGCAGCAGGGAACGAAGCCCGCTCTGAAATATGGCCACGGTGTGGGTGCCGCACACCTCCATGAAGCGCAGGCCGCCGGAAAGCTCGGATCGCAGCGTCTCCAGCACCTTGCCACACAACTCGGGATCGCGAAATTTGTTCAGCAATTCGAAACTCAAACCATCCCCCCCGCATTGAAAGTGTCACCCCGGCCTTGGGGTCAGGACTCTCCATATACCGATTGCCCCGAACGGGCAAACAAAATCCCGGCGCGCCCGCCTGGTCCGAAAGATCGCGTCCCGCTAGCCGGGAGAAGCATTCCAAATGCAATCGCCAGATACTATTGCAATATGCCTCAATTCATGGCTATTTATTTTTGAAACCAAATTTTTTTTGAGCATATGTTCATTTTATGCTTGACGCATCGACGCATGAGCATATCTTCATTCGTACAGGCGACCGTGTCATCACCGACCCGGTCGAAATCGGCCGAAACCGGCCACAACAAGGGAGGTATTCATGCCCTTCTTCACCAATCGAGGATTCGGACAAGGCTTCACCGCCAACGACTCCGCCCGGCAACAGGGCGCGGGACGCGGCTTTGGTCAGGGTTTCGGCGGCCAGGGCCAGAGATGCGGCCCAGGTTGCGGACAAAGACGCGGACAAGGACGCGGACAAGGACGCGGGCAGGGACTCGGGCAGGGACGCGGATGGAACGGGAGGCCCGCAGAGGCCGCCGATCTGGCCACAGGCATGGCCCGAGGTCAGGGTTTGAGCCAGGGCCTCGGGCGTGGCATGGGACGCGGCATGGAGCCCGGCATGGGGCGTGGCATGAACATGAGACTTGGCACCGGCGTGGTCGCCTCTGACGCCATTGGTCCTGACGCAATTGGCCCTAACGCCAACCGCGCTGCCCGGCTCATGGACCAAGCCATGGCGCAAGAGGTGATGAATCGCGCGCCCGGCAGTGGGTTCGCCCCGGCAGGCGGCCAGGTGTGCGCCATGCGGCGCAGGCGGCGCGTCCGCATTTTCTGGAACCCGCCCGGAACCAGGGGATAGCTGGAACACAGCAGACACGTGGGGCCGCCCCTGACGTCAGGCGGCCCCCGGTTCGGACACGCAGCGGGTTCGCCATCGCGGGAACCCGCTCACTCGGGCTGGCCGCTCATACTGCGACAGGGACCATGACACGCACCCCAAGGATGACGGCCCGCCATCACACATCCAGCGACCACGCCGGGACGAGAGGAAATGCCATCTTCCCGATTCGGCGCGCTTTATTTTTCCCTCGCCTGCTGGTAGGTTGGAATCGCCGGACGCAATGATGCCTCCGGCCAGACGCCCGGTGCCAGGTGATCGGCACGGAAACCGCCATGAACGCCCGTACGCCAGCCCCCTGCCTCGAACTGCGCTCGCCCCTGCCCGCGCCACCGCCCGTGGTCGTTGACCCGGGGCTCGCGGTGCCGGACGCTGCCCGATGCATGGAGCACTGGAGCGCCTTCGACATGCTCGACAACGTGGCCGCTCACAGCCTGGTGGTGGCCCGGGTGGCGACCTTCCTGACGCTGCGCGCCCGGGAGCTGGGCATGGCGGTGGACGTGCCCACGGTGCGCGCCTCGGCCCTGCTCCACGACATCGCCAAGTCCTACTGCATCCGGCACGGTGGCAACCACAGCCAGCTGGGCGGGGCATGGACCGTGGCCCTGACCGGCAACCCGGCCATCGCCACCGGCGTCACCCACCACGTCTACTGGCCCTTTCCACTGGACCTTGCCGGATATTTCACGCCACTGGCGGTCATCTACGCTGACAAGCGCGTCCGCCACGACACGCTGGTCAGCATCGAATCCCGGTTCCGGGATCTCGACGACCGCTACGGCGTCACCGAAGCCATTCGCCAACGCATCGAGATGACCAGGGCGCAGGCCGTGGAGCTCGAAGCGCTGCTCTGCGACACTCTTGAGGTAGATCTGAATGCATGTGATTTTGATTGCGGGCGGCTGGTCTGACGAACGGGAGGTCTCCCTCTCGGGCGCACGAAAGATCCACGCGGCCCTGGAACAGTTGGGCCACGACGTCACCTTCTTCGACCCGGCCCTGGATTTCGCCAATCTCCTGCGCGTGGCCCGCGAGGCGGACTTCGCCTTCATCAACCTGCACGGCACGCCCGGCGAGGACGGCCTGATCCAGGCGGTGCTCGACAAGGCTGGCTGCCCCTACCAGGGGGCCGGGGCCGCCGCATCCTATCTGGCTCTGGACAAGGCGGCCTCCAAGGAAGTGTTCGAGTCCGTGGGCATCCCCACCCCGAGGTGGCAGTTCGTCACCCCGGTGCAGGGGGCGGACACCCCGCTGGCCCTGCCGCTGCCCGTGTTCGTCAAGCCCAACAAGGGCGGCTCCAGCCTGGGCATGAGCCTTGTGCGCACCGCGGACGAGTTCCCGGCCGCCCTGGACACGGTCTTCTCCATGTGCCAGTCCGCCCTGGTGGAAACCTTCATCCCCGGCGTGGAACTGACCTGCGCAGTGCTCGACGACCGCCCCCTGCCCCTGATCATGATCACCCCCAAGGGCGGCGCGGCCTTCTTCGACTACCAGAACAAGTATGCCGAGAACGGGGCCGATGAGGTCTGCCCCGCGCCCGTGCCCGACGAGGTGACGCAGCGCATCCAGTCTCTCATGCTCACGGCCCACAAGGCCCTGGGCCTGACCGGCTACAGCCGGGGCGACTTCATCCTGTCCGGCGACGGCACCCCCTACCTGCTTGAGGTCAACACCCTGCCGGGCATGACCCCCACCAGCCTGCTGCCGCGCGCCGCCGCCCAGGCCGGTCTGTCTTTTGACGCCCTCATCGCAGAGCTGATCCGCCTCGGGCTTGAAGAGCGGGGTCGCTAGCCGTGGCCCCAGGCATCGACACGGCCCTGACCGTGTACAACGCGCTCTGGAAGTGCGCCGCCCCCCTGCTCCGGCTCAACCACCGCCTGCGCGAGGGATGGGATCAGCGCACCCTGACCGGCGGCCTGCCCGCCCGGGCCGATCTGTGGGTCCAGGCGGCTAGCGGCGGCGAGGCGTATCTGGCCTGGGAGGTGCTCAAGGACATGGTCCCACCCAGTGGCGGCCCCCTGCGCGTCCTCGCCACCTCGTCCACCCGGCAGGGGTTTGATACCCTGTGCCGCGCGGCCGACGACATCAACGGCCGCAAGCACGGGCTGGCCGTGCAGCCTTGGTATTTCCCCCTTGACGCGCCCTCGATCATGCGCCGTGCCGTAGCCCATGTCCGTCCGCGCTGCGCCCTGATCCTCGAAACCGAACTGTGGCCCGGATTCCTCGATGCCTGCCGCAAGCACGGTACGCGGGTGCTGCTGGCCAACGGGCGCATGACCGCCCGCAGCCTGGGCGGCTATCTGGCGTGGCCCGGATTCTTCCGCGCCCTGGCACCAGATCGGATCATGGCCGTGTCCGAGGCCGACGGACGCCGCTTCGCCACACTCTTCGGCCGCGACCGCGTCCAGGTCATGCCCAACATCAAGTTCGACCGCATGACCGCGCCCGGCCGGTCTGGCGGGGACGACAACCCCCTGGCGGACATCATCCCCGCAGACTCGCCCCTCGTGGTCTTCGGCTCGGTGCGCAAGCAGGAGCTGGCCGAGGTGGCCGGGCTGGCCGCGGGCCTGCTGCGCGCGCGCCCCGCCACGGTCATCGGCCTCTTCCCGCGCCATCTGCACCACATCCCCCTGTGGCGCAAGGCGCTGGACCGCGCCGGGCTGTCCTGCACCGAACGCTCGCGCCTGACCGCCCCGGTCGCACCCGGCTCGGTGGTGCTCTGGGACACCTTTGGCGAGCTGCTCCCGGCCTATGGTCTGGCACGGACCGCCTTTGTGGGCGGCTCCCTGGCCCCACTTGGCGGCCAGAACTTCCTTGAGCCCATCACCCGGGGAGTGGTGCCGGTCACCGGGCCGCACTGGAGCAACTTCGCCTGGGTCGGCCGGGAAATCTTCGACACCGGACTGGCCGTGCGCGCCGCCGATGCCGCCGAGGCGCTGACCGCTCTGCTGCGGCTGCTTGACGACACCCCTTCGCGTGACCATGTCTCGGTCAGGGGCGCGGCCTACATCAAGGATCGCAGGGGCGGCGCGGCAGCGGTGCGCAAACAGGTTGCCGATTTTCTCAATAAGGATTAACAACCCTCTGCACGAGACGAGATGAGCACATTTCCCGAGTGTCACGGAATAATCCCGGCGCGGTACGAGTCGTCGCGGTTTCCGGGCAAGCCCCTGGTCGAGATCAAGGGCAGGCCCATGTTTTGGCACGTCCACGCCCGGGCCAGCCGCTGCCCGCAGCTTGGCAGCGTGACCCTGGCCACAGACGACGCGCGCATCTTCGATGCAGCCCGCAGGCTCGGCGTGCCCGTGGTCATGACCGGCAGCCATCACCAGAGCGGCACGGACCGGGTGCTGGAAGCGGCCCTGGCCCTGGGCCTCTCCCCCGAGGTCGTGGTGGTCAACATCCAGGGCGACGAGCCCTGCCTCGAACCGGCGATGCTCACCGAACTGCTCACCCCGTTCTCATCGCCCGAGGTGCGCGTAGCCACCCTGGCCACGCCCATGAGCCCGGCCGAGGCGGCCTCGCCCGACAGGGTCAAGGTGGTCCGGGCGCGCAACGGCCGCGCCCTCTACTTCTCCCGCGCCGTGGTCCCCTTCGACCGCGACGCCGAGCCCGGCGGGCACCTGCTGCACATCGGGCTGTATGCCTTCCGCATGGAGGCCCTGCGACGATTCGGCCTGCTGGAGCCGAGCCCGCTGGAGCTGCGGGAAAAGCTCGAACAACTGCGCCTGCTCGAAAACGGCGTGGACATATACGTGACCGAAACGAGGCATGCCTGCCACGGCGTGGACAGGCCAGAAGACCTCGAAAAAGTGAAGCATATTCTGGAGAACGAGTGATGAAAGCTATCCTGGCCCTGGAAGACGGCACCATTTTCAGGGGATCGAGTTTCACCGGCGAAGGCGAGGCCAGCGGCGAGGTCATCTTCAACACCGGCATGACCGGCTATCAGGAGATCCTGACCGACCCCTCCTACACTAGCCAGATGGTGGTCATGACCTACCCCCTCATTGGCAACTACGGCGTCAACCCCGATGACGTGGAATCGGCCAGGGTCCAGGCAGCGGCCTTCATCGTCAAGGAATGCTGCAAGACCCCGAGCAACTGGCGCTCGACCATGTCCCTGCCCGACTATCTCACTCAGGCCGGGGTCATGGGCATCGAGGGCATCGACACCCGCGCTCTGACCCGCCACCTGCGCATCCACGGTGCGCAGCGGGGCTTCATGGCCACTGGCGAGGTCTCGCCCGACGAGCTGGTGGACCGGGCCAGGGCCATCGAGAGCATGGAAGGGCTGAACCTGGCCGACCGTGTCTCCTGCGACAAACCATACACCTGGGACGGCACTCGCCCGGTCTTCATCGACGATCTCAAGGATTTCGCCTGGAAGGGAACCAGCCCCAGGCTGGTGGTCTACGATTTCGGCATCAAGTGGAACATCCTGCGGCTGCTGGCGGACCAGGGGTTCGACATGCTTGTGGTGCCCTCCTGCTACAGCGCGGCCCAGGTGCGCGAGCTTGGGCCGGACGCGGTGTTCCTGTCCAACGGCCCAGGCGACCCGGCTGCCGTGAGCACCGCCGTGGAAGCCACCCGTGAGCTTGCGACCGACCTGCCCCTGGCGGGCATCTGCCTGGGCCACCAGATTCTCGGACTGGCCATGGGCGGCACCACCTACAAGCTCAAGTTCGGCCACCACGGCTGCAACCACCCGGTCATCGACCTGCACACCGAAAAAATCGAAATCTCCTCCCAGAACCACGGTTTTTGCGTGAACATTGAGGGCTTGAATTTTCTCGAACCCACGCATATGAACTTGAATGACAAGACCCTCGAAGGGTTCCGTCACAGGGATAAGCCGATGCTGGCCATACAGCACCACCCCGAAGCCGGCCCCGGCCCACACGACAGCCGCTATTTCTTCCCGCGTTTTCGTGATATGGTCAGAGACAGCACCGGAAAATAGGCGCCTTATCCGAACCGGCACCAACGCAAAGGGCAGGTACGCATGTCATCCGAACTGGTCAACGCACGAAAAAAACTGAACATGGTCAACACCATGCTCAAGAAGGGCAAGTACATGAACGCCGTCCAGTGCATTCACGACGGCCTCATTCTGCTGCTCAAGACCCCGACCATCAAGTCCGAGCGCGACGAGTTCGAGGATCTCCTCAAGAAGGTCACCTACAACCTGAGCAACGACCCAGACCTGCGCAAGCTCTATCCCCTGATCATCAGCTACGAGCCGGGCAAGGAACGCGCCCTGCTCGACGCCATGCGCGAACTGCTGCAGGAGCTGCAGAAGGTGCTCAACGAGGAAGTCCAGGATGACATGCAGGCCATCCTGGCCAGAAAGCGAGAAGCCCTCGAAAAGGGTCAGTCCCTGCTCGACCAGCAGCAGTGGGACGAGGCCAGCAAGGTCTTCGACGTCCTGGTCAAGGAATTTGGCGGCGACACAGACCTCAAGGCTGACATCGCGGACCGCTACCTCAACGCGGACCGCTACAAGGAAGCCTTTCACATGCTGGACGACGCCCTGCGCGACGACCCCAACGCAATCCACCTGTACAACCGCATCGGCATGGTCCTGCGCAAGATGAAGGACTATGACACCGCCGAAAAATACTACATCAAGGCGCTCAGCCTGAGCCACGGCGATGAATACCTGCACTACAACGTCGGCCGCCTCTACTACGACTGGCGCAAGTGGGCCAAGATGGCCCGGGCCGCCGAGGCCGCCGTCAGCCTCAACCCGGATTTCGCCGAGGCGGTCAAGATGCTCAAGTTCGCCAGAAAAAAGATGGCCGAATAGTACCCGCCATCAAGGCCACGCCAACCATCCGCCTGCCTTTCGCCGTGTTCGCGGCCATCCCCCTTGCCCCCTTCCGGGCCGATGCCGTTGCCCTTTACAGCCCCGGGTTCGTCTGGTAGACACCCCCCTTCCCCGACTTGGGGTGTGGGAGGAATCATGAATTATTGGTCAGAATTGGGGTGGATGGTCATACCCATGGCCGGAATCGAGATCAGCTTCGCGATCCTGATGTGCTATATCTCGCACACCCTCGACAAAAAACGCCGGGACCGTTCCTGATCATTGGGGCCTCGGCCCGGCCCGATCGCACCACAGTGCTCCTGATTTTCCCTTGACCCCGCACCGGGGTCAGGGGAAAATTTCATTTGGGCCGACCAATCCGCCAGCCCCGAAACCCAGGATGCCCCATGCCAGCCACCACGACACGGCCCACCTCTCCGAGACTCCCTAACCACGTAACCACAGACATCCTCGTGCTCGGCTCGGGTCTGGCCGGGTTGCGCGCCGCCTGGGCCGCGGCCGAAGCGGACCCGTCCCTGGCGGTGACAGTGGTCCGGCCCGATGCCGGGCCAACCGGCTCATCCTTTGCCAACCGCAACAACGCGCTGGGCATCCAGCTGCCGGACACGGACGCGCGGCGAGCCGCCTTTTGCGCCGAGGCGCTGGCCCTTGGCGAACCCGGCCTGATCGACCCCGCCCTGGTTGCGATCTTGGCCGAGGAGGCCGAGGCCAGAGTGCGCGAACTCAGCACGCTCGATCTGCACTTTCGGCAAACCGACCGTGGTGCCTTGGCTCGGTTCCCGGGCTGCGGCAGCCTTGATGCCCGCGCCCTCGTTTTTGACGACCTTCTTGACGCATTCAATCAATTCTTTGCAAAAACAAAATCTTGCGGAGTCACGTTTTTAAACGGCGTCGAGATTCTCGGCATCCTGGCCGACGATGGCGCGGCCCGAGGGGCGTGGGGTCTTGAGACGGCCACAGGCGCGCCGGTCGCCCTGCGAGCCCGAGCTGTGATCATGGCCCTGGGTGGCCCTGCCCCGCTCTTCGGACGCCATCAGGCGGGGCGCGGCAACCCCGGCCTTGGGCTTGGCATGCTGGCTGACGCCGGGGTCCGAACCGCCAACGAGCCGTATCTTCAGTTCATGTGGGGCCGCGAGGACGGGGCCTTCCTCAACCCGGCCCGCCTCCTCGGCCCGGGCAATCGGCTGCGGATGCCGGAATCCGTCTTGCCAGACTCCACCCCGCTTGATCCGAGTGAGGCCGTGGGGCAGGCGTTGAACGCACTGTGCGCCGCCCGCGCCCTGCACTGCCCGGCCTTCCACCACCGGCCCCAGGCCGGGCTGGACAGGCTGCTCCTGCTCGGGCTGCACCCGGACGGTTTCGCCCGGGTGGTCACGCCCGGGGGGGAGATCAGGGCCGGGCTGCACGCCCACGCGGGCAACGGCGGGGCCGTGGTGGACGAGCACGGGGCCACGACCCTGCCCGGCCTCTTCGCGGTTGGGGAGTGCGCCACGGGCATGCACGGGGCCAATCGGCTGGGCGGGGCCATGGTCCTGGCCACCCAGGTCTTCGGCCGCCGGGCAGGACAAGCCGCGACCAAGCACGCCGCTGACACGGAGTTGATGGACGCAGCCCGCTTTGACCAGTGTTCTAAAGAGATTGCCCGGCACGCCGGAGAATCGGAGGAAGGACGCCGGATCGTGGAAAACATCGCCCTCGGCCTTTCACGCCATGCCCTGTTCGGCGGAACAACCGGCCACAGGGACCGGCTCGATGCGTTCCGCGCCGGGTTGTCCGAGCTGGCCCGATCATCCGATAGACGGGTCGGGCTCGCGGCCCTGGGCGCGCTGCTGGTTTCCAAACCCACAGACGACCCCTTCCAGCCTGATTTCTGAGGAAAGAAACGGCCCGACAGGTCACTTCAGGCTGGCGACGATGTCGGCGGCGCCTTCAAGATCGTCTACTACATGATCCGCACTGTGGCGGCAGCGGGCCTCGTGGTCGGCCCCTTTGCCGGTGCGCACCAATATGGTGGTGGCGCCCACTGCCCGGCCCAGGAGCATGTCCACGTCCTTGTCGCCGATGATCACGGCCCGGCGCGGATCAAAGCCCAGAGCGGCCACGGCCTGCTCCACCAGCCCCGGGGCGGGCTTGCGGCAGGTGCAGGCGGTCTCGGGCGCGTGGGGACAATGAAATACGCCCTCAAGCTCCACGCCGTGGGTCGACAGCAGCTCGGCCAAGCGCGCGTTGCAGGCGCGGACCGAGGCCTCGTCGTAGTAGCCGCGCCCCACGCCGCTCTGGTTGGTCAGCACAGCCGGCCGCCAGCCCTGATCACTCATCCGGCGCAGCCCCCGGGCCGCGCCGGGCAGCAGCTCTACCTCGTCCGGGTCGCTCAGGTAGTGTTTGTCAACGATGATGGTGCCGTCGCGGTCGAGAAGGATGAAATCCGCCCCCACGGTCACGCTCCTGCCCCGGCCAGCCGCCGGAGCATGTCCAAAGCGGCCTGGAAACTGCCGATGGACGCCTTGCCCGTGCCCACCAGATCATAGCCCGTCCCGTGATCGGGCGAGGTGCGCGGATGAGGCAGGCCCAGAGTCACGTTGACCGCCCGGCTGAAATGCAGAAGCTTGAGCGGACCCAACCCCTGGTCGTGATACATGGCCAACACCGCAGGATAGTCGCCCCGGGCCGCAAAATGGAAGAGGGTGTCGGCCGGGAAGGGACCAGCCACGTCGATACCCTCGGCCCGGGCCGCAGCCAGGGCGGGCTCGATGATCCGCGCCTCTTCGTCGCCGATGCGGCCGGACTCGCCAGCGTGGGGATTGAGACCGCACACGGCCACCGGCCCGGACAGCCCAAGCGTTTCAACGAACCGGGCCGTGAGCCGCAGGCAGCGCAGAACCCGTTCCGAGGTGACCAGACCGGGCACGTCGCGCAAGGGCGGGTGGGTGGTGACGAGACTGACGCGCAACACCGGGGCCGGAGCTTCCCCCGGATCGAATTTGAACGCCGCGTCCGCATCGGGATCGTGGCCGCACAGGTGCATGCACACCTGGTCCGCGCCAACGCCCAGCCCCTCGGCCAGAAATTCGGTGTGGCCGGGAAAGTCGAACCCGGCAGCCTGAAGCATGGCCTTGTTCAGGGGACAGGTGAGCAGGCCGTGGGCCAGCCCGGCCCGGAGCAGGACCACGGCCGCGTCCAGGCATGTTCCGGCGGCCAGCCCGCCCTGCACCGTGGCTTGGCCGGGCGGAAAATCGAGGGCGGCGAGGGCGGCGGGTTCATGCACGAAAATCCCGGCCCCCTTCCCGGCGATGGCAGCCGGGTCGTCGAGGATCTCGTAGAATCCGGGCAGGCCGAGCCGGTCGAGCTCGCGGGCCAACACCGCCTCGGGACCGAGCAGGAGCACGCGCTCATCGCGCCGCCGGGCCTGGGCAAAGTGCCGAACGGCCAGTTCCGGGCCAAGGCCGCAGGGGTCGCCAAGGGTCACGCACAGAGTCAGCATGTCATGTCCGCCTGATGGGGTTATCTTGTGGCTTCGCGTGGAACGTCACACGGGTCGCGCCAGTCGGGCCAGGAAATCCGCCAGAATCCGATCGTGATCAAAGGCGGTGCGCGGGAGCTGGTCCAGTGGGAAGAGCCGGACTTCGCCCGCGTCGTCACCCGCCTGCAGCGCTCCCATGTCCCGGGCCAGACCGGTGTAAACCACGCTCATGGTGTGGTGGCGCGGGTCGCGCTTGGGGTCAGAATAGACGCCGAGCAGGCCGGTCAGAATCACGTCCAGCCCGGTCTCCTCCCGGCATTCGCGCACGGCCGCCTGCTCGCAGGTCTCTCCGCAGTCCACGAACCCGCCGGGCAACGCCCAGCCCAGAGGGGGATTGGCCCGATTGACGAGCACCACCGCGTCATCGCCCGATGCGCCGCCAGGGACCAGAATGACCACATCCACCGTGGGCAGCGGGTTGCAGTGGGCGACCAGTTCGCCGCCGCAATGGGGACAGGGTTTTCTCGATTCCAAGCAGCGCTCCCCGGGCAGCCCGGCACAGCATCGCGCCGGAGTTACGCTTCCTTGTGGCCCAACGCGCCGGGCAAGTCAAACCCCTGCGAGCCATCCAGAACGGTGGAAAAGGAACGAGAATGGACACACGGTCCAAACGGCGTCGCAGGAAGCGAAATGTGCCCGACGGGTGCGGACAGTTACGGCAAGGCCGGATCGACGATGGTCACGGAAAAACCCTTGTCGCAGAGCTTCTTGACCGAGACCGCGCCATCGCGCAGCACTTCGAGCCGGGTGGCACCGAGCACGCGGATGACCGTGGACGGCAGGCCGCCCTTGGGCCAGGGCGGGTCCACATAGGCCGCTCCCACCAGCTCCATGAGTCGGGGCGAGAGGTCCTCGGGCAGGGCCACCGGGGCCTCGCCGCCCAGGTTGGCGCTGGTGGCCACGATGGGACTGCGCAGGCGGCGGGACAACTCCGAGGCGAAGGGATGCCCGCTCCAGCGCACCGAGGTATAACCCTCGTCGTCTGAAAGGATCGACGGCAGTTCGGGCAACGCCCTGACCAGGATGGAAAGCGGCCCGGGCCAGAAGGCGCTAGCCAGTTCCAGCAGCGCCGGGGGCCTATCGTCCGTGACCAGGCCGAGCATGTCCACCCCGCCGATGATCAACGGCAGCGGCTTGGCCGCGCTGCGCCCCTTGATCTCCATGACCTTGTCGCAGGCCGCCGCATTGGTGGCGTCGCAACCCAGCGCATAGAGCGTTTCGGTGGGATAAACGACGACATCTCCCGCGGTCATGGCCTTGAGTAGATTCTGCAAGCGTGCCTCCAATCCGTGCGCATTGCTGACAGCGGCCGCCGCCCGTGGGCTGCCCGGCCGGGCATGGAAACTTGGCCGAATATGTATACTTGAACGGACGTCCTTTCAACGAAAAAATGTGTGACGAGGGCCATCAGCGACCGTACCAGTCGGCCCGCAGCGCGGACAGCTCCCCGGCATCGAAGGATGGCGCGTCGTACATGCCCGCCCGGTGGCGCTGCGTGAACGACTCGTAGAGGATGATGGCCGCAGCCACGGACACATTGAGGCTCTGGACCATGCCCTGCATGGGAATGTACACCTCGTCTGGCACCAAAGCGGCCAGTTCCGGCGAGGTGCCACGGTGCTCGTTGCTCAAGATCACGGCCGTGGGCCGGGTGAAATCGAAGTCCATCACCGGCCGGGCCGTGGGCGAAAACCCGGTGCGCAGCACCTGACCGCCGTCGCGTGTCAGCACCTCCACCATGGACGGCGCGTCCACATGTTGATTGAGCCGAATCCACTTCATGGCCGAGCCCGAACTCTTCCTGCCCAGGTCCGGCCACTGCGAGATGGTGTAGTACAGGTGCACGTCCGACACGCCAAAGGCGTCGCAGCTGCGAAGCACGGCCGAGACGTTGTGCGGGTCCCAGATGTTGTCCATGACCAGGGTCAGATCCCTTTGCCGCCGGGCCAGCACCTGGTCTATCCGCAGTTTTCTCTTTTCCGATATGTCGCGTCTCATGGCGGTTTGGTACCTGATGAACGCACGTGAGCGCAAGGGCGGTGTCTGTCACGGCCTCGGGGCATTATTTTTTCCAGCAAGTTATTGACAAATTTTTCCATTACATAGGAAAAGGGAAATGACTCATTCACCAGTCCAAGAATCAGGGGACGCCGATGCGAGCACTCATAGTCGAGGACGAATTCCTGAGCAGGAAGGTTCTGAAATCCTTCCTCATGACACTTTTTGAAGTGGAGATCGTGGTCAACGGCCGCGAGGCCATCGAGGCATTCAGGCTGGCCCACAGGGAAAACCAGCCCTATGGCCTCATTCTCATGGACATCATGATGCCAGAGGTGGACGGCATCGAAGCCCTGCGCCAGATCAGGGAGTTGGAAGCCAGAGAGGGCCTCACCCCAAGGGTCAAGGTGATCATGACCACGGCCCTCGACGACCCGCAGACGGTGATGAAATCCTTCTACGACGGAGAGGCGTCGGCCTACATCGTCAAGCCCGTGGTCAAGGAAAAACTCTACAAAGAACTTGAAAAGCTCGATCTTCTCAGCAAGTAGGACGGGGAGCAACCATGAGCGACGACCCGATGGTGGAGGAGTTCTTCTCCGAGGTCAACGACAAGTACTACCCCCAGGTGATGGAGGGGCTCGAACTGCTCGAAGGCGGCGAGGTGGCCCAGGGGGTCGAGATTCTCTCGCGCCCGCTGCACACCATCAAGGGCGTTACCGGCTTCATGCCCGGCTTCGAGCCTGCCTCGCACTTCACCCACAAGATCGAGGACTTCCTGAAAAAGGTCCAGTCAGGCGACGTGGAACCCGCCCAGGAGAACCTGACGCTCCTCTCGCGCGGGATCAACATGATCTTCCAGGTACTCGAACAGATCAGGGACGACGCCGTTGACGAAGAGGAGCAGGAAGAGGTGCTGGGCCTCATCGCCGATGCCTCGGCCAGCAGGCAGGCAGGCCCCGAGGTCACTGGAGCCGGGGTGGAGGTGACGGTGCGCGAGGGCACCACCGTGATCAAGGTGCGCGACCGCCGGGTCCACCTGGATGGCCACTACAAGCCCATCATCTCCGCCGTGCTCGGCGTGGAACCGGGCGACAGCATACTGCTCGACTTGAGCGAGGTGCTCACCTTCGGCTCCACGGCCTGGGCCACGGTGGCCAGCATGGGCTCCACCTTCAAGGTCGCAGCCTGCGGCCTGAGCCCCGCCTCCAAGCAAACCCTCTACGCCTGGGGGCTCGACGCCATCATCGCCGTGTATCCCGACGAAGACACCTATTTTTCGATCCAGTAAGGAGATTCCATGCAGGACAGCATCAGCAAATGCATCGAAGACATCGAGAAACAGATTCTCGACATGGCAGATTCCGGCACCGGGGCCGGGGAAGCCGTTGATGCGCTCGGGCTGTCGCACATGAAGCTTTCCAGCGCGGGCGCCATCGCGGTGCTCGACATGCTTATCGACGGCATCACCCCGGTCAACGACGACATCGTCACGGCCATGCTCGGCGTATGCGAGGCGCAGAAGCGGTTCCTCTTCGCCGTGTCAGGCCTGATCGACTCGGACGCCGCGGGCCTGGGCCGCATCGAGTCGCGCCCGGCAGCGGACAAGGGCGCGCAGTTTGAGAGCGAGGAAGCGGCCGCCATGGCGTTCATGGACCCGGCCGAGGTTTTGGCCGAGGCGGCGCAGGAGGCCGACCACGACAGCGATGGCGAGGAAGAAGCCAGGACCCCGGGAACCACAGATGAAACCCAGACCAAAACGGACAAGGCCCCGACCACACAGGCCATCTCATCCATCCGGGTGCCCACGGACAGGCTTGACCGAGTCATCGAGCTGGTGGGCAAGCTCATGGTCACCTATGCGGTCATCGCCCAGGGCGGCGCGCGCAACCTCGCCCAGATGGCCGCCTCGCTGCGCGAGTTGGACAACGTCATCAGCCGGTTGCAAAAAGAAGTGGACGCCATCCGTCTGGTACCGCTCAAGCAGATATTCATGCCCATGCACCGGCTGGTGAAGAGCTTGAGCCAGAAGATCGGCAAGAAGCTCGAATTCACGGTGCGGGGCGACGAGCTGGCCCTGGACAAGACCATTGTCGAAAGCCTCAACGAACCCCTGGTCCACCTGCTGCGCAACGCCGTTGACCACGGCCTGGAGACCACCGAGGGCCGCAAACAGGCGAGCAAGGACGAGACGGGCAACGTCATCCTCTCGGCCTGGCGCAAGGGCGACTGCGCCTTCATCCAGGTCCGCGACGACGGGCGCGGGCTGGACCCGGACCGCATCATGGCCAAGGCCCTGGAAAAAGGGCTTGCCGATCCGGACAAGAATTACGAAACCCCGGAAATCCTTCAGTTCGTGCTCCAATCCGGCTTCTCCACCGCCGAGCAGGTCACCGATGTCTCGGGCCGGGGTGTGGGCATGGACGCGGTGGTCAACGTCATCCGCAACACCCTTGATGGCGACATCGCCATAGAGAGCACGCTGGGCAGAGGCGCTTCCTTCACCATCTCCATCCCGCTGGACCGCTCGGCCAACGAGGGCATCGTGGACGCCTTGGTCTGCAAGGTGGGCGGCGACACCTTCATCGTGCCCAGCCGCGATGTGGTCGAGATTTACATGCCCCGCAACCACAATGTGGTCGGGCTGCCCGATGGCCGGGAGACCGTGGACGTGCGCGGCGAGGTCCATTCCCTGCTCCGACTGGCCGACCTGCTGGGCCTTGTGCCCGAGGTCACGAACATCGAGATGGCCCAGGCCATCGTGGTCCGCGTGGGCGACTACAAGGCCGCCATCCTGGTGGACGAAGTCCTCAGACAGCAGCAGGTGGTCATCACCGGCTTCACCGTGCCGGTGGAGGAAATATTCCATATCCCCATTCTCGGCTTCGGCATGATGGGCGAGTCCGACGCCCTGGTCATCGACACAGAGAAAATCCTCCGCTATTTCGAAGAGCTTCGGGGCGTGGCCGCCGTAGCGTCCTGACCCGCCGCCCTTGACTTGCCCGCGCCTTGCGGCATAGAGAGAGCCAAGCCTCGGGTGTCCATCCACGGACCAAAAGGGAATCCCGTGAAAATCGGGAGCGGACCCGCCGCCGTGACGCTCTGACGAACCGCCCTCATTCATGCCACTGGGGATCATTCTCCGGGAAGGCGAGGCCGGGAGGAGCCAGCCGGAAGACCTGCCCGAGCGCCGTTATCACGGTCTGCCTTGGATGGTACGAGGGCTTGCCATCCCACAGGTATGTGAAGGGAAAAACACGGTTCCCCTTCCCCGCTGACGCATGCGCGGAAGGGCGTTCTCTTTCCCGCCAACCAGCCCCTCCCGACGAGGAGGATCCATGTCCATAAACCGTTTCAGCGCTCTGCTGGCCGCGCTCGCCTGCGCGCTCACCCTGACTCTCGCCAGCATTCCGGCTCAGGCCGGACACGGCGACACCGCACCGGCCAGACAGGCCATCGTCCTGGCCGCCTTCGGCACCTCCTATCCCGAGGCCCTGGGCTCGATCCTGAACATCAAGACCAGGGTGGAACAAGCCCACCCCGGCGTGCCGGTGCGCCTGGCCTTCACCTCGACCACCATCCGCACGATCTGGCGCAAGCGGCATGATGACGCGGCGTGGCGCAAGGCCAACCCCCACATCCCGGCCGGGGTGCTCTCGGTCAAGACCCCGCTGGCCACCATCGCCGACCTGCAAAACGAAGGCTATCGTGACATCGCGGTCCAGTCCCTGCACGTCTTCGCGGGCGAGGAGTTCGCTGACCTGAAGTCGATGCTCATCGGCCTTGACTCCATCCGCACCATCAAGGCCAAGTCCGCCCCCTTTGCCTCACTGCGCCTTGGCCGCCCGGCGCTCGGCATGCCCGGCGACGCCTACCCCTACACCGATGACATCGAGGCCGCCGTCCAAGCGCTGAAGGGCGACGCGGACAAGGCCAGAGCCATGGGCGCGGCCCTGGTATACATGGGCCACGGCAACGACTTCTTCTCCACCGGCGTCTACGCCGAGCTGCGCCGGGCCATGACCCAGGCCCACGGCGTGCCCGTGTTCGCGGCCTGCGTGGAGGGCTACCCCGGCTTCGAGGAAATGATGGAGGGGCTGGAGTCCTCGGGGGTGAAAAAGGTGCTGCTCAAGCCGCTGATGGTGGTGGCTGGCGACCACGCCAGCAACGACATGGCCGGTGACGACGAGGATTCCTGGAAGGTGCTGTTGACCGAGGCAGGATACACGGTCGCCATCGACCTGACCGGACTCGGCTCAAGCGACGCCTGGGCCGACCTCTACGTGGACCACCTCAAGGACGCCCTGGCCCAGCCCGGGCTGCTTCGCTAGGATCATGACCGCCGCCCCCTCAAGCACCCGTCACCCGGTCCGCAACGGACTGACGCTCCTCCTGCTCGCGGCCGGACTGTGCCTTCTGGCCGTCACGGCCACGGGCATGGGGTTTGTGGCCGTGGCCCCGGGCGAAGTCATAGCCATCCTCAGGGAATGGCTGCGGGGGGCGGCGGATTCCCTGGACCCGCTGCATGTCGGCGTGGTCATCGATGTGCGCTTGCCGCGCATCCTGACCTCCATCTTCGTGGGCGCGTCCCTGGCCGTGGCGGGCGCGGTCTTCCAGGGGTTGCTGCTCAACCCGCTGGCCGACCCCTTCACCCTGGGCGTATCATCGGGCGCGGCATTCGGCGCGGCCCTCACCCTGCTCCTCGGGCTGACCCTTTTCGGCCCGGCCACCCTGTGGCTGATGGCCTTTGCCGGGGCAACCCTGACCCTGCTGACGGTCATCGCCATGGCCGGGCGCGATGGAGAACTCTCGCCGGTCAACCTCATCCTCTCGGGCGTCATCGTCTCGGCCATCCTCTCTGCGGGCTTGAGCTTCATCAAGTATCTGGCCGATGAACGGGTGGCGGTCATCGTCTTCTGGCTCATGGGCAGCTTCGTCTCCCGCACCTGGGGCGATGCCTTGCTCACCGGCGCGGCCTGCCTGCCCGGCTTGGCCGTCTGCATGCTCTTCGCCCGCGATCTCAACGTCATGAGCCTTGGCGCGCGCCCGGCCCGGACCCTGGGCGTGAACACCGGCCGAGTGCGCCTAATCCTGCTGCTCTCGGCCTCCCTCATGAGCGCGGTGTGCGTCTCTGTCTCGGGCGTCATCGGCTTTGTCGGGCTGGTGGTGCCACACCTGATGCGGCTAACCATCGGCCCGGACAACCGCTGGCTGCTGCCTGCCTCGGCCCTGTGCGGCGGGCTGCTCCTGCTGGCGGCCGATACCCTGACCCGGGCCGTGCTCCCCCATGAGGTGCCCATCGGCGTACTCACCGCCCTCATCGGCGGCCCGGTCTTCTGCTGGATTTTCAGCCGCACCCGGGCCGGGAGGCGACATGGCTGAGGCGGTCGCCTACACCATCCGCGACCTGCGCTTCGACCACGGCGAGACGCCAGTGCTGCGCGGCATCGACCTTGATTTCGAGCCGGGGCGTTTCCACGCCGTGGTCGGGCCAAACGGCAGCGGCAAGACCACCCTGCTCGACCTCATGGCCGGGCTCGCGCGCCCCTCGTCGGGCAGTGTTCTGGTCAACGGCGAGCCAGCCCACACGATGCGCCCGGCCGCCATGGCCCGGCTGACCGCCCTGGTGCCGCAGCGCTTTGACGGCGACTTCCCCTTCACCGTGCGCGAGACCGTGCTCATGGGCCGCCACCCGCACATTCCCCGATTCTCGCGGCCCGCAGCGGCCGACCTCGCGGCCGTGGACGCGGCCATGGCCGTAATGGACGTGGCCCGACTGGCCAGTCGCACCCTGGCCGAGCTTTCGGGCGGCGAGCGCCAGCGCACCGTGCTGGCCAGGGCGCTGGCCCAGACCACGCCGGGTCTCTTGCTCGACGAGCCCACTTCGAGTATGGACATCCGGCACACCCTGGCCACCATGGCCGAGCTGGGCCGACTGGCTCGCGACGAGGGCCGCAGCGTGGTCGCTGTGCTGCACGACCTCAACCTCGCCGCTACCTGCTGCGACCGCATCGTCATGCTCAAGGGCGGCACGGTCCACACTCAGGGCGACCCGGCCACCGCCCTCACCCCCGAAACCATCCGGGCGGTGTTCGGCGTCCGCGCCACCGTCGGCCACACGGCCTTTGGACCCATGACAATCGCCTACGATCCCAAGGACTTCACATGACCTGTCTACGCACCATGCGCTCTCTTTACTCCCTGCCTCCGCTCGCTCTGCGGGGCATCCTGCCTCTGGCCCTGCTCATGGTCATGACGCTGCTGCCCAGCCCGGCCACGGCCCAGAGCGTCCGGGACGACACGGGGCGTGTCATCGAGGTGCCAGTGCCCTTCACCCGCATCATCTCGCTCTATGCCGCGCACACGGAGAACCTCTTCCAGCTCGGCCTGGACGACGCCATCATCGGCGTCACCGAGCACGAGGACTTCCCCTCCACCGCGCTGGAAAAATCGGCCTTCAACGCCCGCGACGGCGTGGAGAAATTCCTGGCCGCCCGGCCGGATCTGATTCTCATCCGGCCCATGCAGCAGACCGCCCACCCCGCCCTGTGGGCCGCTCTGGAGCGCCATGGCATCACCGTGGCCGCCCTGCAGCCAAACACCGTCCTCGAAATGTACGACTACTGGCGCACCCTGGGCACCCTCACCGGCAGGGAGACGCAGGCCGAGGAAATGGTCGGCCTGTTCAAGGACGGGCTCGTCCTGGCCCGGCAGCGCATGGAGAGCATCGAACAGACACGGCGGCCCGGCGTATTCTTCGAATCCATCCACCGCAAGATCGCCACATTCGCTCCGGGCTCCATGCCCATCTTCGTGCTGGAAGCGGCCGGCGGACGCAACGTGGCCGCCGATGCGGTCTCGCGCCACGGCACCAACATCGCGGACTACGGCCTGGAGCGCATGCTGGCAAAGTCCGCGCAGATCGACGTCTACCTCACGCAATACGGCGTGATGAACTCGGTGACCATCAGCGACATCGCCACCGGCCCTGCAGCGTCGCGCATCAAGGCCGTGCGCGACCGCAACGTCTTCCTGGTGGACGAGCGGCTGGTCTCGCGGCCCACCATGCGTCTGCTGAGCGGCATCGAAACGGTCCACACCCTGCTCCACCCCACGGCCTGGGACTGACAAACGCCCTGGCGCGAAGCGCCCACGGGAGAATCCACCACATGACACGAAAAGGCACCCTCTACGGCATCGGCGTCGGCCCCGGCGACCCGGAACTGCTCACCCTCAAGGCGGTCCGCGCCCTGGGGCAGGTGGACGTCATCTTTGCCGCGGCCTCCACCAAGAACGACTACTCCACGGCCTACGACATTGCCCGCCCGCACCTCAAGACAGGCGTGCGCGTGGAGCATCTCGGGTTTCCCATGACCAGTGACGAAGCCGAACTCAACGCCGCCTGGGCAGCCAACGCCATTGCTGTGTCCGGCGTGCTGGACCAGGGGCTGGACGCCGCCTTCCTGACCCTGGGCGATCCGCTCACCTACTCCACCTACGGCTACCTCCAGCGCACCCTCAAGGCCATGGACCCGACCATCACGCTTCAGGCCATCCCGGGCATCACCTCGTTCCACGCGGCGGCCGCTCACATCGGGCTGGTGCTGTGCGAATCCAAGGAGTCGCTGCTCATCACCTCGGGCGTGTCCGATCCACAGCACCTCGAAGCCCAGCTTGACGTGGCCGACAACGCTGTTATTCTCAAGGCGTACAAGAATTTTGAGGATATCCGGTCCATGCTGGAGCGGCTACGGCTATCGGACAAGACCGTGCTTGTGTCGCGCCTGGGCATGGAAGGCGAATCCATCCTCATGGACATCAGGGACGCGCCCGCCACGCCGCACTACTTTTCGCTGGCGCTGGTCAAGAAAAACACCGGAAAGTAAGAGCGCTGGAACATGAAAAAAGCCATCGTCCTCGCAGCCTTCGGGTCACGGCACGAAAACGCCGTCGCCTCCCTGGCCCGCATGACAGAGTGTGTCCGCCGGGCGCATCCCGACACCCCGGTATGCGTGGCCTACACCTCCAAGACCATCCGGGGGCACATGGCCAAAGCGGGCGAAGCAGTGGAATCCGTACCCGATGCCCTGGACAGGCTGCTGGCAGAGGGGATCACCCATGTGGTCGTCCAGTCCCTGCACCTGATTCCGGGGACCGAGTTCCACGGCCTGCTGGAGTTGGCCAACGAGCGGATGCTCAAGCAAGACGGCTTCAGCCGGGTCGAGGTGGGTTTTCCCCTGGTGGCTGGCGAGGCCGGGGTGGACAGGGTGGTGGACGCCATCCTGGCCGAAACCCTGGACCATGGCAGGGACGGCCGCGGCGACCACGACGCGGTCCTCTTCATGGGCCACGGCACCAAGCACGACGGCAACGTCTACTACGACTGTCTGCACGAGGCCTTTCAGGCACGCGACAAGACCGTGCACATGGGAGCCATGGAGGCCGAGCCCGGCATCGACACCATCATCGAGCGGTTCACCGGGGGCGGCGTGAAGCGCGCCTATCTCCTCCCCTTTCTCTTTGGCGCTGGCTGGCACGCGGCGCGCGACATGGTAGGCGAAGAGGCGACCAGTTGGAAGACCCGGCTCGAAGACGCGGGCATCGAGTGCGTCCCCGTGCTCAAGGGCGCGGGCGAATACGACGCCCTCGTGGACATCTGGCTGACCCACCTGGACGACGCCATGCGCCGCCTGTCGCGCTGCTGAGCCTTCCATCCTCCCTTCGCCCGCCTTTCCGGGCCAAACGAGATGCGCATTTACAGCCACCTGGGCATGGGCTAGGCTACCCGCCACAAGGACAAAACCGTGAGCATACTGATACGCACCCCGGACGGCGGTCGGCTGGCCCTTGAGCCGCGCCCCGGCGACACCCTGGCCCGGACCATCTTCCTGAGCCACCTGTGGCACGGCGTGCCCCTGTGCTCGGGTCTGGGCAAGTGCGGCCTGTGCCGCGTGCGCTACGTTGCCGACCCACCCGAGCCCACCCGCGAGGAATTGAAAAAGCTCGGCCAAGCAGACGTGGACCTGGGCTGGCGGCTCTCCTGCCTGCACCCCTCCGAGCCGTGCGAGGTGGAAATTCCGGCCCCGGTGCGCAGCGCCCGCGCCGTGCGCACCCTGGCCCCGGCCAGCGGCGACTTTGCCCTGGCCGTGGACCTCGGCACCACCAGCGTCCACTGGACCGCACTCTCAAATGGCCAGCCTGTGGCCACGGGCCAGGAACTCAACCCGCAGACCGGCCTGGGCAGCGAGGTCATGTCCCGTCTGGCCGTGGCCGCCACCGCCGAGGGACGCTTCGTACTGCGCGGCCTGATCATTGACCGGCTGGCCGAGATCGCGGCCATGGCTGCCCGCAACATGGGCGGCGTCTGCACCGCCCTCGCCGTGTCCGGCAACCCGGCCATGACCTATATTCTGCTGGGCATGAAGCCCGACGGCCTTGCCAGCGCGCCCTACGCCCTGACCTACGCGGGCGGCGACGAGCAAACGCTCGGGGCAGGGTTGCCCCCGGCCCACATCCCGCCGCTGCTGGCCCCCTTCGTGGGCGCGGACATCAGCGCCGGGCTGGTGGCCATCGAGTACGGCAGCGCACCGCACTTTCCCTTTCTTCTGGCCGACCTGGGCACCAACGGCGAGTTTGTCCTGGCCCTGTCGCCGGACAAGCGGCTGGTGACCAGCGTGCCCATGGGTCCGGCCCTGGAGGGCGTTGGCCTTTCCTTTGGCCGCACCGCCGGGCCGTCCACCATCACCGGCTTCCGGCTGACCCCGCACGGCCTCGCGCCCGTTCGCTTCGAGGGGGATTCGGCCAGCGGGCCGCCCACGGCCATGACCGGCACGGGCTACCTCTCCCTGACCGCCATCCTGTTACGCCACGGCGTGCTCGACGATGCAGGCCACTTCGCCACCGGCTCCACCCCACTGGCAACAAGGCTGGCCGCCCGGCTGACCACCCTGGCCGACGAGCCCGCCCTGGCCCTTGACCACGGGCTCTTTCTCCCGGCCTCGGACGTGGAGGAAATCCTCAAGGTCAAGGCAGCCTTCAACCTGGCCATGTCTGCCCTGCTGGCCGAGGCCAGGCTGACCCCGTCCCGGCTGTCCGCCGTGCATGTCGCCGGAGCCCTGGGCGAGCATGTCTCCCTGGACGACCTGGAGACACTCGGATTCCTGCCGCCCGGCCTGGGGGCCAGAACGGTCAAGGCGGGCAACACCTCGCTGCGGGGTACCGAGATGATCGCGATCGACCCCGGGGCACGGGCCTTTGCTCGGACGCTGCCGGACACCATAACCGCCCTCGACCTGACCGCCGACCCCTCATTCGGCGACAGGTTCATGCAAAGGATGCGCTTCACCCATGTCGATTGACAGCCTTTTTCCCAACATCACGCCCGAGAACGCGGCCGAGCTGGAACGCTTTGGCGACATCCTCAAGCAGGTCTGGCCGCTCAAGGCCAAGCACCGCGAGCAGCTCAAGTACGACATCCGCGACATGTCGCGCAGCCTGACCAACGAGCGCTCCGAGCGGCGGCTCGACTACATGGGCGACGCGCGGTTCCTCTCGCCCTACCTGTGCTATTTCCTGCCGTGGAACCTCTACCGCATGTCGCGCCTCTTCGGCGGCATGGAGCTGGACATTCCCGACGATGGCGAGGTTGTGGACCTCGGCTCCGGGCCGCTCACCTCGGTCATCGCCCTGTGGATGTCGCGGCCGCACCTGCGCGGGCGCTCCCTGACCTTCACCTGCGTGGACCGCGTGCCCAAGGCCATGCAGGCGGGGCTGAAGCTCTTCAACGCCCTGGTCGGGGACACCCCGTGGCGGATCAAGACCGTCAAGGCCGCCTTCACCGACCGCATCCAGCGCAAGGCAGACCTGATTATCGTGGCCAACGCCCTCAACGAGCTGGACTGGTCCGGCCGCATCGCCCGGCCCCAGGCCGAGAAGCTCGCCCGGCACATGATGGGCGCGTGCAAGGAGACCGGCCGCGTCCTGCTCATCGAGACCGGCGTGCGCCTGACCGGCCGCATCACCGCCGAGATGCGCGGTCAATTCCTGGCCCAGGGGTTCAGGCCCATCGCGCCCTGCCCCCACGCCCTGGAGTGTCCCATGCCCGCCACGGGCCAGAGTGCGCCCTGGTGTCACTTCAATCTCTCGATCAAGGGCGCGCCCAAGTGGCTTGAATTACTCTCGTCCGAAGCGCGGCTTGAGAAGACCGGCGTGTCCCTCAATTTCCTCTATCTCTCGCACAAGGGAGCCAAGGATTTCGGCGCGGTGCGCATTATCTCCGAGCCCTTTCCCCTGCATGGCGGCCTCGGGCAGTACGCCTGCTCTGACCGGGGATTGACCCTGATGGACTACGGCAGACACCGCCCCCTGCTGCCCGGACAGGCAATCATCCCGCAGTGGCCGGCCAGCCCGAAAGATGACCTCAAGTCCGGCGCGCTGATACTGCCCTACAAGCCCGCCACCCAGGAAAAATGATCATCACCGACCTCGGACTCATCGGCTACGCCCAGGCGGAGGCGATACAGCTGGAAACCTTGGACAAGGTCACGACGGGCGACCACGACAACACGCTGTTTCTGCTGGAGCATCCCAAGGTCATCACCCTGGGCCGCCAGGGCGGGACCGAGAATCTGCATGCAGACGCATCGTTCCTGGCCACCCGGGGCATCGAGCTGGCCCACACGGCGCGCGGGGGCAACATCACCTGCCACTTTCCCGGCCAGCTGGTGGCCTACCCCATCTGGCGGGTGGAGAAGCGGCCCGGCGGTATGCGCCGATTCTTTCACGACATGGAGGCGGCGGTCATCGCCACCTGCGCCGCCTTTGGGGTCGCCACGATGCGCCGCCCCGGCCATCCCGGCGTGTGGGTGGACGAAAGCCGCAAAATATGCTCAATGGGCATCGGCGTGCGCCGCTGGGTCACCTATCACGGCCTGGCCCTCAACGTGGGCCGTGACGTGAGCCTGTTCGACATGATCACCCTGTGCGGCATAGAGGGAGCGCGGCCCACTTCCCTCAGCGCCGAGGCCGACCGCGACATCACCATCGAGGAAGTCAAGCATGTCTTCTCACGCGAATTCAGAAAAGCCTTTGCGGATTCCGCCCTGGCTGCGGATCAAACTGCCCGGCAATGAGCGGTTTTCGAGCACGGCCGGGCTCATGGACGACCTGCACCTGAACACGGTCTGCCAGAGCGCCAAGTGCCCCAACAAGTGGGAGTGTTTCTCAAGGAACGTGGCCACCTTCCTGATCATGGGGTGCGTGTGCTCGCGCAACTGCGCCTTCTGCAACATCGCCCCGGGCCGCCTGGAGCCCCTTGAGGCCGACGAGCCCGCCCGCGTGGCCGAGGGGGCGCGCAGGCTCGACCTCAAGCACGTGGTCATCACATCGGTCACCCGCGACGACCTGCCTGACGGCGGGGCCGGACACTTCGCGGCCACCATCCGGGCCGTCCGCGAGGCACTGCCCAAATGCACCGTGGAGGTGCTCATCCCCGACTTCCAGGGCGACGAGACCGCCCTGCGCACCGTGCTCGACGCCCGGCCCGACGTGCTCAACCACAACCTGGAGACCGTGCCCGCCCTGTATCCCATCATCCGGCCCCAGGCCGACTACCGGCAGAGCCTGATGCTGCTTGCGCGATCAAAAAAAATGGCCCCGTCCATCCCCACCAAGAGCGGCATCATGGTGGGCCTTGGCGAGACCGACGCCCAGATCCTGCCCGTGCTCGACGACCTGGCCGCCATCGGCTGCGACATCGTCACCATCGGCCAGTACATGCGCCCCTCGCGCCAGCATCCGCCCGTGGCCCGCTATGTGGAGCCAGCCGCCTTCGACGCCTACGCCGACCAGGGCCGGGCGCGCGGCATCCGCCACGTCTTCAGCGCGCCCCTGGTCCGCTCCAGCTACAATGCGGCACAGTTCGTGGAGGCAGTCACGGATCAGACGGCGTAGAGCACCGTCTCATGCGGGTCCGTGGCGTGGTGGCCGAGGTAATACCTGTAGCCGGGATGGTTTTCGGCCAGGTACAGGGGCAGCCGCCACAGATCCTCGATGGAGTGATACAGGCAGACCTGAAGCCTGGGCCGGAACCGCTCGATGGTCCGGCGCGCGCCCACCAGGGCTTCCATTTCCGCCCCTTCCACATCCAGCTTGACGAGATCCACGGAGTGCAGATCCAGGTCGTCCGCCACCGCGTCGATGGTGGTGGTCCGCACTTCCACCGCGCCATGCGAGGCCACGGCATTCCCGGCCGGGGCATCGGCGTTGGCCGCAAAGCGCAGGGTGCGCTCGTCCGACCACAGCGCCCTGTTCACACAGGCGCACGGGCAGCAGAGCCCGGCCGCTTTGTGTTCCAGGGCGGCATGGGAGTCGGCAAAGGGCTCAAAAGCGACGATCTGCCCGGCCGAGCCGACGCATGCGGCGAAACCGGCCGCCGTGTCGCCCGTGAACGCGCCGCCGTCGATGACTACATCGCCCGGAAGCGGGCGCACCTGCGGATGATGGTACTGGGCGTATCCGGACACCGCGTAGCACCCGTCGTCGCCCGTGGCATACGCCTGCACGATGGCTGCGAAGACTGCGCGGGAGTCGTCGTCCGCGAGCAGGTCGAAGACGGCGTGGACCTCCTTGGCGCGGGCGGCCATGATGTCGGGCATGAAGTAGAAAGACAGGCCGGGCATGACATAAAAACCCGTGCGCCCGGAGCGCAACAGCTGGGCCGAGATGACCTTCCAGTGATGGGAGGCGATGAAGACGGGGACATCGGGATGCAGCCCGTCGGACTCGGCCACGGAGCGGATGGGCAGCCCGTCGTGAAGGCCCCCCTGCTTGGCCGGGTTGTTGTCGATGAAGCCGAGCACCCGGCAGCCAAGCCCCTCGAAATACGCCTTCATGCAGCTACCTCGCTGGCCGGCCCCCATGATGACAACGCGGGAAAACGGCAGCCCGCGCCGTGCCACACCTTCGGTGGAGAGATGGCGGGACGCCACCTGCGACATCAACTCCTGCAGCACGCTCATCCGGTCATCCTCCCTTGTCGTTGAAAGTCACCGCACGGAAAAGCCACGGGCGGCCATCTACACCAGCCAGTCGCGGATACGCAGGTCGATGCTCGGGATGCCCCGGTAGCGGTCGATCTTGGGGGTGAAGGCGAAGCGCATGGCTTGGCCCTTGGTATTGCGAGGGAACTCGCGGCCCATGCGCCAGGCCTTGCCCGAGAGCCTGGCTCCGCTTTCGGCGTCGGCCAGCACGAGCTTGACGTGTTCGTTGTCGCGGCCGAAAAGGCGGTACTCGGCCACGGTCACGGGCGCGGAGGCGAAGACCGGCTCTGGGTTGCCCAGGCCAAAGGGCTGGAGCATCTCAAGCTCGTTGAGCAGGGTGTTGGTGATCTCGCCAAAGGGAAGCTGACGGTCGAGCTTGAGGGTCGGGGTGAGCGGCTCGGGGCCAAGCTTGGCTATGACTGCCTCGTTGAAACCCGCCCGCAGGGCGTCGAGATTGGCCGGATCAAGGGAAAGCCCGGCCGCCTGCTTGTGCCCGCCGAACCCGGCCAGCAGGGGGCTGACGGCCTTGAGGCTCTCATGCAGATCGAATTCGGAAATACTGCGGCCCGACCCCTTGAGCAGGCCGGTATCTTCGCGCGAACAGAGCATGAGGGTGGGCCGGTAGTACCGCTCCACCACGCGCGAGGCCACTATGCCAATGATGCCCGGATGCCAGTGGTCGGCGTGGAGTACCAGCCCGGCCATGTGCCGCATGGTCTCGGCCTGGGCCAGCGCCTCCTCGGCGATCTCCTGCTCCTGGCGGCGGCGCTCCAGATTGATGGCGTCGAGTTCCCGGGCGATGGGCATGGCCTCGTCAAAACCCGGGGCCAGGAGCAGCGCCAGCGCCTTGCCCGGATCGCCCATGCGCCCGGCCGCGTTGACGCGCGGGGCGAGGTTGAAACCGATCTGCCCGGCTCCCAGCTCGGCCTTGCGCTCGTATTCGCAGACCACCTTGAGGGCGGCCATGCCCGGCCGGGCCGCCTCCTTGATGACCAGCAGGCCGTTCTTGACCAGGATGCGGTTCTGGCCGGTGAGCCGGACCACATCGGCCACGGTGCCCAGCGCCACCAGATCGAGCAGTGGGCGCACGTCCACCGGCTCGCCCGGCAGCATCCGGTTCAACGCGCAGGCGAGCATGAAGGCGACGCCCACCCCGGCCAGATCGTCGCACGGGCCGCCCTCACGCAGGCGCGGGTCGCATATGGCGTGGGCGTCGGGCAGGATGTCGCCGGGCAGGTGATGGTCGGTCACTGCCACCAGCATGCCAAGCTCCCGGGCGCGGGCCACGGGGGCGATGTCGGAGATGCCGCAGTCCACGGTCAGAAGCACGCCAGCGCCTTGGGCGGCCAGTCGCTCCACGCCCGGGACGTTCATGCCGTACCCCTCCTCCATGCGGTTGGGCAGGTGGTGCATGATCGCGATGCCGCGCGCGGCGAAAAATTCCTTGAGCAGAACCGTGGCCGTGATGCCGTCCACGTCGTAGTCGCCCCAGACGGCCAGGGTGCGCCCCTCAGCCAGACCGCGCGCCACCACTTCGGCCGCGTCCATCAGACCGGGAATCTCCGAGGGCTGCGCAAGATGGCGCAGGCCGGGGGAGAGGAAACGGTCCATCTCCTCCACCGAGGCCAGGCCCCGGCTCCAGAGGATATCCACGATGAGCGGGGACACGGACAACTGCTCGGCCATGGCCTCGGACGAGGGCGGCCGACTTTCGCCGCGAGCTTTCCAGATGCAGGGCATGGCGATCCCCGGGGTCAGGCGAGCAGCCGGACGAACTGTTCGATGTCCTTGGACTCGGCCAGCTCCTCGGCCACTTCCATGACCTCGTCCAGCGCCATTTCCAGGTCCGGGCACAGGGATTCGAGCCGGGAGACGTAGTAATCATCTTCCTCGTCAACGGCATGGGCGGCGCAGTTAGCCAGACAGATGACGGTAGCCTCGTTGGAATGACCGGGCGAAAGCTCCGGGGAGTGGTGCCAGTTGACCGGCTCCACCAGCGCGGGCGGCAGGTCCCACGACTTGAGCACCAGGGCGCCGATCACGGCGTGATCCAGCCCCCAGTACTCGTCCTCGGCCTCGGCGTCTGGCATGCCTTCCTCGTCGGCCAGTTCGCGGATGGCGACCCAGTCGACGGGACGGCGCAGGGCCACGATGAGTTTGCCGATGTCGTGCAGCAGCCCGGCCGTGAACATGATATCGGCCTTGCCCACCTCGGTGACGCGCGAAACCTCGCGAGCAATCATGGCCACGTAGAACTGATGCCGCCAGTATTCGGCCAGGTCGAAGTCGTCGGGCATGGTGTATCCGGCGGTGAGGCCGTTGACGCCCAGGGTGAGGACGATGTTGCGAATCTCGTGCATGCCGAGGACTGCGGCGGCCCGGGACACGGAGACCACCTCGGACTGGAGGCCGTAATAGGCGGAATTGGCCACCCGCAGGATGCGCGTGGTCAACCCCTGGTCCTTGCCCAGGGTCTTGCCCACATCCTCAAGAGAGGCCATGGACGAGGCCCCGGTCTGCGTAAAAAGTTTGCCGAGCACCTCCGGCGAATAGGGCAGGTCGTCCCGCATTTTCGGGAGTTCTCGCAAAAAAGCCTGTATCTTGTCCTGGTTCATGAAGACTCCGTGCTCGCCCCGTGTTTAGCCGCCAGCCCCGTGTTGCCGCTACCCCAGGCAGCCCGGTCCGTCAATCGAGATCCAGCTTGATGGGCGCGGCGGGCTTGGCGGGCTTGGCCTCTTGGCCGACCGGCCCATTGCCGTTGGCCCCGGCCGGAGCCTCGGCGGGCTTTCCGTTCACCTGCCCGTTCCCCGCCGCTGCATCCCGCTCGCCGCCGGGTTTTCTACCCACGGCCGGCTGCCCCTCCCCGGCCCGGCCCGGGCCCGTTCCGGGCGGCTCGTCCCCGTCCGCCACATGGCCCTCGCTCTTGAGAAAGGCCCAGAACATGCGGCTCTCCTTGAGGTCAGGATTCACCTCCAGGCTTTTGCGAAGGTACTTCCTGCATCCCTCCACATCGCCTTTCTCGTAGAAGCAGCGGGCGATGTTGTGGAACAGGTGCTCGTCGTCCTCCACCAGATCTTCGGCACGCAGATAGTATTGCAGGGCCTGCTCGTACATCTTGTTCTTGCGCATGTTGATGCCGAAATCGTTGAACAGATGCTTGTGCTCGGACTCGAACGCCGCCTCAAGGCCCACGATCCGCTCGAAGATGTCGTTGGCCTTCACCTGATCGCCCCGATCGAGATAGGTCAGTCCCAGGCCGAAATTGGCGCGCACGTTCTCCTCGTCGATGGCCGTGGCCCGCTTGAACTCGAACTCCGCGCTATAGGCCGCGCCGCGCTCGCGGTGCTTCTCGCCGCGCACCACGGCCTCGTCCATCTCCTTGATGGCCGGATAGACGTTGGAAAGGTAGAACTCTGGCTCGGGATTGAACTTGGTCAGGAATTCGTCGCGGGTAAGGGTGCGCCTGGGTCCGGAGGGGACATAGTTGCGATTGAGGGGCTGCACGACGATGGAGCCGTCCTCCAGTTCCTCGCTGCTCCAGTAGGTCTTCTGGATGGTTCGCCGCTGGGTAGTACCGGTGCCGACTCTGGAAACGGACTGAGTGGAGAAGACGCCCTTGATCTTCTCTGCGCCGTCCCTGACTATCTCCCGGCCGCCTCGCTCCGTGTCGCTTCGCTCAGTCATCCGCTCCCCCCAGGGATTAGGCTGATCGCATCTCCTCAAGCATGGTGCGGGCCACATCCGCCGGAACCTCGGCCCCGGTAACGGGCCTGCCCACCACCAGAAAATCCGAACCGGACCGGACCGCCTGCCCGGGCGTGACCACCCTGCGCTGGTCGTCCGCCGCTGCCGACGCGAGCCGTATGCCCGGCGTCAGGCACAGGAAGCCATCCCCACACTCCCCTTTGACGGCCGCCACTTCGAGCCCGGAACAGACCACTCCATTTACTCCATATTGCTTGGCTTTCACAGCAAGGTCAAGGGCCATCCGCGAAGGATCGGGCGCGCCGTCCACGGGCAGGTCGCCCGGGCCCATGCTGGTGAGCATGGTCACGGCCATGACCAGCGGCGGCCGTGCACCAGGGAGCGCGCCCCCGGCGCAGCCCTCCATGGCCGCGCAGGCCATGCGTTCACCACCCAGGGCGTGGATGGTGATCATGTCCACCCCCAGCCGGGCGGCAGACCGGGCCGCGCCGAGCACCGTATTGGGGATGTCGAAGAACTTCATGTCGAGAAAGACCTTGAACCCCAACTCCTTGAGAGGGGAAACAACGGACGGACCTTCGGCCGCGAACAACTCCAGGCCCACCTTGACCCATGGCACAGCGCCGCGCAACGACCGGGCCATGGCCAGGGCTGACGCAGCGTCGGGATAATCGAGGGCCACCACCAGTTCAGCCATCGCTCCCCCCATGTGCCCCCCATGTGCCGAGGATGGAGCCGAGGATATCGGGACGCAGAGCGGGTTTGCACCGGCCCGCCAGATACACGGCCCGTAGCTCCTGATAGGCTGCGGCCAGGTCGTCGTTGACCACCCAGTACTCAAAGAAATCCGCCTGCCGGATCTCCCCCGCCGCGTTGTCCAGCCTGCGGGCGACAGACGCCTCGGAATCGGTGCCCCGACCGCTCAGGCGGCGGACCAGCTCGGCCCGCGAGGGCGGCATCAGGAAGACGAAGGTGCCGTCGGGGAATGTCTTGCGCAGCTGTTTCGCCCCTTGCACGTCGATGTCGAAGAGCACGTCGCGACCCTGGCCGAGCATCATTTCCACCGGGCTGGTGGCCGAGCCGTAGAAGTTGCCGTGAACCTCGGCCCACTCGCAGAAATCGCCCCGGCTGCGCATGGCCACAAAGGTGTCGCGGGAGACGAAGTTGTACTCGCGGCCGTCCTGCTCGTGCCCTCTTGGGGCGCGGGTGGTGTAGGAGACCGAGAAGCCGAAATCCGGGAACTCGCGCCGCAGCATCGCGATGAGGGTACTCTTGCCCGTACCGCTGGGGGCGCATACCACAAGTATCTGCCCCTGGCGGCGGAAGGTGTCGCCGCTGACCACTAGTCACCCTCCTCGACGCTGAAGCGCTGGCCCACGGTCTCGGCCTGGATGGCCGAGAGGATGACGTGGTTGGAGTCGGTGACGATGATGGCGCGGGTCTTGCGCCCCTGAGTGGCGTCGATGAGCCGCCCCTCCTGGCGCGCGTCCTCGCGCAGGCGGCGCATGGGGGCGCTGGTGGGGTTGACGATGGAGACCACGCGGCTGAGGACCACGAAGTTGCCAAAACCCACGTTGAGCAATCCCTGTTTCTGCATAATTACCTACAATTTCTTGATGCCTTGGGCGTAATTGCGTCGGTGCGGCCTGGCTACTCGATGTTCTGGATCTGCTCGCGGCAACGCTCCAGCTCGGCCTTGAAGTCCACCACCAGACGGCTGACCTCCACGTCCTGGGCCTTGTTGCCGCAGGTGTTGATCTCGCGAAATGTCTCCTGGATGAGAAAATCGAGCTTCTTGCCCACGTCGCCACCGCCGCGCAGGGTCTCGCCGATGCGCTCAAGGTGGGCATCGAGCCGGGTCAGCTCCTCGGAAACGTCGAGCTTGTCCGTCAGGTAGGCCACCTCCTGGAGCATGCGGTCTTCGGAGAAATCAGCCCCGGCAGACTCAAGCATGTCGATGATGCGCTGGCGCAGCCCGGCCTTCTTTTCCTCCAGAATGGCCGGGACGCGCGCGCCCACGGCCCGGGCGATGGTGCCCAGGGTGTCGAACCGGGCGAGCAAATCAGCCACCATGGCCTCGCCCTCCACGGTGCGCGAGCGCATCCAGTCCGCGAGCGCACTCTCCAGCCCCCGGGTCAGGCTCCCGGCCAGGGCGGGATCGGGCTCGTTGCCAGCGTCGCGCCACAGGGACGACATGGTCATGATCCGGTTGAAGTCCGGCTCGAAGACGCGCCCCTGGCTCGCGGCCAGCTTCTCCATCTCGCGCATCATGGCCCGGGCCATGACCTCGTTGAAGGCCACGCCGAGCACCCCGGCGTCCATGACCTCAAGGTTGAGGGAGACATCCACCCGCCCGCGCGAGGCGTGGGTGCGAACGACTTTTTCCCAGCCGTTCTCCAGGCCGCGCAGGGAGCCGGGCAGCCGCCACTTGACGTCGAGGAACCGGCCGTTGACGCTCTTGATCTCCCAGACGTGAGTCCAGGCGTCCTCTGTGGTCTCGAACCGGCCAAAACCGGTCATGCTGACGGGCATATGCTCGATCCCCTTATGTATTGAGCTTGGTTTTATACAACTGCCGCAGCTTTGTCAGCCGCGATTTCATTTCCTGGCCCGCGTAGTCCGGAAAAGTCCAGGAAAAATCCACCCACCCGCCCCGCTTCCAGACAAGGGTCAGGTCGGCCCAGATGCCCCGCCCAAGATAGACGCGGTGGGAAAAATTCTTGACCGTGGCCAGCACCAGCCGCTCCCGGGTCAGGAAGCCGGGGTCGAGGTTGAAGCGCCGCCGCCCCCCCGCGGCATGGGCACCCTCGATGGCGTTGGTGCTCAGCTTGATGTCGACCAGTTCATCGAGCGGGCGTAGCGCCTCGAAGGCGAGCAGCCGCCGCCCGATGGGCGTGCCCAGCTCCTCGTCGTAGTAGCTGGTCTGGTCAAAGAGAAACTTCTCCGAAACGTGTTCGGCCGGGCCAAAACGCGCCTCAAGCTCGCCAAGCAGACCCGGCCAGACCTCATCCCAGCGGGCGCTCAGCACAGACATGACCAGCAGCCCGGGCAGCGGCTCCTTCGGCACGCTCACGGCCTGCCCCCCTCATTGACGGCCAGGGCCTTGCCCAACGGCTCGGCCACGATGACGCCCCGCTCGATACCCACGGGCCGGGCGCGGACCAGGGCGCGGCGGCCCACCCCTTCGGGCAGCCGGGTCAACCGACACCCGGCGTAGAACTCGGACACCCCGTTGCCCTGCCCGTCCTGCACCAGCACATCAAGGCGGGGCTGTCCCATAAGCCACTCGCGGAAGGCCCGCTTGCGCCGGGACACCTGGGCGCGCAGACGGGCGGCCCGTTCCTTGCGCACGGGCACGGCCACCTGCCCGGGCATGTCGGCGGCGCGGGTTCCCGGCCGCTCGGAATAAGGAAAGACGTGGGCATAGGTCAGGGGCAGTTCGCGGCACAGGGCCAGGGTCTCGGCAAAGGCGGCCTCGTCCTCGCCGGGAAATCCGGTGATGATGTCAGCGCCAAGGCCCATGACCGGCCAGACCCGGCCCAGCCGGGAGAGGAATTCCACCGCACCGAGCGGGTTGTAGTGGCCGCGCCCCATGGCCCTGAGCACGCCTGCATCGCCGCTTTGCAACGAAAGATGCAGTTGTGGGCAGACCATGGACGCCCCGGCCAGGGTATCCAAGGCCCTGTCATCAAGCTGGCCCGGCTCCACGGACGAGACGCGCAGCCGCGCCCGCCCGGCCCAGCGTGGGGCCAGCTCCCGGTCCAGCCGGGCCAGAAGATCCCAAAAATCCATGCGCTCCGCCAGCCCCCGGCCGTAGTGACGCAGGTTGATGCCGCTGATGACCAACTCGCGAAAGCCGCTGTCGAGCAAACGCGCCGCCTCGGCCACCACCTCGTCCGGCGGACGGCTGACCGAGGGGCCGCGCGTCAGCGGCACGATGCAGTAAGTGCAGTGATGCGAGCAGCCGTCCTGGACCTTGACCACGGCCCTGGCCCGGGAATAGCCGCTGATGGAAAAGGGGGCGTACCCGCGCGGCTCGTCGGCGGTATCGGGTTCGACGGACGGTATCACCGCCGCGGCAGGCGCGACGGACGGCTCGGCAGGCCCGGCCAGGAGCGCACCCTTGTCGGCCTGGGGCACCACCTGGACCACACCGGGCAGCCCGGTCAACTCGTCGGCCATGACCTGAGCCGCGCAGCCGGTGACGATGATCCCGGCCACCGGATTGGCTCGATTGAGGCGGCGCACGGTCTGGCGCAGGTCGGCCACGGCCTTGGCCGTGATCGCGCAGGAGTTGACCAGGATGACATCCGCCTCTTCCGGCGCGCCGGTCTCCACGGACTGACCGTGGCCGACCCAGGCCTCGGCGATGGACCGGGTCTCGTACTGGTTTATCTTGCAGCCCAGGGTGGCAGTAAACAATCGAATCATGTACTCTCGGCCTGTCGCCACGGCGAACACTCATGTTTCGGAGAGAAAGACGTACCCATGACACACACCCTGCGGATCATCACCCTCGCTCTGCCCCTTTCGTCTCGGCTGCTCTCGGGCCTGCTGCTCGCTGGCCTGCTGCTCGCGGCCCCGGCGCTGTTGGCCGGATGCGGCCACCAGCCCAAGCTGGCAGGCAACCTGTCCATGACCCTCAAGGACTACGAACAGGCCGTGGTGGAATACCAAAAGGCCCTCAAGGACGAGCCGGACTCGGCCCGACTGCTGACCGGCCTTGGACGTGCCTACTACAATCTTGGCGAATACGACAAGGCCGAGGAAGCGTTTCGCCACGCCGCCGGAGTGGAGAACTATCCGAGCGCGGTCTTCTACGTCGGCCTGTGCCAAATCGCCAGAGGCGACCGCGCGGGCGGGTTCGAGACCCTGACCGAGTTCCGCTATCCCGGCAGGGTCCAGGTGACCAACTCGGTGCGCGACATGGCCCAGCGCCTCGCCAACACACCGGATTTGACAAACGAAGCCATCACCAGGGCCATGTTCCGGGCCTGGGACGAAGGCGTGGACCGCGAGCGGGATCTCGGCAGCTCGCGCTAACCCAGCCCGAGCGACTAAAGCATTTGCCAACGGGGGTCAATGCAATGAGACGGACAACATTGACGCGACTTGCCCCACTGGCCCTGCTTGCTACGCTGGCCATGCTCACCGGCTGCCTTACCTACGGCGCGGTGGGAGTGGGCACGAACTCGGGCGTGAGCGTGGGCGTGGGCACGGCCTCGGGCATGGGTGTGGGCTTCAGCAGCTACGGCGACTTCCTGCACAGCGGGCCGGACGCGGCCTATCGCATCAACCGCGAGGGGTTGCGCGCCTTCCTCGACGGCAACTACACCGCGGCCCGCAGCCACTTCGACACCACCCTGGACCAGTATCCCGGCAACCCGGACGCCGTGTTCTATCTCGGCCTGACGCTGATGTTCCTTGACGAGCGCGACCAAGGGTTCGCCGTGCTTGCCACCTATCGCGAGCCCTTCAACACCCGCGTCGCCCAAGAGGTGCGCTGGTGGACGGACTACTGCCGCAAGCGGCCGGACATGACGGCGGACACCATCCGCAAAACCCTGGTCAGGGCCAGGGGCGAAGGGCTTGCCCTCGAACGGCAGGAGCGGCGGGAGAACCGGCTGGGCTTCTGACCCCCACCCGGCTCACGCCTCGTCACGCTCCAGGGCATGTTCAATGACACCCCCGCCCAAGACCGTCCCATCCGCATCGTACACCGCCGCCACCTGCCCCGGGGCCGGACGGTCGTTGGGCTCCAGAAAACGGACCACGAGCCGGTCGCCTTCAATGGCGAACCGGGCCGGTCTGGGCCGCTGGCGATAGCGCGTCTGGACCATGACCACTTCGGGCCAGCCCGCCGGGTCAGTCATGACGTTGACCTGCCGGGCCACGCAACCGGGCACAAGGAGCGAGGTCTTCGGCCCCACCATCAGGGCGTTTTCCGCCACGCGCTTGTCGAGCACATAGAGCGGCTCGGTCCAGGCAATGCCCAGGCCGCGCCGCTGCCCCTGGGTGTGCCGCCACAGCCCCCTGTGTCTGCCGATGACCGTGCCGTCCTCAAGCCTCATGGGACCGCCGCCGGGCATGGACCCGCGCCGGGTCAGGAACATCTGGTAGTCATCGCCGGGCACGAAGCATATCTCCTGGCTCTCGCCCGGCAGGGGCGGGGTCAGACCCAGCCCGGCCAGCCGGGCGGGCACGTCCCTCTTGAGCATGTCGCCAAGGGGGAAGTGGGCGCGGCGCAGGGCCTCCACCCCCACCAATGAGAGGAAATAGCTCTGGTCCTTGGCCGGATCAGCCCCGCGCGCCAGCAGCGGACCTTCCTTGGCATCAATCAGCCGCACATAGTGGCCCGTGGTCAGACTGTCCGCGCCCAAGGCGCGGGCCGCGTCAAAGAGCACGTCGAACTTCATGCGCGGGTTGCAGGCCGCGCAGGGGTTGGGGGTCAGCCCCTGGCGGTAGGCGTCGGCAAAGGGGGCCACCACCTCGCGCTCGAACTCGCGGCGCAGGTCGGCCACATGAAAGGGCACGCCAAGAAGGGCGCAGGCCTCGGCCAGCCCGGCGACCGCTTGGTCGCCGCGCCCCTCGGCCGGGAGAAAACGCCCGTGCAGGGCCAGCACGTCGTGCCCGCGCTCCCGCATAAGGACCAGGGCGAGCAGGCTGTCCATGCCCCCGCTCACGGCTACAGCTGTAATCATCGAACATCCAGGGTTGTCAGTCCGGGGGTGTGGCCCCGGGATTGGTGTCTCACGCGCGACTTGTGCCCACGCCTTGAGGCATCCTAAGGAAGCCGGGGCCGAATGCAAAGAGTTTGTGGTCTGACCGGGCCAAGTCGTGCTACACAGGCCCACAGGAAGCCACCACACAAGGAGTTCACCATATGAAACCGCTGCACTTTCTCATGACGGCCGTGCTGGCCGCCCTGCTGACCCTGCCAGCCACCCCCCACGCCCTGGCCTGCACCACCATGATCATCACCCCCGGGGCCAGTGCCGACGGCTCCATGATGGTCACCCACTCCGACGACGACGAATTGGGCGACCAGCGGCTGATCTACGTGCCTGCCAAGGAGCAGACCGGCAGCCGCAAGATCTACCACGAGGCCTACGCCTACCCGCGCATCGTCACCGATGATCGCGGCCCGGCCTATGCCACCCCGGGGTTCCCGCCCACCGAGCCGGTGGGAACCATCCCCTACGCCGAGATCTGGAAGCTCCTGGGCCGTGAACAGAAGGTGTCGTTCGCCTACTTCGACGGCAACTACGGGATCATGAACGAGAAGAACCTGATGATGGGCGAGTGCACCAACGCGGCCAACTTTCAACCCCCGTCCAATGCCAAGGCCAGCTCGGGCAACCCGCAGCGGCTTTTCTACAGTTCTGAATTGTCGCGCATTGCCCTTGAGAACTGCGCCACCGCGCGCGAGGCCGTCACCCTCATGGGCGCGCTGGTGGACAAGTACGGCTTCTACGACACGGGCGAGACGCTGCTGGTGGCCGACGAGAACGAGGGCTGGGTCTTTGAGATGTGCGCCCTGCCCGACGCCACCCACCACTCTGCCTGGGTGGCCAAGCGGGTGCCGGATGGCGAGTTCTTCGTGGCCGCCAACACCTTCCGCATCCGCGAGGTGATCAAGGACGACCCGGACAACTTCCGCTACTCCAAGCACCTCGTGCCGGGCCTGAAGAAGCTCAAGTGGTGGGACGAGAAGACCCAAGGCCCCATCGAATGGCTGCGCGCGATCAGCCCCGGCGAGTACAACCACCCCTACTACTCGCTGCGCCGTGTCTGGCGGGCCATGGACCGGGTCAACCCGGACCTGGGCCTCTCCCCCTGGGTCAAGGACACCTACACCACGGACTACCCCTTCTCCATCAGGCCCAATGTCCCCATCGACCTGGCCAAGGTCTTCAGCCTGTACCGCGACCACTACGAGGGCACCCAGTTCGACCTGACCAAAGGCGTGGCCGCCGGGCCATACGGCGACCCGCACCGCTTTGTCGGCCCCTATGACGGCAACCAGAACAACGTGGACACGGACAAGAAATTCTACGGCGCGTGGGAGCGGGCCATCTCGGTCTTCTACCAGGGCTACACCTTTGTCTGCCAGACCCGGCCCAATGCGCCGGAATACACCAAGGGCGTCCTCTGGTTCGGCCCGGACGTGTCCTACACCACCTGCTTCACGCCCTTCTTCGCCAAGGCGGCCCAGCTGCCGCGCCCCTACCAGACCGGCTCGCCCCAGGAGTTCGACCCCACCTCGGCGTGGTGGCACTTCGACCTGCTGGCCAACTGGTCGCGCCTCAACTTCCAGCGCATGACCCGGGTGGACATCCAGCCCGTGCAGCAGCGGCTGGAAACCAAGGCCATGGCGGGCGTGGCGGCCATGGACGAGGCCGTCAAGGGCAAGAGCGACGAGGAGGCCCTGCGCCTGATCACCGAGTTCGGCTTCCAGACCGCAGGCCAGGTGCTCGCCACATGGCGCGACCTGACTTTCACCCTCTTTGCCAAGTATTCCGATGGCTACCTCAACAGGCCCGGCGGCCCGGTCCGCGACATCGGCTACCCCTCGGACTGGCTTGACCGGACCAACTACAAGGACGGCCCGGTGACCTACGACATGAAATAGCCGCGCCTGCCACCACGGACAGAAAAGAGCCGGTCGCCGAGAATGTTCGGCGACCGGCTCTCTTGCCGTCGATGAAGTGGTGAACGCTTACAGCCCAGACATGGGCCCGGGCATGGGCATGGGGTCCAGATTCCGCTCCAGGCAGGCGGCCACGGAGAGCATGTCCGCCTCCTCGAAGGGGCGGCCCATGAGTTGGAGGCCCACCGGCATGCCTGAATCAGCGCCAAGGGCCACGGGCAGGCTCATGCCGGGCAGCCCGGCCAGGTTCAGGGAGATGGTGAAGATGTCCATGAGGTACATCTGGATGGGGTCGGCCTTGGCCCCGATCCTGAAGGCCGTGGTCGGGCAGACCGGCCCGGCGATGATATCGCACTGCCCAAGGGCCGCGTCGAAGTCCTGGCGCAGCAGGCGGCGGACCTTGGCGGCCTTGTTGTAGTAGGCGTCGTAGTAGCCGGACGAAAGCACATAGGTGCCCATGATGATGCGCCGCTGCACCTCGTCGCCAAACCCCTCGGTGCGGCTGGCGGTGTACATGTCGATGAGTTCCTCGGCGTCCTTGCTGCGGTGGCCGAAGCGCACCCCGTCGAAGCGAGAGAGGTTGGACGACGCCTCGGCCATGGCGATGATGTAGTAGGTGGCGATGGCGTAGTCGGTGAGGGAGAGGGAGAGGGGCACGGTCCTGGCTCCCAGCGCCTCGGCCCGGGCCACGGCGGCGCGGCAGGCCGCCTCCACCTCGGGGTCGATGCCCTCGCCCCAGTATTCGCGCGGCAGGCCGATGGTCAGGCCCTCAAGGGAGTCGCGGCCCAGCCCGGCCAGATAATCGGGCACGGGCGTGTCCACCGAGGTGGAATCCCGGGGATCGTGCCCGGCGATGGCCTGGAGCACCCGGGCGGCGTCTTCCACCGAGCGGGTCATGGGGCCGATCTGATCCAGGGACGAGCCATAGGCGATGAGCCCGTAGCGCGACACGCGGCCATAGGTGGGCTTGACCCCCACGATGCCACAAAAAGAAGCGGGCAGCCGGATGGAGCCGCCGGTGTCCGTACCCAGGGCGGCGAAGCACTGACCAGCGGCCACGGACGCGCCCGAGCCGCCGGACGAGCCGCCCGGCACGCGCTCGGCATCCCAGGGATTGGCAGTGCGGAAATAGGCGGAGTTCTCGGTGGACGAGCCCATGGCGAACTCGTCCATGTTGGCCTTGCCGATGGGCACGGCCCCGGCCTCGCGCAGCCGGGCCACGGCCGTGGCGTCGTAGAACGGCACGAAGTCGTCGAGAATCTTCGAGCCGCAGGTGGTCCTGACCCCGCGCGTGGTCAGCAGGTCCTTGAGGACCACGGGCACGCCCCACAGGGGCTGCGACGAGTCCGGTCCTGAGGCGTCCAGAGTCTCGGCCTGGGCCAGGGCCTCATCGGCCATGACCGTGATCAGGGCGCGGACGGTCGGCTCGGTGGCCTTGATGCGGTCCAGGCACGCTCCCACGGCCTGGACAGCGGTGACCTCGCGGGCCTGCAGCAGCCCGGCCAGTTCGGTCAGCGTCTTGGTATGCAATGCAGACATGTTCAATCCTGGGTATGGGCGAAAATCAGACAATTCTGGGGACGATGAAGAACCGGCCATCCTGCCTGGGCGCGTTGCCCAGCACCTCGTCGCGGCCGTGCTCCTTGCGCGGCTCGTCAGGGCGCAGCACGGTGGTGTGCTCCACCGGGCTGTACATGGGCTCGACGCTGGCGGTGTCCAGCTCGGCGAGCTTGTCCATGTGGCCCAGGATGTCGCCCAACTGCCCGGCGAACAGCTCAAGCTTGTCCTGCGGGAGGTCCAGACGCGCCAGCCGCGCCACCTTGGCCACCTCTTCGGGGCTTATCTTCATTGTCGATGCTCCTTGCGTGAATATGGGCGGTCCGGGAAAGGCGGCTAGCGGCCGCTCTCCTCAAGCCGCTTCTCGTAGGCTTCGAGCCGCCTTTCGCGCCGGGCCTTGGCCTTGGCGATGCTGTCGGCGAGGGAGGCGGCGTTGACCAGCCGCTTGCCGTCGCGAACCGGGCCGAAGAGATACATCTCCTGCATGGCCACGCCCTGGTCATTCCAACTGATGGGCGCCATGCTGAAGTCCATGCGGCTTGCCGAGGCGATGCGGTTGTTGACGTCTGCAGCGGTCCAGCCAGCGGGCAGCGAGCCGAGCCGACCGGCAAAGCGCACGAAATCGTACCCCAGGGCCACCCAGAAATCGGCCTGACCAAGCCCCTCCTCGGTCAACGCGACCTGAAGGGCGCGGCCGCCGTCGCTCCCCTCCCACCACGCTCCGGGGCACACGGCCAGCCGGTAGTAGTGCTCGTCGATATTTCTGGCGCTGTCCAGGGCGCGGCTCCACAGGCTGGTGCCCAGGTAGAGAAGTTGGTCGCCCTCGTAGAAGAAGAAATTGGGCAGCAGGGTCTGGGCCTGGCTCCAGCCATCGGGCAGGAAGACCGCACCGAAGTCCGGCGGATCGAGGGGCGCGTCCTTGTTGTCCTTGAAATCGGCGGGCACCTTGAGCAGCCGGGCCACCCGCTGGCTCCACTCCTTGAGGTCCCTGGGCGGGTAGGACTGCATGCCCCGGACGCGGGCCCCCATGGGCGCGGCCTCGCGGTAGAATGTTTCGGCCATGGCCCGGCCAAAGGCCTCCTCGGGATAGAAAATGGCCAGATCCTTGATGCCCAGCTGGTCAACCGAAAGCCGGACCAAACTGCGCACCTCGTCGTCGCGGCTGGAGAAGAACCGCCATGCATCGCGCCCCTCGGTCAGTTCACCAAGGGAGGAGAGGAAGGCGAAAACAGCGCGCGTGTCCAAAATCCGCTGCCCAGGGGCACCTCCCTCGGAAAGCTCCAGGAAATTCTGCACCTGAAGCGGGCCGCCCACCACCGTGTAGTGGGAAGGCAGCGCGGCCAGCCGCGCCTCCCAACCAGGGACATCGGTGTTGATCACCCGCAGGTCCACATCTGTGGTGTCCTGGGCCAACCGCCACTGGGCGAGCCCGGCGCCGCGCAGGATGCCAGCCCCCACCGTGCCGAAAGGGCCGGAAAGGGGCAGGGCCAGGGCCACGCCCACACGGGGCAGGCCAAAGCGCGCCTCAAGGGCGGCCAGGATCTGCTCAAGGGGTGCCCGGTCCACCAGCTCGCCCCGCGCGACCAGGGTGCGCATGGTCCGCCAGACGCCTGACCACGCCGCCTTGTCCGAGGCCTCGCGTACGCCTCGCTCGAACCCGACGAGCACGTAAGGAAAGCGCCACTGGGCCTCGGCGGTCACGGCCCGGGAAAGCTCCATGAGCCGGGTGTTGTCCAGGGACTGGAGCGTGGCCCGGTAGGTCGCCTCCATGGCGGCCCGGTCGGCCGAGGACGGAGCCTGGACATAGAACCCGGCCAGGGTTTCCAGCGAGCGGTCAAAGTCGCCCTGGTTGCGGAAATATTCGCCGTACCACAGGGCCGCATCGGCCCGCGTCTCCCACGGGACATCCGTGGCGGCCAGGAGCCAGCGCAGGTGATTGTGCAGCCGCTCGCCCCGGTTCAGGGCAGCCATGGTGTCGAGGTACAGCCGCTCCCAAGAGCGCAGCCGCACCACCGAGGCGTCCATGTTGGCCCAGGCCTCCAGAGCGATGCGTGCCTGATGGTAATGGCCGCTGCGGATGGCGGAGTCGGCCAGCCGCTCGTAGACTTTGGGCAGCGCATCGGGCGGCAGGTCTGGCCGATCCAGCAGGGCGGCATAGTACAGCTCTGCGGCCTCGTAGTTGCGCCGCTCCCAGGCGGCATCGGCCTCCACGAGCAGGTTTGGCGTGGCGAGCAGGTCCGCGCTGGGCACGGTCTGCCTCGGAGCGCAACTGAACAGGAACAGGGCCGCCAGCGCAAGGAGCGCCAGAGACCGCATGATGGGGGGCGTGGTGGTGTGTATTTTCATGGTGGGCATGGTGCGTTGTGTCCCGGCTTGGTGAACGGCCGAAGAAAAACCCGGCCCGCTTCATGCGGGCCGGGTTATGCTATACTTCGCTTGGTCCCTCAAGGCAAGATGGATTACTTGACCTCGGTGTAGTCGGCGTCCACCACGTCGTCATCGGCCTTGGACGAGGCCCCGCCCTCGGCTCCGGCGGCTCCGGCCGCCCCAGCCGCGCCAGCGGCTCCGGCCTGTCCGGTGGACTGCTGGGCGTAAAGCTGTTCGGCCAGCTTGTGCGAGGCCTGGGCCAGTTCGTCGGTCTTGGCCTTGATCTCGTCTGCGTTGTCCGTGGCCAGCGCTGCCTTCAGGGCCTCGATCTTGGTCTCGATGTCCGCCTTGAGTCCGGCGTCCACCTTGTCGCCCAGATCGCGCAGGGATTTCTCCGAGGTGTAGACCAGGGTATCGGCGTGGTTGCGGGCCTCGATGAGGGACTGCTTCATCTTGTCCTCGTCGGCGTGGGCCTCGGCGTCCTTGACCATCTGGTCGATCTCGTCGTCGGACAGGCCCGAGGACGCGGTGATCTGGATGGACTGCTCGCGGCCGGTTCCCATATCCTTGGCGTTGACGTGGACGATGCCGTTGGCGTCGATGTCAAAGGAGACCTCGACCTGCGGCACGCCGCGCGGCGCCGGGGGAATGCCGGCCAGCTCGAAGTTGCCCAGCAGCTTGTTATCGGCCGACATGGGCCGCTCGCCCTGGAAGACCCGGATGGACACCGAGGGCTGGTTGTCAGCCGCAGTGGTGAAGACCTGGGACTTCTTGGTGGGAATGGTGGTGTTGCGCTCGATGAGCTTGGTCATCACGCCGCCCATGGTCTCGATGCCCAGCGAAAGCGGGGTCACGTCGAGCAGGAGCACGTCCTTGACGTCGCCAGCCAGGATGCCGCCCTGGATGGCCGCGCCCATGGCCACGACCTCGTCCGGGTTGACCGAGCGGTTGGGCTCGCGGCCGAAGAAGCTCTTCACCTTTTCCTGGACCAGGGGCATGCGGGTCATGCCGCCCACGAGGATGACCTCGTCGATGTCAGAGGCGGAAAGCCCGGCGTCCTTGAGTGCCTTGCGGCACGGCTCCACCGTGCGCTCAACCAGATCCTCGACCAGCTTTTCGAGCTTGCCGCGGCTGATCTTGACCATCATGTGCTTGGGGCCATTCTGGTCGGCGGTGATGAAAGGCAGGTTGACCTCGGACTCCACGGAGCTGGACAGCTCGTGCTTGGCCTTTTCCGCAGCCTCCTTGAGGCGCTGCAGGGCCATGCGGTCCTTGGACAGGTCGATGCCGTTCTCCTTCTTGAACTCGCCCACCAGATACTCGATGATGCGGTGGTCGAAGTCCTCGCCGCCGAGGAAGGTATCGCCATTGGTGGCGCGCACCTCGACCACGTTGTCGCCCACCTCGAGGATGGAGATATCGAACGTGCCGCCGCCCAGGTCGAAGACCGCGATCTTCTCGTTGGCCTTCTTGTCAAAACCGTAGGCCAGGGAGGCCGCAGTGGGCTCGTTGATGATGCGCTTGACCTCAAGGCCCGCGATCTTGCCCGCGTCCTTGGTGGCCTGACGCTGGGAGTCGTTGAAGTAGGCGGGCACGGTGATGACCGCCTCGGTGACCGTCTCGCCGAGATAGCTCTCAGCGTCCTTCTTGAGCTTCTGGAGGATCATGGCCGAGACTTCGGGCGGGCTGTATTTCTTGTCGCCGATCTCTACCCAGGCATCGTTGCCGTTTCCGGCCACGATCTGATAGGGGCAGTGCTTCTGCCACTTCTTGACTTCGGGAGCGTCAGCCTTGCGGCCCATGAGCCGCTTGATGGCGAAAACGGTTTTCTCCGGGTTGGTGACCGATTGGCGCTTGGCGATGTCGCCCACCAGCCGCTCCTTGTCCGTGAAGGCCACGACAGAAGGCATGGTGCGCCCTCCCTCGGGGTTGGTGATGCACTTGGGGTCTTTGCCCTCCATCACGTAGACACAGGAGTTGGTGGTTCCCAGGTCGATCCCTATGATCTTGCCCATACGTATATCCTCCTAAAATATTGCGATGTGAATTCTCTTGCACAGAATTGCGTACTGCTTCCAATAATCACGCGGCCGGGGTTGTAAAGGGCCGCGAGCCAAAAAACCGGGTCAGCGTTTGGCGACCATGACCTTGGCCGGGCGCAACAGGCGGCCCTTGAGGGTGTAGCCGCGCTGCACCACCTGGGCGATGTGGTTGTCGCCCAGATCGCCGTCCTCCACGGTGCCCACGGCCTCGTGGATCTCGGGGTTGAACTCGCTGCCGCGCACGGCCTCCACCTGCACCAGTCCGTGGGCCTTGACCGAATCGAGGAATATCTTGCGCGTCATGTCCACGCCGATGACGAAATTCTTGCACGCGCCATCAAGGTTGCCGGTGTGGGCCAGGGCGAGGTCGAGATTGTCGAGCACGGGCAGCAGGTCGGCCAGGATGGATTCGCCCGCGTATTTCTTGAGGTCTTCGGTTTCGCGCAGCAGCCGCTTCTTGACGTTCTCGGTGTCGGCCAGGGCGCGCAGGCGGATTTCCTCGGCCGCCCTGTACACGTCGCAGCCCGGACAGACCGAAGCGCGGCACAGGGTCTCAAGTTCCTCCTGGCTCAGGGAGACCTCGGTCTCATCCACAGCTTCCTGCGTGATGTCCTGCGCACTTCCGGGAGCACCCTCCGGCGCCGTCCCCATGCCCTCTCCGGCGGCCGCGCCCTTGTCGCCGCCGCCGAAAATCTTGCCCGTCTCGTCGTACAGATCGCCGATCGGATTGTCGGATTTCCTGTGTTTCGCCATGTTCGTCAGATTCCTCGCGCTGGGATTGTCGTGAAAAGCCCCGCGCCACGGCGGGACATGCCCGGGAAATAAGCACGGACAGGGGGTTGTCAATGGAAAAGACAAAGGCTTTTTCGATACGGGCTGGCAGGCCGGACGCAATCTGCCCCTCTACACCCGAAACTCCCCGCCCTCGTAAATCAACCTCGGCTCGCCGGTCCTCAAGATGGCCGTGACCCGTTTGGGCTGGGTGTTGACCAGGTCCCAGTGCATGTCCGAGGAATTGAAGCCGAGGGTCGCGGCCAGTTCCGGGGTGAGCAGCTCGGGGGGACCGGTGAAACTTTCGAGGACCGAGCCGCCCAGGGCGAGGTGGCAGTTGCCGCTTGGGCCGCCGAAGTTCTCGTCGAGCAGGGTGTGGGCCATGAAGCGGTCCACGCGGGAGAAGCGCTTGTCGGTCAGGGAGAACTCGCCCACCCGGCGCGCGCCGGAATCAGAAAACATCTGATTTTGCAGGAAAACCTGGCCGCGCCCGGCCTCGACCTTGGCGGCCACGCCGTCGGTGAATTCGAGGGCCGCGCCCATGACCAGATGGCCGTAGCGCAGGGTGGGCTGGTCCGCGTAGTAGGTGCCGGACACGCCGCGCGCATCGGGCGCAAAGTATATCTCGTAGCCGGGGATATTGGCCCCGCTCACGCCCACGAAGCGGCGGTTCTCGCCCATTGGCACGGTCAGGTCCACGTCTGCGGACTCCACATGCAATCGGGCGATGCCCAGCCCATCGAGCCATGCGCAAATCTCACTGACCTCGCGATGCAGCCGCCGCCACTCGCGCACCGGGTCGGGCATGTTCAGCCAGCAGGCGCGCAGCACGGCGTGGGCGTATTCCTCAAGGGTCATGCCCGATGCCTCGGCCAGAGCCTGGGTGGGATAGAGGCAGGTGGTCCAGCCCAGCGTGCCCGCGAGCCTGCGCCGCTCCAGGATGCGCCGGTTGGAGCCGTCCGCCTTGCGGGCCTCGGCAATGGTGCGCGGGTCCACGGTCTGGAGATGGGTCAGGTCTTCGGGGGCCAGGATGTTGATGGCCCCGGCGGCCTGGGAATACAGCTCGGCCACGCCCGGCTGCTGGAAGACAAGCTGGCCGAAGCTGGAGTTGAGATAGCGCTCCATTTCCATATAGGGCGTGGGCATGGCCACGGGCACGGGCATGAAGTGGGCGTCCATGAGCCGCGAGTACACGGCCTCGGCCAGGGCCAGCCCTGGGATGTCGTAGCGGATGAGGACCATGTCGCCGTTTTTCAGGGGCGTGGCCCGGGTCTGCGCCAGCGCCCAGACCATGACCTCGGCATAGTTCTCCAGATCAACGGCGTCGAAAAGCGGCACACGAACTCCTTGGCTTGCGAATGCTTGCCGGGGCTTGCGGGGCGGCCCGTGCCGTCCCTGTTCACACACTCTGCCCGGCCACTCGGATTTTGACAACCGGCTGGTTCGGACGTACCTCTCTCAAATGCCTGTTTTACCCACGCCTGACTACCGCCCCCCGCTCCCCTTTCGCAGCGGCAACCTGGCCACCCTCTACCCGCCGATCATGCGCCGCATCCCGGCCTGCTCGCCCCGGCCCGAGCGCATCGAGACCCCGGACGGGGATTTTCTGGATGTGGATTTTCACCCGAGCCGCATCGGGTCCACGCGCAGGCTGGCCGTCATCAGTCACGGGCTGGAGGGCAGCTCGCGCCGAAAGTACGTGCTGGGCATGGCGGCCATGGCCACGGACCTCGGCCTGGACGCGGCCTGCTGGACCCAGCGCGGGTGCGGCCTTGAACCGAACCGGCTGCCCCGGCTCTATCACTCGGGCGAGACAGGCGACCTGCATACGGTCATCACCCACTGCCTGAAGACTGGCGACTACGACGAGGTGGTCCTCATCGGCTTCAGCATGGGCGGCAACCAGATCCTCAAATATCTTGGCGAGGAACCTGACCGGGTGCCGCCCCAGGTGAAAGGGGCCGCCGCCTTCTCGGTGCCGTGCGATCTCTCGTCGGCCGAGCGGGTCATCAGCCGGGCCGCGCTGGGCATCTATCTGGAATATTTCATGCGCGGCCTGCGGGCCAAGGTGCGGGCCAAGGCGATGGCATTCCCCGAGGTCTACAATGCGGCGCTGCTTGAGGGGATCGACTCCCTGCGCGCCTTTGACAACCGCTACACCGCGCCCATCAACGGCTTTGCCGATGCCGAGGACTACTATACCCGGTCGAGTTGCGCCCGCGTTCTCGACGGCGTGCGCGTGCCCGCCCTGCTGGTCAACGCCCGCAACGACCCCTTCCTGACCAGCCGCTGCCTGCCCGTGGCCCAGGCCCGGCGCAACCCGTCCCTGTTGCTGGAAATGCCCCGCTTCGGGGGCCACGTGGGCTTTGTCGCCCCAGGCAACGCCTATTGGTCGGAGACACGCACCCGCGAATTTCTGATCGAGCTGCTGGGACTGGGCTGAGGGCGATCACGCAGTCTGCGGTTTTGAAATTTCCAACACCCTGCTACTGCTGCGGCCGAGGCTCCTCCGGCTCCTCCGGACGCCGCCCAAAAAAGCGGAGCATGACCCAGAGGATGGTCAGGGGGACGAGGGCACCGATGACCGCGAGCTGGCCGATAAAGGCGGGCTTGGAGGGCCAGTCAAGGCCGATCAGGGCCATGGAGCCGGCTCCGACGAAGAAGATGGTGAACGTAAGGATGGACGAGGCCGCGCCGATGTCGGTGTCCACCTGCTCAAGGCACATGTTGTTGCTGATGGGCCGGGACAGGCCGAGGAAGAAGGTGACGCAGAACATGAGCGCGGCCATGATCAGGGGTGAAGGCGCGCCGAACACGGCCAGGGCCAGACCGGCGGCCAGGACGCCGAAGATCGAGACGAACAGGACACGCACCGAGCTGACAGACACGGTCAGCCGGGTGCAGGCAAAGGAGCCGAGCATGATCCCCAGGGCATTGACGGCGAAATAGGTGCCAAAGGCCTGCTCGGACACGCCGAACCCGGTGATGTAGATATCGGGCGAGCCGCCGATGAAGGCGAAATGGGGCAGGACCATGATCGAAAAGGCCAGGGTCAAGGCCATAAACCGGCCGTTGCCAAGCACCGTGCGGTAGCGGCCCATGACGGCCAGGACTCCACCGGAGGTGAACTCTGTCAGCGGCTCCTTGAGGCGCACCGCGCCGTAGAGCACCACCAGCGCCAGCACCCCCTGGCAGGCGAATATCCACCGCCAGGACGCCACCTGGAGCAGCAGCCCGCCCAGAAAGGGCCCGAGCATGGGGCACACGGCCAGGATAACCCCGATATAGCCCAGGATTTTCTGGCGCATCGGCCCCTCGTACAGATCCTTGGACAGGGCCAGCGCCAAGGCCGACGCCGCTGCGGCCCCGGCGGCCTGGGCCACCCGGGCCACGATGAGCATGGTGATGGAGTCGGCCATGGCGCACAGGCCGCAGCCCACGATGAAGAGCGTGATGCCCCCAAGCAGCACCGGACGGCGGCCAAACCGATCCGAGAGCGGGCCGTGAACCAACAAAAAGAAGCTGAAGGCCATGAAGAAGACCACCAGCGACATGTTGGCCTCCACCACCGAAATGCCCCACAGCACCTGCAGCGTGGGCAGGGCGGGCAGGTACATGTCCGTGGACAGGGCCGGAAAGGCGGCGAGCATGGCGAGCAGAAGCAGGTTCGGCATCAGCGGTATCCTCGAAAATAAGACACCCTGTCATCGCGACAGGGTGCCTTTCTGATACGCCTCGATCTTTTTAAACGCTAGCCGAAAGTCAGCGCCCCGTCGGATTCGTCCAGGGTGACGGTGGCGCCGTCGGCCAGTTCGCCGGAGATGATCAGCCGGGCCAGGGGTGTTTCCAGGTGGGTCTGGATGTAGCGGTGCAGCGGCCGCGCGCCGAAGTGCGGGTCATAGGCCGACTGGGCGATGAAGGCCCGGGCCGCGTCGGTCATGGTCAGCCCGATCTTGCGGTCGGCCAGCCGCCCGCGAAGGCCGTCCACCATCAGGTCCACGATGGCCATGAGCTGGTCGAGGCGCAGGGGCTTGAAGAGCACGGTCTCGTCCACGCGGTTGAGGAACTCGGGCCTGAAGTGACGGCGCAGCACCTCCATGACCTGGTCGGCCACGCCCTCGCGGAACCCGCCCTGCTCGTCGATGCCGTCGAGCATGTATTCTGCCCCGAGGTTGGAGGTCATGATGACGATGGTGTTCTTGAAGTCCACGGTACGGCCGTGTGAGTCGGTCAATCGGCCGTCGTCGAGGATCTGCAGGAGCACGTTGAACACGTCGTGGTGCGCCTTCTCGATCTCGTCGAAGAGGACCACCGAATACGGCTTGCGGCGCACGGCCTCGGTCAGCTGGCCGCCCTCGTCGTAGCCCACATAGCCCGGGGGCGCGCCGATAAGCCGGGCCACGGTGTGCTTCTCCATGTACTCGGACATGTCGATGCGGACCATGCTGTCCTCGGAATCGAACAGGGCCGAGGCCAGGGTCTTGCACAGCTCGGTCTTGCCCACGCCCGTGGGGCCGAGGAAGATGAAGGAGCCGATGGGACGGGACGGGTCCTTGAGCCCGGCCCGGGCGCGCAGCACGGCATCGGCCACGGCCTGCACGGCCTCGTCCTGGCCGATGACCCGCTCGTGCAGCACCTCGGGCAGCTTGAGCAGCTTCTCGCGCTCGCCCTCCAGCAGCTTGGAGACCGGGATGCCGGTCCAGCGGGCGATGACCTGGGCCACGTCATCCGGGCCAACCTCCTCCTTGACCATGCGCGGCACGTCGCCGGACTCAAGGGCCTCGTTACGCTGGGCCAGTTCCCGCTCAAGGCTGGCCAGAGTGCCGTATTCAAGCTCGGCAGCGCGGTTGTAATCGTGGATGCGCTTGGCCTCCTCAATGCCCCGGCGGGTGGACTCGATCTCGCCCTTGAGAGAGCGCAGCCGCTCGATGCCGGACTTCTCGTTCTCCCACTGGGCCAGCAGGGCGGACTGGCGCTCCTTGAGCTCGGCCAGGTCCTTTTCCAGCTTGCCCAGCCGCTCGTGCGACGCCTTGTCGGTCTCACGCTTGAGGGCCTCGCGCTCGATCTCAAGCTGCATGATGTGGCGGTTGGCCTTGTCCAGCTCATAGGGCTGGGAGTCTATCTCGGTACGGATCAGTGCTGCGGCCTCGTCGATGAGGTCGATGGCCTTGTCCGGCAGCTGGCGGTCTGTGATGTAGCGGTTGGAGAGCACGGCGGCCTCGACCACCGCGCCATCGGAGATGCGCACGCCGTGGTGAACCTCGAAGCGCTCGCGCAGACCGCGCAGGATGGAGATGGTGTCTTCCACCGAGGGCTCTTCCACCAGCACGGTCTGGAAGCGACGCTCCAGGGCCGGGTCTTTCTCGATGTACTTGCGGTACTCGTCGATGGTGGTAGCGCCGATGCAGTGCAGCTCGCCGCGCGCCAGCATTGGTTTGAGAATGTTGCTCGCGTCCATGGCCCCGTCGGTCTTGCCCGCGCCCACGATGGTGTGCAGCTCGTCGATGAACATGATGATCTGCCCGGCCGACTCCTGGACCTCCTTGAGCACGGCCTTGAGCCGCTCCTCGAACTCGCCGCGATACTTGGCCCCGGCGATGAGCGCGCTCATGTCCAGGCTGAACACGGTCTTGTCCTTGAGCCCCTCGGGCACGTCCTGGGCCACGATGCGCTGGGCCAGCCCCTCGGCGATGGCCGTCTTGCCCACGCCCGCCTCGCCGATGAGCACCGGGTTGTTCTTGGTGCGCCGCGAGAGGATGCGGATGACACGCCTGATCTCGCTGCCCCGGCCGATGACCGGGTCGAGCCTGCCCTGGCGGGCCTCCTCCACCAGATCGCGGCCATACTTCTTGAGGGAGTCGTAAGTGGCTTCGGGATTGTCCGAGGTGACGCGCTGCTTGCCGCGCATGTCGCTCAGTGCGCCAAGCACCTTGTTGGCGTCCAGGCCGAACTGCTTGTTGACACGGCCCACGCCCGTGGACGGCGACTCGTTCATCAAAGAAAGAAAGACATGCTCCACCGAGACGAACTCGTCCTTGAGGCGGCGGGCCTGATCGTCGGCCGCCACCAGCACGGACTGGAGCCGCTGGGTGACCACTATCTGATCGGGCCGCGCGCCCGGTCCTGAGACGCGGGGCATCCTGGCTATCTCGGCGTCCACCGCGCCCATGTAGGCGTCCGGGGCCACGCCGAGCTTGCGCAGTATCTGCGGCACCAGCCCCTGCTCCTGGGCCACCAGGGCGTGCATGAGGTGCTCGCAGTCCATCTGCTGGTGGCCGTGGCGGATGGCGAGGTTCTGAGCCTCGGACACGGCCTCCTGGGTCTTGCGCGTGAATTTATTGGGGTCCATGTACGGTCCTCCTTGTTCACCTGTTCACAGTGGCGACCGGCTCGACGGAACGAAACACCATGTCCCGGGCGGACACGGGCGCGTCATGCCCGATGGCCCGGTCTTGTCCCGATCGATCAGACAAGCCGCCTGAGTTCCTCTATTTCCTTTTCCAGTTCCTCGATGCGCTCAAGCAGGTCCACGATGATGGACCCGCCGTCAAAAGAGATGTCCAGATCCTTGACCAGCCGCAGGAGCTTGTGGATGCGGTAGACATCGCGCAGCCGGAAGAGATATTCCGCCGCACCGGTCCTGGCCGGGGTGATCCAGCCGAGGTCAACCAGCTCCGCCACCTGGGACGGCTCAATGCTGGTCAGCTCCACGAGCTGCGCCCAGGCCACGTATTCGCTTCGCTCCGGCAGGTTCAGCCCGGGCAGCCGCATCATGATCTGTTCCAGCCGTTTGGTCGTCATGGTCTGTATCCTCTAGAAATTTCTGGGGGTAAAGGACGATGCTTCCTGCAACGCTTCCCACAGCCGCCGCTCCTCGCCCGAGAGCCTGTCGGGCGACTGGATCATGATGCGCACGTACTGGTCGCCGCGCCGCGCGCCGCTACCCAGCCCGCGCCCCTTGATGCGCAGCTTCTTGCCCGAGCCGATTCCCGGGGGAATCTTCATCTCCACCGGACCATCGAGGGTGGGAATGCGCACGGTCTCGCCGAGCACGGCCTCCCACGGGGCCAGCGGCAGGTCGAGGACGACGTCGCTGTCCTTGACCTTGTAAAGATGGTGCGGCATGAGCCTGATGCGCAGGTACAGATCGCCCCTGGCCCCGCCGCTCATGCCGGGGTTGCCCTGGCCCGCCAGCCGGATCTTCTGGCCGTCCTTGACCCCGGCGGGCACCTTGACCTCCAGGGTCTTGGTGGTCATGCGCGGGATGCCGTCCGGCCCGGCCACCTGCTCCTGCAGGGTGATGGACTTGGCACCGCCCTGGTACGCCTCCTCAAGGGTCAACTCGTACACGGCCTCTGAGTCGCTCCCGCGCCTGGGGCGCGAATGAAAGCCGGAGCCGCCGAAGCCCTGGGAGAAGCCGCCCTGCTGGAAGCCGCCGCGAAAGCCAGCGCCGCTCCCGCCGAAGATGGTCTCGAAAAAGTCCGAGAAGCCTGCGCCTTCGAAGTTGACGTTTTCATAGCCCGGCGGGGGCTGAAAATTCTGCCCGTGCTCCCAGTTCGAGCCGAACTGATCGTAGAGCTTGCGCTTCTTCTCGTCCTTGAGCACCTCGTAGGCCTCGTTGATCTCCTTGAACCGGCCCTCGGCCCCAGCGTCGTTGGGATTGAGGTCAGGATGATACTTGCGAGCCAGCTTTTTGAAGGCCTTGCTGATCTCATCCTTGGGCGCAGTCCGGGACACGCCAAGCAATTTATAGTAGTCTTTGTATTCCATGGGGTGGCGATTCCTCTGCTTGGACAAAAAACATTTTATTGAATCAGGATTCTAAGGTAATATGCTTTCAAAACGTGTCAAGAAAGGAACCGGCCTTGACCCGACATTTTTTCCACAATATTTTCCACAGCCGATAGAGGATCAGTCCGATGCCACACGCCTCAAAAACCATCCCCTGCGTCCTGCTCATCACCCTCGCCCTAGCCTGCGTGGCCTGGACTCCCTGGGGGGCCATCTACGGAAGCGCCCGAGACGAGCGCAGCGTGGGCGATCAGGCCACCGACAAGAGAATATCCCTGAGCATCAAGGGTGCCATGGCCGACCGCGACGCGAAGATGGCCCTCAAGATACACGTCTATTGCTTCCTGCGCCATGTCTACCTTGTGGGAGCCATCGACGACCAGGACTTCCGCGACTTCGCGGTGGACACCGCCAAAAAGACCGAGGGGGTCTCCCAGGTCTACACCCACCTCGTCAACGAGACCGACACCCTGACCGACGACCTTGAGATCGCAGCCAGGGTGCGCACCGCCCTTATCGCCGAAAAAGAGCTGAGCTCCACCCAGATCGAAACCGAGACCATGAACGGCGAGGTGGTCATGGTCGGCATGGTCCGCAACCAGGCGGACGCCCGGCTGGCGGTGAGCATCGCCCAGAGCATCCAGGGCGTGCGCAAAGTGACCTCCTACCTCATCCCGCCCAGATAGACCAAGGCCCGGCACAAGCACGCCATCACGCGACCCAACCACATTCATTCGGAGAGACCGTGCCAAAGACCTGTGTCATGATCGTACTCGACGGCCTGGGCGACCGGGCCCATGGAGAACTCGACCACAAAACCCCTTTGCAGGCGGCCGAGACCCCGACCCTGGACCGCCTCGCGGCTCTGGGCAGCACCGGGCTGTACCACGCGGGCAAACTGGGCCGCCCCATGCCGAGCGAAGACGCCCATTTCGCCATGTTCGGCTCGCCAATGGAGGAGTTTCCCGGGCGCGGCCCGCTGGAGGCGCTGGGAGCCGAGGTGGATCTGGGCGACGACGCCATTGCCATGCTCGCCCACTTCGCCTGTGTGCTCGAATCCCTGGAGGGCCATCTCATCGTCAAATACGACCGCATCTGCGGCACGCCCGACGAGATCGACGCCTTTCACGCGACCGTAGCCAATTATTCACGTGACGACATCGCCATCGATCTGCACCGCACCGGCGGCATGTCCAGCGTGCTGACCATGCGCGGCGACGTCTCGCCCCACATCACCGACTCCAACCCCATGGCCGATGGCCGGTTCGTCTCGGCGGTGCTCCCCCTGGCCTCCCATGCCCACGACCCAGCCGCGATACGCACGGCCGAGGCCCTGACCGAATACCTGCGCTGGGCCTACACCCGGCTGTGCGACCTGTCGCAGAACAGGCAGCGGGTGCGCCAGACCCTGCCGCCCATCAACGGGGTGGTCACCCAGCGCGCGGGCAGGCTCATCCGGCCCGTCTCCCTTCGCGACCGCTACGGACTGCGCGGCCTGTCCATGGCCAGCGGCTTCATGTACAAGGGGCTGGCCACCTACCTGGGCATGGATTTCCGCAAGGTGCGCGACAGCCGCGACCCGACCCGCGATCTGGCCGAGCGGGTGCGGCTGGCCACCGAGTGCGTGGACCGCTACGACCTCATCCATATCCACCACAAGGCCGCTGACAGGGCCGCCCATACCAAGAGCCCCCGGGGCAAGGTCAAGGCCATCGAGGCCCTGGACCGGGGCCTGGGCGAGACCGTGGACCCGCTGCTGTCCAACGAGGAGGTCCTGCTGGTGGTGACCTCGGACCACTCCACCCCGAGCCGGGGCACGCTCATCCACTCGGGCGAGCCGGTGCCGGTCCTGTTCGCGGGCGAGGGTGTGCGGCGCGACGCAGTGGCCGCCTTCGACGAGGTGACAGTGGCGGGCGGCGCGCTGGGACTGATGCGCGGCGACGAGATGATTCACATGATCCTCAACTACCTGGACCGCGCCCGCATGGTGGGCATCCGCGACTCGCCCACGGCCCAGGAGTTCTGGCCCGGCGACTACGACCCCTTCCTGGTCCGGCCCTAGTCGCGACAGACCGGACACCAGTGGGAACAAAACCGTGGAATGAAGCGGCAGCGGACGGGAGTATCCCTTCCCTGCCCCTACTCGTCGTCACGTTTCGGGTCGTAGTCTTTGGTGGCTGGGTTGTAGCAATAGCGGCAGTGGCCCGGTCGCCGGAACCAGTGGATCAGCCCGGTTCCTGCCACGAAGCCGCCCACGTGCGCCCACCAGGCCACGTTCTGGGCACCTTCGGCGCTGGAGACCAGTCCGGCCACCACCTGGGACAGGAACCATATGCCCAGGAAGAGGCCCGAGGGTATCCGCAGGAAGAGCGGGATGAAGAAAATGGGCACCAGGGTCAGCACCCGCCCGTGGGGATAGAGGATGATATACGCGCCCATGACCCCGGCCACGGCCCCGGACGCGCCGATGATAGGCACCGGCGAGGTCTGGGCAAAGAGCATCTGCAGCCCGGCGGCGGCCAGCCCGCACAGCAGATAGAAGATCACAAACCCGAAATGGCCGGTGACATCCTCAATGTTGTCGCCGAAGATCCAGAGCATCCACATGTTGAGGATGACATGGATCCAACCGCCATGCAGGAACATGTACGATACCAGCGGCCATCCCAGAGTCTCGGGATACCCGGCCCCCACGGCCCAGGCAGGCTCGAAGAACCGGGCCGGGACTACCCCGTAGGCATGAAAGATATGGGCCAGGGAGCGCGGGTCAAGCCCGATGCTGTAGAGGAAGATCGCCGCATTCAGGAGGATGATGGCCGTGACCGCCACGGGCATGGTCACCCGGGGCACATTGTCCCGGAGGGGAATCATTGGTCGTCGTCCTCGACCTGGTCGCCGGACCATTCCCTGTCTTCAATCTCTTCCTCGTCTTCCCTGTCTGCCATCACGGCGAGTTCCCCGGCCGCATCGCGGTCCATGGTCGCGGCCAAATCGGGCCACAGACCGTCGAGCCACGCCCCGGTCCCGGCCACGCGCTCCTCGAACCGGGCCAGGGCCAGCCCGTGCAGCCGGACAGCCTCGGATTCCAGCCGGTCCAGCCCGGCGTCGTTGTCCAGGACCACGTCGCAGGCAGCCAGCTTGTCCGCCTCGGGCCACTGCCAGGAGTCGAACACGGCCAGGGTCTCGGCATCCAGCCCACGCGACTGGCGCAGCTCGCCGGTGCGCATGGCGTCCGGGCAGCGCACCCCGGCCACCAGATCCACCATCCCGTCTGAGCGCCAGCCGCTCTCCAGCAGCAGCGGCACCTCGGCATAGGCCACGGGCGCGTCGCGATGGGCGCGGAAAAACATCTCGCACTGGTGGCGGACCATGGGATGGATCATGTCCATGACCTCGCGGCGCAGCCCGCTTGATGAGCGCATGGCCGCAAAGAGCGCGGGCCGGTCCACCCCGCCGTCCTCACGCAGGTAGGCGCCGCCAAACCGGCGGCCGAGCATGGTCGCGCCGTCGCCGCCGGGCTCGTAGAGCCAGCCCACGGCCTCGTCCGCACTGAAGCAGGGATGCCCGGCCCGGCGCAGGAACCCGAGCAGGGCCGACTTGCCGCTGCCCGGCATGCCCACGATGCCCACCCGCACACACTCCCGGGGCAGTGCGGCCAGCAGGGCGCGGAAATCATCGGGCGGCTCGCGCCACAGGATGAGCGGCGCGGCAGTGGCCGGATGGCGCAGGGCAAGATGAAAGGCATGGAGCATCTGGCGCGGGGCCAGCCCGGCCAGCCTGTCCGGCCTGCGCGACCACTCGGCGTTCTCGCGTGACCCGTAGGCCGCGTCGCCCAGCAGGGGATGGCCGATATGGGCCATGTGGACCCGTATCTGGTGGGTGCGGCCGGTGTGGATGCGCACAGCCACAAGGCTGGCCAGCCCGCGCGGGCCGGTCCACAGCACCCGGTAGTCGCTCAGCGCCTCGCGCCCGCCCCTGGGCGTCACGGCCATGCGCGTCTTCTGGTTCGGATGCCTGCCTATGGGCGCGTCGATGGTCCCCCTGGCCGGGTCTGGCCGCCCGTAAACGATGGCCAGATAGACCTTGCGCACCCGACGCGCCGCAAAATCGGCGGCCAGCCGCAGCCTGACAGCCTCGGTCCGGGCCACGGCCATGAGGCCCGAAGTGTCCTTGTCCAGCCGATGGACGATGCCGGGCCGCTGCCTGTCCATGCCCGAGATGTCGGCCGCCATGTCCGGCCAGCGGTGCAGCAGGTGATTGACCAGGGTCGGCCCCGGCTCCCCCGGCGCTGGGTGGGTCGTCAGCCCGGCCCGCTTGTCGATGACCATGAGATGGTCGTCCTCAAGGACCACGGCCACCTCGCCGGGCACGGCCCTGGCCTCGTCATCGACAGCAGGCGCGCCACCATCGCCGATGCGCAGGGTCTCGCGACCGCAAAGAACATGCTTGCCCCGAGTCACGGCCTCGCCGTCCACCAGGGCCAGCCCGGCCTCGATCCACTCCCTGACCCGGCCACGCGACACGCCCTCGTCCGCCAGCTCGCGCGCCCAGAACTTGTCGAGCCGCACCCCTTGATCGGACGGCGCGGCCATGCGCTCCCAGATTCGTTTTTCCGCTTTCTTGCTCATGCCTCACGATATACCGGGAATCATTGGAAAGTAAAATTCATTTTCCCACGAGTTCCCGCAGGCGGCCAATTTGACCTTGACCGGACCGGGTCTGGGGACTAGAAAAGGAAAGTTTTGCGCAGGCGACAGGAATCCGTCGTCCTTCATCCAACTCACATCGCACAAAGGGGAAGTTTCGTGGCCCTACACGTGGTTGACCACCCGCTCATCCGGCACAAGATCGGCATTCTTCGCAAGCATGACATTTCCACCAGCCGCTTCCGCCAACTGGCGAACGAGGTCACCCGGCTCCTGACATACGAGGCCACCAAGGACTTCGAGACCGAGAAGATCACCATCCAGGGCTGGGCCGGAGACGTGGAGGTGGACTCCATCAAGGGCAAAAAGGTCACGGTGGTACCCATCCTACGCGCCGGGCTCGGCATGATGGACGGCGTCTTCGACATGATCCCCGGGGCCAAGGCCTCGGTGGTGGGCTTCTACCGCGACGAGGAGAGCCTGGAGCCGGTCCAGTACTACGTCAAGCTCGCCAGCCAGATGGAGGAACGCACCGCCCTGATCCTGGACCCCATGCTGGCCACTGGCGGCACGCTCAATGCCACCATCAAACTGCTCAAGGAAGCGGGCTGCAAGTCCATCCGGGGGCTGTTCCTCTGCGCCGCGCCCGAGGGCATCGAGCGCATCCTGAGCGAACACCCGGACGTGGAGATATATGTGGCCGCCGTTGACGAAAGGCTCAACGACATCGGCTACATCATCCCCGGCCTCGGCGACGCCGGGGACAAGATATTCGGCACCAAATAGGGAGTCAGGCACGCCGGGCGGCGTGCCTTTTTTTTGGGGGAGTCATATCGGGGCCGACCGGGACGTCGGCCGCAACCATGAGGAGGAGTCGAGAGATGCGTGACATTCATTCCACGGAATACAGTTTCAAACCCAAGGACGCGCTGCTGGGCGCCCAGATGCTCTTCGTCGCCTTTGGCGCACTGGTGCTGGTGCCCCTGCTCACCGGCCTCGACGCCAACGTGGCCCTGTTCACGGCCGGTGCAGGCACCCTGGTCTTCCAGGTCATCACCCGGGGCAAGGTGCCCGTGTTCCTGGCCTCAAGCTTCGCCTTCATCGCGCCCATCATCTACGGTGTCCAGACCTGGGGCATCCCGGCCACCATGTGCGGCCTTTTTGGCGCGGGCGTCCTCTACATGATCATCAGCCTCATGGTCCACATCTTCGGCGTGGGCATGCTGCGCCGCGTCCTTCCCCCGGTGGTCACCGGCCCGGTGATCATGGTCATCGGCCTGGTGCTGGCCCCGGTGGCCGTCCACATGGCCATGGGCCGCACCGGCGACGGCTCGGCCTGGCTCGTGCCGAGCACCACGGCCATGATCATCGCGGGCGTGGCCCTGGTCACCACGGTCTTCGCCTCCCTGCTCGGCCGGGGCTGGATCAAGCTCATCCCCATCCTGCTCGGCATCGTCGCGGGCTACACCACCTCACTGGTGCTCGATTTCACAGGCTTCACCGCCGCCACCCAGGCCGCCTTCGACCCTGGTCAACTGCCCAACTGGACCGGCACCGCCCTGATCGGCTTCGACGCCATTGCCCAGGCACCGCTGCTGGCCGTGCCCAACTTCGTCTTCCCGGAATGGAGCCCCGAGGCTCTGCTGTTCATCATACCCGTGGCCATTGCCCCGGCCATTGAGCACTTTGGCGACATTCTGGCCATCGGCGGCATCTCGGGCAAGGACTACGTCAAGGACCCGGGCATCCAGCGGACCATGCTCGGCGACGGCGTGGCCACCTCCCTGGCCGCCACCCTGGGCGGGCCGCCCAACACCACCTACTCCGAGGTCTCGGGCGCAGTGGCCCTGACCCGCGCCTTCAACCCGGCCATCATGACCTGGGCGGCCATCACGGCCATCGTCCTCGCCTTTGTGGGCAAGCTCGGCGCGTTCCTCGGCACCATCCCCACCCCGATCATGGGCGGCATCATGATTCTGCTCTTTGGCGCCATCACGGTCATCGGCATCAACACCCTGGTGCGCGCAGGCAACGACCTGATGCTGCCGCGCAACCTGGCCATCGTGGCCATCATCCTGGTGGTCGGCATCGGCGGCATGACCTTTGATCTGGTGACGGTCAAGCTGGGCGGCATCGGGCTTGCGGGCATCGTGGGCGTGGTGCTCAACCTCGTGCTCCCCTGCAAGGACTGCAACGATCCCCTGCCTGACGAAATCTCCCCGGCAGGCCCGGACCACCGCACCGACCTCTAGACCCAGTTCAACTCGACACCACCGGCCGGGAACGCGCGACGTTCCCGGCCGCGTCGGTTTCCTGGCCCGCGACTTAGCATTGGACCCGGCCGCACGAACCCGGTATGAGAAACGAGCCATCCAAGGGAGACGACATGCGCGAAACCGTGACCGGACTGGTCCTGACGCTCAACGGCGAACGGCTGCTCGAAAAATGCCTTACCTCGCTCGACTTTTGCGACGAGCTGCTGGTGGTGGACTCAGACTCCACTGACCGCACCCGCGAGATCGCCGAGTCCTGCGGGGCGCGGGTCATCGTCAACCCATGGCCCGGGCCGGTGGCCCAGTTCGCCCTCGCCCTGGCCGAGGTGCGCACCGACTGGGTCGTGTCGCTGGACCAGGATGAATACCTGACCGACGAGCTGCGCGCCGCCATTGTTGAGCGATTGTCGATGAAGGAACCGGTGGCGGGCTACCGTGTGCCGCGCAGTTCCTTTTATTTCAACAGGTTCATGAAGCATTCCGGCTGGTATCCAGATCTTCTGCTGCGGGTGTTCCGCACGGGACAGATGGAAGTCTCGGCCAGCGGCGCGCACTACCGCTTCACCCCGCTGGGCACGACGGGCAGGCTCACCGGCGACATCCGCCACTACCCCTACGACTCTTTCAGCCAGCACATGGAAAAGATCAACTACTACGCCGAGGAAGGCGCCAAAAGCCTGCGCGAAAAGGGACGCCGGGGCGGCCCGGGCACGGCCCTGCTCCATGGCGCGGCTCGCTTCCTCAAGCTCTACCTGCTCAAGCTCGGCCTGCTCGATGGCAGGGCCGGGTTCTACAACGCCATGGCCGGATTCTACTACACCTTCCAGAAATACATCCGCATCGAGGAAACCGGCAAGTGGGGCGATAACTGACCTGGTTTTCACGCTATTTTTATACGCCGCCCATATTCCGCACCCTGCCCGCCTGTGATAGAACTTCCCCTGGCGCGCGGCTTGGTTGATCCGCTCCCGCCGCCACACAATCACTCACTCAGGAGGCGTCATGAATCTCTTCGACCCCAAGACCATCCAGTCGCTGCTCGAACAAGCCGTGACCCTTGTCTCCATCCACGGACTCAACCTCTTAATCGCCCTGATCATCTTCTTCGTCGGCCGGGCCATCGCCAACAAGATCGCGGCCCTTGCCCGGGCCATGATGATCAAGGCCCGTGTGGACGACACCCTGCGCTCCTTCCTGCGCAACATCATCTACTACGCCCTGCTGGCCGCAGTGACGATCATGGCCATCGGGCAGGCCGGGCTGAACGTGACCTCGTTCCTGGCCGTTCTGGGTGCTGCCGGTCTGGCCGTGGGCCTCGCCCTCAAGGACTCGCTGTCCAACTTCGCGGCCGGGGTCATGCTCATCATGCTCAAGTTCTTCAAGCGCGGCGACTGGGTGACCGTGGCCGGGGAGTCAGGCACGGTCATGTCCGTGAACCTCTTCAACACCATCCTGACCACGGCCGACAACCGCGTGGTCATCGTGCCCAACTCGGCCATCCTTTCAGGCACCATCGTCAACGTCACGGCCAACGAGACCCGCCGGGTGGATCTGGTCATGGGCATCGGCTATGGCGACGACCTGCTCAAGGCCAAGGAACTGCTCCGCAAGATAGTCACCGAAGACCCGAGGGTGCTGCCCGCACCCGTGCCCGTGGTGGAGGTCTTCGAACTGGGCGAGTCGTCGGTCAATTTCGTGGTCAGGCCATGGGTCAAGACCTCGGACTACTGGGCCACCTACTTCGCCATCACCGAAAAGGTGAAGCTCGTCTTCGACCAGGAGGGCATTTCCATCCCCTTCCCGCAGCGCGACGTGCATGTTTATCCTGTCGAAAAATAAATAGAAAAGGGAGCCGCGAGGCTCCCTTCGTCTTTGCGGAAAATCAGAAATGGTCACGGCGTGATGGAGGCCAGGTCATCACGGATGATCCCGGCGGCCCGCGCGGCGGCCCCGGGCTCGCCCACCATGTCGCGCAGTCCGGCCAGATCACGCCTGACTGCGGCGAGCCTGTCCGGCGAATCGAGCCAGGCGGCTGCGGCTGCGGCCAGATGCTGGGCCGTGGCCCGCTCCTGGATGTGCTCCGGATATATCTCGCGGCCCGCGATGAGGTTGGGCAGGCTGATATGCGCCACCCTGACCAGCATCCGGCCCACCAGGGCCGAGAGGGCGGAGACCTGATAGGCCACCACCGCCGGGGTGCCGATGAGCGCGGTCTCCAGCGTGACCGTGCCCGCGGCGGCCAGCATCATGGTGCAGGCGCGGAAGGTCTCGTAGCGGGCCTCGGGCTCGACTATTTCAACCGGGATGTCGCTGCCCCACAACGAGAGCAGCCGCTGGCGCTCCATGCCCGGGGCGCGGACGATGACAAAGCGCAGGTCCGGGCGCTTTTCGCGCAGCAGCCGGGCCGCCCCGGCAAACTCGGGCAGCAGGGTCGAAACCTCTCTGGTCCGGCTGCCTGGCAGCAGGCCTATGAGCGTGTCGTCCACGGCCATGGCATCGAGCCGCTCAAGGGGCAGCACGTCCATGAGCGGATGGCCCACATAGTCCACATCCATGGCGTGGCGCGCGTAGAATTCCTTTTCAAATGGCAGGATGCAGATGACCCGGCGGACGTGCTCGCGCAGGAACTCCACCCGCTTCGGCCGCCAGGCCCACAGCTGGGGGCTGATGTAGTAGTAGACAGGAATGCCCAGCGCCCGGGCCATTTTGGCGACACGAAAGTTGAACTCCGGGCAGTCGATGAGCACCACGGCCCGAGGGCGCACGGCCATGAACGCCAGCCGGATGCGCCGCAAGAGCAGCAGAATGCGCGGCAGGCCCGAAAGAATCTCGGTGATGCCCACCAGCGAGATAAGGCCCATGTCGTACCGGGCCTCGAACCCCTGGGCACCCATGGCCGGGCCGCCCATGCCGGTGAAGCGCAGGCCGGGGTCGCGGTCGCGCAGGTGTTTCATCAGCTCGGCCCCGTGCAGGTCGCCGGATGCCTCGCCAACGCTGAACCAGATGGGGGCGGGTGAATTGTCCGTCAGCATGTCCGCTGAGTATCTCATGCGCGGCCCGGGGGCAAGGCGCACATCGCTGCGGTCGGACCGTCATGCCGGGGTTGCCAATCGCGCACCGAGGAGGTAGTAAGACGGGCGCAAACACGAACTCTCAACAAGGATACCCTGTCATGCTGAAAGTCGGAGTTGTCGGTCTGGGCTGGATGGGCCGCGTCCATCTCCGGAATTACACGGAGATGGCCGGTGTCGAGATCGTCGGCGTGGTCGATGTGGACCAGAAGGCGCGCGAGGACGCCACCGCCCAATTCGGCGTGACCGCCTTCGCCTCCCTGGACGAACTGCTCAAACACGAACTGGACGCCATCAGCGTCTGCGTGCCCACCAGTCTGCACCATGAGACCGGTCTCAAGATCATAGAAAAGAAAATCAGCCTCATCATCGAAAAGCCCCTGGCCGCCACCGCCGCCGAGGGCGAGGAGCTGGTCCGCCGGGCCGCCGACATGGGCGTGGCCCTCATGGTCGGCCATGTGGAGCGGTTCAACCCGGCAGTGGCCCGGGTCAAGGAACTGGTGGGAGACGACGTCATCTCCATCCAGATCGAGCGCGTTGGCCCCTATCCGCCGCGCATCCAGGACGTGGGCGTGGTCAAGGATCTCGGCTCCCACGACATAGACCTCATCCGCCACATCACTGGCTCGGAGTTCAGGTCGGTCAACGCGGTCATGTCCACCACCCTGGGCAAGCACGAGGACAGCGCGCTCATCACCGCCCAGATGGAGAACGGTGCCCTGGCCAGCATCTCCACCAACTGGGTCACGCCCTACAAGAGCCGCAAGATCCTGGTGGCCTGCGAATCCAAATACATCGAGGCCAACCTGATCACCCAGGAGGTCAAGGAATACTCGGCCTTCTCCACCTACGACAAGAGCTACTCGGTGCGCGAATGGCCACTGATGTTCCGCGAGCCGGTCAAGGAGGAGCTGACCCAGTTCCTCGCCGCCCTGCGCAACAACACCCCGGTGCCCATCTCCGGCGAAGACGGCCTGGCCGTACTCAAGGTCTTCGAGCGCATCTTCAACCGCGTCGGATAGCCCCCGCCCCGAATGCAAACGGCCCCGCTCTCCGGCAAGGAGGGCGGGGCCGATTTCGTTATCGGCGAAAAATCAGTTGCGGGCCACCCGGGCGGACTGACCAGATTGGGCGGACTCGGCAGACTGGACGGCCGGGTTCACTGCGATGTAGTCCACCACGTCCCGAACGCCCCACACCTCTCCGGCGATGGCCAGGGCGGCGGTTTTTTGACTGTGGTCTGCGGTGGAGCCGATGAGAATGGCCGTGCCGCCAATGACCTCCACCCGCAGGTCGGCATGCTCAAGCCGTTTGGTCTCGACCAGCTTCCTGCTGACGGTGTACAGAAGCGCGGCATCACTCTTGGCCTCGCTCGGGGTCGAGCGCGGGAAGAACTTGCAGGTGACAAGCTTGAGCCCCTCCACGGAGCGGGCCGTGGACATCGCCCTGTCCGCCTGGACCCGGCTTTCCATCTGGCCCACAAGATAGGCATGGCCGCCGATGACGTGGGCCGAGAGCTGGGGCACGCCGCCCATGATCAGCCGCTCGCGCAGACGGCGCTCAAGCATCTTGTCGGAATCGCAGACCAATTGACCGCCGGGCACGCTATTCTTGGGGATGTATTCGTCGGCCATGACTGCCGCGTCGTAGCCGGTCATGGCTCCGCTGGCCACCTGGACGGCGGGATACACGGCGCACCCCCCGAGCAGGGAAAACAACGCAAGGACGGCAAGCAGCGCGGCCGCAGCAGCCACGACAGAACCCCGGCCACGGCCTGGGGCCGCGACTATGGATCGATCAAACGGATTCGGCTTGCGTTTCATGATCATGCTGCGCCGTGAGCGACTTGTCTGGACTTTCTCTAACACCCTCTGCCTCAAGTCTCCGCTTCGGTCAAGCATATTGCAAGAAACGTACACACAAGAGGTCAGTCGCCCACGACCAGCAGGTAGGTCATGCCCGCGACATTCTGCCGGTCGATGACACGCAGCCTGGCCGGTCGGTCGGCCCATTCGTCCCAGTGCCTGTCGCGGATGACGAGGATCACCCGGCCCCGTCGCTCCACGAGGCCGACCAGTTCGTCAAAGTCGCCCGTCTCCTCGATGTCGGACCCGGCGTAGTAGGTAAAGATGCCCGAGTAGACCTTGTAGGACAGGGGCGCGTAGCCTTGGCGGACATGCTCGCCGATCATCTCGGCCTGCCGTTTGGGGCTCATGGCATCGTCCAGGGACGGGGCCACCATCAGACCCACCGGGTAGAGCCACAGGGTCACGGCCAGCACCGACCAGAGCAGGCAGGTCTTGCTTCCCCGACGGCGCAGCCAGAAAAGCCCCAGTCCCCCGGCCAGCAGCAGACAGGCCGAGAGGCCCAGGCCGCGCACCGGCACCGGAAACGGCAGCAGATCGCCCACCACCAGCAGCCCGGCACCCAGCGCCAGCCACAGCCCGGCCACCCAGCTCCAGAAACGGGCCGAGCGGGCCGCGTCGAGCCGGGTCATGGCCTGGGCCGTGAGCAGAGCCAGGGGCGGGAACATGGGCAGAATGTAGATGAGCACCTTGCCGCTCAGGCTGGAGAGAAAGACAAAGGTCGCCAGGACCATGATCCACAGAAAAACGGTTGGTCCGGCCTCGCGCCGCCCGCCCCACGACTCGCCCCACGCCTCAAGGGAAAAGAGCCGCCTTGCCGGGGCGGCCACGGCAAAGAGCGTCCACGGCAGCCAAGCCAGGGGCAGGGCGATGAAGTAATAGGTAAAGGGCTCGCGGTGGTGGAATGTGTGGGTGGCCCGCTGGAGGACATGCTTGCCAAGCACCGTGTCCATCAGAAACGACGGCCCCTCGACCAGCATGACCCCGCCCACCCAGGCGACCAGCATGGCCAGCATGCCCATAAGCCCCAGGGCCATGGCCCGGGTGAAGAGCCTGCGCACCTCGCCCCGCCACAGCAGGTAGAGGGCAAGGGTCATCAGCGGCAGGATGAACCCGATGGGTCCCTTGGTCAAGGTGGCCAGCCCGGCCAAAGCGAAGGCGGCCAGCGGCCATGCCCTCTGCCTCGGCCCGGACACGGCCCGGAACAGGCAGGCATGGCTCAGGATGATCAGCCCGGCAAAGAGCAAATCCATGCGCGAGTAATGGAACAGCCCCAGCAGGAAGAAATTGGAAAGAAGCATGAGCACGCTGGCAAGGCACACGGAGCGGTCGAACCCGAGCGTCCGGGCCAGCACATGGGTCGAGACCACGAAGAAGAGGCCGGACAGGGCCGCGCCGAGGAAGAACACGGCGGGCATGTCTGCCGGGGTCAGGGTGTCGATGAGCCACAGGAACCAGAAATACACGGGCGGCTTGTCTGGATAGGGCTGGCCGTTGAGGGAGAGGACCAGCCATTTGCCGTGATTGACGAGGTTCTGATAGGCGTTGGCATAGCGCACCTCGTCCGAAAACCACAGGGCGCGGTTGCTCAAGGTGAACCAGGTCTGGGCCGCCACGGCGAGGATCATGGTCAGCCACGGATGGTTCCTGAGCAGGGACCACAGGCGCGAGGCCGGGCGCTGTTGAGCGTTATTATGGTCCATGGGTGTCACGCCTTTTTCCTGAACAGTGATGAATCCGCCAGCACCATGGTGGTCAGCCCGCCGAAGCTGCCGAGCAGCCAGCCGAAGAAGACGTCGGTGGGATGATGCCAGCCGAGATAGATGCGCGAAAGCCCCACCAGCGCGGCGGCAGCGCCCACCAGCACGGTCAGCCCAACCTTGCCCAGGCGCAGGGTGAAGGGCGCGGCCCAGCCCATGAACTCGGTGGTGTGGCCCGAAGGCAGGGAATGAAAGGCGCCCCGGGTGGTGATGGGGTCGAACCACACCCCCTGGCCCGGGCGGGGGCGGCCCACGGTATGCTTGACGAAATGGACGGCCAGCCCGGCCACCACCGCCTGCACGGCCAGCAGGATGCACACGAAGCGCAGGGTCTCCCGGTCGCCCGAGCGCCATGCCCGCACCAGCATCCAGCCGAACAGGCCGTAAAAGACCGGGTTGCACCAGTCGGTGATCAGGATGAAGGCTCGGGTCAGGCCGGGATGCGCCTCGCGATGGTCACGGAAGAACCCGGCCACCGCGTCCTCGGACGGAAACGCGAGCCAGAGAGCGGCCAACGTCACCAGGAGCGGGGCCGAAAGCAGAGCCAGATGTCGCAGATGGGAAACGCGCATGCGGATTTCCTAGGCCATCGAAGCCGGATGGGCAAGGTTGGCCTCGGAAGGCGACGGCGCCTCGGCGTCCACCTCGACGACCGACTCGTCCGACTCGTCGTCACCCTCATCCGCAGTCGCGAACCCGCCCGCCGCCGAGTGCGGTGTCACCCTGGCAACGGCCGAGGCTCCGGCCTGCACCCCGCTCTCGCCTGACGCCGGATACGGAAGGTTGGTGTAGGCGGCCCAGGTCGCTTCGTCCACGCCCAGTTCGGTCAGGATGTCGGCCAGAGAGCGGCCCTCCTGTTTCCAGTATTTGTAGCCGTGGTCGGCGCACTCAAAGGGGATGACCAGGGTGCCGTCCTCGTCCAGATGGGGTTTGATCTTGTCCATGGACGGGGACTCTTTCACCTTTCGCGAAAAAGTTCAACCGGACTCGTGCACCCGGCGGGACGCGCGAGCCCGGTCGCAAAAAGGAGTGATGCCGGTCGGCGCGCCGGTCAGGCCACGGCCTGCCCCTGGTCCGGGCGGGATTCGGCCATGCAGACCAGCCTGTCGATCTCGCGGACCTTCTTGAGCACGCAGCGCGCGATGCGCCGGAACTCCGGGAAATCGCGCTGCCCGTATTGCTTCCTGGCCCGGGTCAGCCCCGCCAGATCAACCAGTTCGTTGTAGAGATAGGGGGTGTACAGCGGGTCCTGGTTCAGGAAGACCTCGACCCGGCCCATGGCCTCGTGCACGGCCGACTGGTTGGCCCCGAGGTTGCGAAAGAGCTTGCCCAGGTGCTTCTCGACATTGCGCAGCGACGAGGACCACACCGGTCCGCGCGGCTCGAAGCGCACCGGTGTCATGGTGCCCCGGCTGGCCGCAAGCTCGGCCATGAACCGCTCCACCCCGCCCGGGACCGAGGCGAACAGCCCCTCGGCATAGGCGTTTTCCAGGTCCACCACGCGGGTTCCCTCGATGGGCACACCGCCGCCGTAGACGTTGAAGACCGGCACCGGCGACACCTTCAGGTCCTCCTCCAGCTCGCGCTTGGCGGTCATGTACTGGACCGTGGTCAGGATTTCCTCGCCGTCCATGTTGCGGGCGGTCTGGTGGTAGCTGCGGCGGGCCATGCTGGTGGTGCGGTTGTGGTGCCCGGCCGCGTGGGAGCGGTCCTTGAGCCAGGCGTAATCCTGGCCGATGAGCACCATGTGGCTCACGCCCAGCCAGCGCAGCAGGCGCGTGATGGTCACTGAGACGTTGCCGCCCGCGTCGATGACCAGATCATGCTCCTTCATGACATAGGTGCCCATGCCGCCCACCGTCCACAGGGGCAGGGTCGGCCCGGCGTAGCGGGCCACGGCCTCGGGCTGGACCTTGGTGGAATAGATGAGTGGGATGCCCTGCACGAAGTCAGGATCAAGGCGGTCGAAAAGATTGAGCATGGACTTGTCGTAGTCGATGGCCACGCAGAAATGGGGCCTGATGCCCAGCGCCTGGAGCGTGGGCACGGTCTGCAGGGCGCAGACATACAGGGCGTGGCCCGGATTGTCGCGCAGCCGCGCAGCCGCGTCCTCAAGGCTCGGCCCGGCACCGAGGATGATGCCGCCCAGCCCGGCCGCCCGGCCCTCAAGGCCCCGGATGGACCCCTCGGCCATGGCCCGGCTGAAATTGTGCACCTCGTTGGCGACCATGACATCCTGGCGAAAGCGAAGGGTCGAAAGCTCCAGCGAGAAATTCTCCAGCTTGTGCCGCATCCAGGTGGCCCAGCGGGCATACTCCGGCCCCAGCTGCTGGCTGGGCAGATCGCCCTTGAGATGAATCTGGCCGTAGACGAACTGGAGGTCGAGGTTCTTGACGACCTCGTGGATGTAGCGTTCGTCCGGCATCAAGATGTGGAACTTCTTGGCCTCGAAAAAGGGGCGGTAGTCGGTCTGGCCCAGGCAGGCCAAAAGCATTTCCGGACGCGGCTCCACAAGCATGACCTTGTGGCTGTCAGGAGTGTTCGTGAGCACGTGATTGACGCCGTAGCCCAAGTTGCAGCCCACGATGAAGGTGGCCGAGGTCTCGGGCTTGTCGCCATTGGTCCATGAGGAGTAGAGCCCCACGGGCGGCAGGGCCTCGAACATGCCCTTGCCGTTTTCCATGCGCCAGTCGTGGATGCCGTAGGCGTTGATGAAGAGATTGGAGAGCAGCGCCTCCTCGCCAAATGGATGGGCGGAAAGCCACTGGAAAACGGGATGCCCCTTGGCCTGAAGATACTCGATGTTGTCCTTGAGGAAGGGATATGCGGTCATGGGTGTTCCTTTTCGCGCCAGGGCGCGGTGTTCTGACTGCCTGCCAGGGGCCGTGTCGGGCCACGTGTCGGGCCACGTGTTCGGCCACCTGCTCGGCCCCGTGTTCAGGCGATAAATTGCATGATGCGTGCCAGTTGCGCCCCCCGGGATTTTGCCATACGGTGCGTGGGTCGAGTACGAATCCTTTTTCCGTTATTTCAGGGAACTGTCATGAACAACGACCTGCTTTCGCTCATCGGGCGCACCCCGCTGGTGGAGATTCGCCATCTCAACCCGAACCCGAACGTCAAGATTTTGGCCAAGCTTGAGGCGCACAATCCGGGCGGGTCGGTCAAGGACCGCGTGGCCGCGGCCATGATCGAGGCGGCCGAGCGCTCGGGCGAGCTGACCAAAGACAAGATCATCATCGAGGCCACCTCGGGCAACACCGGCGTGGGCCTGGCCATGGTGGCCGCCATCAAGGGGTATCGCATCAAGCTGCTCATGCCAGAGACGGCCAGCGAAGAGCGCAAGATGATCATGGCCGCCTACGGCGCACAACTGGAGCTGACCCCGGGCCACCTCTCCACCGACGGGGCCATCGAGCGAGCCTACCGCTACGCCCGCGAAGAGCCGGACACCTATGTGCTCATGGACCAGTTCAACAACCCGGCCTCCATCGACGCCCACTACCACGGCACCGGCCTCGAAATATGGGAGCAGACCGGCGGCGCGGTGACCCACTGCGTCATGGCGCTCGGCACCTCGGGCACGGCCATGGGCATCGCCAAGCGGCTGCACGAGATGGGCACGGTCCATGTGGCCGCGGTGGAACCCTACGCGGGCCACAAGATCCAGGGCCTGAAAAACATGCTCGAATCCTACCCGCCCGGCATCTACGACAAGACCTGGCTCGACGAGGTCCTGCACGTGGACGACGAGACCGCCTTCGAGAACTGCCGCAGGCTGGCCCGCGCCGAGGGCATCTTCGCGGGCATGAGCTCGGGCGCGGCGCTGGGCGGGGCCATCCAGCTGGCCCAGCGTATCGATTCCGGCCTCATCGTGACCATCTTCCCGGACTCGGGCGAGCGCTACCTGAGCACCCATCTCTACCGCCAGCAGGCGGGCAGCGGCATCACGCTCTTCGACATGGCCTCGGGCGCGACCAAGCCCCTCAAGACCCAGGCAGGCCTGGGCCTCTACTCCATGGGCCCGAGCCTGGACAACCCGGACGGACTCGACGCCTGGCGGCGGGTGGTGGTGCTCGACGTGCTGGCCCGGCACCTGCGCTCGCGCAGGGTGGATGTCCACGCCGCCGTGGGCCTGACCGACATGGACGACCGCACCCTGGCCGCGGTCCGGCACACGGGCACCGACCGGGCCGCCTTCGCCCTCCGCCGCCGGGACATGATCGTGGACCGCGCCCGCGACATGGGCGTGGGGCTGGCCGCAGATGGCGACCCGGGCGTGGCCTTCCCGCTCTCCTCGGGCAGCGAGGACAAGGCCCTTGAACTCTGCCGCAAGCTGCTCGGCAAGGGACTGGCCTACGAGAAGCTGCGCTCGGTCTACTTCGACATATTTCGCGACAAGCGCTACGGCGAAATCGGGGCCATGGACATGGACAAGGTCTCGGGCGGACGCACCGTGGACCTCGACGCCTACGTCAAGGACAACCCACTGGATTTCACCCTGCTCAAGCGCGCCACCCTGCTCGACCTCAAGCGAGGCGAAGTGCTGGAGACCGAATGGGGCAACGTGCGCCCCTCCTGGTTCCTGCAGCACGCGGCCACGGCCCTGACCAGCCTGCCGCGCATCGACGTGATGATCGGCAGCGAGAAGCACCGCTTCCCTCACCTGGAAAATCTCCGGGCCATCTGGTCCACCGCCGGGCGCGAGTTGCAGGCGTGGCTCATCAACCATCAGGCCACGGACTGCGCCGACGAGACACTGATCACCGTGGCCGGAAAACTCGGCGGCTTCCGGGCGGCCCGGTTCTGGCTGCTCTCCTCCGCCTGCCGCAAGCCCCTGTGCGCCAGCGCGGAAAATCTCGCCATGTGGGCGCGCAACTGGCGGCGCGTGCAGGAGGCGGTCGCCGCCCTCGTGGCCGGACGCGCCGACAAGAACGAGGCCGTGTCCGCCGAGGTCAGCCAGGCCGCCTTCGACCTGCGCGCCGGATTCAAGACGGCCATGAGCGAAGACCTCGCCCTGCACCGCTTCTGGCCCGTGCTCTTCCGCTTCGTCAAACAGGTCAATGCCTGGGCAGCGGCCGCGACCATGACCGGGGCCGAGGCCGCCACCTGCCTTGAGGAACTACTGGCCGTGGATTCCATCCTGGGCATTCTCGACCACGCCCAGATGCCCCTTTCACTCTCCGAACTGCCCCTGGAGGTGCAGGACATGCTGGCCGACCGCCAGAAGGCCCGCGAAACCCGCGACTTCGCCGCCTCAGACGCCCTGCGCGACATGATCGCCGAGGCCGGGTACAGGCTGGAAGATACGGCCGGGGCACCGAGGGTGTTCAGGATGTGAAAAGGGGCGCGATTCCTCCGGGGGCGATTCCTCCGGGCACGAGATTATTCCGACCAACCGATTTGACACAAAAAAGGGGAGCTTTGTGCTCCCCTTTGACTGTCATGCGTCAGACGGCACAACTGCACACGTCATCACAACGTGGAATGCGTTCAAGCTCAGCCTGCTTTTCGGATCGAATCTTGGACAGCTCATAGCGGGATTGCAGGTTCAGCCAGAAATCCGTCGTGGTTCCGAAAAAGAGCGAAAGGCGCTCCGCAGTATCCGCAGTAACGCTCCTCTTGCCGTTCACGATCTCCGTGATCCGCGAAAGCGGCACGCCAAGATGCTGCGAAAGTCTGTTGGCAGACAAGGCAAACGGCTCCATGAACTCCTTTAACAAAATCTCGCCCGGATGCGTTCTTACGCGTATTGTAGTCATGACAATCACCCCTAGAATATCCAGTAGTCTTTCTGGTTGACATTGCAATATCAACTCATTGCAAGTAGCATGTATTCCTTAGTGGTAGTCCACAATTTCAACATCATATGCTTCTTTTCCATCATTATCCCAGACAAAGCAGATTCGCCATTGGGCATTGATGCGAATCGAGTGCTGTCCATCCCGATCTCCGGACAGGGCCTCAAGCCTGTTGCCCGGCGGCGCCCTGAGATCGCGCAGATTGGCAGCGGCGTCCAACATATCGAGTTTCCTGCAAGCGACGTCGATAACGCCACCAAACACCTTCGATTTGCCGGTCTCAAAGAGCTTTTCGGTCTTTTTGCACTTGAATTTCAATATGCCACCCTCACAATCTCCATGCCCCCGAATCAGCCTCGTCTTAAAGGCCTAGCCGGGCCGACGTCTGGCATCTGCATAACAGCTAACCGCTTGACGGCTAGCTGTCAAGCGGTTATGCCGATACCCACCGATATTCAATAAGGTGTCCTCTGCGCTGACTCGTTGGAGCGCATTCTCAAGTTGAGAACGGAGACACCGGAAGCACCCCAAGGAAATGCGGGGTTCCCCTGGTCGCGCTGGGCCGTCCGCTGCAGACCGTCACTGAAGCCTCAGGCGGATATGTGCGTTTCGACTCCCTACTCCCGCACCTGGCCCTCGCCCAGGAGGACGAACTTGGCGCTGGTCAGTTCACGCACGCCCATGGGGCCGTAGGCGTGGAGCTTGGAGGTGGAGATGCCGATCTCGGCCCCCAGGCCGAGCTGGGCGCCGTCGTTGAAGCGGGTGGAGGCGTTGGTCACCACCAGGGAGGCGTCCACTTCGCGGATGAAGCGCATGCAGTGCTCGTAGTTCTCGCTGAGGATGGCCTCGGTATGGTTGGAGCCGTGCTCGGCGATGAAGTCCAGGGCCTCGTCCAGGGAATCCACCACCCGGACGGCCAGGACCAGATCGAGAAACTCGTATCCCCAGTCGCCCGGCATGGCCGGTTCGGCACCGTCGCCCAGCAGAGGCAGGGAGCGCGGGCACGCCTTGAAGCGCACGCCCTTGGCAGACAGGATCTTGTCCACCCGAGGCAGAAGCACCTCGGCCACGTCGCGGTGAACCAGCAGGCATTCCAGGGCGTTGCAGCCGCTGGGGTACTGGGTCTTGGCGTTGTCGATGACGGGCACGGCCCGGGTGATGTCGCAGGAGGCGTCGGCAAAAATATGGCACACGCCCTTGTAGTGCTTGAGCACGGGCATGGTGGCCTGCTCGGTCACGGCACGAATCAGCCCCTCGCCGCCGCGCGGAATGACCACATCAATGAAGTCCGAGAGCTTGAGCAGTTCGGCCACGGCCTCACGGTCCGTGGTGGCGGGCACCTGGACCGCGTCGCGCGGCAGCCCGGCCGTCTCCAGGGCGCGGTGCATGAGCCCGGCCAGACAGGCGTTGGAGTGAAACGCCTCGGACCCGCCGCGCAGGATGACGGCATTGCCCGCCTTGAGGCAGAGGATGCCCGCGTCCACCGTGGCGTTGGGGCGCGACTCGTAGATCATGGCCACCACGCCAAGGGGCACGCGCATGCGACCCACCAGCATGCCGTTTGGCCGTCTGGTCATGGACTCGATGCCGCCCACGGGGTCGTCCATGGCCGCCACCTCGCGGCATCCGGCGATCATGGAACGCAGCACCTTGTCGCTGATGGTCAGCCGCTGCACCCGGGCCTTGTCCAGCCCGCGCTCGGCAGCGGCCGCGAGGTCCAGCGCGTTGGCCTCGGCCACGGCTTCGGTCTCGGCCTCCAGCAGGTCGGCCAGCGCCAGCAGCGCCGCGCTCCTGGCCTTGCCCGATGCCCCGGACAGCGCCCGCGACGCACGTCTGGCGCGCCTGCCCATGTCGATCATCTGTTGGCGAATGTCCATGCCCTCTCCCCTCACGGCTTGTCAAAAATGTCCGAAAAACCCGGGTCAGCCCATGGCACTCTACCCGGTCCACTCTGCTAACCCCCGTCACGGCGAAAAGTCAAACCTGACACGCCATTCTCGCGACCGTGCCGAATGGGTCGTTTTTCCCATTTTGTCATTTGACCGTTCGCTCGTCTTAAAATCGGCCCGAAAAACGACCTTCAACCCCTGTTTCAACAAAATAGGCTTTGACCTTTTTTACAATTTTGCTTATCAAGCCCTCTGCGCCGTCAGGCCATAGACCTGAACGACATCCAGACACCCACACGGAGGACACTGACACCAATGGTTGAAAACAAGACCGCCGGACAGGCCACCCTCGACGAGCTCGAGGCCCGCGTTCCCTCGTCCATGCACCCCATTCTCGAAGCGGCTTTCAAACACAGAAAACAAATCATGGCGAGTGTGGCAGCCATCATCCTCGCCGCAGCTGCCTATGCGGCCTACAGCGGCTACTCCGCCCGGACGCTGGCCGAGGCCCAGAGCCAGCTCGGCGTCATCGTCATCGAGGCCTCGGGCCAGGACAAGCTCGACAGGCTCGAAGGCCTGCTCGGCTCGGCTCCGTCGTCGGCCAAGGCCGCCGTGCTCGCGGAGCTGGCCCAGTCGGCCATGAACCTTGAAGACTGGGACAAGGCCGCAAGCGCCTGGGGCCGTCTTGCTGGCGTGGCCGACGACGAGTTGAAGACCGTGGCCCGCCTTGGCGAGGCCAAGTGCCTGCTGCTGGCGGGCAAGGCCAGCGAGGCAGTGACCGCGCTCAAGACCCTGGCGGCCAACGCCCCGGCCGGGTTTGCCGTGCCGATCCAGCGCCAGCTGGCAGCGGCGGCCGAGCAGGCGGGCGACACGGCCCAGGCCCTCCAGGCCTATCGCAGGCTTTCCGAGGAGCAGGTGTCCGACAAGCCCTTCATCGACCACAGGATAGCCCAGCTGGAAGCGAACTGATCCCGTTCACCCTATTCAATCGATTACGGAGAGACTTCATGCCACATTCCCTCCTGGCCGACACGCCCGGCCACATCGACCTGCTGCTCGGCAACGAGGCCATCGTTCGCGGTGCCGTCGAGGCCGGCCTGCAGGTGGCCACCTGCTACCCCGGCACTCCTTCGTCCGAGGTGCCCGACACCCTTTTCCGGCTCTCACCCGAAGCCAAATACTCCTTTGAATACTCGGTCAACGAGAAGGTCGCCCTCGAAGTGGCGGGCGGCGCGACCCTGGCCGGGGCGCTGACGCTCTGCACCATGAAGCATGTCGGGGTCAACGTGGCCGCCGACCCGCTCATGACCCTGTGCTACACCGGCACTCCGGGCGGTCTGCTGCTGCTCTCGGCCGACGACCCCGGCTGCCATTCGAGCCAGAACGAGCAGGACAACCGCTACTATGCCCGGCTGGCGGGCATGCCGGTCCTTGAACCGTCCACAGCCCAAGAAGCCAAGGACATGACCCGCGACGGCCTGCTCCTGAGCAAGAAGCACGGCGCGCCCTTCATGCTGCGCACCACCACCCGGGTCAACCACCTGCGCGGTCCGGTGAAATTCGGCCCGGTGGCCGACCCCGGCAAGCCCGACGGATTCCAGCGCAACCCCTCAAAATTCGTACCCATCCCGGCCTTCTCCCGGCCCATGCACGTGGCCCTGCTTGAGCGGCTCGAAGCCCTGCGCCAGGAGGCCGAGAACTCCCCCTACAACACCGTCACCGGCAGCGGCTCGCTGGGTATCATCTGTTCAAGCATCAGCCGCGCCTATGTGGCCGATGCCCTGTCCCAGAGCGGTCTGGCCGACAGGGTCAAGGTGCTTGGGCTCGGCTTCAGCCACCCGCTGCCCGAGACCATGTGCCTCGGCTTCCTTTCGTCGGTCTCCCGGCTGCTCGTGGTGGAGGAGCTGGAACCCATCCTCGAAAACGACCTGCGCGTGCTGGCCCAGAAGAACGGCCTGGATGTCGAGATTCTCGGCAAGGACGTGCTGCCCCGGTGCAACGAATTCACCGTGACCATGGTGGAGGACGCCATCTACCGGCTCACTGGCGAGGCCGCCCCGACTCGGGACGCCTGCCCGCCCGCAGCCCTGCCCATGCGGCCGCCCAACCTCTGCGCGGGCTGTCCCCATCGCGGCTCCTACTTCGCCGCTCGCAAGGTCTTCGGCGACGACGCCATCTACTCGTCCGACATCGGCTGCTATACCCTGGGACTGCTCCCCCCGCTCAAGGCGGCGGACTTCCTGCTGTGCATGGGCTCGTCCATCTCGGCGGGCGGCGGCGCGGCCCTGGCCTCGGGCAAGACCGTGCTGGCCTTCATCGGCGACTCCACCTACTTCCACTCCGGGCTCACCGGCGTGGCCAACGCCGTGTTCAACAAGCACGACGTCCTCATCGTGGTGCTAGACAACCGGACCACGGCCATGACCGGCCACCAGCCCCACCCCGGCGTGGACAAGACCATCCTCGGCGACAACGACTCCCGGCTGGACATCGAGGCCTCGTTGCGCGGGCTCGGCGTGACCGAGGTGCGCGAGGTCAACCCCTTCAACCAGAAGAAGACCATCGCCGCCTTCGAGGAACTCAAGGCCATGAAGGGCGTGAGGGCGCTCATCGCCAAGGAGCCGTGCCCGCTGTTCACCCGCCGGATCTACAAGAAGGTCGCGCCCCAGGTGGCCTATGTGGCCGAGAGCTGCACCGGCCGGTTCGAATGTCTGGACACCCTGGCCTGCCCGGCCATGTACCGCGACGGCGACCACGCGGCGGTCAATCCCATCCTGTGCAACGGCTGCATGCTCTGCCTGCAGGTGTGCGGACACATCAAAGCCAAGAAAAGGGGCAGCTAGAATGAACGACGTCAAGCCCATCCGCATATTCATGACCGGCGTTGGCGGCCAGGGAACCCTGACCGCCACCACCATGCTTGCCAGGACCGTGCTCGCCGCCGGACTGCCCGTCACCTCCGGCGAAATCCACGGCATGGCCCAGCGCGGCGGCGTGGTGGAATCCACCGTGCTCATCGGCTGCAAATCGCCCAAGATCGGCCACGGCGAGGCAGACATCCTCCTTGGCTTCGAGCCCATGGAGACCGTTCGCGCCCTGCCCTACCTCAAGCGCGGCGGACTGGTGCTCTCCAGCACCGAATTCATGCCCCCGCTCTCGGTATCCATGGGCAAACAGGCGTGCCCGAGCCTCGACGAGATCAAGGCCCAGGTGGCCGCCTGCACCGATCAGGCCCACTACATGGACAGCCAGACCATCGGCATCCAGGCCGGCGCTGTCCAGAGCGGCAACATCGCCCTGCTCGGCGCCCTGTGCGCCACGGGCGCGCTGCCCTTCGGACCCGAAGCCCTCGAAGCGACCATCAAGGCCAACCTCCCGGCCAAGCTCCAGGCCGTCAACCTCAAAGCGCTGGAACTCGGCGTGGCCGCGCTCGACGCTTAGAGAAGTATTCAAATGGCACATACGACACAAGGCGACTCCGACCTCAGCTATCTGGTCACCCTCAAGACCATTCAGGAAACCCTCAAGCGGGATGCCCCGCTTGAGGAGTCCCTGAACCAGCTTCTGAGAATCCTGGCCCAGGACATGGAGTACGTCAGGGCGTTCATGGTCATCATGGACCCCAAGACCGAGAACCTGAAGCTCTCCCTGACCTACAGCCCGGCCCAGACCGACGATGTGACCTACTCGCCGGGCCGGGGCGTCATCGGACGCGTCTTCGGCTCGGGCCAGTCCATCACCGTGCCGCGCATGTCCGACGACAAGGAATTCCTCAACAAGGCATTTGGCCGCAGCGAAGAAGAACTGCGCAAGCTCGGCTTCATCTGCGTGCCGGTCATCAACCGGGGCACTGGCGACCACGAGGTCATCGGCGCGCTCTCGGTGGACGTGCCCCTGATCCCGGCAGAAGACCTCGACGCCCACCGCCAGTTCCTGGAGGTGGTGGCGGGCATCATCGCGGGCCATGTGGCCCAGTTGCAGGAAGAGATGGCCGCCCAGAATCATCTGCTCACCCAGGGTCTGATGGCGAGCAGCGTGGACTCCACCCCGCCCAAGGACTTCGTGGCCGCCAGCAAGGCCATGCGCCTCGTGCTCAGGCAGTCGCGCCAGGTGGCCCCCAGCCGGGCCACTGCGCTGCTGCGCGGTCAGTCCGGAACAGGCAAGGAGCTGCTGGCCGAGGCGATCCATTCGGCCAGCCCCAGGGCAGACAAGCCGCTTATCCGGCTCAACTGCGCGGCCCTGCCCTCGGAACTCATCGAGTCAGAACTGTTCGGCCACCAGAAGGGCGCCTTCACCGGCGCCTTCCAGACCAAGCGCGGGCTGTTCGAGGTGGCGGACCAGGGCACTCTGTTTCTCGACGAGATCGGCGAGCTTTCCATGGACGCCCAGGCCAAGGTGCTGCGCGCCATCCAGGAAAAGGAAATCCAGCGCGTGGGCAGCGAGCAGACCATCACGGTGGACGTGCGCCTCATCTGCGCCACCCACCAGCCCCTGGAGGAACTGCTCGAAAAGGGCAGGTTCCGCGAGGATCTCTACTACCGCATCAACGTCTTCCCCATCTTCATCCCCCCGCTCCATGAGCGCCGCGAAGACATCCTGCCCCTGGCCGAGCATTTCCTGAGCGATTTCTCCAGCGAATACGGCAAGGAGGTCAAGCGCATCTCCACCCCGGCCATCGAGCTGCTGGTCATGTACCACTGGCCCGGCAACGTGCGCGAACTGAAGAACTGCATAGAGCGCGCCGTGCTGCTGTGCGAGGAATCGGTCATCCGCACCTACCACCTGCCGCCCACCCTCCAGTCGGCCGAGAGTTCGGCCACGGGCATCAACCTTTCCTTTGGCGAGGCCGTGGCCAAGTTCGAGCAGGAGCTGCTGGTGGATTCGCTCAAGAAGACCGGCGGCAACATGCTCCAATCCGCCCGCGACCTGCGCGTTTCCTACCGCATCGTCAACTACAAGGTGAAGAAGTACAATATCGACGTGAAAAAGGTCGCGCAGACCAAGAAGAAGCCGCGCAAGAAGCTGGAGAACTGATCCGGCCAGCAGCCTTCACAAAGCACTGTCCAGCCCCCGGCACAAGCCTCCCTACGAGGTCTTGGCCGGGGGCTTTCCATTGCCGGGCCAAGTCTGCTACACCGGGGCATGGACAACGCCGCCCGCCTCGTCTCGCGCCTCGTGACCCTGACCCGAAACAGCGGGTATCTCGCCCCGGACCACGCCACGGCTGCAGCCGCCACCCTGCTCGATGCGCGGCCGCTGACCCCGCCCCTGGCCGCCCTGGGCAGCGGTCTGGTCCGCCACGCCGCCATCTTCGACCCCTTTGACCGCGACACGATCCGGCTGGCCGAGGACGTCAACCGCACCCTGGGCCACCCGCCCATGGGCCACTGGCTGGTCCAGGCCCGCCGATTGACCGACAGCGAGCCCGTGCCCGAGAACATCGCCCCGCCGGATCCGCGCACGGCCGCCCCGGACGACCTGCTGGCCCATGTGCGCGCCCAGCCCGCCAACGCCCACCGCTACCCGGTCCTGCTCGCCCTGTGGCGCGCGTGCGCGCGCGAACAGTTGATCAAGGCCATCGAGATCATGGCTGCCTCGCCCTCGGGGCTGCTGGCCGGTCCCATGCTCGCCTGGGGCGCGTATGGCGCTGGCGAACCGCTGCTGGCCCAGATGCTCCTCGACGAATCGGTCCCGGCCTTCCCGGCCCATACCCTGCGCGCCCGCATGGCTCTGGACCAGGGCGACGCGGCAGGAGCCCGCACCCACCTGCTCGCCTCCCTCGGCGCGGAGCCGTTTCAGCCCGCCGTCATTGAGCAACTGGCCGAGCTTGCCGCCGACCACGCCGAGTCCGAGCCCGGACCAGACACCCACATCTGCCTCTACTCCTGGAACAAGCCGGACATGCTGGCCCGCACCATGGCCTCACTGGCGGCCACACGACTGGGTCAGGCGCGCGTGACCATCCTGAACAACGGCACCACCACCTGCCCGCCGGACGAGCTGGAGCGACGGGTCCGCGAGGCCGCGCCGATGCTCACCGAATCCCTCGCCTTTGTCCATCTGCCGGTCAACGTGGGCGCTCCGGCGGCCCGCAACTGGCTGCTCGCCCTGCCCGAGGTGCGCGCGGCCCGGCTCGTGGCCTTTCTGGACGACGACGTGCTCCTGCCGCCACACTGGCTGCCCCGCCTCACCACCACCCTGGCCCGCTTCCCCGAGGCGGCCGCCGCAGGGTGCAAATGCGTCAACCAGGGGGTGCGGACCATCCAGTACGCCTTCCGCAATTTCTCCGAGGTCGGCGAAAGAAAAATCCGCTTCACGCCCAACGCGCCCACCCTCATGGACATGGGCCAGTTCGACGCGACGCGCCCCTGCCTGACGGTCATGGGCTGCTGCCACCTGCTTCACAGGGAGCGCCTGGACCGGCTCGGTGTGCCTGACTTTGGCGTGCGCTTCTCCCCGTCCCAGGTGGACGACATCGAACACGACATGCAGATATGGAAGGCGAGCGGACAGGTGGTCTACGACGGCAGGGTCGCGGTGGTCCACCTCCAGGACACGGGCAGCGCGCGCACCCGGGCGTCCATGGCCCAGGCCTACGCCAACCACCACAAGCTGGAGCACACCTTCGACCACGACGACCTACTGCGCATGGACCGGGCCACGGTTCGCGCCGACCGGCTCCACTTCAGCCACGCCCTGGGGGCGGTGCTGCCCGATCTGGACGGCCCGGCCGGGGCCTTCTGGCGCATGCTCCATCCGTTGCTCATCGACGCCCTGTCCGACTGAGCCACCACGCAAAAAAGGGCGGCCCGGCATACCCGGACCGCCCCTGCTGGCGACAGAATCACCGGTTCGCCTACTTGAAGGAGCGGGTGAACAGGTCGACGATGGCCTTGCGGCCGTTGTCTTCAAGAAAACGGGTGCCGGTGCCGGTGAAGTGGGTCTCGGTGATCAGCGGATCGGTCACGGGCACCCACTGACCGGATTCCCAGCGGAACCAGCCGTTTTTCACCTGCCCGAAGACGTAAAGATCCTTGTTGCAAATCTTGGCGAACTCCGCGCCCCAGCCAGTGCCGCCCTTGACCGTACCATCCTCCTGGATGGTGCCGACAACGAACACCTGATGGGAGGACTCCACCTGATACATGATGGTCTGGAGCACCTTACGCATCTTCTCCGCATTGGTGAACTTGCGATTGAGGAGCTTCGAGACGTAGGTGAGGCTGACATCCTTGCGGATCAGCTCCTCGTTGGTCAGAACCCGGATGCCCCGGATGCGCTCGATCTTGTGCCCCTCGAAGGTATAGTTGACCTCGGCCAGGCCATACTGCTCGGCCAAGCGGCCGAACTCGGCCTCGGCGCCCTGCGCGCCGCCGCTGAACAGCGTGTGGGAATCGAATTTGGTCATGCGTTCTCCTTGGTATGGGTCGATATGCGTGGCGTGGTTGGCCGTATCGACACGGCCCGGGCTTCACCGGTGTTCATTATGCACACGCCGCGCACACGGAGCAATTACCTGTGCATCATTTTTCCCAAAAAAGCCATTCTTTTCCCGGCCACCAGGGAAGGAGGTCACTCGCCCAGCGCCCGCATCTTCACGGTCAGGTCGGTCAGCAGGACGCGATCCATGAGCCCGGCCATGCGCTCGAACTCCTCGGGCGCGTACTTGCCCATGAGCTTGCGCATGTTGGCCGCGGCCCCGGCCGCCTGGGCGCTGCCCACATCGCTTTGCGCGCCCGAGACGCGCTTGTGGCGCACGGCCAGGAATCCCTGGTACACGGCGTACCCGCCGCCAAGGACCATGCGCAGGTCGCGCTCAAGGTCGTCGTACTGGGTGGGCGAGAAACGCAGGTCAAAGGGACCGGCTTCAAGCAGCCGCGCCGTCCTGAACAGATGGACGCAGCCCGTGACCGAGGCGCAGGGGCGGATGAAATCTGCCTGACCAAAGTCCGCCTCCTGGAGCATCAGGGTGGCCATCAGCACCTGCTCGCGCCCGGCCGGGTCCGGGGTCAGGTTATGCTCGCCGCACTGGACCCGGGCCGGGCCGTCGAAATCGACCACCTTGCACCCCCACACCCCGGCCTCGGGATAACGGCCCACGGCCCCGCCGAGGCGCAGCAACCAGTCCGGCGGCAGGGAGATGTCGTCGTCGATGTAGGCGGCAAAGTCGGCTGCCGTCACTTCCGGCAGATGCATCAGCCAGTTGCGCGCCGCCGGAGCGCCCACGTTGACCGGCAGCCGGACCAGTTCGGCACGGTCCGAGCCCACCCTGTCGATGAAGCGGCGCACCACCTCGGCCGTGTCGTCGGTGCTTCCGTTGTCGAGGATGCGCACCTGGGCGTCGCCCAGTTCGGATCGGGCCAGGGAGTCGAGGGTCACGGCCAGATCCGCGCCCTTGTTCCAGGTATACCCGAGGATCATCACCTGCCCGGGCAGAGGGAGCAGATCATGCGCCCCGTCCATGCTCAGTTCAAAAAGACGCAGCCACAGCCCCGTGTGCCATGGCCGTGACCGGGCGCACTCGCGCAACAGCCCGGTGCCCTCGTCGAGCCTGCCCGAGCGCAGCCAGGCCGTAGCCAGCCGCTCGCGCACCAGAGGCAGGGGCAGCGACGCCTCCAGATGGCGGAAGATAGCGGCCGCGGGCAGCGCCTCGCCCGACACGAGCAGCGCGTTAGCCTGGGCATGGGCGAAGAGCGGTCCGAGCCCCTCGGGCGTGACAGCTGTGGCCAGGGCGGTGGTCAACGGCGTCCAGTCGCCCCGGATGCGGCAGAATTCGTAGAGATGATGCCACCAGAAGAGGTTGCGCGGGGCCTGGCCCAAGTGGGCGGTGATGCAGGCGAGCTGATCCCGAGGCGGTCCGGCCATGGCCAGCCGCGTCTCGGGCGTGACCTCGGGCTGCCAGCGGGTCATGACCGAGCGCAGGATTGGGACCAGCGGCTTGGGCAGGGCGGGCAGACGCCCCATGGACTGGGCCAGCTGGGCCGCACACTGACCGTCGAACGGATTCTCGCCCCAGGCCGCCAGCAGCAGGTCGGCCCCGATCATCGAAAAGCGGTCGCCCGGCTTGCGGCTTTGGGCCAGGGCCGTGGCCGCCGTGGCGTGCAGATGCGCCTTGCCCGTGCAGCCCAGCAGCAGCGGACGCAACAGATCGCCAGGAAGGGCAACAAGATCGCTGGAATGAGCCATGCTCACCACCTATGCGCCGCACTGCGAAAAGTCAACAGCGCGCCCCGGTCGGCCCCTGGTCGGCCATGGTCGGTCATGGTCGGTCATGGTCAGGCCCCTTCCTGTGCGTGCTGATTTCTGCTAGGTGTCGGCATCATGGACACGCCCGCAACCCCCGATCCCCTGCGCCTTGTCGAAACCGCCCTGACCCCTGCCGCGCGGCCCGGCATCCTGCCCGCCTTCAGGGAGCGCTTCTCGGGTTGGCACCTGGGCATGGGCACGCCCGATGTCCTGGCCGGGCTGCTGCGAGGGCTCTGCGCCCTGGGCGCGGAAGACCCCGGCTGCCGCGACACGGCCCGCGCCATGGGCCTGTGGGGGGCGCAGGCCCATCCCCTCTCGGCCCCGCTGGCAGCGGCCATGCCGCCCGAGGCCCTGGTCGGGCATCCGGGGCTGGCCGCCCTCCTGGCCCGACTGGCCGACACGCCGCCGCCCGAGCAGGCCGACGCCGAGGCGGCCGGCACATGGCACGCTCTGGTAAGGGGCGACGACCACGACCTGACCCGACATTTCCTGACCCTGACCATGCGCGACCCGCTGCGCTGGCCGGCTTGGCTGCGCCACTGCTGGCAGGATCTGCTCTTCCTGAACCGGCCGGAATTGGCCGGGGCCGCCCTGGACATGATTCCCTGGGACGCGACCTCCCTGCCCCTCAAGGCGCGCCTTGCAGCCGAACTGGCCTTCCACTCCCGCCCGCCGGACGAGGCGCTGCCCCTGGTCGCCGGACTGGACCCCGCCCTATGGGGATTCTGGCGCGCCTTCACGGGCGGCGAACTGCTGCTGCGTCTGGGAGAAATCGAAAAGGGCCGGGATGCCTTGACCAGGCTCTGGCAAGCCATGCCCTGGCACGTCAACCTGACCCTCAAGCTGCACGACCTGTACGCCCCGCCGCCCATGGAGATGAACGAGGAGGAAACCACGTCTGTGGCCGTGCTCCTCTACTCGTGGAACAAGGCGGACTTGCTGGCCGCGACCCTGGAGAGTCTGGCCGCCAGTCATCTGGGCCGGGCGAACGTCTTTGTCCTGGACAACGGGTCCACGGATCACACCCCGCAGGTGCTTGAGCGGGCGCGGGGTTTCTTCGGCCCGCAGAGCGGGCGCGCCCCGCTGCATGTGACCACCCTGCCGGTCAATGTGGGTGCTCCGGCGGCGCGCAACTGGCTGCTCTCCCTGCCCGAGGTGCGCCGCTGCGCCTGGGCCGCCTTTCTGGACGACGACGTGGTCCTGCCGCCCGACTGGCTGACCCGGCTGCTGGGTGCGGCCAGGGGATATCGCGGCGCGATCGACATCGGGGCCGTGGGCTGCCGCATCACCTCGGCCACGCCGCCCCACGGACTGCAATCGGCAGACTACAATCTCTTTCCGAGGCCGCCCAAGGCCCCGGAGCCAGGCGTGCTGCCCAACCGGGTGGCGGTCTTCGATAACTGCGCCGGGTCGCCGGACACCGGGCTGTTCACCTATGTCCGGCCCTGCCTCTCGGTCTCGGGCTGCTGCCACCTCGTGTCCATGGCCGCCATAGCCAAGGCGGGCGGCTTCGACCTGCGCTACACACCCTCACAGTTCGACGACCTGGACCGCGACATGCGCTCGGCCCTGGCCGGGATGCCCGCCCTGTACGCCGGAACCCTGGCCGTGCGCCACGTCCAGCATTCGAGCCTGGCCAGAGCGAAGACCCTGCGCCAGACCGGCCACGTCATGGGCAACAAGCTCAAGCTCGACACCAAATACTCAGACGAGGAACTGGCCGCCCTGGCCCGCGACACCACCCGGCTCCTGTGGGACGACCTCGAAACAAAGCATGCCGCCCTGGTTGACTGGCTCGGCCGTGATGCTTAGTTCGGGGTTTGAACCATCAGCAGGACAGGAAGAGAATCATGGAAGATGTCAGGGTATACGGCGATTTTCACCGCGTCTCGCCGGAGCTGTTCGAACGGATCAAGGACGCTCTCCCCTTTGATCAGGTGGAGTACGATGGCGACGTGCTGCGCCTGGACCACGAGGGCGTGTACCTGATGATCGACGATTTTCTGGAACTGATGCGCGACAGTCTGCCCGAGGGCGGCTACGGCCACGTGGAATACATCGACAACCTCGAATGGGTGGTCATCCGCTACACCATCACCCCGGGCAGGATCGACGAAAAGCGCGTCCTCGTGGACAACGTCCTCGACGCCCACATGCGCGACCACGGGCTGTAGAAATACGGCCTGCTCCGGCTACAGCAGCGTCTGCCGCGCCCCTTCCTCCACCGGGTGCACGTCCACGGCCTTGGGGGCGATCTCCTCGTCGGTCACGGTATAGGTGACGCGCTCGCCGGGCTCCAGGCTCTGAAAGCCGTCGCGCACGATCTCGGTATAGTGGACAAAGATGTCCATCCCGTCGTCGCCGGTGATGAAGCCGAATCCCTTCTTGTCGTTGAACCAGGTCACTTTGCCTTCGCGCCGCACGGGAACCTCCGGTTTCATGAGCCGCCTTCGATGCAGTGAATCACCCTACCCCGTGACTGAATCCTTGGCAATGTCCGCGCTGTGCAAAGGGGCAAAACGCGCCTCGTAGGCCTCGCGGGTGCCGGAAAAGGCCACGCGGCCCGCATCGAGAACCAGCACGCAGTTCACGGCCCCGATCATGTCGCTTGGGTGGTGGGTGACCAGGACGAAGGGCACCCCGGCCCCGGCCAGACGGTCCAGCACCCGGCGCATGAAGGCACGCGAGGGAGCGTCCAGCCCGGTCAACGGCTCGTCGAGCAGGAGCAGGTCCGGCTCCGGGGCCATGGCCCGGGCCAGGAACACCCGCCGCTGCTGACCATAGGACATGCGCCGCAGAGGCCGGTCCGCCAGATGGGCCAGACCCACCCGGTTCAACCACCCGTGGGCGATCACAAGCTCGTCGTCGGTCGGTTCGTCGAGCATGCCCACGCTGCCACGGAAGCCCGAGAGCACGGTCTCAAGGGCGGTCACCTCCCAACCCAGTTCCCGTGCGTACCCGGCCTGAAGCGCGGGCGAGACCACCCCCAGGCGCGGCCGCGCCTCGTCCATGGGCATGCCGCCCAGTCGGCTGACGATTCCGGCCCCGGAATCGTCGGCATAGGGGGCCAGCTCCGAGGTGATCAGCCGCAGCAGGGTGGACTTGCCCGCCCCGTTGGGGCCGACCACGGCCCAGCACTCGCCGGGCAGCACCTGCCAGGAGACGCCATGCAGGATGCGCGTGCCGCCGATGACCACGCTGACGTTGTCCATGCGCAGGAGATACGGATACCCGGCTCTGTCCGGCCCATCGCCCTCTACCGTCGGCAGATCGCAGGCGGCCAGCCCGGCGGAGTCGTCGGCCAGGGCGCGCAGGGCCGCCTCGCGGTCGCCCTCGGCCCTGACCAGCCCACCTTCAAGGATCGTGAAATGGTCGACACACTCCGGCACGTCACCCGCCCGGTGGGCCACGCAGACCAGGGTGGCCCGCGCCGAGGCCGCGTCGAGCAGGGCAAGCACCTCGCGGCGCGTGGGCGCGTCCAGCCCCTCCAGGCATTCGTCGAGCAGGAGCACGTCCGGCCCGGCCGCCAGGGCGCGGGCGATGAGCACCATGCGCGCCTGCCCGGTGGAGAGCGTGCCCATCTGCCGGTCCGCGAGATGGCCGATGGACAATTGATCGATGATCGCCCCGGCCATGGCCCGGTGCAGCGGCGTGGGTTCGTCATAGAGCAGCGGCGTGTCGAAAAATCCGGCCAGGATCACGGACCGGGCCGAAGCGCGGCGGGCGTGGAGAAAATAGAAATCCTGCATGTCCGACGAGACCAGCCCGATGCGCTGGCGCAGGCCGATGGGCGACGATTGCGGCCCGTGGCCGAAGTCAAAGGTGCGCGATTGGCCGGGTGCCCGCCCTGCCGCCTGTTCCGCCACGTGATCGGGCGCGATCTCGCCCCGCAAGAGCTTGAGCAGCGTGGTCTTGCCCGAGCCGTTTTCGCCGATCACCGCGGCATGGCGGCCGCGCACAAGATGCCAGGAGACCGGGCCGAGCAGCCGGGCCGGGCCGCGCGTGACCGTGGCCTCGCAGAGTTCAATGAGACGGTGCATGGCCGCATTGTCCCTTTTCGCTTTCGGCTTGGCAACCATTTTGCCTTGAAGGAGAGATGGGTTCCGGCCTATGCTCTGCCCATGAGCGCGGATGAGCCCAAACCCATTGTCGCCATGACCCAGGTGCCGGGCTACGCCCCGGCCCAGCTCGACGAAAGCGTGGCCCGACTGCTCGAAGCAAGCGGCCTGGCCCTTGCGACGGGCGCTCACGTGCTGGTCAAGCCCAACCTCGTAGCCGCCCGGGGCGCCCGCCACAGCACCACCCATCCCGAGGTGGTCCGCGCGGTCTGCGCCTATCTGCTCGATTGCGGGGCCAGGGTGACCGTGGCCGATTCCCCGGCCTTTGGCCCGGCCTCGCAGGTGGCCCGCGCCTCGGGGCTGGCCGATGCCCTGGCCGGGCTGGGCCTCAAGGTCGCGGGCATGACCAGACCCGTGCCGCTCCCCCTGACGCGCGGCGGCCACATCGGCATCTCGCGTGACGCCCTGGAGGCCCAGGCCATCATCAACCTGCCTAAGCTCAAGGTCCACTGCCAGATGGTCATGACCGGCGCGGTCAAGAACCTGTTCGGCTGCGTGGTCGGCTTTCGCAAGGCCGTGGCCCACCACACCATGGGCGACGATCCCCGGACATTCACCTCCATGCTCATGGACGTGTACGCGGCCCTGCCCCGGACGCACCACCTGATGGACGGCGTGGAGGCTCTGCACCGCGACGGCCCCACCGGGGGCGATCCCTTCCGCCTCGGTCTGCTGGCGGCATCGGACAACGGCGTGGCCCTGGACACCGCCGCCTACACCGTGCTGGGCCTTGAACCCGGCCAAGTGCCGCTGTGGCAGGAGGCCGTGACCCGGAACATGGGCGGGGCCGACCCGCACGGGCTTGCCTACCCGCTGGACACGCCGGAGCGGTTCGACGCCACCGGGTTTGCCATGGCGCCCGAGAGCCCCATCAAGTTCGAGCCCGTGCGCCTGCTCAAAGGCCGGGTGCGCAGCCTGTTGAAACACTTCACGAAATCCTGATTCCCCTTGCGCTCGTTCGCGTGGGGCGATACGGTGAGGCATGTCCATGCTGCTGCGTCACCGCTTCATCGTCACTGGCCAGGTGCAGGGGGTCGGATTCCGGCCCTTTGTCTACCGCATCGCCACGGCCAATGCGGTCACGGGCACGGTGAACAATTCGAGCCAGGGCGTGATCATCGAGGTGCAGGGCACGGCAGAGCAAGTGGAAGCCTTCGGCTTTGACCTGACCGACACGCTGCCGCCCCTGGCTCGCGTGGTCGGACTGCGCTCCGAGCCGCTTAAGCCAGTGGAGGGCGAGACGGGCTTCATCATCCTCAAGTCCACAGGCGGGGCCGGGCACTCGGTGCTCATCAGCGCGGACGTAGCCACCTGCCCGGACTGCATGGCTGACATAGCCACACCCGGCAACCGCCGCCACCGCTACCCCTTCACCAACTGCACCAACTGCGGGCCGCGCTACACCATCACCCGGTCCATCCCCTATGACCGGCCCATGACCTCCATGGCCTGCTTCCCCCAGTGCCCCGAGTGCCAAGCCGAGTACGACGATCCGCTCGACCGCCGCTTTCACGCCCAGCCCAACGCCTGCCCGGTCTGCGGCCCCGAGGTGTGGCTGGCCGACCCGACCGGGACCACCCTGGCCCGGGGCGACGAGGCGATGCGCCAACTGGCCGATGCCCTGGCCCAGGGACGCATCGCGGCGGTCAAGGGGCTGGGCGGCTTCCATCTGGTCTGCGACGCGGCCTCGGATGAAGCCGTGGCCGAACTGCGCCACCGCAAGCACCGGCCGGACAAGCCGCTGGCCATCATGGTGGCCGACCTGAATGCGGCCCGACAGCTGGCCCGGGTGCTGGCCGCCGAGGAGGAATGGCTGACCGGCATCCGCCGCCCCATCGTCCTGGCCGCCAAGCGGGACACGCTGGCCGTGTCGCCCCTGATCGCGCCGAACACCAACTATCTCGGGATGATGCTCCCCTACACGCCGCTGCACCACATTCTGCTAGCCACCTTTGCCGCTGCGAGCGGGCACGAGGTGCCAGCCCTGGTCATGACCTCGGGCAACCTCTCTTCCGAGCCCATCGCCCTGGGCAACCGCGAGGCCCTGGCCCGCCTGGGCGGGCTGGCCGACGTCTTTCTCCTCCACAATCGCGACATCCTCATCCGCACCGACGACTCGGTGGTGCGCGTCAACCCGGACACCGAGGGGCCGGTGCTGCTGCGCCGGGCACGCGGCTTCGCGCCCGAGCCGGTGTTCCTGCCACGGTCAGGCCCCACGGTCCTCGGCACCGGGCCGGAACTCAAATGCACCCTGACCCTGACCAAGGGCGACCAGGCCTTCCCCAGCCAGCACATCGGCAACATGGCCAACCTGGAAACCTTCGCCTTTTATCGGGAAATTCTCGACCACATGCAGGACATCCTGCGCGTGACGCCACAGCTCATCGTGCGCGACCTGCACCCGGACTACATGACCAGCACCCTGGCCGATGAACTGGGCCGGACCCGTGGCATCCCGGTCCTGAAACTCCAGCACCATGTGGCCCACATCCACGCCGTGCTGGCCGAAAACAAGTTCGACGGCCCGGTCATCGGCCTGGCTCTGGACGGCACCGGCCTTGGCGAAGACGGAACCCTCTGGGGCGGCGAGTGCCTGCTGGTTGAGCCGGAAACCATGGAGTACCAGCGGCTGGCCCACTTCACCCATATCCGGCTGCCCGGCGGCGAGGCCGCAGTGCTGCAACCCTGGCGTATCGCCCAGGCCGCGCTATGGGAACTGGGCGTGACCGAGCCGGGTGCGTACCCTTGGCCCTGGCTCGCCAAGTACGAGCAGGAGAGCGCCTTCATGCCACGGATGCTGACCCGGGGCATCAACTCGCCGCTCACCAGCAGTTGCGGCCGCCTCTTCGACGCCGTGGCCGCCTTGTGCGGACTGACCACCACCATCTCCTACGAGGGACAAGCCGCCATCCTCCTCGAAAAAGCCCAGGACATGACCGAGACCGGGGCCTATCCCTGCCCGCTCAAATCCGGCGATCCCATCTCGCTCAATACCCTGGAGCTGGTGGCCGCGGCCCTGGGCGACCTGGGCCGGGGCGTGCCGGTGGGCAAGGTGGCCCGGCGCTTCCACCTAGGGCTGATCAACGGGCTGACCGAGTTGGCCTTTGCCTTCTCCACCCTGCTCGACATCCACCACGTGGCCCTGTCCGGCGGGGTGATGCAGAACCTGACCCTGGCCGCCGAACTGCCGCGCGCCCTGGAATGCATCGGGCTCATCCCCCTGGTCCACCGCCACCTGCCGCCCAACGACGGCTGCATCTCCCTCGGCCAAGCCGTCTGGGGGCAGCGCCGGTTGCTGCTGGACAGTTAACCCGCCACTTCTCCGAAACCACGCCACGAAAAAGGGCCGGAACTCGCGTCCCGGCCCTTGGCATTCGCTTCTTTATGACGAGCTAGAAGGAAACTCGGCTCACGCCCTTGATGGCGGTCAGGGCCTCGCGCACCGCGTCGCCGGGCTGGGTGTGGACAATATACACGGTCTGCACATGGTCGCCCAGGCGGCGGGAGTTGTTCTCGCGGATGTTGACACCCAGCTCGCCCATGACCGTGCCGAACTTGCCGAACATGCCCGGCGTGTCCTCGTGGGTGATGAAGATGGTGTAGACGTCCGCGCCCTCGTCTTCCACGGTCTGGCCGACGTTGACCGAGTTGTTGAACTCGCCGCGCCGCAGGTAGCCGGTGACCACCTCGGCGATCTCCATGCCGGTGCGGATGCCCGCATTGCGGGTGGACGCGCCCAGGTGGGCGGAGAGCACGATGTTGTCCAGCTCGCGCAGCTTGCATTCAAAGGGCATGCCCTCGCGCTTGGGCTCGGACTCGTAGCAGTCCAACGCGGCTCCGGCAATGACGCCGGTCTTGAGCGCGTTGTACAGGGCGTCCTCGCTCACGTTCTTGCCACGCGAGGCATTGATCAGGAAGGCGGTGTCCTTCATGATCTTCAATTCTTCCTCTTTGATGACTGGATCGGCACCGCCGCAATGCAGGCTGACGAAATCCGAGCGCTCAAGCAGTTCGGGGACGGTGTCAACATACTCAAGGGGCGCGTCGATGGAGCGGTACATGTCAAAGCCGATGACCTTCATGCCCAGCGCACCAGCCTTGCCCGCCAGGGCCTGACCGATGCGGCCGCAGCCGATGATGCCCAGCGTCTTGCCGAACAGTTCCACGCCGCTGAACCGCTTCTTGTGCCACACGCCGTTCATCAGGGTGTGGTGGGCAAAGGGCACGCGCCGAGCGATGGCGAACATCAGCCCCAGGGCGTGCTCGGCCGTGGCGTTGGTGTTGCCGTTGGGCGCGAACTTGACGATGACGCCAAGCTCCTTGGCCGCATCCAGATCGATATTGTCCGTGCCCACGCCGCCACGGCCCACGATCTTGAGCCGGCCGCCGTCGCGCACGCCCGCCTCCAGCACCGCACGGGTGACCTTGGTGGCCGAGCGCACCAAGAGCGCGTCAAAAGAGCCGATCTCGCTGATGAGGTCGTCCTCGTCGCGCTTCTCGGTCTCGATGGTGAATCTTTCCTTTTTCAGATACTTGACAGCCTCGTCCACCAATCCGTCATTGGCCAGTATGCGCATGTGCCTTCCCCCCTCCTATTCCTAGAGTTTCTTCAGTTCGGCTTCGAGCTTGCCGAGATATTCGGTCAGCATGTCGGGCATGATGTCGCCCATGTGGCCGATGCGGATAACCAGCCTGCGGCCCTCGGCCTCAAGGGCGGCGTTGAGCTTGCCGTAGCCCGGGTCCATCAGGTAGCCCTGCTCGCGCAGCCCTTCTTTGACGCCCTTCTTGAGCTGGGCCGCGGTCACCCCGGCCGGGCAGAGCACGGCAGACACCGTGGGCGAGCGATATCCCTTGGGCGCGAACATCTCGAACCCGTCGAGCCGGGCCGCCCAGGCCTCGACCATGCCCCGCATCTCGATATGCCGGGCAAAACGGGCGGCCACGCCCTCTTCCTTGACGATGCGCTCAAGCTGCACGAACATCTGGTTGGCCAGGGTGCAGTTGGGGGTGGTCAGGGTCTGATTCTTGCGGGCGCGCTCAAGCTGCTTGGTGATGTCCGTGGTGTGCCCCTTGCAGATCACGGTCCTGGCCTTTTCCTCGGCCTCGCGGCTGATGAAGCCAATGCCGAATCCGGCAGGCAGGGCCAGGGATTTCTGGGTGGCCGTGGAGTACATGGCCGCCCCGGAATTGATCAGGTCCAGGTCCGCACCGCCGAAGATGGACACGCCGTCCACCAGGGGCATGGCCCCGTGCTTGCGGATCAGGGCGCAGACCGCCTTCATGTCATTGGTCACGCCGGTGGAGGTCTCGTTGTGGGTGAAGGAGACCACGGCGGGCTTGATCTCACGCAGTTTCGCCTCAAGCAGGGCCATGTCGATGGCCTGGCCGTAGTCAAACTTGAGGTTCTCGGCCTTTTTGCCGTTGGCCACCGCGATATTATAGTAATGGTCGCCAAAGGCGCCCACCGAGACGTTGAGCAGGGTCTCGTTCTCGGCCACCAGGGAGCGGATGGACGCCTCCATGGCCGTGGAGCCGGACCCCAGGAACAGGACCGGCTCATAGGCATCGCCCGCCCCGGCCAGTATCCGCAGATTCTCACGAATGGGGCCGAACCGCAGGTCGTTCTCGGTGTCGCGATGCCCGAATTCGGGCAGCAGCGCGGCCTGTTTGACGTCGTCCCGAATATACGTCGGGCCGGTGATGAAGAGTTTCAAGGGCGCAAAATTGGGCGTATTCATGGCTCGTGTCCTTCAATGAATTTGACGGAAAAGGGAATTTCCCCTTGGCGTTCGGAAAATGTCCCCGTTCATATAACGGGACGAACCCAATGTCCAGACGGCCCAAGGCGCGACGAAACATTCGCGGATGCGGAGGTGGAGGAGAATTTCATGCAGCGGGAAGAGGAGATGCTTTGGAATTCATCTGGGGGAAGTGGGTGAAGAGTGAAGAGCCGTCGCTGTCGCTCCTCCAGTTTTTTGGATGCCCTCCCGGCGGGGTTACTTTCTTTTGCTGGCCCAAAAGAAAGTAACCAAAGAAATACCATGTCGGCACTCCCTAGCTTAAGCTGGTATGTGTACCAGAAAGTGAAGCTCAAAGGAGGGCCGACATGGCTAGAATCAAG
>JBDRSO010000022.1:0-24836 GCA_043824835.1 Pseudomonadota bacterium | reverse complement strand
GGGGAAACCTTTTCTCAAAGGTTTCCCCTCTCCCCTTCCCCCCTGGCCGCCGGAGGCACACCATACACACAAAGGAGCATGACATGCCGCAGGTTGTGATTTTCATGGGTTCCATTTCGGATGAGGAGAAGATGCGTCCGTGTTCTGATTTGCTCAAGTCATTGGGCATTGATCATGTGTTCACGGTCTCATCGGCGCATCGCACGCCAGAGCGCACGGCCCGGTTGGTGGCCGAGTATGAAGCGGCCGGGTGCAGGGTGTTCATCTGTGCGGCCGGTCTGGCGGCCCATCTGGCAGGGGCTGTGGCGGCCAAGACCATCCGGCCGGTGCTGGGCGTGCCGTTGTCCGCGTCGGCCCTGGGCGGCATGGACGCGCTGCTGGCCACGGTGCAGATGCCTCCGGGCTTTCCAGTGGGTACGGTGGCCCTGGACAAGGTGGGCGCGCAGAACTCGGCCTGGCTGGCGGCCCAGATCATCGCGTTGAACGACGAGGGTGTGGCCGACAAGATCAGGCAGGCGCGCGAGGGTTTCATAGCCTCGGTAGAAAAGGCGGCCGCCTCGCTGTAGGGCGAGACGTGGCAGGTCGTTGATGCGCATCCTGCTGGTGGACAACGCGGACAGCTTCACCCGCAACCTGGAGCACCTGCTGACATCGACCGTGCCCGGGTCGATGGTGCGCGTGGTGGCCTATGTCGGATTGGCGCAAATTGATCCGGCGAAATATGACCTGGTGGTCATCTCGCCGGGGCCGGGCAGGCCGGATGATTATCCGGCCTATGCCCGGGTGTTTGCGGCGGGCGGGCCGGTGCTGGGCATCTGCCTTGGCATGCAGCTCATCAACCAGTGGCGGGGGGGGCGCACCGAGATGCTCCCGGACTGTGTCCACGGCCGAACCGAGGCCATCGACTGGGCCGGGGAACGCTGCCGGGTGGCCCGATACCACTCACTCCACGTCACCGGGGTGGGGCGCGGGCTCACGGTGCTGGCCTGCAACGACGCCGGAGTGATCATGGCTCTGGGCTCTCGGGCCGACAGGCTGCTCGGCTACCAGTTTCACCCGGAATCCTTCATGACACCCGACGGGGGGATATTCATTGCCCACGCCCTCGACTTTCTCGGCCTCTCTTGACCGGCGGGTGTTCGACGCCCTGGCCGGGGAGCTGGTACGCGAGAGCGACGGCGATCCCGACCGGGGAGCGGATGTGCTTTTGTCCGTGCCCGGCCACCCGACGGCCACCACCCCGTTCATCGGGGTGGGCGTGGTCGCCGAGCTGGTCTTTTCGGCCCGGACCACGCCGGACGAGGTCAAGGATTTCTGCTTCGGGTCGCCCGGCCCGGCCTTGGGGTTTGTCAGTTATACCTACGGAATGCTCCTGCGCGGCACCCCCTCGGCCAAGCCTCTCGATTTTCCCCTCGGACACCTGAAGAAATACGCGGCGATGGCGCAGTACGACGACGCCACGGGCATCGTGACCGTGACCGGCGAGGAGCGGGCCGTGGCCGGGCTACGGCAACGGCTTGCCCGTCTGGAGCATGGGCACCCGGCCGCGACCACTTCCCAGCGCCGGACAGGGGGTGGGAGGGGCGTCCCGGAACTGTCCCTGCCGCGCGAGGACTATGAGGCCGGGGTGCGAGAGACCCTGGCCCGGATCCGGGCCGGGGATGTCTACCAGCTCAACCTTTCGACGCGATTTCGGGTCAGCTGGCCAGGGCTGGACCCGGCCGGGCTGTTCCTGCGCCTGTGGCAGACGCGGCCCGCGCCGTTCTATGCCTGGTTCTCGTCCGGAACGCGGCGGGTGCTCTCCACCTCGCCAGAGCGGTTTTTGCGGGTGCGCGGGGGGGGGGTACTCTCCCAGCCCATCAAGGGAACCCTGCGCCTCGAAGTCGGTGAGCACGGGGAGGACGGCCCGGCCAGAGCGGTTGATCCGGTCCTGGCCGCACGGCTGACCGACTCGGCCAAGGAGGATGCGGAGCTGTCCATGATCGTGGATCTGATCCGCAACGACATTTCGGCCAACTGCGAGGTGGGTTCTGTGCGCGTTGCGGCCCACAAGTCCGTGTTCCGGGTGGACAGGCTGCTCCAGATGTACAGCGATGTCACCGGGCGGCTGCGGCAGGACCGCGACTGCCTGGATCTTTTCTTTGACGCCTTTCCGGGCGGGTCGGTGACCGGGTGCCCCAAGGCGAGCGCCATGACCCTGATCGAGGCCCTGGAACCGCACTCGCGCGGGGTGTATTGCGGCTCCATGCTGGTGGTGCGCGGCGAGCGCGACATGGATTCGTCCGTGGCCATCCGCACGGCGGTGTGCGACACCCGGGCCAAAGTCATGGACTTCTGGGCCGGAAGCGGCATCGTGGTGGACTCGGACCCGGCAAGCGAGTATCAGGAGACAGTGGCCAAGGCGGAGAAATTTCTGACCCTGGACTGGCCGTAGAAAAGCCAAATCATGCAGGTTGTTCAAAAATGGTGAGGTGCTAGGCGCGAAAAAAGTTCAAGGCCGAAGCGTACTTCCTGTACGCGAGGATTTGAACTTTTTGAAGCAACGACGCAGATCGCCGTTTTTCATCAACCTGTGGAGGAAATATGATCCACTACCGCAAGGGCGAATTCACCCACCAGGGGGTGCCCATGGACCCGACCGCGCCTGCCTTCCGCTACGGCGCGGGATTCTACGAGACCATCTTCTATAACGGCCGCAAGCCCTGCCATCTGGACCTGCATCTGGACCGGCTGCTGCATTCGCTGCGCGCCTATGGGGCGCAGTACGCGGCCATCGATTTCGAGGCAGTGATCCTGGAGGTGGTCAATCGCAACGGCCTGGAAGGCAGCCCGGCCCGGATCAACATCTTCTACCCGATGGAGTCGCCCGCCCACCCGGTGATCATGGCCGCGCCCTACGAACCCAAGCCGTACAAGGCATACCGGCTGTGCCTGTGCGAGGACCGGCACGTCTCGTCCTTGAGCGCGTTCAAGACCACCAACGCCATGTTCTTCCACCTGGCCAGGGCCAGGGCAGCGCAGCGCGGCTTTGACGACGCCGTGCTGCTCGATTTCGAGGACCGGCTTCTGGAGGCGGCCACGGGCGCGCTGCTGTTTCGCCGGGGCGACGAGTTCTTCGAGACCGAGTCCCCCTACCGGCTCGCCTCCACCAGCCTGTGGTTGGCCCGCACCACGGTGCAGGTGGCGCCCAGACCCGTGCCCCTGGAGTCCCTGCCCGGATTCGAGCACGCCTATATCCTCAACGCCCTCATCGGCATGCGGCCCGTGGTCACCATCGGCGAGGTCGCCTTTGTGCCCGACGAGGACACCTGCCGCGAGGTCTCGGAACTCATTCTCGAAGACCCGGCCTGACCCTAACAGACTGTTGACTTTTTCAGCGGTCTGCTAAGAAAATAAACAAGGCCGCCGGAATGATCCGGCGGCCTTTCCTTTCAGCGTTTGAACAGCTTAAAAACTCGGGATATCTTCAACTTTTTCGGTCAGCGTGAACTCGCCACGCTGGATCCACTTCTTGAGTTCGTCGGCCACCTCAAGGGACATGGCGTAGCTGGTCAGGGGAACGGTCGAGGTCTTCTTGCCATTGACCGTGATCTCGCCGCTGCGCAGTTCCTCGAAGGTGACGCGGGTCAGCTGGCGGGAAATGCCGTTGGGATAGTCGTAGCCGTAGTCCTTGACCGGCATGGTGATATCCGCGTCGCACACGCCGGTGAAGTAGGCCATCTCCTCGTTGAGCATGGGGATGGGGATGCCCACGCCCACGGCCAGGGACACGCCGTAGCCCAGCAGGGACTGGGCGCGCACGTAGCGGGCGTCCATCTGCTTGAAGTCGCCCTTGAGCATCAGGGTGCCTGACGGGTTCTCGGGCAGGCCGCGCTCATTGCGCTGGGGCTTGGCCACATGCTGGGTGCCCGCGCCGATGACGTAGCCGATGCCACCGCCAAGGAAGATGCGCGTGCCAAAGCCAATGGTCTTCAGGAAGGGATCGTTGAACAGGGGCGATATCTGGCCCGCGGTGGCGAAGTTGGCGTTGGAGCAGTTGGATTTGAGCGGCCCCATGTACGTGTAGATGGTGCGGCTGGTCAGGTTCACGGCGCAGTTGTAATTCTGGTAGCAGTTGCGCGGGTTGAGCATCACCGCGCTGGGCAGGTCGGCCAGGGTGATGTCCTTGTCCAGCTCGCGGCGGGGGTAGCAGTCCGTGCCGTAGGCCTCGGCGCGCAGGTGCACGGCCTTGCCACGCAGCAGATCCTCCATGACATGCCCGCCGCCGTAGACGAAGCGGCCGGGATGGACCTTGTTCAGCGGGTCGTCCTCGCTGGACTCGGTGCAGCCCAGGTAGGCGTCCACGGCCGCGATGCCGGAGTAGCATGGCACGTTGTTGAGCCACAGCTTGGACACCTTCATCACCGGCGGCTGCTGGCCGATGTTGAAGAGCAGACCGGACGAACACATGGGCGAGAAGGTGCCGGTGGTGACCACGTCCACCTCCCGGGCAGCAGCGACCTTGCCCTGCCTGCGGACGATCTCGATCATCTCCTGGGCATTGACCACCACGGCCTTGCCCTTGCGGATGCGCTCGTTGATTTCCTGGATCGTCTTGTTCACCTGATGCTGGCCCATGCTCCCTCCGGACTCGTTTCCGCCAAATTTCACCGTGTTTTCAACAGGAATCGCATCATGTCCCAAATATGTCCGCAAATCAATGGATTTATCCCGGAAAACAGCCCCGGAACGCTTGGCTTTGGCGCTGTTTTGAGGTATAGAATCGAAGAAATTTCGGGATATATTCCAGCCCCTGAACCATGACTTTTTTTCACAGTTTTTCCAACACCTTGCGCAACCGCCCCGGACAGCAAAAATCCATAGTGAAACACTCCCTGCGCCAACATCTGCTCCAGACCAGCACCGACACGGAACTCAAGCGCTGGTTCGACCCGCTACACCTTGTCTACGAGGAGGAAAGCAAGCTGGTCGTGGTCGGCTTTCCCCACGCCTTTTTCGCCAAGTGGTTCGAGAGCGAGGTGCAGGACCGGTTCGAGGCGCAGCTGAACATGTTCCTTGGCAACGGCTACATGGTCAGCTACCGCGACAACGGCAGCGCCGACCGCTCCCGTGAGGGCGGCCGCGCCGAGGTTGTCAAGCGAATCGACTTTCCCTTTGGCCAGGAATTCACCTTTGACACCTTCCTGATCAGCAAGAAGAACTACTTTCCCATCGCCTCGGCCAGGGAGGTGGCCAAGCAAGCGGCCTCGCTCTTCAACCCGTTCATCATCTGCGGGCCGGGCGGCTCGGGCAAGACCCACCTGATCCGTTCCGTGGCCAACGAGATCAGCAAGAAGCATGAGCACTCGACCCTGTTCCTGGGCTCCATGGACGAGTTGCACTCCCTGTACACCATCCGCTTCAAGGGCGATCCCTTCCGGGCCAGGAACCATCTTTTCGACTATGATTTCCTGTTCATCGACGATTTCCAGAAGATCAGGGAATATCCCCATTTCCAGCAGGAGGTGGTCAATCTCTTCAACCACTTCTACGACAACAAGAAGCAGATGGTCATCGGCTGCCGCGAAAAGCTGATCAGCTGCGATTTCCTTGACGAAAGCCTGCAATCGCGCCTGGGCTGGGGGCTCATCGTCACCCTCAAGGAGCCGGACCTTGAGATACGGGTGGGCTACATCCAGCGTCAGTGCCGCCTCAAGCGGCTGACCCTGAGCAAGGAGCAGATATTGACCCTGGCCCAGCATTTCACCGATTTCCGCTATCTCCAGGGCGTGCTGCTCAAGCTTTTCGCCTTCAAGGAGTTGGTCAAGAAAGACATGAGCCAGCGCGATTTCGAGCACATCCTCGCCAACACCGAGGAGAAGGCCAGCGACGACCTGACGCCCAAAAAGATCATGACCGTGGTCAGCGAGCATTTCAACGTCAACATCAAAGAGTTGACCGGCACCAAGCGCCACCAGAACATAGCCCAGGCCCGTCAGGTGGCCATGTTCCTGTGCCGCCAGATGCTCAACGCCTCCTACCCGGCCCTGGGCCGCGCCTTTGGCGGCAAGGACCATTCAACGGTCCTCTATTCGGTCAAAAAAATCGATCAAATGCAGGATGATGACTTCGAACTGAAACAACTGTTGAAAACGCTGAAGAATAAATGTCGCCTTACGTGACCCCTGGCCTGAAACAGAGGTTTTGGGCACAATCGGTTCAAAAAATGTGCCTTGGCGTGTGCCGAAAATATGTTTTTTTTCTAGTACGTTACATTGGATAGGAACAAAGGAACCGAGACAATAAATCTCAATTAAGGAGATATTATTTATGTTACTGAAAGTGAACAGAGATGAAATCATCGAAGGCCTGCAGAAGTCGGCCAGCATCATCCCGGCCAAAACGGGCGCCGCTTTTTTGCGCACCATCTGGCTGCAGTGCGAAAACGGGAACCTGAACATCATGAGCACGGACTCGAACCTTGAGTTCATGGGTTCGTATCCCGCGGCCATCGAGCAGGACGGGCTGGCCGGTGTGCAGGGCCGGGCCTTCTATGATCTGGTCAAGCAGCTGCGCAACGACCAGGGCGAGCTGGCCTTGAGCACCGACGGGGCCGGGCAGAACGTGCTGGTGGAGCAGCGGGCCAGGAAGTACAAGTTCCCGGTCAATGACCCCGAGTGGTTTCAGAAGTTTTCGAGCTTCCCGGAAAACGGCACTGTCTTCTGGTCCGGCGACTTCCTGCACGAGGTCATTGACAAGATCGCCTTCTGCATCTCGGACGAGGACTCCATGGAGGCCATTGCCTGCATCTATTTTGTCCCGCGAGAGGTCATGGGCGTCAAGAAGGTCGAGGTGTGCGGTCTCAACGGGCACCAGTTCGCCATGTTCAATTTCGTCAACGACGACATCCACGCCATGCTCCCCGACGAGGGCGTGCTCATCCAGAAGAAATACCTGGGCGAGCTCAAGAAATGGCTCACGGCCGACGAGATCGAACTGGCCATCAGCCAGAAGCGGCTTTTCTTCCGCACCGGCGATCAGCGCGAAACCTTCACCCTGCCCCTGTCCTACTACCAGTATCCCAACTATCACAATTTCCTGGCCAAGCTTGGTGATGACAACGTCTCGACCCTTGAGGTCAACCGGCTTGAGCTGGTGGACGCTCTGTCCCGCGTGGCCCTGTTCAACACCGACTCCAACCGCTGCGCCTACTTCACATTCGGCGAGGGTGAGGTGATAATCTCGGCCCAGGGCCAGGAGACGGGCACGGCGCGCGAGTCCATGGAAGCGACCTTCTCCGGCGACATGAAGCGCGTGGCTTTCCCCACCAGGAATCTCATCGAGATTCTGAACCACTTCAACTCCGCCACCGTCAAGTTCACGCTGACAGGTACCGAGGCCCCCTGCGGCCTGACCGGTGCCGATGATCGCGACTACAACGTGATCGTCATGCCCATGATGATCCAGGAAGAGACCTACTACACCGAGGAAAACGTCTAGATGAGTGACAATCAATATACCGCCGAATCAATAACCCTCCTCGAAGGGCTCGCAGCCGTGCGCAAGCGCCCGGCCATGTACATCGGGTCCACCGACATCCGCGGCCTGCACCATCTCGTTTACGAGGTCATCGACAACTCCATTGACGAGGCCATGGCCGGGTATTGCGACACCATCAAGGTCACCCTGCACATGGACAACTCGTGCACAGTGACTGACAACGGCCGCGGCATTCCGGTGGAAATTCACCCCAAGGAAGGCATCCCGGCCGTGCAGATGGCCATGACCATGCTCCACGCGGGCGGCAAGTTCGACAACGATTCTTACAAGGTTTCCGGCGGTCTGCACGGTGTTGGTGTGTCCTGCGTCAACGCCCTCTCCGAGTTCATGGAGACCACGGTCAAGCGCAACGGCAAGACCTACCGCATCAAGTTCGAGCGCGGCGCCGTGGTCCAGGAGCTTGAGGAGATAGGACCGGCAGACTCCACCGGCACTATCCAGCGCTTCCGGCCCGACGAGGACATCTTCGAGGTCAACCAGTTCGATTACGAGACCCTGCGCAAGCGCTTCAGGGAACTGGCCTACCTCAACTCCGGCCTTGAGATCGAGTTCAAGGACGAGCGCAACGGCGAAAACGAGAAGTTCAAGTTCGATGGCGGCATCCGCCAGTACGTCAAGGATCTCAACTCCGGCCAGAATAGCATCGGCGAGATCGTGTATGGCGAGGGCGAGTCCGATAACATGATCGTGGAATTCGCCCTGCAATACACCTCGGGCTACAAGGAAAACACTTACACCTTTGCCAACAATATCCGCACCATCGAGGGTGGCACGCATCTGGCCGGGTACAAGACCGCCCTGACCCGGGCCATCAACAACTACGTGCAAAACGGCGACCTGCCCAAGAAGCTCATCAAGAAGCTCACCGGCGACGACGTGCGCGAGGGGTTGACCTCGGTCATCTCGGTCAAGCTGCCTGACCCGCAGTTCGAGGGCCAGACCAAGACCAAGCTTGGCAACTCCCAGGCCAGCGGTCTGGTGGCGGGCGTCATCTATGAGAAGCTCAACGTCTTTTTCGAGGAAAATCCCAAGGAGGCGCGGTTCATCATCGAAAAGGTGGTGGACGCGGCCCGGGCCAGAGAGGCGGCGCGCAAGGCGCGCGACTTGGTGCGGCGCAAGGGAGCGCTCTCGGACAACTCCCTGCCCGGCACGCTGGCCGACTGCCAGTCCAAGCGGCCCGAGGACTCGGAAATATTCATCGTCGAGGGCGATTCGGCAGGCGGCTCGGCCAAGCAGGGCCGCGACCCCAAGAATCAGGCCATCCTCCCCCTGCGCGGCAAGATCCTCAATGTCGAGAAAACCCGCATGGACAAGATGCTCGGCAACAAGGAGATCCGCGCCCTGATCACGGCGCTGGGCGTTGGCATCGGGCACGAGGAAGACGAGAAGGACTACAACCGGCTGCGCTACCACAAGGTCGTCATCATGACCGACGCCGACGTGGATGGCTCGCACATCCGCACCCTGCTCCTGACCTTCTTCTTCAGGCAGTACGAGGAGCTGATCACCCGGGGCAACCTCTACATCGCCCAGCCGCCGCTTTTTCGCGCCCACAAGGGCAAGTTCGAGAAATTCATCAAGGACGAAATAGAGCTTGAGATGTTCCTGATGGAAAAGGTGGGCACAGATGTCATCGTCAAGGCCCAGTCGGGCAAGCGGTTCATCGAGACACAGCTCATGGAGATGATGGCTTCCATCCGCTTCGTGCGGCAGAAGTTTTCCGAGGCCGAGACCGTGGGCGTGGAGCCCGCACTCTTCCAGGCACTCATGAACCATGAGGAGCGCATCAGCTTCACCCACTTTGAAACCCACGACCACGAGGCCTTCAAGACCTGCTTCGAGGCCAAGGGCTACAAGGCGTACATCGAGACCGAGCATGATGACGAGATGAACAAGGACCGCACCTACGTCACCTTCGAGAGTGCCAACGGCCATCGCATCCGTCTGGCCATGGAGTTCTTCCACTCCAAGCTCTACAAGCAGGCCTACACGACGTACAATGACCTCAAGCAGTCCTGCGAGGGGTTCGACTTCGCCCTGGTCCTCAAGGATGCCGAAAAACCCGTCACGGGCATTTTCGCGCTCTATGACGCAGTCATCGAGGAAGCCCAGCGCGGCTGGCAGATCCAGCGCTACAAGGGTCTTGGCGAGATGAACCCTGAGCAGCTCTGGGAAACCACCATGCACCCGGATAAGCGGACCATGCTCCGGGTGACCATCGATGACGCGGCCGCGGCCAACGACATCTTCATGGACCTCATGGGCGACAACGTGGAGCCGCGCCGCGCCTTCATCGAGAAAAACGCCCTGGCCGTGCAGGAGCTGGACATCTAGGCTTGCGGCGGCGAGCCGGGGAAAGTGCGTGCAAGCGTGTTTCCCCAGGCGGCCGGCGCATCCCTTGCCGGCGCTGTGAGGCCATGATTTTGGGAGATTCCCGGCGGCCCGCCCATGCGGGTTTGCCGGACAGCCTGAGGCAGTGAGGCCAAAGGCATAACCGGAGGCAGAATGAGCGACACGATTTCCATCGAAAGTGAACTTAAGAAAAGCTATCTTGAGTACAGCCTGAGTGTCATCATCGGGCGCGCCATCCCTGATGTTAGGGACGGCCTCAAGCCCGTGCATAGGCGCATTCTTTTCGCCATGCATGACCTGGGCAACTACCACAACAGGTCCTACAAGAAGTCCGCCCGCGTGGTCGGTGACGTCATCGGCAAATACCACCCGCACGGCGACTCGGCGGTCTACGACGCGCTGGTGCGCATGGCCCAGGAATTTTCCATGCGCGACACCCTGGTGGACGGCCAGGGTAACTTTGGCTCCATCGACGGCGACGCCGCGGCGGCCATGCGGTACACCGAGGTGCGCATGGCCCGGCTGTGCTCCGAGTTCCTCGGCGACATCGAGAAGCAGACCGTTGATTTCCGGCCCAACTACGACAACACCATGCAGGAGCCTTCCGTGCTCCCCACCAAGGTGCCCAACCTGCTCTTGAACGGCACCACGGGCATTGCGGTGGGTATGGCCACCAATATCCCGCCCCACAACCTGTCTGAGCTCATCGACGGCTGCGTCCACCTGCTGGACAACCCCAGCTGCACGGTCCAGGACCTGATGACCTTCGTCAAGGGGCCGGACTTCCCCACGGGCGGCATGGTTTACGGCGGCCAGGGGCTCTACGACGCCTATACCACGGGCCGGGGCTCCATCCGGATTCGCGGTGTGGTCGAGGTGGAAGAGGCTGGCAAGGGCAGGAAGGACGCCATCGTCATCAGGGAGATTCCCTACGCGCTCAACAAGTCCACCCTGGTGGAGAAGATCGCGGCCCTGGTGCACGAGAAGCGCATCGACGGCGTGTCGGATCTGCGCGACGAGTCTGACCGGCGCGGCATCCGCATCGTCCTTGACCTCAAGCGCGGGGCCATTGCCGACATCATCATCAACGCCCTGTACAAGTACACTCCCCTTGAGACGAGCTTCGGCATCAACATGATGGCCGTGGTGGGCAAGCGGCCCATGCTGCTCAACCTCAAGAGCGTCCTCGACTACTTCCTGGATCATCGGCGCGAGGTGGTCATCCGCCGTACCAGGTTCGACCTCGACAAGTGCGAAAAGCGCGTCCACATCCTTGAGGGCCTGCGCATCGCGCTGGACAACATCGACGAAGTGGTCAAGCTCATCCGCGCGTCCAAGTCGCCTGATGACGCCCGCGACGCCCTGATGACCCGCTTTGAGCTGACAGAGATCCAGGCCAGGGCGATCCTGGACATGCGTCTGCAAAAGCTCACCGGCCTGGAGCACGACAAGCTGCTCGAAGAGCTGGCCGAGTTGCTCAAGAAGATCGAGTACTTCACCTCCATCCTCAACAACGAGGAGGTGCTCAAGGGCGTGATCCGTGAAGAGTTGAAGGATATCAAGGCCAACTACTCCACCCCGCGCCGCTCCGAGTTGCTCATGGCCAACCCGGACTCCATCGATATCGAGGATCTGATCCCTGACGAGGAGACCGTGATCACCCTGTCCCAGCGCGGCTACATCAAGCGCACTCCGCTTTCCAACTACACGGCCCAGCGCCGGGGCGGCAAGGGCATCTCGGGCGTGCAGACCGGCGACGGCGACTTCATCCACACCTTCATGCTGACCACCAACCACCAGCATCTGGTGCTCTTCACCAACCAGGGCAAGATGTTCAAGATCAAGGCACATCAGGTGCCCGAGGGCAGCCGCTACGCCAAGGGCGGCCACGTGGCCAACCTGCTGCCGCTGGACAAGGACGAGCACATCACCACGGCCCTGTCCCTGCGCGAGTTCGCGGACGACCGCTTCTTCCTGTTCGTGACCAAAAAGGGCATGATCAAGCGCTCCAGCATCGGCCTGTACGGCAACTGCCGGTCCACCGGCATCCGGGCCGTGAACCTGCGCGACGGGGACGAGTTGATGCTGGTCCGCGAGATCGAGCCGGATGTGGACGGCATTCTGGTGACGCGCGACGGCTCTGCCATCCGCTTCAACATCAACGATGCGCGGCCCCTGGGCCGGGCCACGGCGGGCGTCAAGGGCGTGGCCCTGCGCGGCGATGACGAGGTGGTGGCCTTCGTGGTCACCGGTGACCCGGAGCGCGACCAGCTGCTGACCGTGTCGGCGGGCGGGTTCGGCAAGCGCACCGGCATCGACCAGTACCGGCAGCAATCACGTGGCGGCAAGGGTATCCTGAACATGCGCCTGACCAACAAGACCGGCAAGGTCGTGGGCGCGCGCATGGTCAGCGAGAACGACGACGTGATTCTGCTGACCTCGGCCAACAAGATCATCCGCATGTCCGTCTCCGAGGTCAGTCAGACGCGCGGCCGCGCCACCCAGGGTGTGCGGCTCGTGCGCATGGACGCCGACAATACCGTCATTGGCTTCGAGCTGGTCATGGAAGGGGACGAGGAACTCAAGGACGTGGTTTCCTAGGAACCCGATGCAGCGTAAACTGATACTGATATTGCTGGCCACGGCGATGCTCATCGCCGTGGCCTGCTCGCAAGACCGCTCCCCGGGGGACGAAGACATCCGCCGCGCCCGAGATTCCTATTCCAAGGGATTCTATCTCGAAGCCGAAAAGGACTACGAGCGATACCTTCAGGCCGAGCCCCAGGGCGAGTTCCGCAAGGAGGCCTGGGACCGGCTCAGCGAGATCGCCGTGACCATCAAGGGGGACATGGACAGGGCCGTGGTCCTGCTCGAAGCCATGTATCTGGAGCTGGGGATGGACCAGGAAGCGGCCTGGCAGATCATGTTCCAGCTGGGCGACGTGTACGCCCAGCTGGGCAACCAGGGCAAGGCCATCGAGGCCCTGGAAAAATGCCTGGCCCACGCCGAGGGCTCGCCCCGGCGCACATACGCCACCCTGCTGCGCATGGCCCGGCTCCACCGCTCCATGGGCAACTACGACCTCGTGGCCATGACCCTGGAGAACTGCGCGGATTCGGCCACGGACAGCCACGGCAAGGCGCGCTGTCTCTATGAACTGGCCCAGAGTTACAGCTTCATCGGCAACTCCAGCCAGGCCCGCCGGGCTCTGAAGGATCTGCTGGCCCTGCCAGACGCCGACGACGAGACCCGCGTCCTGGCCGTGTTTCTGCTGGCCGACATCCACGAGAACGAGCGTGACTATGCCACGGCCCGAGAACTGCTGCGCTCCATCCTGCTAACCTACCCCAACCCCAAGGTGGTGGAGGCGCGGCTGGCCAACATGCCCGGCGGTAGCGGCCGGCCGCTTCCGGCCCTGGAGCCTGACCCGGCCGATGGGCAGGGCCACGACGATTCCGACGACTCCTTCCAGCCGCCCCCTGACGAGCGGTGAGCCCTTTGCACCCCGCAGACCGACCTGATAGGATTAGGTAGCCTCAAATCCCTGTTTCGTGCTATGTCAGTGACAAGACTGGCACACCACCGACACCGGAACAGGCATATGCGGCAGATCCTATCACTCGGCACGGCCCCCCGGCGGCTTCTCGCGACCGCGCTCCTGCTCCTGTTCCTGCTTCCACCCTGCGGCGCCGCGCCAGCCCGGGCGCACCACGAACACCGGGTGCTCCTGCTCAATTCCTACAGCCACGTACTTACCTGGACCGCAGACATCACCCGGGGGGTGGAGCAGACCCTGGCCGCCATGGACCGTCCGGTACGCATCCACGTGGAGTACATGGACACCAAGAACATCTACACCCCCGAGTATCTCGACCTGCTGGTCAGGCAGTTTCGCCTCAAGTACCGTGACACACGCTTCGACGCGATCATCGCCTCCGATGACAACGCTGCCCGCTTCGCCATGGCGCACCGGGCCACCCTCTTCGGCGGCGCGCCAGTGGTCTTCTGCGGGGTCAACGATGGGGATATTCTGGAGGGCGAGCGGCCCGAGGGGATCACCGGCATCTACGAGGCCGTTGACATCGTGGGCACCATCGAGACCATCCTGACCCTGCAGCCCGGCGTGGGCACCATCCACCTGATCAGCGACGAGACCACCACTGGCAAGATCAACCGGGCTGCCACAGAGGCGCTTCTGCCACTGTTCGCGGACAAGGCGCGCTTCGCCTGGATTGAAGACACCTCCCTGCCCGAACTCGAAGCCATCCTGGCCACCCTGCCCAGGGACCACGCCTGCCTGTTCATCAGCTACAACCGCGACAGGCGTGGCCGCTGGTACACCTACGAAGAAGCCATCGAGCACATAAGCCTCGCCTCGCAGGCCCCGGTCTACGGTCTCTGGGATTTCCTGCTGAGCAGCGGCGACGGGCTGGGCATCGTGGGCGGCGTGCTCGCCTCGGGCCAGCATCAGGGCGAGTTGGCCGCGGCCATGGCCGGGCGGATCATGGGCGGGGAGCGGGCCGAGACCATCGCGCCCGTGTCACAGCAGGCCAACCGGCCCATGTTCGACTACACGGTCATGGAGCGATACGGCCTGGCCCCGGACAGGATTCCCTCGGGTGCCACCCTGATCAACGTGCCCCAGTCCATGTTCAGGCGCTACGCCATGGAAATCACGGTCGTGACTGTGGTCATGGCGGTCATGCTGATGTCCATCGTGCTGCTGCTGGCCAGCGTGCGCGCGCGCAGGCGGGCCGAGGCCGAGCTGGCCCGGCTCAACCGCAGCCTGGAGGAGCTGGTGGACGAGCGCACCGCCCAGCTCACCGATCGCTCGCGCGAGCTTGAGCGGGCAAACGCGGATCTGACCAAGCTCGACGAACTCAAGACCGCCGTACTCAACACCGTGTCCCATGACCTGCGCACGCCGCTTACCTCGGTGCTCGGGTTCTGCAAGATCATCGGCAGGGATTTCAACAAGCACTTCATGCCCCTGGTGGAGGCCGCCGACGGCCCAGCCGACGGGATCAAGGCCAGGGCTGCCCGCATCCGGGACAACCTCGCCGTCATCGAACAGGAAGGAGAGCGGCTGACCCGGCTGGTCAACGACTTTCTCGATCTCTCCAGGATTGAGTCCGGGAGTTCTTCCTGGAACGACGACCGCCTCGACCCGACCCATCTCATCGAGGGAGCCGTGCCCGTGCTCAAGGGGTATTTTGCGGACAGCCGGGTGGTCTTTGAGGTCGATGTGGACGGCCCGCTGCCCGAAGTGGTCGCGGACCCGGACAGACTGCTCCAGGTCCTCGCCAATCTGGTGGGCAACGGAGCCAAGTTCACCCGCCGGGGCACGGTGCGCCTGTCGGTCTCGGTCACGGACTCGGGCTGGCTGCGGGTGGCTGTGTCCGACAGCGGCATCGGCATCCCGCCCGAGGAACTGGCCCGGGTCTTCGAGACCTTCTATCAGGTGCGCAACGACACCGTGAACAACCGTACCCTGCGAGGCAGCGGCATGGGGCTGGCCATTTGTCGCCGCATCGTGGAGCACTACGGCGGCACCATCACCGCCCAGAGCACCCCGGGCAAGGGCTCGGTCTTCATCTTCACCCTGCCGCCCGCGCCCTGACGCTGCCCCCGCTCATCACCCCGACCGTTCATTCCCCCCTTGGACGCGGTCCGTCTTTGGTGTAATGGAATGCCAGCGCCACGACCCAACCAGCGAGCAGCCGTTGAAGATAGCCTTTTGCACCCCCTTCAAGCCCGTGAATCACCCGAGCGTCTCGGGCGACGTGACCATCGCGCGCGACCTGCTGACCACCCTGCGCGGCTTCGGCCACACGGTGGAGGCGGTGCCGTTCTTTCCGGCCAGGGAGATCCATCGCAGGCCCGGCAGCTGGCCCGGAGCAGTCCGCGCTCTGGGCCGAATGATCAAGGCCGCGCGCGGGGCGGACTGCTGGCTCACCCACGGCAGCTACTACAAGGTGCCCGACATTTTCGGTCCCACCGGTTCGGCCCGGCTCGGTATCCCCTATTTCCTTTTTCAGGCCGCCTATGCCCGCAACCGCGCCCGCAGCTTCGCCACCTGGCCCGGCTACATCCTCAACAAGCGGGCCATGCGCTGCGCGGACCACGTCTTCTGCAACCGGGTCAACGATCTGGCCGGTTGCGCCAGACTCCTGCCAGGGGACCGCTACTCCTTTGTGCGCCCCGGCCTGCCCGACGGGCTCTTCGACCGCGACGAGGCCGCCCGGCAGCGCCTGCGCGCCGAGTGGAAGGCCGGACCGGACACCGTGGTGGCAGTCTGCGCGGCCATGATGCGGCCCGGGGTCAAGGCCACCGGGCTGGAGTGGACCATCCGGGCCTGCGCGGAAGCTGCCCGGGCCATGGGCGAAGGGCGCGACCTGCGGCTGGTGGTGGCTGGCGATGGCCCCATGCGGGCCGAGCTCCAAGCCATGGCCCATGCCGCCCTTGGCGAGCGCGCCCTGTTTCTGGGCATGGTGGACCGGGCCGACCTGCCAGGGGTCTTCAGCGCGGGTGATCTCTTCGCCTTCCCCGGCCTGCGCGAGAGCGTGGGCATGGTCTACCTGGAGGCCCAGCGCTGCGGCCTGCCCGTGGTGGCCACCGACGACGAGGGCGCGCCCCATGTGGTGGCCCACGAGGTGTCCGGCCTGATCACTCCGGCCGACGAGGCCGCCTTCATCCGGGGCGTGGTCGCCCTGGTGCGCGACGACGCGCTTCGCTCCCGGCTCGGGGCGCAGGCCGCCGCCCATGTGGCCCAGGCCCACGGCGCGTCCGTCAACTATCTCGAAATGGCGCGGACAATGGAGCGCATCGTCACCACAAGGAGACAGACCCCATGACCACTTTCTTCTGCATGCGCCACGGACAGACCGACTGGAACCAACAGTCGCGCATCCAGGGCCGCACCGACACCGCCCTGTCCGAAGCCGGACGGGACATGGCCAGCACCTGGGCGCAATCGCTCCCTGAAGGCATGTTCGACATGATCCTGACCAGCCCCCTGGCCCGGGCCGTGGAAACCGCCACAATCCTCAACGAGCGCCTTGGTCTGCCCCTGCACACCGACCCCGGCCTCGTCGAGCAGGACTGGGGCCAGTGGACCGGCCTGACCAAGGCCGAACTCATGGCGCAACGGGCCAAGGTCGCGGCCCAGGAAAAGCGCGGCTTCGCCTTTACCCCGCCCGGCGGCGAGAGCCGCGACGCAGTGCTCATGCGCGCCTGCGACGCCTTGATCGGGTTCACCGCCGCCCACCCCAGGGCATCGGTCCTGGTGGTCTTCCACCTCGGGGTGCTCAAGTGTCTGGCCTATGCCCTGTCCGGCCTGGACTACCTGCCCGGCGACCCCCGGCCCATCAAGCCATACCGGCTGCACCGCATCGAGTGCCTGGACAACGAGCTGGCCCCTGCCCAGTTGAATCTGGAGTTCGACGCATTGGCGGCTGCGGTCCGGGATCTGGCCGCGCTGGACATCCCCGAACCGGACCCGCTCAATCCCGACAAGGGGGAACCGGAACGTCAGGAGCCCTGATGCGCGTCCTCTTCTACTGCCAGCATGTGCTCGGCGTGGGCCACGTCTTCCGCTCCCTTGAGATAGTCCGCGCCCTGTCCGGCCACGAGGTGGTCATGGTCACCGGCGGAGCCGACATCGCCCTTGACCCGCCCCCGAACATGCGCTTAGAGCGGCTGCCCGGGCTGATGATGTCGCCTGATTTCGAGACCTTCATCCCCACCGAGCCGGGCGCTGACCTCGACACGGTGCGCGCCCGCCGCACCCAGCGCTTCCGGGCCATCATGGCCGAGTACCGGCCCGACATCCTGCTTGTGGAACTCTTCCCCTTTGGCCGCCGCGCCTTCCGCTTCGAGCTGGTGCCCATCCTGGAGGGCGTCAGGGCAGGGGAGTGGGGGCCCTGCAAAACTGCATGCAGCCTGCGCGACATTCTGGTGGAAAAGCCAGACCCGGCCAAGTACGCCCGCCGCGTCCTCGACATGCTCAACCCCAACTTCGACCTCGTCCTGGTCCACGCCGACCCCACCCTGGTCACCCTGGACGAAACCTTTCCCGCCGTGGCCGACATCGCCCCGCCCGTGCGCTACACCGGCTATGTTGCCGTCCGGCCCGAACCCGGGTCCGGCCTGGCCCTGCGCCGGGAACTCGGCCTCGACACCACCCCGCCCACCCCGCTCATAATCGCCAGCGCGGGCGGCGGCCAAGTGGGCAACGAACTCATCCAGGCCGCCATCCAGGCTTCCATTCAGATTTCCGGCCCCCTGGCCGACTCGCTCCCCCACGCCCTCATGGCCTTCACCGGCCCCTACGCCCCGGACGCCGACCACGCACGCTGCCAAGCCCTGGCCGCCCCTCACCCGCATATCACCGTGCGCCGTTTCACCAGCCGCTTCCCCGCCCACCTCGACGCGGCCGATCTCTCCCTGTCGCTCGGCGGCTACAACACCACCATGAACCTCCTGGCCGCCACCACCTACGGCCTCATCTTCCCCTTTGCCCAGAACCGCGAACAGGCCATGCGCACCAGCCGCCTCGCACAACGCCACGCTGTCGGCCTGCTCTCCACCACAGACCTCGACCCCGACCTCCTCGCCACCCGCATCACCCAGGCCCTGACACACCCCGCCACCTCCAACCCCCTGGACCTGACCGGAGCCTCCACCACCGCCCGATTGCTGGAAGAGCTGGGCGGGGTGAGAGAAGAAGCAGCCTCGGTTCCTTGGACCGCTGAGCGACGGTTTTAAGGTGGGCATGGCCCCGGGTGGGGCAGCTCTTTCGCTTCAGATGAGCGAGTTAAGAAAACAACATCCTTCTTGAAATCGCCAAGAAATTTGGAGTGTACGACTGTACAGTCCACTATTTCTCCACGGCACAGTTTTTTGTCAAACAGCGCGGCTAATTCCTTGCCAAAAAGGCGTCAGCAAGATACGTGTTGATGTATGTGAACAAAATTCAGGCCGCTTTTTTTATCAGCGTACCGATATGAAAGCATTACGTTTTTCCTCCCTGGCGCTCTTTTTGGCCACTGTTTTTGCCATGATGGCCCCGCCTGTCTCGGCCTATCCCCTTTTCCGGTCTGCGGAAATGGCCCCGCCCCCGGGCGTCACGCTGTTCGAGTGGATTGATTCCCTCTCTTCCTTGTCCGAACTCGCCCCCCTGAGGATGATCGAACCGGCGGACGGCGCGCTGGTCCCCGTGGACGCCGCCTCTCCCATCTTCCGGTGGGAGGCAGACCCGGCAACCGCTTGGCTCGTCACCCTGAGCGTGCAGGACGCTCCCATCTGCCAGGGGGTCGTGGACACCCCGCATTGGGTTCCAGACCAGCGCCTGTGGGAGCGGATCAAGGCTGACGCGGGAGGCCAGGTCATTTTGGCGACGGTGTCCGGCATTGGTCCAGACAACACGCTTTTCTCAAGAGGAGCGACCACCCTGGCCGTGTCGCAGGACCCGGTGTCGGCGCAGATCGCCTTTTTGCGCAATCTGCTTCCCTTCCGCAAGGCCAAGGACAACCCGCGCGACAGCCAGATGCTCTTGGGCGATCCTGCCTCCTACGGCATGCCGCGCGTCGTCATGCAGGACCAGCCCGTGTGTTTCAATTGCCACGCCTATTCGGCCGACGGCTCCACCTATGGATTGGACATGGACTACAAGGGCGACAAAGGCGGCTACGTCCTGTCGCCGGTTCGGGAGCGGCTTCTGATCAACGATGGGAACGTCATCTCCTGGAACAGCTACAAGGCACCCAAGCCCGCCAAGTATTCCATGGGGCTGTTTACCTCCTTTTCCAGTGACGGCAGGTACGCCGCCTCCACGGTGGGCGAGTCCTCGGTCTTCGTCATGCTCGACGACCTCTCATTCTCGCAGATGTTCTACCCGGCCACGGGACAGATCGCAATTTACGACAGGGACAAGGGGGTGGTCGCTCCCCTGCCCGGTGCAGATGACACAGGCCTGATCCAGACCAGTCCGGCCTTCACCCCGGACATCAGCCGGATCGCCTTTGCCCGGGCCCCGGTCAAACCTGAGCTTGTCGCGGCCATTGAGGCCGGTGCACTCCGGCGCGAGGATCCGACCCAGAACATCGTCGAAGTCAACGAAAAGTATCCCATGCAGTTCAGCCTCTACTCGATCCCCTTCAACAATGGCCGGGGTGGCGAACCCGAGCCCATTGCCGGTGCGGCTGACAACGGCATGTCCAACTTCTTTCCCAGGTTCTCGCCCGACGGGAAATGGCTCGTCTTCACCCAATGCAGAAGCGGCCTGGTGCTCCAACCAGACAGCCGCCTGGTTATCCTCCCTGCCCAAGGCGGTGAGCCGCGTGTGCTTGAAGGCAACACCGGGCTGATGAATTCGTGGCACAGCTGGTCGCCAAACTCCCGCTGGCTCGCCTTTGCGGCCAAGGGCAATTCCCCGTTCACCGAGATCTACCTGACCCACATCGACGAACATGGGCGATCCAGCCCGTCCCTGCGCCTTTTCAGGTTCAGTCATCCGGAGATGGCCGCCATGGTTCCTGAGTTCGTGCCGACCGGCGCGGGTGTGACGCAAAAGACCATGGAACTCGCCGATCCCGAGGGAGCTGTAGGCCAGTCCATGGCCATTGACGGCAGATAAGGCATCAACCTTTCACATATCGGAAGAGTCTAAGGAGATAGAAATGGTGTACGAATCTAATGGATTGCGGGCAATGGTTGGTTGTGCGCTCGCGCTCTGGCTGCTCCTGACCCCGTCTCTGGCCCTCACCTCTGGCTGCGGCGGTGGCGGCGGTGGCGGCGGTGGCGGTGGCGTTGATGGCGCTGTCGATTTATTTGGCGGAAGCCGCGCCACAAACATCCAACCGTGGACTGCGGACGAGCTGAACGTCATATTCGAACATACCTCCCCGTCCCAGCAGCCCTCGCTGGTCGCCGCCTTTACCGGCTCAACCATCGCCAAAAGAGACCTGTTGACCATCCGTCAGGTTTTTCTGGAAGCGAACGCCGTGGATGCCCGACATGATGCAGCCCTGCTTGATTCCTGCGTCAAGACACTGGAAGTCCTCGACAAATTGGGTGAGATTACCCAGGAAGGACTTTCCTTCGTGCCCGGTGTGGGATGGGTCACGGCGGCCAGCCTTGGCGCGGCCCGTGGTGGTGCCAACGCCTACCGCGACGGCCTGGACCACGCGGAAATCGCAAAAGGTGTAGTCTTCGGCGGCACCGCCTCCGCCCTGGTGGGCAAGTTCTCGCCCGCCAATGCGGACGCCGCCTTCAACACGGCCAAGGCGGGCGTCAATCTTGCCCGCAATGCCGTGAGTCAGGAGGTCAAGACCCGGGCTCTGGGCTTGGCCGCCAGGGCGGCAAAGCGTTACGGCCTCAAGAAGGGGGCGGAATACGGAGCGGAGAAGGGTATCGGCATGGCCATGGAAACGCTGGCCGATTACGTGGGTGCGCCGAACATGGCCCAGCAGCCCAACTACACCCAGACCCTGAACTACGATCCGCTGAGTTCTGCGCCGGCCTCCTCCGTCACGGGCGGCCCAGCGCAGTTCTAGCGGGACGATTGAAACCGAACCAGCAAGACAAGGGGATGCACACCCATGCGAAAATATAGTCAATACCTGCTTCCGATGCTCTGTGCCCTGGTCCTGGCCGGGTGCAAGATGCCCGAGATGACAACTTCGCTGACCCCACCGCCGCCCAAGGACGTGCCTGCTCCGCAGGTCGTCCCGGCCGCTCCGGACCAGAAACTCGATGACATCAAGCTCGTGTCCGCGTCCCTGATCGAGCGGCTGCGCGGCGACCGCATCTCCGTGGACAACGTCAGCCTCGACCCCAACGGTCAGCACTCCGTGGGCGAGCTGGACTTCGATTACGATGGCTTCGATGTTCAGAACGTGGCCGTGACCGGCTACATCACCGCCGAGCTGGAGCCGGGCAAGATTCTGGCCATGCTCGAAGGCGTGATCCTGTTCAAGGACATGATCAACCGTCGGGCAGGCGTGTACTTTGCCACCCAGTACGTGGTTTCCCAAAACGCCATCAATATCGTCAAGTCCGTGGTCGCGGGCATCCCGCCGGACTTCCCCAGGGTGGAGACATACTTCATCCCCGAGGCGACATTCAAGGCGGCTGCCTCGACCCTGACCAGCTATGTGGACTACTACCTCTTTGCCATCGAAAACGCCGAGCCCATGAGCTATGGCGAGGGAGAGAGCAAGATGGGCCTGACCGGCGACTACTATATCCTGACGTTCTGCAAGGACCGCATCTACGAGGAGGCTTCCCTGGAAATGCGCATCACGGACAGGCCGTTCGGGGCGGGCAAGAAGCTGGGCGAGGGCATCTCCATCAACGATTCCGGTTGGCGAATCCTGATCGCGGGCGGCGAGTTTGCACCCGGCTCGTCGCGTTTCAAATTCTATGTGGGCGTCACCTACAAGCAGGAGGCGGATTCCCATCTGCCCACGGTGGTGGTCGGCGAGTTCGTCAACGCAAAGAAACCGTATGAGCCCGAGCTGGAAGACATGGCAGCGTCCGTGACTCCCGAGACCGGAGCAGCCTCGCCACAAATCTCCGCCGAAGGGCCGCTGGCCTCGGGCACGCAGTTCCTGAACCCGGTCTTCCCGGCCGACGTGGAGGTCATCCAGATCCGTCTCAGGGAACTCGGCTTATACAACTACAAGATTGACCGCGACTTTGGCCCCTTGACCCGCAAGGCACTGGACGCCTTCAACGAACAGCACGGCCTGCCCAAGGGCCAGTGGTCCTTGGGCGTGCAGAAGGAGCTGTTCAAGGGGACCGGCCAATAAGCGGCCCGCACGCCAAAAAAGGAAAAAAGCTCATGAATAACGATCATGCTGCTTCCAAGCACATTGTCGAAGGATTTCTGGTCGCGTTGGCACTCTGCATTTGTCTCCTCATCCCCGCTTCGGCCCTGGCCTATGGCGGTGGCGGTGGCGACTCCGTCGGTTCCTCCTTCGGCGGGGTTGGGGGGGGCGGTCCCGACTTCCAGTCCATCCCGTCCGGACTCGACACCTATCCAGGCCAAATCGGCATCGAAGGGGTCATGGTGGAGCCCGCCCCCGGCACACCGGGAAGCGGCTACTTCACCCCCCAGGGCAAGCCCTCACCCCAACCCAGTCCAGCGGATTCCCCCTGGAACTGGCCGGGGTACGGTATATTCAAAACAATTACTGTCGCTGTGGTCAAAAAAGGGGTCATCGAGGTGGCCTTGGCGGGCAACCCAAAGACCTTGATCGGGGTCAAGGTCGCCAACGGAGTCTACACCATCATTGCGTACGGGAAGCCAAGGGTCGAGAGGGCGAAGAAGGACTACCAGAAGGCGCTGATGGGCACCATGGGTTCCAACTTGCAAGTTCCTGGCCCGGAGATTCCCGAAATGAACTCCATCTCCTTCGGGGGAGGCGGCCCGGGAGTGCTGCACGATCCCAACACTTTGCAATAAGGACACGCTTATGTACATGCGAATCATTACCCTGGCCCTCGTCCTTGTTCTATACTCGGCTTTGTCGGCTCCAGCTGTCGAGCAGCAGTGGCCGGACGACGCCCGCGACGTGGCCTTTGCCATCGCTAGCCGGGCCACTGCCCAGCCGGGACCAGCCAACATCACCTTTGCGCCCGGCGTGGAGGCTGGCTTCGAAGGCGCGGCCACCAGCTTCTTCGCCTCGTTTCAGGCGGGGAGGATTGTCCTGGTCAGCTATGCCAACCACGGCACGGGCAGCGTCTATGATGCCGAAGTGGCTGGCGTCCTCAACCTGGTTGACCCCAATGATCGCATCGTGGCCCTGCAGTTCGGGGCCAGGTACACGGTCAACGGCCAGGACATCGTCATCAAGGAGGCGGCTACAGTCACCTCCTCGCCCAACACGGTCCTGCTGGAGGTCCACCTCGTGCCCGTGGACGCCTTCACGAACATTCCCTACGAAGTGGTCAGTGATTGGAATGCCCTATACAAGCTGGCGCGCGAGAACGCCTACCTTCCGCCCAAGGAGGGAGCGCCCGCCGACACCTACATGGTCATGACCTTTGTCAAGAACCGCATTCCCCCGGACGCCAATTTCGAGGCCATCGTCAGCAGCAGCAAGACCGCCCGGCGGACCCAGGACAACTCGGCCAAGTCCCAGGAGCGGTATATGGATTACCAGGGATGGCGCGTGCACATGTTCGCGGCCAAGTTTTCGCCCACCAGCACCCGCGACCGCTTCTACATCAACTACTACTACACCCCCGGTTCCGGCATGCCCGAATCCGAGCGCGACAGGATCCAGGTGGCCCGGTATGACTCCAAACCGTCCGGCGAACGCCAGGCCCTGCCGCAGCACAGTCCCGTTGTCATCGAAGAAGCGCCCGCGACGCAGCCTGATCGGAGTCACATCACCCCGGAAGCGACCAGTGAATCGGCTCTCGAGTCGCCGGCGCCGCCGGCTCCCATGGTCGCTCCGGCCCCAGCGCCTTATCTGGCACCGGCCGTGCAGACAGTTCCGGCCTCGGCTTATGCCCCCTCGGCATCAGAGCCAGCGGTGGGACCGCTGGAAAAGGGCTTGGCCTTCCTCAACCCGGTCTTCCCGGAAGACGTGGAGTTGATCCAGAAACGGCTCCAGGAATTGGGTCTCTACAAGGGTTCTATCGACAAGACCTTTGGCCCCCAGACCAAGCGCGCTCTGGATCACTATGCCGTGGGCCAGGGGTTCCCCAAGGGACAGTGGTCGCTGGGGCTGCAGAAGGCCCTTTTCGCGGGAACCGGGCAGTAAGCGCCTTCTCGACCACAGCAGTGGGCGGCTCCTCGCGGGGCCGCCCGTCCGTACGAGGCGCGTCACTCTAATTAATTTCCCAAGAAGCAGTTCGCCTTCCCGCTCAACCACCCCATCTCCGCGCAGCGGAGCGCCAAAAAGTTGAGGAGAGGAGAGGGGATGGGGGGTCCA
>JBDRSO010000021.1:0-63788 GCA_043824835.1 Pseudomonadota bacterium | reverse complement strand
GCAGCAGCTGCTTCGTCACAAGTCCATTGCGACGACCCAGCGGTACATTCACAAGATCAAGAAAAGCACCGGCGCGGTGGACGCCCTGGATGCCGTCTGGCGGGGTAACGGGGGGCGTAAACCGCCTGTCCTGAAACTGGTCCGGTAAAGCTGACGTGGCGCTCGAGCCACGCGGACGAGCCACGCAAACGAAAAACGGGTTACAGCGATTGCTGTAACCCGTTGATTCTGCTTGGCGTCCCCAAGGGGATTTGAACCCCTGTTAACGGCGTGAAAGGCCGTCGTCCTGGACCAGGCTAGACGATGGGGACACTTGGTGGCTGGGCTGCAAGGACTCGAACCTTGATTAACGGAGCCAGAACCCGTCGTCCTGCCAATTGAACGACAGCCCAGCAGCGAGAAGTTGATTTAAGGGTTGGCCCCTCGCATGTCAACTTCTTTTTGCGATTAACTTAAACGGCCTTGGCGAGCTGGCGGGTGCGCTTCTTCAGCTTGTTGATCGTGCGGCGCACGCGATCGCGCATGGTGCGGTCGGTGAGTCCGTCCTTCTCGGTGCGCAGGCCGCGGATGATCCGTTTGGTCTCGTGAATCTGCTTCTTGTAGGGGGAGACGGTCTCCTCCTCCACAATGCCGAACACGGTCTTGATCTCGGCCACCAGGTCTTCCTTGCTCTTGCCGGAAGCGCCGACAACCATGGGCAGCTTGTTCATGCACAGGGCACGCAGCTCCTTGGCGGTCATCTTTTCGAGGGGCTTGGTCAGGCCAAGCTCGTCAAAGGCGATTTCTTTGGTCTCTTCGCTCATGATACACTCCTTGAATGCCCCGAGGGGCGCAAATTTCTCACTTGTCGGCAAACATGCGCTGATAAGCCCGGTAGCATCGGCCAATGGCCGAATCCGGGCTCAGCTCAGTATCCAATCCGCCCAGATTTTTAGGCTTTTTCAGCTGTCTTGGCGGGGACGGTTCCTGTTCGGAAAAGTCTCCGTCCAAAGGAACTCTGCCGTTTAGCAGTTCGAATGTCACTTTGTCAAAGACTTCTTCTCCCAAAAAGCTGTTAATCTTTCCAAGCAGCAGGGGGGCGAGATACTGGGCTTCCTGCATGATCATCGGGTCTTCGGCGGCGAGGATGAGGCGGGAGCCGCGATGCCCCAGGGGCCGGGCCAGGGGGGCCATCTCGCCCATGAGCTGGTCCCACTCGCGCCATAGCCGGACCAGGGCCATCCCGCCGGTGGTGTCGAGCTTGTCGAGGAAGCCGGGCAGGGCGCTGCCGATACGGACGGCCTTGTTGCGCCGCCCGCTGCGGCTGTGGTGTCGCAGGAAGGCCATGGTGCGTGGTCTCTGGTTTCGCCCGCCCTACATGCAGACCCGGGCGCGGTAGTTGACGATGAGCGACGGGCAGCCGGGCGACAGGGCCACCTGGATGACCGTGGAGCCGATGAAGGACTTGGCCAGTTCCTCGCTCGACGAGTACTGGGCCATGATCACGAGGTCCGCGTCGCTCCAGCGCGCGTGCTTGATGATCTCGGCGTAGGGCACGCCCTCCCAGCATTCGAAGGAGTGGCTGATGCTCTCCAGTCCCTTGCCGTAGCGCCGCTCCATGCGCTCCTTGATGCGGTCGATGAACACGTTCATGTCCTGCATGTAGTACTCGGGATTGGGGCAGTTCTGGCCGATGTCCATGACGTGGAAGATGTCGAGGTGGGCATCGTAGGTCCGGGCCACCTGGATGGCGTAGCACAGAGCCGAATCCGACGGGGTCGAAAAGTCCGTGGCCATGACGATGCGTTTGACGTCGGCGACTCTGGGGCCTTCGTCGGTCACGACCATGACCGGGCAGAAGACGTTGGAGCAGACCTTGCGGATGGTGGTGTCCACCACGCCCCACATGCGGTCCGGCCGGACCATGGCCGAGCGGTGATGGCCCATGACGACTAGATCCACGCCCTCGGTATGGATGATCTTGAGCAATTGCTCGTGCGCCCCGCCAGCGACCACCCGGATGGTGTGGCCGGGGATGTCCTTGAGATCGTCGGCGTAAAGTTCGGCGATCTTGCGCCGGGCCGATTCCACAAGCTGCTCGGTGGGGACCACGTCCTCAAAGGAGGACCAGGGGTCGCCGCAGATGGGCAGGGCATGATAGAGTACCAGGTCGGCCCCGTGCCTGCGGACGAGGTCAAAGGCGGCCCGGGGGGCGGTTCCGATGCCGATCTGCGGGGTGGCGGCCAGCAATATCTTCTTGAACATGGTGTCTCCTTGTCTTGGCGACCGGGGATTCGCCCCGGAGGGCGTTGGTCCGCGCGTCGCTGCGGGTGACCAGGGGGTATTCTCAAGGACTATCGTACTTTCGGTGAAACGGGCAAGCACAAACCTGGATTGCGCAAGGGTTCATTTTTCTGGCTCTCCGGGCAGGCCCCGGCAGGATCACTGCCTGACCGGGCGAGGTGCCTGTCAGCGCCCCTGGTTCACGTCCGTCTGTCTATACCCGCTTAGGCGTCCGGCAACAACCCGATTGTCGAGCCCCGGGGGATTGTGCTTGACGGTGTTCTGTTCTTGGGCTAGGTAACGATCATTCCGTATATCAAGATATCCTGATATAGAGCCAAATTATGGAAATAATCAAGTATTGCAAAGCGCTGTCTGACGAGACCCGAGCCAGACTGGTCAACGTTCTCCTCGAATACGAGTTGAACGTGGGCGAGATCGTGCAGGTTATGGGCATGGGGCAGTCGCGCATATCGCGCCACCTCAAGATATTGTCCGACTCCGGGCTGGTGGAGGTGCGGCGCGACGGCCTGTGGGCCTTCTACCGGGCCAGCGAGGGCGGCAACGGGCGCGAGTTCCTGGACGGTGTGGCCCCGCTCATGGCGGGCGAGAACGCGCTGAAGCGCGACCGCAACGTGGCGGTCAAGGTCATCCGGGAGCGCACTGCGGCCACCCGTCAGTTCTTCGACGACATCGCCCCGGAGTGGGACCGCATGACCGCCGAGGTGCTGGGCGAGTTGGACCTGGGGCGCGAGATCCAGGCCCGGCTGCCCCGGTGCGCCTGCGCGGCCGACCTGGGCTGTGGTCCGGGAGACATGCTGGAAGTCCTTGCCGCCAGCGCGGACGTGGTTATCGGCGTGGACAACTCGCCACGGATGCTGGAACTGGCCGAGGAGCGGTTCTCGGGTGACGCCAGCATGAGCCTGCGCATCGGCGAGCTGACCCATCTGCCCCTGCGCGACTGGGAAGCGGACTGCGCGGTCATGTCCCTGGTGCTCCATCACCTGCCCCGGCCGCTCGACGCCATCCGCGAGGCCGGGCGCGTGCTCAAGATCGGCGGCAGGCTGATCATCGCCGAGTATGAGCGCCACGCCAACGAACTGATGCGCACCGAATACGGCGACCGCAGGCTGGGCATTCCCAGCCAAAAGATGCTCGAATGGCTCGACCAGGCACGTTTTGACGTCACCGGCGTGACCCGGTTCAGCATCAACATGGGCCTTGTTGTCGTCGTGTACGAGGCTGAGAAAAAATAGCAACCAACCCCTTTGGAGGATTTCAATGACCAAGAATGTCACCCCCGTGGACCCCTTCTGCGACAATAAGGTTGCAGACATGTCCCTGGCCGAGTGGGGCCTCATGGAGATGCAGCTCTCCGAGCGTGAGATGCCCGGCCTCATGGCCCTGATCGAGAAGCACGGCAAGGAAAAGCCCCTGTCCGGCCTCAGGGTCATGGGCTCGCTGCACATGACCATCCAGACCGCCATGCTCATCAAGTGCCTGTATGAACTGGGCGCGGACATCCGCTGGGCGTCCTGCAACATCTTTTCGACCCAGGACCATGCGGCCGCTGCCATCGCCCAGTCGGGCATGGCCAAGGTCTTCGCCTGGAAGGGCGAGACCCTTGAGGATTACTGGTGGTGCACCGAGCAGGCTCTGACCTGGCCCGACGGCAGCGGCCCGGACCTCATCGTGGACGACGGCGGCGACGCCACCCTCATGGTCCACCAGGGCGTCAAGGTCGAGGCTGACCCAAGCCTGTGCGACAAGGCATACGACGTCGAAGAGTTCCAGATCGTCATGGACCGCCTCAAGGCGGCCCTGACCACCAGCCCCGGCAAGTGGACGGCCATGGCCAAGAGGATTCGCGGCGTGTCCGAGGAGACCACCACCGGCGTGCATAGGCTCTACGAGATGCAGCGCACCGGCGAGCTGCTCTTCGCGGCCATCAACGTCAACGACTCGGTCACCAAGTCCAAGTTCGACAACCTGTATGGCTGCCGCGAGTCCCTGGCTGACGGCCTCAAGCGCGCCACCGACGTGATGGTGGCGGGCAAGGTGGTGGTCGTGGTGGGGTACGGCGACGTGGGCAAGGGATGCGCCCAGTCCATGCGCGGCTTTGGCGCGCGCGTGCTGATCACCGAGATCGATCCCATCTGCGCCTTGCAGGCCGCCATGGAGGGCTATCAGGTCCTCACCATGGCCGAGGCCGCGCCCCAGGGCGACATCTTCGTCACCTGCACCGGCAACTACCACGTCATCAATGGCGCGCACATGGACGCCATGAAGGACGAGGCCATCCTGTGCAACATCGGCCACTTCGACTCCGAGATCGAGATGGCCCACCTGGAGAAGAACCCCAAGGCGGTCAAGAAGACCGTCAAGCCCCAGGTGGACAAGTGGACCCTGCCCTCGGGCAAGTCTCTCATCGTGCTGGCCGAGGGACGGCTGGTCAATCTGGGCTGCGCCACCGGCCACCCCAGCTTTGTCATGTCCAACTCCTTCACCAACCAGGTGCTGGCCCAGCTCGACCTGGCCAAGAACGACTACGAGCCCAAGGTCATGATCCTGCCCAAGAAGCTGGACGAGGAAGTGGCCCGGCTGCACCTGGAGCGCCTGGGCGTCAAGCTCGAAACGCTGACCAAGAAGCAGGCCGAGTACCTCGGCGTGGATGTCGCTGGCCCGTACAAGCCCGATCATTACAGGTACTAGAATACTGATGAGAAAAGGGGGCTTCGGCCCCCAGGCTGTTGACAAAGGCCCGATTGCGTCGTTGCTTCAAAAAAGGCAAACCCTCGCGTATTGCATATACTCTTCGGGCTTGCCTTTTTTTCGCGCCTAGCACTCGAACCATTCTCAACAGCCTGTCAGAGCGAACTGTGACAATACTCTGGGTGGCTTCGGCTTTCTGCACTGCCCGTCTGCACTGCCCGTCTGTGCGGCCCGTTTGTGCGGCCCCGGCGTGCATTTCGTGGAGGCGGCCCGGCTCGACATATGATATGAAGCCGTTCATGCGCGACACCCCATCAGCCAAAATTGTCTCCTTCCAGGTGGCTTTCCCGGTGCTGGCCCTGCTGGCCCTTGCGCTGCTCTGGCCCGCTCCAGTCCGCGCCTTCGAGGTGACGGTCAGGGTGTCCAGCGTCAAGATGGACTTTGGCCTGCCCCACGCGCCGGAGAACCTGCTGGATAGCGACCCGTCCACGGCCTGGGTCGGCGGTGGCGTGGGGCCGGGCATCGGTCAATGGATCGAGCTGTCCTTCGGGGTGCCCACGCGGGTGGAGCGGCTGGGCATCTTCAACGGCCATCAGGGCGAGGGGCAGTTCCACCAGTACCGGCGCATCCGCTCGGGCCGGGTGGTCTACCCGGACGGCACCGAGACGCGCTTCTGGCTGCGCGACGAACCGGGCGAGCAGATGGTGCGATGCAGCGGCAGGCCCCACAAGTCGCTGCGCATCGTGGTGGACGACGTGTTTCCCAAGGGTGACCAGACCGCCAAGGTCAAGCTGGCCGTCTCCGAGATCAAGCTCTATCTCTCGCTCATGGCCCCGCCCGGCGGCGAGCGGGTGCGCGATGTGCCCGACCCGGCCCGGCTCATGGCCCCGCCGCCGACAGACCCGTCCGCCGCCGTGCCAGAGCCCCTCGTGGCCCTGCTTCGGGAATATTATGTCAGGCAGACCACCCTGGACCCTGAGTTCGCGGATCTTTTCGCAGCCGACGTGCGCGACCGCAATGACTTCCAGTTCGAAGTGTTCCGGGAGATGCAGCGCCAGCGCGGCACCTTCAGCGTCCTGCGCTCGGCCGAGGTGGACACCTCGGGCCTTGGGTTCGAGATGGTCAGGAACGAGGGCAAGTTCGCCGAGGTCCGCGTTTTTGGCGCGTACCGGGTCAAGGTGGCGCACCTGGACAGGAACCTGGAGGAGGATTCGGTCTTCGTGGTGGTGGAAGACCCGGAGGGATGGCGGATCGTCGAGCTGGACGGACAGGAATAATATTAATCAACAACCAGCCATTCCGACTGGTTACACAATCCACACATCAATCATCCGGCCTTGGTCAAGACCTTCGGAGTCGGCTGGGATGGCGGTCAGGCCGTGGGCCTGGATCATGGTCCGCAAGAGGCCCGACTTGCCGAGCATCGGGTGGGCCAGGGGCGGGGCGTCCTGTCGCTGTTCGAGCCGGATGCGCACGTAGTCTTCGCGGCCGGGTTTGGAGGCCACGTTGCGGGCCAGCTCGGCCTGGACCACGGGGCGTCGGCCCGAGCCAAAGGCGTCCGGGTCGCCCTGCAGGTGACGAAGCAGCGGCAGCACGAGCACATGCATGACCACCAGGGCCGAGGTCACCTGACCGGGCAGGCCGAGCACCGGCTTGCCCGAGACCCGGCCCAGGATGGTGGGTTTGCCCGGGCTCAAGGCCACGCCGTGGGCCAGCACGGCCGAGTCGTCCAGGGCTTCGAGGGCCTGCACCGTGAGGTCGCGCACGCCGATGGAGCTGCCGCCCGAGAGCAGGACCGTGTCATTGTCGGCCACGGCCCGGGCCAGGGATGCGGTCAGGCTTTCGAGGTCGTCCGGGACCACGCCGTAGTGGTGGGGGATGGCTCCGGCCCTGGCCGCCAGGGCGGCCAGGGTGTGGCTGTTGACATCGCGCACCTGCCCGGGGCTGGGGGTCTGGCGCACGCCCACCACCTCGTCGCCGGTGGAGAGGATAGCCACGCGCGGCCGCCGGACCAGAGCCATTTCCTGAAATCCAAGGGCCGCGGCCAGCCCGATCTCCTGCGGCCGCATGGCCGTGCCCGCACCCAGTGCAGGCTGCCCCTGGCGGGCGTCTTCGCCGCGCTGCATGACGTTCTCGCCCGGGGCCAGGCTTTTTCGCACCTCGATGGTGGTGCCGTCCATCTCGCCGGTGTGTTCGATCATGACCACTGCGTCCGCGCCCTCGGGCAGCAGGCCGCCCGTGGGAATCCGAGCGCATTCGCCGGGCCCGATCGGCTCAGAGGGCATCGCGTCGATGGACAGGGTGGCCGTGCATTCGAGGTAGGCGGGGTTGGACTCGCTGGCCCCGAACGTGTCGCGGGCGCTGAGGGCAAAGCCGTCCATGCACGAGCGGTCGAGCAGGGGCCAGTCATGCCCGGCCACGAGGTCCTGGGCCAGCACCCGGCCGTCTGCCTCGGCCAGATCACACTGCTCGGGATCGAGGATGGGAAATTCGCGCAGCAGCGCCTCGAACCGGGTACGGCTGATGATGGTGAAGAATCCGTGGCTCAGTGGATGGCTGGATGTGTCTGTGGGCATGGAAGCCACGCTACAGGCCGGGTTCCCTCATGGCAAGGGGTGTGGATTTGCCGCTGGTCCGGCACCGGGTCATGAGCGCGCCCTGGCGTATTCTCCGATGAGCGCGTCCTTGTGCATGATGTGCTCGACGATCCAGTCGTTGACGAACAGGGAGATGCCGTTGGGGGTGATGATCTCGCCGTGTTCGATGAGCCGCCACAAGGTGTTCACCCGAATCAGCAGCAGAACGTGCTCGGCCACATGGGCATCGCGGTCAGGGTAGCCGATGCGCTCCATGAACGCTTCTTCTTCCTCGAAGTGATAGCGGGTGTAGGCCTTGAGGCGCTCGAAGATGTTCTTGAGCATGTCCTCTCCCTCGCCACGGCCGGTGGCGGCCATGAGGTCGTTGGCAATGGCGAAAAGATGCTTGTGCTGCTCGTCGATGACAGGGTCGCCGATGTCGAGGACAATGGCCCAATCGGGGTAGGACATGCTGTGGCCTCCGTTTACTTGACCACTTCGGTGCCGATGCCGGACCGGGTAAAGAGTTCGAGCAGGATGCAGTTCTCGACCCGGCCGTCGAGGATGGCCGCTTTCTCCACCTCGGCCACGGCCTCGATGCAACACTTGATCTTGGGGATCATGCCGCCGGAGACCACCCCGGACTCGATGGCCTCGAAGGCCTCGCGCACGGTCAGGGACGAGATGAGGCTGCCGTCCGCGTCAAGCAGGCCAGGCACGTCGGTGAGCAGGTGCAGCCGCTTGGCCCCCAGGGCGGCGGCCACGGCCCCGGCCACGGAATCGGCGTTGATGTTGTAGGTGACGCCGTGGTCGTCCACGCCCACGGGCGCGATGACCGGGATGAAGCCCTCGGACAGCAGCGAGGTGATGAGGCTGGTGTTCACCTCGCGCACCTCGCCCACCTTGCCGAGGTCGATGATCTCGGGCGGGGCGTCCTTCTTTTCCACGGATAGTTCCTTGGGCTCGGCCATGATCAGCATGCCGTCCTTGCCCGAGAGGCCCACGGCGCACCCTCCGTGCAGGTTGATCAGGTTGACGATTTCCTTGTTGACCTTGCCCACCAGCACCATCTCCACCACATCCATGGTGGCGTCGTCCGTGACCCGGTAGCCCTCGCGGAAATGGGATTCGATGTTCAGCGCCTTGAGCATTATGCCGATCTGCGGCCCGCCGCCATGGACCACCACCGGGTTGATGCCGATGTACTTGAGCAGGATGATGTTGAGGGCGAAGGCGCGCTTGAGATTCTCGTCGATCATGGCGTTGCCGCCGTACTTGATGACGATGGTCTTGCCGTAGAACTCGGAGATGAACGGCAGGGTTTCGATGATGGACTTGGCCTGAAGCTGGTAGCGCTTCATGTCCCGCTGGCTGACGGATTCTTTCTTCACTGGTTCGCTCCTGCAAAAAAGACCCGGAAACCCGGGGAATGAGGCTGAATTCTCCACCAATGGCGAAGGCCTGTCAACAACAGTCGCTTTGGCCAGGGCGATCGGGCTCTGGTTGCAGGGGGTGGCGGTTTGGCCTAATGTGGTCGCTCCATCAAGCCGCACAAGGAGACTTTCATGCAACTCATTTCGTCCCAGATGGCCAAATACGCCGAGCGCTCGTCCTGGATTCGCAAGATGTTCGAGGAAGGCATCAGGCTCAAGAAGGAGTATGGACAGGACGCGGTTCACGACTTCAGCCTGGGCAACCCGGACCTGCCGCCGCCCCCGGCCGTCAAGGAGGCCCTGGCCGAGCTGGCCGAGCAGGCGGACCAGCCTTTCTTTCTCGGCTACATGCCCAACTTCGGCTATCCTGAGGTGCGTCAGAGGCTGGCCGAGGAGGTCTCGCGCGAGCAGGGCGTGGCTGTCCCTGCCGACTGCCTGGTCATCACCTGCGGCGCGGCGGGCGCGCTCAACGCCTTTTTCCGGGCCGTTCTCGAACCGGGCGATGAGGTGCTGGCCCCGGCCCCGTTCTTTGTCGAATACGGCTTCTACGCCGAGAACCACGGGGCCACCCTGACCACCGTGCGCTCCAGGCCGCTCACCTTCGAGCTTGACCTCGACGCCATCGACGCGGCCATCACTCCCAGGACGCGGGTGGTGCTCATCAACTCGCCCAACAACCCCACGGGCGCGGTCTATTCCCGCGCCGAACTCGAAGGGCTGGCCGCCATCCTGGCCCGCCACAGCCAGGGCCGCGACAAACCCATCTTCATCCTGTCCGACGAGCCTTACCGCTTCCTCGCCTTTGACGGGGTCGAGGTGCCGAGCCTGCTCGACATCTATGCCTATACCGTGGTCTGCTCGTCGTTCTCCAAGAACCTGAGCATGGCCGGAGAGCGCATCGGCTACGCCCTGATCAACCCGGCCATGGAGGGGCGTGAACCCCTGGTCGGCGCGGTGATCATGGCCAACCGCATCCTCGGCTTTGTCAATGCCCCGGCCCTGGCCCAGCGGCTGCTTGGCAAGGCGCTGGGCAGCTCGGTGGACGTGGCCGTGTACGATGCCCGGCGCAAGGCCATGGCCCGGGTGCTCGATGCGGCGGGCCTGCGCTACACCATGCCGCGCGGGGCGTTCTACTTCTTCCCTGAGGCCCCGGGCGGCGACGATGTGGCCTTCTGCGCCATCTTGCAGGAAGAGAAAATCCTGGCCGTGCCCGGAACCGGCTTCGGCTATCCCGGCTACTTCCGCCTCGCCTTCTGCGTGGGCGAGGAGATCATCGCCCGCTCGGCCGATGCCTTTGCCCGCGCCGTGGCCAAGGTGTCCTGAGCCCGATCTCCGAATCCTGCCGCTCATCGCCCCCGCGCCCTGTCGCGGGGGCTTTTTTTGCCGTGTCGCGCTGCGCTCCGTAACGGGTTGGCCAAATCCGACCGCCTCGGTCATGGGGGGAGCCTATGGGACGGCAGACCGTCCCGCTCGGGGTTCAAATATTTTGCCCACCAGGGACGCCCCGGGCGGCAAGTCGAAATTTTTGAACCGGCTACGGCGCGACCGGACAGGGCGAGGGTTTACGAGAGCAATGCAAGCTATTGAAATAAAGCGACTTAAAAAATATTTCCCGTTTGGCCAGAGAGTGGCACGGCTCCTGCTACTAGAAAAGCAACTTCCTTTTTTGCACCGAGAAAAATTTAGGCCTCCGCAAGGAGGCCTTTCTCGTTTTCGGGGCCGGGGTTTGGCCAGGGGTTCTGCGCAGGGCGGCGGAGCGGGCTGGCTGCTGGTCCTGCGCCTCGGGTGACAGCCGGGCCGGGATGTGACGCGAAAAAAGCCCGCCCCTCGGTGCAGGGTCGGGCCTCTCGCCCGGCAGGGGCCGGGGCAGTTGTGCCGTTGGGCAGTGGCGCTGTGGTGCGGGGCGTCAGTCTTCCTCGCGTGGTGGAACGTCGCCAGACTCCTGATCGGTCGTTTCGTCGTCAAACTCCAGCACGTCACCGTCCTTGCGTTCCTGTTTGCGCTGGAGCTTTTCTTCTTTCTTCTTTTTCTTTGCCAGTTCTTTCTGACGTTTTTCGAATGAGTAGTTGCGCTTGACCAAAAGACCTCCCGGGTAAAAAGGGATGAAAGCAAAAGCGCCCGCCTCCCCTGGGAGAGGCGGGCGCCGCAGGCCGTTTTATCGCCTGGGAATGCGGACTACCAACGGGGGCGCTCCGTGCGGGGTTTAGCTTCGTTGACCTTGAGGTTGCGGCCGCCGAAGTCCTTGCCGTCCAGGCTCTCAATGGCCTCCAGGGCACCGGCGTCGTCCATCTCGACAAAGCCGAAGCCGCGCGGACGACCGGTCTCGCGATCCTCGATGAGTTTGACAGAGATCACCTCGCCATAGGCGCCAAACGCGGCGCGAATGTCTTCTTCGGTGGCGGACCAGGGCAGATTGCCGACATAGATGTTCTTGGACATGGAAAAAAGCTCCTGAAAGAATGAGTGACTGCGTTTGGTTCCCGTGCACCAAACTTGAAGAAGCAGCGGACAAGATGCACGCTGCTTCTTGATATGCCTGTATCGATTCTCACCAGCGTCGGACAACGTTCAGACCGCGCCTCCACGGGTGCCGCTGGTATAATGGGAAAAATAATAGGCCAGCAAAAGACAAAAATCAAGGGGTCTGGCCGATTTTTTGATTTTTCGTGGCGGGCGAAGTCTTCGCCACGGGGGGCCCAGGAGCGGGTGACAGGAGCGGGGTGGGGTGGGAGATGAATCAGGGTGCGCAGTCGTCGTCCCCGGACGCTCGCTTGCGTCTGCTCCGGCTGAGCAGCGAGGACAGGGCGCGCCCGGCCCGCTTGCCCGCTTCGGCGATGCGGCTCGCATCGCGCGGGGTGGTTTGATCCGAGTTTCCCGACTCTGGCGGTGCGCTTGTGGCCGTGCCCGCTTTGTTTTTTGGCGATGTGGCCGCGTTTCTGATGGATGCCACCGCGCGTTTGGCAGTGGTCGCTGCGCTCCGGGCCGTTTGACCAATGGTCCGCCCGACCCAGGTCACGGACCGGCCAAGGCCTCTGGCCCCGCCACCCACGGATTCGACCGTGCCGAGGGCAGCTTCGCCCATGCTGCGGAAGACCCGTGCCGAGCCAGCCCGCATGGCGCTGGTGGAGCCCCTGACCAGGACTCGGGTGACGTAGAGCACTGTATCCGCGCTCAAGGTCATGAACACCCGCGATGCCTCCAGGGTGGCCGAGCGGCGCATGGCCCCCCGGGCGTCGAGGCTCAAGCCCAGGTAGTTGCGGGCCACGATGCCGCAGCGCAGGGCGAGCAGGCAGTTGGTGGAGCCGCTTAAGACCGAGGCGGTGATGACCCCGGCCACGGCCTGGGCTCCGGGCACCGCCCCGATGGCCGAACCGCCCACCAGTGGACCCATTAGCTCGCGCACGTATTCGTCCACCCCCAGTTCATCCACGGACCCGGCCAGGAGCGAGGTGACCGCGATATTGGCATACAGGTTGACGGTTTCGCGATAGTGCGGCCGCTGGTTGTACAGGTGCGAGAGCCGCCAAGTCAGGCGGGAGATGAGAAAGAGGACCACCAGCGAGTCGAGGCGGCCGTTCTGGGCCAGGGCGGTGCTGATGAACACCTGCCGGGCCGTGGTCCTGATCTCGGCATCGGCCCGCTCCCGCAGCAGGGCCAGACCGGCCTCAAGGTCCGCGTCCGATTCCACGGGCACGCCCGCCTCGCGCAGGGTCTTGTTGCGCCCCAGCCGCTGGACCATGGCCCGGCGGAACCCGGCCATCTCCTCGGGCGTCGGGTCTGCGTGGATGAGCAGGGGCCTTGGCCGCAGAAATGTCGCGCCCACCGCCCAGCCCAGCGAGACCAGGACCGGGACGAGCAGCGCCCAATAGGTCCACTGCTCAAGGGCCGGGTTGAAGCGCCCGGCAAAGGCGGCCAGCCCGGCCACGCAGTCGTGCAGGAACACCAGGAACCAGGCGACGATGATCACTCCGGCCAGGGTGATGATGTTCTTCATGTATCGGGGCATGCCCCAACACTACCCGGTTTGCCCCCGGGTGCCTAGGTGCGCAAGCTGAAATCTGCACGGCGAGAGAAAGGCCGGGCGAACCCGGCCTTTCTCTTTATCTGCGAAACAAGACGGCGGTCTAGTCCGGGAAGGCGAGCAGGGGTTCGATGACCTGCTGCATGGCCTTGCCCGTGGCCGTGTCGCGGTGGACCTTCATGAAGGGGTAGCCCTCGTCGCCCGAGGCCGTCACCTCGGGGTCCAGGGGGATGCGGCCCAGGAAGCGGACGCCGGATTCCTTGGCCAGATCCTCGCCGCCGCCGGTGTTGAAGATGTTGTGGACCGCGCCGCAGTCCGGGCAGGCAAAGCCGGACATGTTCTCGACAATGCCGAGGACGCGGTTGCCCAGCTCGCCCACAAAGGAGACCGAGCGGCGCACATCGTCCACGGCCACGCCCTGAGGGGTGGTGACGATGACGGCGATGGCCGTGGGGCCGAGGGTCTGGAGGGTGGAGAGGGGCTCATCGCCTGTGCCGGGCGGACAGTCCACGATGAGGAAGTCGAGGTCGCCCCACATGACGTCCTCCACGAACTGCTTGATCAGGCCCATCTTGACCGGGCCGCGCCAGATGACGGCCTGCCGGTCGTCCTCAAGCAGGAAACCCAGCGACATGACCGAGAGGTTGCGGCTCCAGGGCACGGGCTCCATGATCTTGTCGCCCATGTGGGGTTTTTGGCCCTTGAGGGAGAGTAGGCGCGGGATGCTTGGGCCGTGGACATCCACGTCGAGCAGGCCGACCTTCTTGCCCGCCAGGGACAGGGCCACGGCGATGTTGGCGGCCACGGTGGACTTGCCCACACCGCCCTTGCCGGACATGACCACGATCTTGTGCCTGATGCGGCCCAGGGTTTTCTGGAGCTTTTCGTCGCCATTGTCGCATCCCTCGGCGCTGGAACAGCTGCCGTCCGGCGCGGCAGAGGCGCACCCGCTGCATTCGCTCATGATGATCTCCTGAAAAAAACGGCCCAGGGCCGTGTGGAGGTGGTGATGGTTCCGGGCGTCAGACCCGGGCAAGCCCAAAGAGATACCCACAGTCGGGAAAAAGTCAAACCCGGCCTGTCCTCCCTCAGGGGCAGCCGGGCGCGCCGGGCATGGTCAGCCGCGAGAGCCTGTCGTGGCCCAGGGCGTCCACTACCTCGCGGATGCCGCCGGTGATCCAGGGGATGACGTGCACCCCGCTCTGTTCGAGCAGGGCGCGGGTGTCGGCGCAGATGGCGCCGCACAGCAAAAGGGATACCCCGCAGGCCAATATGGCGGATGTCCTGTCCATAGGGTCCTTTGAGGGAAGGGATAGGCGGCCTGCGGGGTAAATAGTGTCGTCACGTATTTCAAAAAGCTTGTACTCGTCCGCGTTCTCGCAGACAGAGGCCAGACGGTCCTTGTAGCACGCCAGACAGAGCAGCGTTCCGGGTTTATGCCGCATGCGTTGCACTCCCCAAGACCAATCCGACATGCCCGCTTAAAGCATCGATCGTGCCAACCTAATATGTTCAGTTATTTCAGCGGATGATCTGTGGTAAGCGACGCAGTCAGGCGAAAAATACGCCCGCATGGAATTGGTTGGGCGAATTATTCGCCCTCATTTGTCCGTATCCATGTCGTCTTTCAGGAGGCGGCGCAGGGTGTCCTTGGAGATGCCCAGTTCCCGGCAGGCGGCCATTTTGCGGCCGTTGTGGCGCTCCACGGCGCGGTGCGCGGCGCGGCGCTTGATCTCCTCCATGCTGCCGTTCAATCCATCGCCCGGCGCGGCGCGGCCGCCGGGGTGCAGGTGCTCGGGCAGGTGCTCGACCTGGATGAAGCCCGTGGTGCAGAGGATGAAGGCGTATTCGAGGATGTTCTCCAGCTCGCGGACATTGCCCGGGTAGTCGTGGCGCATGAGCAGATGGAGCGCGTCGTCGCTCAGACCGCGCACGTGCTTGCCCTGGATCGCGTTGAACTCGCCAACGAAGTGGTCCACCAGCAGGGGGATGTCCTCGCGCCGCTCGCAAAGGGGGGGCAGGTGCAGGGTGACCACATTGAGGCGGTAAAAAAGGTCCTGGCGGAATGCGCCTTCGTCAACGCGGGCGCTCAGGTCGCGGTTGGTGGCTGCCACCACGCGCACGTCCGCCTTGACCGGGCCCACCCCGCCCAAGGGCTCGTAGGTCTTTTCCTGGAGAAAGCGCAACAGCTTGACCTGGAGGTTGCCCGGCAGATCGCCGATCTCGTCGAGGAACACGGTGCCCCCCTCGGCCAAAGCTATGCGGCCGGGCTTGTCGGCGCGGGCATCGGTGAAGGCCCCGGCCTTGTAGCCGAAGAGTTCGGATTCGAGCAGGGTGTCGGGCAGGGCGCCGCAGTTGACGGCCACAAAGGGGCCGTACTTGCGCGGGCTCAGGGTATGGATGGCCCGGGCGAACAGCTCCTTGCCAGTGCCGGACGGGCCGAGGATGAGGGCCGTGGCCTGGCTGGCGCTGACCTGGGGCAGGACGCCGAAGAGCTTTTCCAGCGCCGGGCTGCGGCCCACGATGTCCTCGCAGCGATAGAGCGCCTCGACCTTGCGGCGCATGACGTGGATCTCGGTCAGGTCGCGGAAGGTCTCCACTCCGCCCACCACCTCACCGCTGGCGTTGCGCAGGGCCGAGGCCGAGATGGAGACCGGCACGCGGGTGCCATCGCCCCGGACGATGAAGATGGATTTGTTGATGACCCGGCCGCCATGGCTGATGCAATGGGCCATGGCGCACTGGCCGTCGCACAGGCTGGAGCGCAGCACGTCCCAGCATTTGCGGCCCAGGGCCTCGTCGGCCGTGATGCCGGTGATGCGCTGGGCCGACTCGTTGAAGTAGGTCACGTTCCAGTCGGCGTCCACGGTGAAGAGGCCGTCCGCAATGGAGGCGAAGACCTCTTCAAGGGGCAGATTGCGGGGAAAAGACATGGGGGAACCATACTCCCTGACGGGTATTCTGCCAATGGGGCGCGGCCGCCTTTCGCCGCCCGGACGCGAAACCCCTCCGCCCGGGGGCAGAGGGGGTCGACGTGGTGACACAAGAGTATCGGCGGCGTCGCGCCGATCTACCCGTTGGGCTGGAGTTTTTCGGCTCGGCGGGCGCGCAGCCAGTCGTACCAGGCGTTCATGTTCTCGCCCGTGCGGGCCGACATGGTGATGACCTCGATGTCCTTGTTCAGGGTGCGGGCGTGTCCGGCCGCTTTTTCGAGGTCGAAGTCCACATAGGGCAGGAGGTCCACCTTGTTGAGCAGCATGACCGAGGAGATGTGGAACATGAGGGGGTATTTCTCGGGCTTGTCGTCGCCCTCGGCCACTGACAGCAGTGTGACCTTGTGGTCCTCGCCCACCTCGAACTCGGCCGGGCACACGAGGTTGCCCACATTCTCGACAAAAAGGATGTCCACCTCTTCCATGTCCAGGGCCTTGATGGCGTCGAGGACCATGCCCGAATCCAGGTGGCAGCCGCCCTCGGTGTTGATCTGTACGGCCTGGGCGCCGGTGGCGGCCACGCGCCGGGCGTCGTTGTCGGTCTGCAGGTCGCCCTCAACCACGGCCATGCGGAATTCGCCCTTCAGGTCGGTCAGGGTGCGCTCAAGCACGGAGGTCTTGCCCGCGCCGGGCGAGCTCATCAGGTTCAGGCACAGTATCTTCTTTGCCTTGAAGATGGCGCGCAGTTCATCGGCGAGCCGATCGTTGGCTTCGAGCACGTTGCGGATAATGGTCACTTCCTTGGACATGGGGCACCTCTTCTCGTTGCGCCGGGGCTGTGAAAAACGCGCGGCACCTGGCCGCTACTCGTCGTCGATCTCGATGGATTCGATGAGCATTTCCTTGCCTTGCAGGACGGTGTGGCCAAGCAGCGCCTCGCACTTGGGGCAGGGCATGCAGCGCGAATGGTCGGGGCTGAACTCCTCGCCGCATTCGCCGCAGGCCACCCGGATGGGAACCTCGATCACCTCAAGCTTCGAGCCGTCGAACTCGCCGCCGGGCGTGAGCGCGTCCCAGGCAAAGATGAGGGATTCGGTGACCACTCCGGCCAGCGCGCCGTTCTTGATCACCACTTTCTTGAGCCGGTGGCCGTCGTGCTTGATCATTTCCTCGCGCAGGATGCCGAGGATGGATTGGACAATGGACATTTCATGCATGGAGAGATCGCTTACCCCATAAATACGATAGGAGCAAGAGGGCATGAACGCCTTGATCAAACACGACTTTTCTGGGAGGGAATGGAGAGAGGCAGGCAATGGTGTCCGGCGCGGTCATTGCGCGAACCCCGGAAACAGGCTAGTCTAACAGCGCGCGCCATATCCCGGCAGCGCTGCCCATCCCCGGCAACCCCCCAGCGCGAGGCATCATGCGGCTCAGACAGATCACCTTCATCAGCATTGCCATCGTGACCCTGGTCTTTCTCGCCATCGAATCATGGGTCGCCAGCTCCGTGGTCAAGGACGGGTTCAACTCGCTGGAGCGCGGGTTCGCCGCCTCCGAGGCCCGGCGGGTCAGGAATGAGGTCCTGCGCGAGGTTCAGGCCCTGGACACCTTCATATGGGACTGGGCGTCCTGGGACGACACCTACCATTTCGCCAGCACCGGCAACCCGGACTACATCGAATCCAATCTGCCCATCGAGACCTTCAGCAACCAGTCGCTATGCGCTATCATCATCACAGACGTGAGCGGGCGGGTGGTCTTTGGCCGTGCTCTCGCCGCAGAGGGCGAGGACGATGGCGCGCTGCTGGCCGATCTCGTGGCGGCCATGGGCCGGGCCGACCTGCCCGCCACTTCGCCCGGCGTGGAGGAAGCGGGCCGAGGCGGCCTCCTGATTCTGCCAGAGGGGGTCGTGCTCTTCGTGCGCCGTGACGTTCTCGATTCGCAGGACAAGGGCCCGCCCTCGGGGCGTATGCTCATGGCCCGTTGGCTCGACGACACCATGCGGCAGGCCATTGCCCTGCGGCTTGAACTGCCGGTAGTGTTTCATCCCCTGACAGACGGCCGTTCCGCCCCGGAACTGGACGACGCACTGATGGCGGCATTGACGGGGGGCGAGGAAACTGCGGTTCGGCCTCGCGACGGCGAGATCATCGACGCCTACGCCCTGCTTCGCGACATCGGCGGCCAACCCGGGCTGGTCGTCCAGGCCGTGGGCGGCCGGGCCATATCCAAGAAGGGTCGCGTTGTTGCCAATCTCAACTTCATGATTCTGTCAGCGGCGCTGATCGCCTTCGGCCTGCTCGTGTTTTATCTGCTGCGGCGCAAGGTGCTTTTGCGGGTGGAGAGCCTCAACAGTCAGGTCCGGGTCCTGGACCTGACCGGTGCGGGCGGGGTCCACATCGAAGGGCGTGATGAGATCGCCGAGCTGGCCCGCGACATCAACGCCATGCTGGCCCATATCGCCGAGAGCCGGCAGGCGCTCCAGGCAGCTCACGACGACCTGGAAAGGCGCGTGGCCGAGCGGACAGTGGAGCTTGAGGAGGCCAACCGGGAACTGAAATGGCTCGATCAGGCCAAGTCGCACTTTCTCTCGTCCACGTCCCATGAGCTGCGCACTCCGCTCACGTCCATCCTCGGCTTTGTCAAGCTCATGGAGCGGACCTTCAAGGAGTCCTTCGGGCCGAGCCTTGAGGCGTGCGACGAGCCGCCGGAGCACATTGCCAAGCATCTCCAGAATTTCAGGATTGTCAGGACCGAGGCCGAGCGGTTGAGCCGCCTCATCAACGACCTGCTCGATTTCAGCAAGATCTCGGCGGGCCGAATGGACGGGCAGGAGTGCGACGTGCGGGCCGACGAACTGGTGCGCGACGCCGTGGCCGCCATCTCGGGACAGCTGGACGGGAACCCGGACCTTGAGCTGATGGAGGACGTGGCCCCGGACCTGCCCGTGCTGCGCGTGAACCGCGATCGAGTTCTTCAGGTTCTGATCAATCTGATCGGCAACGCCGTCAAGCACACCGAGCGCGGTCATATCCGCGTCTCGGCCCGGGGGCTGGCCGATGCCGTGGAGTTTTCCGTGGCGGACACGGGCATCGGCATCCATCCGGAGGACCGGGAGCGCCTCTTCGAGGTGTTCTTCCAGTCCAACCGGGTCCATCCCCCGTCATCGCGGCCCGAGGGCACCGGGCTCGGGCTGGCCATCTGCAAGGAGATCATTGAGCATTACGGAGGCTCCATCCGGGTGGAATCCGAACCCGGCCAAGGCAGCGTCTTCACCTTCAGCCTGCCGCACTCCCTGGTGGTGCCGCTGTGAAACCGGTGGTGCTCCGGCCATGAACGTGAAGCGGGCCGCCCATCCTGTGAGGATGGGCGGCCCGCATGATTGTGGTCGCGAAGTCGGTTCAGGCCAGCACGAGTCGGTAGAGCACCCTTTCGTAACAAGAGCACACGGCGCGGGCCGGGGCGTGGCCCATGCCCAGGCAGCGCAGGCGGCAATAAACGTGCAGTGGATTGAATCTGTGTTGCAGGTGCGCACGCAGCGACATGGTTCACCTTCCTTCCTTGCCGCTCTTATCGGCAGGTACCGGGCAGAGGATTAGCCGGGGCCACAAAAAAAACCGGGGCGCAACGCGCTGTTCGCCCTGGCGATCCGTTTTCGCATATTCCATTGGAGTGGTCAGGTCAACCTTCCAGATCGGGCTTCCAGATCGGGCTGCCGGGTCGGACGTCAAACGGGAGCGGACACGGCCCAGACATGAAACCCCCGGTCGCCCTTGTGGGCCACGCCCACGGCCCCCTTGTGCAGGTAGAGGCACATGGCCCAGTCGCGCTCAAAGGCGCTGCTGGTGGACGACCAGTACGCCTCGGCCGGGCGGTCGAAGGGATGCCCCTCGGGCAGGGCCGGAGAGTGGCGCGACGCATCCACCAGCGATTCCAGCTCGCGGATGGTGGGCAGCCGCCAGGTGGCGATGCCGCCCAAACCCTCGCGGCCCAGCCGGTCAATGGCCGCAAAGGCGTCAGCCCAGCCCGTGGGGCCGTCGGCCAGGTCGGCGCAGGTGGTCCAGTTGAGGCCGGTCAGGGCGTCGAGCACCACCGGACCCTGGCGGACGAGGCGTGGTTGCGGCCAGGGGGCGTTGACCGCGTCGCCTGCCCCGGTCACGGGCAGCACCGGGCTTGTGCCGCGCACGGGCCAGACCATTTCGTATCCGGTGCGGGTGCCCCAGAACATGCGGCCGCCCGAGAGCTGGACGTGCCACGCCTGGGCCGGGTGCATGGCTGACCACGTCGAGGTCCAGTACCAGCCGCCGAACACGTTGATGAAGGGGTGGCCCGCGGGCAGGGCCGGATTGGTGTGGTCAAAGCTGACGAGGCTGAAAAGCTCGCGCCGGTCCGGCATGCGCCAGTCGTCGTGCCCGGCGTGACTACGCCGGTTCATGGCCTCGATGAACTCAACTCCCTCCTGCCAGGAGAGGGGAAAGCCCGGGACGTTGGCATCGCGCAGCCAGGTCAGGCCGGTCTGGCGGTCCGTGACCACGTCGTCGGCTGGAGCGAACCGGTCCGGTCCGGGCGCGGCGTGGGCGAAGAACTCCGCGTCCTGTCCGGTTCCCCGGCACGGGACGGTCGCACCAGTGGCGTCGGCGCAGAAGGTTTGTCCGGTGGGCAGCGGCGGGCGGGGCATGGCCCCAGCTTACTCCTGAACCCAGAAAATCGCCAGGAGCAGGATGACGGCCGCGCAGACCAGCCCGCCTGCGAATACGCCGTTCATGCCGAAGAGGGCGTAGAGTCCACCCATGACCAGGGGGCCCAGGGTCTGGGCCAGACGCAGCAGCATGCCGTTGGCGGCCATGAACGCGCCGCGTTGTTCCATGGGCGCGATGGTGGCCAGCATGGTCATGATCGTGGGAATGTTCAGCCCCTGGGCGAGGCCGAAACAGATCACTGGCGGGATGACATGCCACAGGCCCGGCGCGTTGGGGGTCAGGATCATGGCCAGGGCATAGAGCACGGCCGAGGCCATGAGCAGCTTGCGCTGGCCGAACCGCTCCGCCAGCGGGCCAAGCAGGAACGAGGCCATACCCGAAAAGCCCGAGGCCACCAGAAAGATCAACCCGATGGTCATGGCCGTGGCCTGATGGGACTGGTGCAGGAGCACCGGCAGATAGGTGACGATGGGGCCGTAGAGGACCATGAAGGTCATCAGGGTGGTAGCGAACAGGGCGAGCACCTGCCGGGTGCGGATGCGCTCCCAGGCTCCGGCGAGGTAGTTCTTGAAGCTGCCCTTGCTTCTGGGCTCGGGCGCGTCGAGGTGGCGCAGCACCACCAGCCCGAGGGGAATGGCCAGCAGCGGCAGGATGAACGGATACTGCCAGCCGAGCATGGCCAGCACGCCGCCCAGGGCCGGAAAGCCCGCCGTGCCCATGGACAGGACCGAGGCGTTGTAGCCCATGGCCCGTCCCCGCTCCGGCCCTTGGTAGAGGTCGCCGATGATGGTGCCGTAGAGCACGCCCAGCGGGGCCGCGCCCACACCCTGGAGCAGCCGCAGCACCAGCAGCTGTTCGATGGTTTGTGCGAAGAAGCAGGCAAAGCCGAAGAGGCCGAAGAGGAAGAGGGAGGGCACCAGCACGGCCTTGCGCCCCAGCCTGTCGGCCAGGATGCCCACCAGCGGGGCCAGGAGCACACCGGGCAGGGTGAAGGCCGCGATGACCAGCCCGATGCGGGCCGGGGCGATATCCAGGCCCTCGATCATGTCCGGCAGGGCCGGAATGATGCTGGAGACGCCCAGGATCGCGATCAGCGTGACGCCGAAGACGAGCTGGAGGTTTTTGTCGAGATAGAGGCGGCGCAAAACTTTCCCGGTCAGATGGCGGCGTCGAGCAGCATGTTGTCGCGGTGCACGGCCTCGTCAAAGGTCACGGGGCCGATGACCCCGGCCAGTTCATCGGTGCGCAGTCCCTTGACCCGCTCCAGTTCGGCAGACGAGAAATTGGTCAGGCCAACGCCCAGCTGGTCGCCGTCCAGCGTCCTGATGAACACCAGTGCCCCGCGCTCGAAGCATCCCTCCACCGCGCGCACGCCGATGGGCAGCAGGGACTTGCCCTTGCCCACCAGGGCTCCGGCCGCGCCCCGGTCCACCACAATGGTCCCGGACGGGTCGTCGTGGTAGGCGAGCCAGAATTTCTTGCTGGACACGGCCCGGTCCTCGGGCAGCACCAGGGTCCCGCGCTCCTCGCCGTCCAGCACGGCCGCAAGGTCGAACTCGCCCCGGCCCGAGAGGATGACGGTGGGCACGCCCAGCTGGGCCGCCCGTCTGGCCGCGCGCAGCTTGGAGTACATGCCGCCTGTGCCCACGCTGGTCTTGCCGTCGCACATGGCCTCGATGTCCAGGGCGGCGATGGCCTCGATGCAGGGCATGGGCCGGGCGTCAGGGTTGGTCTCTGGGTTCTTGTCGAAGACGCCGTCCGCGCTGGTCAGGTTGATGAACAGATCGGCCCCGACCAGCCCGAGACACATGGCCCCCAGCGTGTCGTTGTCGCCGAACTCCAACTCCTTGACCGACACGGTGTCGTTCTCGTTGACGATGGGGATCACGCCCCATTCCAGGAGACGCTCCATGGTGTTGCGCGCGTTGAGGAAGCGCTCGCGGTTCTTGAGGCCGCTGCGGGTGAGCAGCACCTGGGCCGTGATTCTGCCGTGGACGGCGAAGGCCTCGTCGTAGTCGTGCATCAGGCGGCCCTGGCCGATGGCCGAGGCGGCCTGGCGCGAGGGCAGGTCGGCAAAGGTCTTGCAATTTTTTCTGGGGGTGCGCTCGCGGATGCGCTGGCGGCCGGCCGCCACCGCGCCGGAGGAGACCAGGACCACGTCGAGACCCCGGTCGCGCAGGGCGGAAATCTGTGTCGCAAGGCGGCTGATGGCCTGCGGATTCAGGCCGTCGCCGGTGGTCAGCACGGCGCTGCCCACCTTGATCACCACCCGCCTGACATGGGCGAGCAGTGCTTTTCTGTCCACGGGTGTCTGTGTCATGGGGCGCACGGTACAGTATCTCCCCGGCGGGTGGCAAGGCCTGACCAAAGCGAGATGAAATCGGGTGTCGGCACGAGGCGCGGCCCGGCCGATCAGGCGGGTCCGGCGTCTTCTCCCGCCCCGGCATTTTCGCCTGCCCCGGCATTGGGCGCAGGGGTGCTGGCCGCGTCCAACACGCCCAGGGTGCGCCACATCTCGTCCAGCAGCACATCCACCCCTTCGCCGGTCAGGGCGGAGATGAGGAAGGGGGGCTGGCCCGAGGCCGCGATCTTGTCGCGCAGGTCGGCCAACTCGTCCGGGCTCAGGGTGTCGATCTTGTTGATGACCCTGATCTGGGTCCTGGCGGCCAGCTCCGGGCTGTACTCGCGCAGTTCCTGGTTGAGCATGTCGTAGCCGTCGGTCGGGTCGTCGCGGTTCAGGTCCTCGGCCGCCAGGATGTGGACCAGGAAGCGGGTGCGCTCCACATGGCGCAGGAAGGTGATGCCCAGGCCGAGGCCTGCACTGGCCCCCTCGATGAGGCCCGGGATGTCGGCGATGACCATGCGCTCGAAGGCGTCGTTTTCCACCACGCCGAGGTTGGGGTGCAGGGTGGTGAAGGGGTAGGCCGCGATCTTGGGCCGGGCGGCCGAAATCTGGGAGATGAAGGTGGACTTGCCCGCGTTGGGCAGGCCGAGCAGGCCCACATCGGCCAGGATCTTCAGCTCCAGGCGCAGCTTTTTTTCCTCGCCGGGCCAGCCGGGCTCGGCGTAGCGCGGGGTGCGGTTGACCGAGGACTTGAAGTGGAGGTTGCCCCGGCCGCCGTCGCCGCCCTTGCAGATGACCACCTCGGTGCCGTCCTCCACCAGATCGGCGATGAGCCGCTCGTCGGTGGTGCCGTCCTCATTCTCAGTGATCTCGTAGATCAGAGTGCCCACGGGCAGGTCCACATAGAGCGACGGCGCGGCTTTGCCGTAGCGGTCGCGGCCCATGCCGCCCTGGCCGTTCTTGGCAAAGTAGTGGCGATGCAGGCGGAAGTCGTAGAGGGTCATGAGCCGGTTGGCGCCGCGGAAGATCACGTCGCCTCCCCGGCCGCCGTCGCCGCCGTCCGGGCCGCCCTTGGGCACGTTGGCCTCGCGGTGCAGGCTGGCACAGCCCTTGCCGCCATTGCCTGACCGCACGAGGATGGTCGCTTCGTCAACAAATCGCATGGAACCTCCCTGCCGCGCCGGGCCATCGCCCGATTTTCATGCGACAACGCAAAAAAACGGGCAGGGGGCGCCCATGACGTCCCCTGCCCGGATGAGTCGGTTTCCCCGGAGCTACGCTTCGGCGGGGACCACGAGCACGCGGGTCTTGACCACCCGCTGGCGCGTGTATTTCTCGAATTTGACCACGCCGTCCACCAGGGCGAACAGGGTGTAGTCTCTGCCAATGCCCACGCCGTCGCCGGGGTGGAACTTGGTGCCAAGCTGACGCACGAGGATGTTGCCGGCCAGGACTTCCTGTCCGCCAAAGCGTTTCACGCCGCGTCTTTGTCCGGCGCTGTCGCGACCGTTTCTGGAACTGCCACCAGCTTTTTTATGAGCCATGGTATCCTCCCCTTCAGGCGCTAGGCCGTGATGGATTTGACTTTGATTTGGGTGTAGTCTTGGCGGTGACCCTGGGTCTTGCGCGAGTCCTTTTTGGGGCGCTTGTGAAAGACCACGATCTTCTTGCCGCGAATGTGCCCGAGGACTTCGCACTCGACCTTGGCACCCTGAACGAAAGGTACGCCGAGTTTGGTCTCGCCGTCTTTGTCGAGCAGGAGCACAGAGTCGATGCTCAGTTTGTCACCGGCTTCGGCCTTGAGCAAATCCACATTGAGTTCAAGACCTTCTTCAACGCGGTACTGTTTCCCGCCGGTCTCGATGATAGCGAACATAGTTGGAACCTCCAATTCGTAAGAGGAGGCAAGCTAGCCGCAACAGGGCAAGTAAGTCAAGCCCCGCGCATCGGTTTTTTGCAATTTTTTCGCATCGGCGTGATTCGACCAGGAGCGCCAGCGCGATTCGGCACCGCGCTGTCAGCGCGGCTCGCGCCCGGCCCGGGCCAACACCAGCGCGTCCAGCCCGGCGGCCCCGGCGCGGCGCAGGGTGCGGGCGCACTCGGTCAGGGTCGCGCCCGTGGTGTACACGTCGTCCACCAGGAGGGCGGTCCGGCCGCGCACCTGTCCGGCGTCTGCGGCAAAGGCGTCGCGGATGTTCTCACGGCGCTGGCCCTTGTCCAGGCTCATCTGGGGCGCGGTGTGGCGCACCCGGGCCAAGGCGTCTCCCGCCACGGGTCTGCCCAGGGCGACCCCCAGGCCACGTGCCAGCTCAAGGCTTTGGTTGTAGCCGCGCTCCCGGATCCGCCGGGGGTGGAGCGGCACAGGCACGATGAGGTCCGGCAGCGCCATGCTGCGAACTGCGTCCGCCGTGCCGCGCCGGTACGCTTCCGAGGCCAGCGAGATCAGCAGTCGGGTGCGGTGCAGGCCGCCATGGAACTTGAAGTCGATGATCAGGTCGCGCAGCGAGCCAGAGTATGGACCGTGGAAAAAGAGCCGGTCCCACGGCGGCGGGTCAAGGCGGCACTCGGCGCAGATGGTGGCCGGTCCCTGGGGGTCGTGGTCGCCCTCGTCCACTCTTTCTCCCGACACAGGATCCGTCCCGTCGCCGAACATGTCGCCGCAGCGGGCGCAGCATCCAGCAAGGCGCGGGCGCAGTGCCTCGGCGCAGGTCGGGCACAGCGGGTTTTTCCCGGCAGGGGTCAGTGTCGAGCAGACCGGGCAGCGTGCCCCGGCCACGCCCAGGGCCCGCGCGAGGCGGGCGAGGCATGCCGCCAGTGCGCGCATCGCGTTTTAGGGGGCCTCTTCCCAGGCGCGGCGGCCCAGAGCGATGATGGCGTTGCGGTCGGCCCGGTTGGTCAGGTCGTCTGGCCCGTCCACGCCGCGAAAGGCCAGGGGCTCGTCCAGGGTCATGGTGAAGTTGTGCAGGAAGTAGCGCAGGGTCACTGCGGCGCCGTCGAAGAGCTTCTCGCCCCGTGGCCGTCCGGCCGCGAACACGGCCCGGGCGGTGCGCTCGGGCAGGTCGGTCAGCCAGGGCGCGCCATCGGCCCGGGCGGCCCAGAACTGCTGGCCCCGGTCAATCCAGGTCTTGAGCATGGAGGGCAGATGGTAGAAATAGATGGGCGAGGCAAAGAGTACGGCCTTGGCCGTGAGCAGCGGCTCGAAGAGGTCCCAGGCCGCGTCGCCCGGGCCGAGCACGCACAGGTCGCGGCCGCGCCGCGCGCCCGGCTCGTCGCAGTAGCCGCAGGCCAGACAGGGGCGCACCTCGTGCTCGCGCACATGGATGATGTCCGCCTGCCCGCCCGCCTCGCGCACGCCGTCGGCCAGCCACGTTGCGGCGCGGTCGGTGTTGCCGCCCCGGCGGTGGCTGCAGGCGAAGATGACAGCCCTGTCGGTCATGATTCGTTTCCTGTGTCGTCGGTTTTGCCCTGGCCGGAATACACCGGCGTGACGCGGGTCATGCGCGTCAGCGCGTGGTCGCCGCGTTCCTCGACCTCAAGGGACCAGCCCGGGTGGCTGTGCATCTCGTGGCGCACCTGGGCCACCCCCTTGGGGGCGACCAGGGCCTCGACCCGGTCTGTCCTGGCGAAACGGAGGTACCAACCTACCTCCAGTCCCACGCCTCAGCACTTGTCTCGGATGTCGATGCTGACGATCGTGCTCATGCTAGAATCCCGTGAAAAAGGGGTGGTGGTTCATTTCGTCTCCCACCGTGGTCTCGGGTCCGTGGCCGGACAGGAGCAGCGTCTCGGGCGGCAGGGTGAAGATGCGCTCCGTGACCGAGCGTTTGAGCACGTCGAGGTCGCCGCCCTCGAAATCGGTCCTGCCGATGGAGCGGTAGAAGATGAGGTCGCCCACAAAGGCGGCCCGGGCCTCGGGAAAGTAATAGGTCAGGCTGCCCATGGAGTGGCCCGGGGTGGCCAGCACGGTGCAGGCGAGCCCGGCGAACACGGCCTCGCCCGGCTCAATGGTCTGCGCCTCGTAGCGGTCCACCGGCGGCAGGCCGAAGAGGCCGCCAAGGCCCAGATCGGTGTCGAGCAGGTAGGCATCGTCAGCCCCGTGCAGCACGGGAGCGCCCGTGGCCTCTGCCAGGGCCTTGTTGCCGTAGGTGTGGTCAAAGTGCAGGTGGGTGTTGAGGATATGGGTCAGGGTCAGTCCCTTGTCCTTGAGATAGGCCAGCACCGGGGTCGGGTCGCCGCCCGGGTCCACGGCCACGGCCTCGGCACCGTTGGCCAGCACGAAACAGTTGGTCTGCAGGGGGCCGAGGGCGAAGCTCTTGATTTCCGTCATATTTCCTCCAGGAGCAGTTCAGGCAGTGGCTTGCGGGTGGAGCCGCCCGTGTGGTCCGGGTGGCCCAGGGCGATGACCGCCTGCAGTTCGTGAATGTCGGGATCAAGCCCGAGGGCGGTCAGTGAGGCGGCCTGATCATTGACGATCTGGCCGATCCAGACCGCGCCGAGGCCCAGGGCGTGGGCAGCCAGGAGCATGTTCTGGATGCAGGCTCCGGCTCCTTGGTGGTCCTTCATCTCGCTGTACATGGCGCTTTTTTCGAGGGTCACGGCGATGCAGGCGGCCGAGGCGCGGATGATGTGCGCGTACTTGGTGCATTCGGCCAAAGGATCGCGTCGGGGGTCGTCGCCGCCGATCACCAGGAATCGCCAGGGCTGGTTGTTCAGGCCGCTGGGTGCCCAGCGCCCGGCTTCGAGGATGGCCAGGATGTCCTGGCGGTCCACGGGCTGCCCGGTGAACTTGCGGATGCTGCGCCGCTCAAGCAGGGCGCGTATCACGGGGTTGTCTGTCCGGCTCATGTGCGTGTACTCCTTGAATCACCGTGTTTAGCCTACGAGGGCGCAACGGGCAAGGGGGCGTGTGACCCTTTGCCGCCGGGGTGCGTATATGTCTTGTGCAGATGAGTCGAACACCGCCCGCTCCGGGCGGACGGGAAGATGAATGGACGAGAGCCGCGAAGCAGAGATCATACGTGACGTGCTCCAGGGCGACGTGCAGGCCTTCGAGGCATTGGTGCGCGCCTACCAGGGGCCGGTCTATGCGCTCATGCTCAGATACGCGGGCGATGTCGATACGGCAGCCGACCTCGCCCAGGAGGCCTTTACCAAGGCCTATGCGCGGCTTGAGACCTTCTCGACGGGGAAGCGCTTCTTCCCCTGGCTCTATTCCCTGGCCCTGAACGTGTCGCGCGACTGGATGCGGCGCAACGGCCGGGACAGACATGTGTTCATGGACGACGCGGCCGGGATGGTCCGCGTCGAGGACCGGCCGGATGAGAGGCAGGCCATGGACGACCAAGTGGACGGGGCCAAGGCCTTTGACCATGTCATGGGCCTTGCCCCCAAATATCGGGAGGCGCTGCTCCTCAGGTTCCGGTACGATTTCTCCATGCAGGAGATCGCTGGCGCCCTGGGGATCACCACAAGCGGCGCCAAGATGCGCGTCAGCCGGGGACTGGAGATGGTCCGCGAGCGGTTCACGGAGGTGAACGATGGTCATGAACGGTAGCAGCGGTCGAAAGGATGCCGGGCGCGACAATGCGGCCCTTGACGCCCTGATCAGGGACGCTGTGCGGCGATCCCCCGAGCCGGTCCCGCCCGACGGTTTTTCCGCACGGGTCATGGCCGGGCTCGCCCCCAGGCGGCTGTCGGCCATGGCACGGCTGCGGCTGTGGCTGACCCGGCCACGGTCCGTGACCTTCACGCCCGCGCGGCTTGCCCCGGTTATGGCGACGGCCGTTGTGCTGCTGGCCGCGGGGTTCCTGGCCCTGGAGCGCGTCGGCGCGCCGGTGGCGACGGACTTGTCCGGACAGGGGACGCTGCCGGTCAGGTTCGTGCTGCACGACGCGGATGCGTCGGCCCGGGCCGTGTCGGTCATCGGCGGTTTCAACGGATGGCGTGACGGAGTCTCGGTCATGCGCTACGACTCGGCCGCCGGGGTTTGGGTGCTCGAAACCCGGCTCCCTCCGGGCGATCACGAATACATGTTTCTCGTGGACGGCAGACCCGTGGCCGACCCGGAAGCGCGGCTGACGCGCGACGACGGCTTCGGCAACGCCAACGCCATACTCATCGTCAATGGTCGCCATGAACATATGCTGTAATCTTCGAACCCTCACGGCCTTTGTCCTGGCCCTGTTCCTGTGCGTTCCGGCCCAATTCGCCAAAGGGGCCGACGGCCAGTGCGCCGTGTCGCAGGAAATGGCTGAGCGGGTTCGTGAAAGCGCGGCGGACCAGGTCGAGGCCATTCTCTCGCGGCTGGCCCTGGCCTGCGACGCGGGATTTCCCCTGGCTTCCTTCGAGGGCAAGGTGGCCGAGGGGCTGGCCAAGGGAGTGCCCTCGTCCGTCATCGTGACCACTCTGGACAGGAAACTCGACGCCTTCGGTCACGCGGCCACCATGCTGCGCCAGTGCGGACTCGCGGCGCGGCCGGACGCCCTGGCCGCCCTTGGCGCGGGACTCTTCGACGGTGTCCCGGACGTAACCCTGAACGGGTACGTCTGCGCTTACGCCGACCGCAAGCCCGGGCCGTTCCTGTGGGGACTTGAAATGCTCTGTTTCCTGAGTCGGGCCGGATTTGACGACATGCTGTCGCGCTCGGTGCTGGACGCCGGGTTCGAGGCCGGGTCGCTGACCCGGGAGTGGCGCTATTTCGTCCGCGTGGTGCTGGCCGCCCGGCAGCGGGGGGTGTCGGATTCGGCCGTGGCCGATGCGGCCCGGGCCGTGCTCCGCGGTCATGGCTCACCCTCGGATGTGTCTGCCCGCCTGGGCTTTACCGACCGTGATCTGACGGGTCGTGGTCTGCCCGGTCGCTCGTCCGGCAACTGAGACGTTGCCCGTTGCCTGATTCCTCCTGCCTCTGATATGCTGCAAAGCCGTGTCGCGATCGGGGCTTCACCCCCGCGCGCCCTCGCGTTGTTGTCCGGTTTTGTGACCTCTTCGCGGGCCGCGTCGTATATTTGGGCAGAGACCGGTCGAGATGAAAACAAACCCATGGGAGTCCTTAAGTGAGACATTTCGTGCTGGGAGTGCTGGCGGCATCGGTCCTGATGCTTGCCGGGTGCGCCAAGGTTGTTGGCCCGTACTATCTTGAGCGGGGGAAATATCAGGATGGGATAGACCTGTTGAGCAAACGGCTCCAGGAGAATCCGTCAGATGCGGCCTCTGCGTACTATGTCGCCCGCTACAATCTGGCGCTGAACAGACCCGAGGAGGCGATGAAGTACATGGCCAAAGCCGTTGAACTGGCTCCGGACAACGCCGACTACCGGTTCTGGCTGGGAGTCAACCGCTGGGCACTCTTTGACTACGAAGGCGAGCGGGCCGCCTATCTGGAAGCTACCCGCATAGATCCGCGCCACATCTCGGCCAATCTCTACCTCGGGCACGGCTGTATCGACCGGGGAGAGTGGGATGAGGCTCTTGCCCGGTACGACACGGTCATCGCCCTCGACAAATTCAACCCCGAGGCGCTGTACAACCGCAGCGTTGCCCTCGGGCGGCTTGGAAGGACAGAGGATGAGGTGGCGGCACTAAAGGTGTTCCTGGAGTTCTATCCCGACGGGATGCTGGCCCTGGAGGCCACAGAACGACTCAATCTGCACGGGGACTTCACCTACCGCAACTTCATTCTCGGAAGTCGCAACGTCACGCTGAGGAGCATGACGTTCAAACCAGGGACCGATGAACTGGACATGTCCAGCAAGGAGTCGCTACGCGTGGTGGCGGCCATGATGGACGCCAATCGTGAGCTCGCGCTTCATGTTGTCGGATATGTCCAGGGCGACCAGGAATTGGCGAGGGCTCGCGCCCGCAGTGTGCGTGCCTCCATCCTCTCCGGCCGTCCGTTTCTTAATCCCGCAAGGCTGCCTTTGAGTTGGTTCGGATCGGCCGAGACCGTGGAAGTGGGCGAAACAGCCCACACACTCCCGGAATCGGTGCAATTCATTACCGTCGTCCGGTAACGCAACGAAAAGGAAAACACTATGCTAATATTATTCAGGAATCTTGTCCTCTGGTTCGCGGCCGTCGTTCTTGTGGTCGTGCTCGGCGCGGCTGTGGCCATGGCCCAGGAAGAGGGGACCATATCCGGCGATGGCGTGACTGCCACCGACGGGGCGATCGCCGACCCAGATGCTGGCGACACAAATGTTGGCGACACGGGAACTGGCGGCACAGCGACCGGTGACGAGGCCCCTGCCTTTGCCAACCCGGCCCAGGCTGCCATGGCCGAGGCCCTGGCCGAGGCCGCCGCCGCCGCGTCTGCCGAGTCAACGGCCGAGGCCGTGGCCGAGGCCGAAGCCGCCATGGCCGAGGCCGAAAGCGCTGTGGCTGCCGCTACCGAGGCCGTTGCCGCAGCCGAAGCGGCCGAGGACGAAGCCGCCCTGGCCGAGGCGCAAGCCTCTCTGGCCGAGGCCCAGGCCAGCCTGGATGCCGCGCGCGCCACAGCCGATGCCGCCGTGGCCGATGCGTCCTCTGTGGACGTGGGGGCCATCGCCTCCATGCGCGAGGCGGGTATGGGCTGGGGCGAGATTGCCCATGAACTGGGCGTTCACCCCGGCACCCTTGGTCTGGGTCACAGGAATCGCGCCCAGGCGCAGGTCTCCAGCGAGGGCGTGGGACTCGCCCGCGCCTCGGTGGCCTCGGCCGCCGGCTTTGGCAGGGGAGTGGGCAAGGCCACCGGTCGCGACGTCACGACCGGCGTCTCCAAGACCCCCGGCGTGGCCGCGGGCAAGGGGAGCAACGCCGTCGGGCTGAGCCGGGCCTCGTCCAAGGCCAAGACCGGCGCCAAGGGTTCGGCCTCGGCTAACAGCGAGGCCGCTTCCGGCGGCCGGGGCAACTCCGCCAGCGATGGCAAGGGCGCTGGCGCGTCTGGTGCCGCGGCCGGTGCCGCGTCTGGTGCCGCAGGCAAGGGCGGCGGAAACAGTGGTGGCAAGGGCGGCGGCAAGGGAAAGAGTTGATCCCGCCTTAGGCACGATATTGGAAAGGGGAGCGTCCGCGGGCGCTCCCTTCTTTTGCCCCCTCCTTCCAATGAGCGGAAAACATCGCTATGGTCCGGGAAACCGCCCGCAACGACCGGACACGCCATGCACAAGCCAGACACATCGCACACCTCGCCTCAGGGCGCGCCACTGTCCGAGACCTATCTTCAGATCAGCCCGAACATTCTTGAGATATTCCCGAGGTTCCGGCCGCCCGTGGATCTCTATCTGCACGACGAGGCCGTGGGCCGGGTGGGGCTGTTTCATCGCGCGGGCAGACGGCTGGGCACCGAGGCCCAGGCCCGGGTGGCCGAACTGGCGACCCAAGGGCATCTCTTCCTGCTGCGCGAGGATTACCTGGTCTATGCCCGGCATCTGAGCCAAAAGCTCGGACTGGTGCTGGTGGAGGACGGACTCAATCCCCGCGAGGTGGCCGAGATATTCTTCCTCGCCCTGCGCGACACCATGGCCGGGTTCCTGGACCAGCCCCGGCGCGAGGAGCTGGAACAGCTGCGCGACAATATCGCCATCCTGTCCGAATACCTCTGGGCCGACCCCTGCCGGGTGGAATTCCTGACCCGCACCCTGCACAAGGACCATGACCCGGCCGTGCACGCGGTGAACACCATGTTCATCGGCCTTGGCCTGTTCGTCATGCTCTCTTCTTCAGGATCGGGCGGATCGGGCTGGCCGGAGAAGGAGGGCGGCGCTACGCGTGCGGCCTTGCCTGCCCTGGCTTTGGGGTTGGCCCTGCACGATCTGGGCATGACCAGTGTGCCCCGGTTCATCACTGACAAGGAGCGCTATCTGCTGCGCCGCGACCGCGAATCCATCGAGCGGCACATCGAAGCCGGGCTGCGCAAGCTCGACCGGCTCATGGTGCGCGACACTGTGGTCCGCCAGTGCATGGAGGAGCATCACGAGCGGCTCGACGGCTCCGGCTATCCGCGTGGGCTGCGGGGCGAGGCCATTTCGTTGCCCGGGCGACTGTGCGCGGTGGCCGACTCGTTTTCGGCCATGATCGGCAGGCGGCCCCACCGCGACGCCGGGGGTGTGGGCGAGGCTGTGGTCACTCTGGTCCACGAGTCCAGGCGCTACGACAGGCGGCTGACCAGCCTGCTGGCCGTGCTGGTGGGCAGCGGCGTGCCCGGCTGCGCAATGGGACCGCCAAATGGGCAGCCAATTGTGTGGGATGCTGGCTGACAGATCGGGAGAGGGCTCAGGGACGGCGATCACTTCACCGGCGGCGGTGTTGGCTCAGGAGTCGCACGGCGAGGGCCAGGGCCACCGCCAGCAGGGTGATGAGCGCGCCGCGTAGGAGCCAGGGCGACCTTCCCGGGGCGTCCATGAACCATCTTCCGTGAATCCGGGCGACGCGCTTCTGGTCCATGTGCGCCCAGCCGTGGATGACGAGGTCGAGGACATCGTGGCGTCCTTCGACCGCGGCTGCCCGCAGGGGTTTGCGGTAGAGCAAGTCGGCTCGGACAAAGTCGTCGCAGCAGTCGAGCATGGTGAGGCAGGCGCTGGCCGTGGGGTCGTCTGCGGCAAAGGCCGGGAACTCGCCCCGCGCTGCCCCTTTTCGCCCCCTTGAGAATCAGGCGCGCGGCCACCACCAGGAGCGCATGCGCACGATCTCGCGGTCGTCGGCGACCCGGGTCAGGCGGTGGAGCAGGGTGGGCGCGCCGTTGTCCGGGTCGGCTTTGGCGCAGGCAGAGACATAGGTGTCGCCGGCAAAGGACTCGCTGCGAAACTGGATGTCGAGCCCCACGCAGCGATGGGCCGCCTCCCAGGTGTCGGGCACGGCCTCCAGGCAGAATTCGGCGTAGCGCACGTTGTTGACGTGGCCGTTGATGTCCAGGTCTGCCCGTCGGGCGGTGACGGCCGTCTCGTGGTCCCCGGCCCGCAACCGCGTCACGGACTTGGCCGGAAAAACGAGGGCGTGCTCCACCTCGGGAATGAGCCGCTCGTGCAGCACCTCGGACGGCGGGTCCGGCCGGTGGGTGCGGGTGTTCATGGTCACCCAGGCCGAGGTGGCCCGGCCCATGACCGCGCCCGGTTCGGCCCCCTGGCCGGGTTCGAGGATGAGGAAGTCGCGCGTGGCCACCAGCCGCTCGTTGCCCGAGGGCCATGTGCGCACCCGCACGCCTTCGCCGTAGCCGGGCATGCGCTCCATCATCACGTGCAGCCGGGCGAGCAGCCAGTAGTGCCCGCTCGTCTCAAGGTCGTGGTAGCCGAAGCCCATGGCATCGGCGTGGCGCGAGGCGATGTCCTGGAGCTGGTTGCAGATGGCGGTGATGGGGATGCGCCCGTCTTGGCGCGGCTCGTAGGAGCGCACGTCGTAGGCGTGGTCGTGGACGAGGAGGGAGTCGGGCGTCATGAAGAATGCTCGCGGCCGCTCGGGGCGGGCGGGTTGTGTCGTGTCCGACGTATCAGAGGTAGCCGAGGATGATTTCCCGGATAACGCCCTGAGCCATGGCCTCGTTCTGGACGGCGACGAAGCGGTCAAGGATGGCCGGGGCGTCGGCGTGGGTGGCGCGCAGGCCGAAGTGGAAGCTCGATGGTTCGCCCACGGGCAACTCCCGGGCGCGCATTCTGTCCTTGAGCCCGGCCTCGCGGATGGTGTGGAGGGCGGCCAGGCTGTTGCCCACGAAGATGTCTGCCTCAAGGGAGGCGACCATGGACAGGGCCGTGGACAGGGAATCCACGGAGGTAATTGCGTGGTCGGCCGAAAAGGTTTGGGTCGCCCAGCCATTGCCCGCGTAGTCCACCTGCCGGAAGGGGCGCAGGCCGTCCAGGTCCGTCACCGCGTCGATTTCGGCCAGCCGGGGGTTGTCCACGGCGCAGAAGATGGAGGGCAGGCTTTCCACCACGGGCATGTCGGTGAAGAGGGTGTATTTCCGTCGCGCGGCCGTGGGATTGGTGCACAGGACGTCACCCTGGCCGCTTTCCAGCATGGCCTGGGCCGAGGGCCAGTCCAGCCCCCGGTGCGTGAGGGTCAGGCCCATGCGCGCCCCCAGCAGTTCGTCCATGCAGTCCACGAGGATGCCGGTCATGGCGCCGTCGCGCTCCATTGAGAACGGGGGGAAGTTCCGGTCCCAGCAGCAGATCAGGTTCTGCCGGGAGGCGAGAACCAGGGTCGGGTTCAGGGCGATGGCGGCTGCGGCGGAGCCGAACAGGGTCAGGGCGCGTCTGCGGGTAAACTTGGTCATGGAGTTCCTGTCTTGGGTGTGGCGATTTGCGGCACTATAGGGCGTGGCGCGCCCCATTGCAACCTGTCCGGGCGACAGCGATGCTCGTTTGGTCAGGCCAGGAAGTTCCTGACTCCGGTGAACACGATCTGGGCGGCCATGGCCGAGAGGACCAGCCCGGTGATGCGCATGAGCACGGCCAGCCCCATGGGGCCGATGAGCCGGTGGATGGCCGTGGCCGAGAAGAGGAGCGCGGCCACGGTCAGGCAGGCGCAGACCAGGGCGGCCGCGCCCACGGCCTGCTCGGTCGGCCCGCCCAGCTCCGCGCCGAGGATGAGCAGGGTGCCGATGGTGGCCGGGCCCACGGTAATGGGCATGGCCAGGGGCACCACGGCCATGTCTGTATTCTCCTCGGGCTCGGGCCGTGTCCGCTTGCCCGAGACCAAGGACACGGCGGACAGGAAGAGCAGGCTGCCAGCGCCCACCCGGAAGCCGTCCATGGTGATGCCCAGAGTGGCGAAGATGGGGTTGCCCGCATAGTACAGGACCAGGGCGATGATCAGCACGGCCACGGATGTTCTGAGTGCCACCTTGCGCCGTTCCGTCGTGTCCATGCCTTCGGTCAGCGACAAAAAGACCGTGAGCACGAAAAACGGCGTCAGCAGGAAAAACAGCTTGATGAAGAGCGAGACGAAAAGACTGCCCATGAATACCTCGCGTCGCGTGCCTGAGGGTGTGCAGCCCGGCCGCCGTGAACGCCACGAGCGGCGTGTCGGCAGGGCCGGGCAACGATGGGGGCGGCCCCGTATGCGCCGTCCGTCCGCAGAGGAGTGTACCCGTCTGCGGCCCGCTTGGCTAGTGGGCGAAGTTGCGATCGAGGATGGCGTCGTAGACGCCGTTGGCCTTGATGGTGTCCAGGGCCTGCTGCCATCGCTCCACAAGTTCGTTAGGCACGTCGCGCGAGAAGGCGAGCCAGGCGCTTGATTCGTTGAACAGGTAGTCAGTGCGCTCGAAGTCCTCGGGGTCGAGGCCCGCGTGGCCGACCATGTAGCGGTAAGTCCTCTCGCCCATGAGCACGAGGTCCACGCGCCCCTGGTGCAGCTTGCGGTAGCTCGAATCATAGGTGGGGCCGATGTCGAGATTGGTGAAGCCGCTGGCCGCCATTGCCTTGTGGGTGTAGCCGTCCTTGCGCGCGGCGATCCGGCCCACGGCCTTGGCGTCCTCCAGGCTCTTTATCTCAAGGGGGCTGCCCTTGCGCTTGAAAAAGTAGTCTCCCTCGTCGAACACCGGGCCGACCCACTTGAAGAGCGGCTCGCGCTCCGGGATGCGGACAATGGCGAAGAGGGCGTGCATGGGCTCGGTCTTCGCCTGTTCAAAGGCCCGCAGCCAGGGCACTTCCTTGAGCTTGCTGTCGTCGCCCACGATGTGCTGGATCTCGCGGACCACCTCGGGCACCACGCCCCAGAGCCTGTCGCCGCTGGCGTACACCAGTGGAGGGTAGACGATGGCCTGCATCTCGACCTGGCCCGCCGCCGCAACGCCGGGCAGGGCCAGCCAGAGGCAGAGCAGCAGGGCGGCGGGATGGTGGCCGCCACGGCGGGGCTGGACAGGACGTGCGATAGGCAAAGCGCTCCCCCAGAAAGAAAACGTTACAAACATGTATATAGTACGGTAGCCGAAATGGAGATGTCCAGAGAAATCGCGGGAGGCATGGTTCGGAAGCGGTTTGCAGCAGGCGCTGCGGCCGTTGGGCGAAGGAGCCTTAGGAATGGGCATTATTGATCCTGCCGCAAGGGGCGTCAGCGGCAGAGCTTTTCGGCCAGGGCGTCGCCCTGTTCACCGCCGCCTGCCATGCGCGAGAGTTCGGCCCTGATGCCCTCGCCTTCGAGGCGGTCGCAGCGGGTGAAGGTGGCACCGTCCATCACTTCTTTCTGGATGAGGAAGTGCCGGTCCGCCCTGCCAGCCAGCTGGGGCCAGTGGGTGATGAGCAGGGTCTGCTGCCTGTCGGCCAGGGCGCGCAGCCGGGCTCCCACGGCGTTGAGGGTCAGGCCGCCGATGCCCGCGTCCACCTCGTCGAAGATGAGGGTGGGCAGGGCGTCGTGGTCGTCTGCGCTGTCGCCGCCCATGGTCACCAGGGCGAGCAGGAAGCGCGACAGCTCGCCGCCCGAGGCGATCTTGTCCAGCGGCTGGGCGGGCTGGCCCGGGTTGGGCACCCACATGAGCCTGCCGCGCAGGTCGTGGCAGCCGGGGTACAGCTCGCGAGTGTCAAACTCGAAGTGGACCTTGACGTGCTCGGAAAAGCCGAGGTCCTTGAGTTCCACCACGATGCGCGCGCACAGCGACAGGCCCGCCTTCTGCCGCGCCCGGCCCAGGGTGGTCAGGGTGGCCTTGAGGGATTTGGCGGCCGCTTCCTCCTCGGCCTTGAGGGTCTTGAGGTCCAGGGCGCAGACATCGAGGAAGGAAAGATTCTCGTCGATCTCGGTCTTCAGGTCCACGATCTCGTCCAGGCCGCGCTTGAGCTTGCGCTTGAGCCGGGCCAGTTCGAACAGGCGCGCCTCGATGTCGTCGAGGCTCATGTGGTCGTCGTCCAGATCCTGCCCCTCGGGGCCTCGCCGCAGCCGCGAGTCGAGATCGTGCAGCATCATGCGCAGCTCCTCGATGGCCTCGCGGTCGTCCTCGAAGCCGGGGAAGAGCCGGGCGATGATCTCCATCTCGCGGGTGAGCAGGGTCATGGAGTCGAGCAGGCCCACCTCGCCGTGCAGGATGTTCAGGGCGTTTTGCAGACATTCGCCCGCCCGCTCGCGGTCCCTGAGAATTTTCTTGCGCTCCTCCAGGTCGTCTTCCTCGCCGGGGCGGGGCTTGACCCTGTCGATTTCCTTTTTCTGGAATTCCAGAAATTCCCGCTGTTTCGCGATGCCCTCGTAGCGGGCCATGAGCCGTGCCTTGCGTTCGAGCACGTCGTTGAGCACGGCCAGGGCGTCGTTGCGCGCGGTGAGCAGCGAGGGGTCGGGCAGGAACGAGTCGAGCACCTCGGCCTGATAGGCGGGGGAGAGCAGCTTCTGTTGGCCGTGCTGGCTGGTGTGGATGACCAGGGTGTAGCGCATCTCGCGGATGGTGGGCTGGGAGGAGAGCTGGTCGTTGATGTAGACCCGGCTGCGCCCGGTCTCGGCCGAGAGTTCGCGCCGGATGACCGTCTCGCCCTCGGGCAGGACGAAGAGCGCCTCCACCGAGGCTTTTTCCTTGCCCGGCCGCACCAGGGAGGCGTCCATGCGCTCGCCCAGGAGAAAATCCACGGCGCGCATGACAAACGACTTGCCCGCGCCGGTCTCACCGGTCAGGGCGTTCAGCCCAGGCGAGAACTCAAGCTCCATGTCCTCGATAAGCGCGAGGTCTCTGATGCGTAGCAATTCGAGCATGATGCAATGCCTCCGGCGGGTCGCTGTCCCTTGGCCGCCGCCCCTGCGGGTTGCCCTTTCGAACTGGTTATCGGCCGCGTCTTGACGCACGATACCACACTGTGGAGAAAAAGCCCGGGCACAATGCGGCCGGGGTGCCTTCCTTCACTTCCGGCCGCCGCCCCTGCGGGGCTGGCTCAGTGGGCCAGTCCGGCCCGGGCGTGGTCCGCTGCGGGGCTGGCCAGATCGTGATACCGAGGTTCCTTGTACACCATGGCGGCCCGGTGGAAAAGGGGGGCGTCGTCAGGTGGATGCAGCCGGTCGGCGCAGTCCGTGTCAACGGGTGCCGTGTCCTTTGGCCCGGCGGCACGTGCGTCCAGCATTTCGCGCAGCCCGGTGGTGTGCCAGAGATCAACGCCCGCTCCCTCGGCCACGGCGGCCAGGGTGAGCATGGCCCGCAGGGTGAGCCTGTCCGGGGCGGGGATGTCCGGCCCGATCAGAGCCGCAATGCGCTGGCGTACGCCCTCGGCCGTGGCCCGGGCCAGATCGGCATCACCGGTAAAGCGGGCAAAGGCGGCCACCTGGGCAGCGTACCACAGGCCGAGGCAGCCCTGGTCGGCAGACGCCAGCCTCCCCGGTTCGCTGTGGCGCAGCCAGTGAAGAGAGTCGGCGAACCAGCCCCTGACCGCTTGGTCCACCGGCCCGCTCCAGGCCGGGGAGGTGGCGAGCAGGCAGGCGGCCTCGGCCGCCGCGATCATGTCCCGGCCCTCAATGATGCCGGCAGGGGTTCCAAAAATCGAACCTGGCCGCGTACGGGCGCGGTCAAGGTGCGGCCGGGCTCGGGTCATGGAATCGCTGCACCACGCCCAGAGCAGGGATGTGCCCTTGCCCGCGTAGTCCTCCTTGCCGGTCAGCTTCCAGGCCAGGGCCAGGGTCAGGACGTGGCGAGTCATGCGGCGCATGCGCATCCGGTCAAATGTCTCGGCGCACGGGTCGGCCGTGTCGGCGAATCCGGGGTCAAGGGACCAGTAGTCGTGCAGGCCGCCGCCGGGCGGCGGGCCGGGCTTGAGGACCACGGACTCGGCTGGGGCGGCCATGGCAGCGTCCGCGTCGCGAATTAGGGCGCGCAGGGCCGGGGTGAGCGCCGGGTCGTCCGTTGCAAGCCGGGCCATGGTCCCGGCCAGGACATCGGGCGAGAAAACGAGACTTTCCGGCCCGTTCCATTGCGTCGGCCCGTCCGCCTGTGCCGGGCCGGCTGCGAGCCAAGGCCCGATGAGCGCGGCCAAGATCGCAGCCAGGATTGCGGCTAGGCCGAGCAGGGCCGCCAGCCGGGTGGTCGTGACGCTGCTCCGGCCCTGCATCGTCACCCCTTGAGTCTGGTGACCATCTTGAGCATGGTGTAGACCTTGACCGGCCCGCCGGGGACGTCGCGCGAGTCGAAGCTCGACGCCCGGCGAAAGCGCATCCTGGCGTAGAATTCAAGGGCCGGGCCGTTGGCCTCGTAGCAGTAGAGGGTGATGGTGGGAAAGCCCATGGCCCGGAACTCGGACTCGATCCAGTGGATCAGGGCGCGGCCCGCACCCTGGCTGTGATAGGCGGGGTCCACCCAGAGTTCGGTGATGGCGTTGTCCGTGTACATGACAAAGCCGACCACGCGGCCCATGATCTCGGCCACTCCGGCCCGGCTCAGGCCGATGCGCACCGTGCGCGTGGCCGTGTTGCCATCGTACCATTCGCGCACGTACTGCTCGGGCATGAAGGTGGCGTAGCTCTGGGCAAAGGCGTCGCGCATGATCTGTTCCATGGCAAAGACGTCGTCCTGGGTCGCGGCGCGGGTGTGTGGGGTGATGCTCATTGTTTCAGCCTCGGATCGAGCAAATCCCGCAGGGATTCGCCAAGCAGGTTGTAGCCCAGGACCGTGAAGAGGATGGCCAGCCCGGGAAAGACCGACAGCCACCACGCGATGCCCAGCACTTCCTTGCCCTCAAGGAGCATGTTGCCCCAGGAGGCATCGGGCGGCTGGACGCCCAGGCCGAGAAAGGAAAGGGAGGATTCCGTCAGGATCGCACCGGCCACGCCCAGGGTGGCCGAGACCATCACCGGGGCCAGCGCGTTGGGCAAGATGTGGCGCAGAATGATGCGGCCCGATCCGGCCCCGGCGGCGCGCGCGGCCAGCACGTAGTCGCGCTCGCGGATGCTCAGTGTCTCGGCGCGCACCAGCCGGGCCACGCCCATCCAGCCTGTCAGGCCGATGACCACCATGATGTTGGTCAGGCTCGGCTCCAGAAAGGCGATGACCGCCAGGATCAGGAAAAACGACGGGAAGCAGAGCATGACATCCACCCCGCGCATGATGATCTCGTCGGCCAGCCGTCCGAAATATCCGGCCATCAGCCCGAGGACCAGTCCGATGGAGGTGGCGATGCCCACGGCCACGAAGCCCACCCACAGCGAGACGCGCCCGCCGAAGAGGATGCGCGAGAACACGTCGCGGCCCAGGGCGTCGGTGCCCATCAGGTGGGCGGCGCTGGGAGCCCTGAGCAGGGCGTCCACGTTGATCAGGTTCGGATCAAAGGGGGCCAGCCACGGGGCGAGCAGGGCGCCGATGGACATCAGCCCGACGATGAGCCCGCCCGCAGCCAGCAGGGCGTGGCGCGACCAGGGCGAGGGGCGCTTCAGGGTGCGCTGGCGTGTCTTGCGGGCAAACCACATCATCGCTGGTGCCCTCCGCCCAGGCGCACGCGCGGGTCGGCCAGGCCGTAGCCCACGTCGGCCAGCAGGTTGCCCGCCAGGGTCAGCACCGCGCCGAGCACGAGGCTGCCCATGATCAGCGGATAGTCGCGGGACATGACCGCCTGATAGAAGAGCTGGCCCAGCCCGGGCAGGGCAAAGATGGACTCGATGATCACCGAGCCGCCGATCAGCGCGGGCACGGACAGGCCCAGGATGGTGATGACCGGCATGAGCGCGTTTCTGAGCGCGTGCTTGAAGAGTACCACCCGGCTCGGCAGCCCCTTGGCCCGCGCGGTCATGATGTAGTCCTGGCGCAGCACCTCGAGCATGGAGGAGCGCATGAAGCGGGACATGCCCGCCCAGGAGCCGGAGGTGTAGATGAACACCGGCAGGATGAGGTGTTTGACCACGTCCCATACCTTTTGCGGGCCGGACAAGTGCTCGTGGCCGAGGGATGTGAGCCCGGAGATGGGCAGGATGGGCCACGCGATGCCCAGCCAGAGCATGAGCAGCAGCGCAAGCCAGAATCCGGGCATGGCAAAGCCGACAAAGACCACCACCGTGGAAACCCGGTCAAAGGTGCCGCCCCGCCACCAGGCCGAGGCCACGCCGATGGGCACGGCGATGAGCAGGGTCAGGACCAGCGAGGCCACGTTCATGCCAAAGGTCAGGGGCAGCCGTTCCTTGATCTTGTCCCACACGGGCCGGTGGTCGCCGGACATGGACTGGCCGAAGTCGAGCCGCACCAGTCGCGAGAGCCAGCTTGCGTACTGGATGTGTAGTGGCCGGTCCAGGCCGTAGAGCTTCTCAAGCTGGGCGTGGGCTTCCATGCCCGCCTCGGGATTGAGGGTGGTCTGCAAATCCGTGGGCGAGCCGGGAGCGAGGTGGATGACCCAGAAGCTGACAACCGTGATGCCCAGAAAGACCACGGCCACCCAGACGAGTTTCAAGAGGATTTTTTTGAATATCTGGGCCATTGGTCGTCCTTGTTCTCCGTGATGCCCCCCTGTTTACTGCAAGACCGTGGACGAATCAATGAACACCGCCAACAAAATTCCGCGCGCCGAATCATTACCAGTTGACATCTCCCGGCCCCTTGGCTAATTACCCTCCACCCAACGGCGTGGGGCTGTAGCTCAATTGGGAGAGCGCTTGAATGGCATTCAAGAGGTCGTGGGTTCGATTCCCTCCAGCTCCACCACAAGAAAGTTAAGGGTTTCAAGTAAATACTTGGAACCCTTTTTTCGTGTCAGATGGCCGTTTTCAGGAATATGTCCGCTATGTGTCCGCTGCTTCCGACGGGGTGTTGTCGGTGCCAGTCATGGCATAACGCCGTGCCAGGCGATCTTGCGGACTGCTGTCGATGACACCTTCAAGATGGCTGTACCTGTCGGTCATGCGTAATGTCTTGTGCCCGATCATGACGTTCGTTTCCTTCAAGGTACTGCCGGACAGCAGCATGTTTGTGCAGTAGGTGTGGCGATGGTCATGGAAGTGCAGGTCGTCAAAGCCATGGGTTTTGCTTAAGTTCGACCAAGCGGTGTCGATGGATTTGAACGGCATACCATTCATGTGGCCGATCACATGGTTCCCTTTGACTTTCACGCCGCGCTTTTCCCGGTACTGTGTCACATGCTCCAATCGAGCAATGAGAGCATTCCGTGTTCGGGGCATGATCTGATGTGACCGTGTCACACAGTTTTTGGTGCGGTGGAATGTGATCCGGTTTTCATCAAGGTGGACATCGGCCCACTTCAGCGCCAGTACTTCCTGTGTGCTGCATCCATGTTCGACAGCAAGCAGGATTGCCAGCACCATGTAGTGCTTTGCCCTGCGTTGAGCAGCTGCTTCAAGCAAAGCATCGACCTCGACGGGTTTCTGAGCGGTTTTCCTTTCACTGCCCTTTTCGGACAAGTACGGGATGGACTTTGCCACATCATTATCGATCAGACCGTTGCGCTTTGCTTGGGCGAAGACTTGTTTGATGATAAACAACCGGCGGTTTGCCAGCACGTTGCAGTTCTTGCCTTCTTCACCTTTGGCGATCAGTTTTGCCTTGGTCCTTTCGGCGATAGCGATGCGGTAATCCCGAATGGTATCCTCGTCGAGATCGTGGAGCAGGGTACGCTTCCATTCCTTAAGGATGGGGGCAAGTAAATAGCCATATCCTTCATGACTGGTTGCTCCGATTTTCCCTTCCCCAAGTTTTCGGTCCCATTCATTCTGACAAAGCTTCGCAGCCTGCCCGAAGGTGGGCAGGGATTGCTGCTTGGGTTGCTTTGCTTCCTTGGTCGGCATTCTGCCGCTATCAATCAGGGTGCGTACCCGATTGACTTCTTCCTGCGCCAGGTCTTTCCGTCTGTACGTCTTGTGGTATTCCTTCTTGCCCGTTTTCGGGTCCTTGATGTGAATGACGTACGCTTTTCCTTTTTTCAGCAAACGGGTCGCGATGGTGACTGTAGCCATAAGCTATTCCCCCTTCGGACTGTTCGCCGCCAAGCTTCTTCGGTTTTCAATGAACGACAGCAAATCCGCTTTCGGGATCAACTTCCGTGACCCTACCGCGATATGACCCAGCGCGCCAGAATTGATTAATCTGGACACGGTTGCCCTGTGAACGCGCAGAACGCCTGCGACTTCCTTGATGGTGAAAAAATTCAATGTTTCTGCCATGGTTTTCCCCGTAGGGCTGGAACGTAAAGCCTCCTACCGCTTATGCGTACCCGTTTTCAGCTCCTTTTCAGTTTGAAGGTTTGACTTAATAAAACTCTGCCAACCCTTCAGTTTAAGCACAGCAGAGTATTGGAACACAAGGATGAGACGACAGGTATTTGCAATTTAATGGTGGTGAAGCAGAAAAAAATCCACGAAAAGTGGGAATTTTGAGAAAAATGAACTCCAAAATGGGATCAGATGCCCCCACCTCTCGGGAGTATAATCATGTCTGTCTATCGGCCTGCGGACGATAGACAGACATGATGGTTTAAGAGCGAGATTGACTCGTCAATCTCGCTCTTAAACCTGTCCCAACACAAGACCCCGCCGAAGCGGGGTCTTGGTTAATAACTGCTGCCAAGGTAGGCATCGGACACGTCCCGCCGTCCAGCGGAATGTCCTGCAGTCACTTCGATTTCGTCACGGGCTTCAGCATCGAGTCGGGGCCATTCTTCCCCTGCAGCGTCTTGGGCGGCCTGATGAAAAGCTGCCACGGACTCGTGCTGATTGGGCGGCTGAAATCCTGTATGCTCGACATACATGCGATGGAACCTTTCATGCCTATTGCTGTGGAGCGTCCAACCACTTTCTTTTTTGGTGAAACCGCACAATCCAGCCGCATAGGACAACTTTTCCTGCCATTTATCGCCCATCCCGCTCGGCATGAGATTATGTATCCCCGACCGGTCGGATTGACTGACAAATGGCATTGCTTTTTCCAACGCTTCTTGCTGCTGCCACGACAAATTATGCAGCATTCTTGGTCGACCGCCTTTCGTTCCATATTGGACGTGAAGGCTACGACCTTCCCTATTCCAATCAGCGACAAGATCGATCTTGGCTGCTTCTTCCCGGCGCAATCCGAGCTCGTACTGCAATCTTATCTGTGCGGCAGCCCTTGGTCCATATTCATATTTGACTTCATTTTCCAGATTGGCGATTGCCCCTTGAACGAATTCAGGGGCAATCGCTTTGCTGTTGCTATTGGCAATGGACCCACGCTTCACCCCGAATCCATCATTGGTCGGGTTTATGCCATAGTTGCCATACGTTTTGCACAGGTGACGGGCTGAAGAGAATACTTCTGCTATTCGCCCATCGCCTACGCCGTTTTCTTTCATTTTGTCAGCCACAGCCGCAAAATGTTTGTTGGAAATCTTGGACCATTTACGGACCCCAAATCCAGCTTCCTTAAGTCTTTCTGCAAAGACCTTCGCGTTCTGCCGAATTCTGTGTTGTTTTGATCGTGGGCCAGACAGGGTTGCCCTGTTCGCGCCCAGTGCCAGACTGATGGATTTTGCCATGGATTTCTCCTTCAATAATAGTTCAGGGCAGTGCCCCGGGACAAAGCAGGTCGGACCTTTTCTGTTTGCCAGAAAATGACCTGCCTATGGCGCGAAAGTGCGCCACGCAACAACCGTTAGCGGAACAAATCAATGTCCGTTTCCCACTGAATGAGAAATTCAAGAAATCCATTTAATAAGGGGTGTCATCACGCAGGCTCGTTCGTCCTGCGCATATAATGATGACCATGGGGGAATTTGGGCAACGATAGATTTATAGGTATCTACCGTTTGTCCGATGGCGGGTGCTGCGTTTCAGCTGGCGTTTGGATGTGAATGTCTGCCGTTTGGAAATGAACGGCAAAGAAGTGCTAGATGTTTCGGCACGTTAGTGCCAGTTTATGCGTTCATCAGTTTAGACTTCGTCAAAACTTATGAACGCGCCTGAAGTGCGTTTTTACCTCCTTCTTAATACTGAATTATCCTATAGATATACTCTATCATATAATGCCCTAAAGGCTTAAGCAAGTATCTGAAGAGGATTTTCTACTTCCTTGCTCCCGTATAGAGAATAAGAACTAGGGAAAAAGAGCATTTCATGCTCAGAGGGGGCCTATTTCGTGTCATAATTGAGATTAGCACGGACTTGATGGTAGAGGTGCGCCTAAAATCCGGTAATTTGGCAGGGAAACAGCCGGAGTGACCGGAAAAAAAGCACAGAAGACAGGAGGAGATCAGCAAAGTGCAGCTTCAGAGCGCCGGACGGGGCATTGCTACGAAATACACAGATATCTCAATTATCTTTAACCATTCCTACAATCGAAGGGCAATTTTCTAGAGACCTATTGTTTTTTTATTCGGCACTAGTGAATACTTTTTTTGATTACGTGTTATTTATAGTTTACATATCTTAAAAAGGTATTTAGCATGCGCTGGATTATTTCAAACAATTATCTTGGATCAACACAAAAAATGGAGGTAGTTCGATGCACATGGCGGACGCACTTATATCCCCGGCTATTGGGGGTGTTTTTTGGGCAACTACAGCGGGCCTGATTGCCTATTCTTCTAAGAAAATGCGCAACAGTTTCGAAAGCATGCAAGCTCCACTCATGGGAGTCTTGGGCGCCTTCATTTTCGCGGCTCAAATGATTAACTTCACCATACCCGCAACGGGTTCCAGCGGGCACTTGGGAGGAGGACTTCTTTTGGCTATCTTGCTCGGTTCCTGTCCGGCATTCCTTACAATCGCCTCGGTGTTGACTGTCCAGGCGCTCTTTTTTGCAGACGGTGGCCTTTTGGCTCTGGGCTGTAACATATTCAACCTTGGACTTTTCCCGTGCTTTATCGCGTACCCCTTTATCTACAAACCCATCGTGGGGGGAAAACCAACCCAGTTGCGTATCATTGCCGGAGCCATGCTGGCGGCTGTGGCAGGTCTTCAACTTGGAGCCTTCGGTGTGGTGCTGGAAACCCTCTTATCAGGCATATCCGCTTTGCCTTTCAGCACGTTTGTACTCCTTATGCAACCCATTCATTTAGGCATCGGAGTGGTGGAAGGTCTCGTTACAGCAGCTGTTGTGGTATTTGTTTGGAAGGCCCGTCCCGAAATTCTCGACATGGCTGCTGGATATACACCAGCAGTTAGTTTCTCCATGAAAAAGGTGCTTGTAACCCTGGTGTTTTTGGCCGTGATAACGGGCGGCGTTTTGTCCTGGTTAGCCTCGGCCTACCCCGATGGTTTAGAATGGTCCATGGCCAAAACATCCGGCAAGGAAGAACTTGATGCCCCAGAACATGGTGTTCACGCCATCCTGTCACATATTCAGGGCATTACCGCATTCCTGCCTGATTATGGTTTTAAAGACGGACAAGTAGCTGAATCTGTTGAAAACGAATCCCAGCAGGAATCAAATACACATGAAGAAGCTTGGCCCGCTGTTGATATGGGCACCAGTATAGCCGGCATTGTCGGGGGAGCACTGACCTTGCTCATGGCGTGGGGTCTCGCTTTGTTCTTTAAACGCGAACACAAAACATCATAGGCCCCTTCATTTCATAACTGCAAGAGGGCAGGGTTCACTTCCTGCCCTCTTGCCTGTAAAGACTATGTCAAAAATCGACAGTTCACTTTTCGAAATCGGTTTTCTAGATCAGTTGGCGACAAAAGATACGCCACTCCACCTCATTGATCCAAGAATAAAGCTGATAACGACTCTGTGTTTCATAATCACGGTAGTTTCGTACAACCACTATGATTTTGCGGCATTAGTTCCTTTGATTCTGTATCCACTGATTCTGAGTGCAGCCGGACAATTGCCGGGCCCATACTTACGCCGAAAGATCTTGATAGCATCGCCATTTGCCATCTTGGTTGGTATGTTCAATCCACTTTTTGACCAACAAACCATGCTTCAGATCGGCACTATTTCCATTTCGGGAGGGTGGATATCCTTTGCTTCCATACTGTTACGCTTTGTCCTGACAGTAAGTGCGGCCCTCATTTTGGTGGCTTCAACAGGGTTCGCTTCCGTGTGTATGGCCCTCAGTCGATTGGGTATGCCCAAAGTTTTTTCAACCCAACTGCTTTTTCTCTATAGATACATTTTTGTGCTGACCGACGAAGCACAAAGAATGATGCGGGCGCGGAGCCTGCGTGCATTCAACAAACGAGGAACAGGAATTAAAGTTTACAACTCCATGCTCGGCCAATTGCTTTTACGGACCATGGATCGAGCTCAACGCATTCATCGTGCCATGCTATGCCGCGGTTTTACGGGAGATATTCGATTGAACAAAGAGCTGAAAATCCGTACTTTCGATCTTGTTTTTTTTGCCGGGTGGCTGGCCTTTTTCATTATGGTCAGGAGCAGCAATTTGCCTCAAGCAGTAGGACAACTCGTCCTGAGGATAACCACATGAGTCACCATATCGTAGAAGTTTGTGACTTGCGTTATTGCTATCCAGATGGGACCGAGGCTCTATCAGGCGTAAATTTTTGCATCCACCACGGTGAATCCGTGGCCGTGGTCGGAGCAAACGGGGCTGGCAAATCGACTTTGCTACTGCACCTGAACGGTTGCCTAGCTCCTACGGTCGGCCGTGTGCGCATTGGCGATAACCCTCTGACCCCTGCAACGTTGCAACAGGTCCGCCGTACGGTAGGCATGGTATTTCAAGACCCAGACGACCAGTTGTTCCTACCCACAGTCTATGACGATGTGGCCTTCGGTCCCCTCAATCTAAGCTTACCCCTCGAAGAGGTAGACACTCGTGTGCGACACGCCCTCAATACCGTTAACTGCGAACACCTGAGTAGTCGCCCTCCCTATAGACTGTCAGGTGGCGAAAAACGATCCGTGGCCATTGCTTCAGTTCTGGCCATGAGGCCCGACATCCTCGTACTCGACGAACCAACATCAAACCTCGACCCTCGGGCACGGCGCAAGCTCATCAACCTGTTACAAGGATTTAAGCATACCAAAATCATTGCCTCCCATGATTTAGACATGGTCATGGATATTTGCGACAGAACTATTATTCTCCATAAAGGCAAAGTTCTTGCCGATGGAGCCACTCGCCAAATCTTCACTGACGATGCATTGCTTGAACAAGCGCACCTAGAACGCCCTCTCTCTTTAAATCATCACGGCCAAATTAGAGTACTGTAGTGGCCTAGGCTTTTTTGTTTTCCACTCCCTGAAGAAAGGAAAGTGTTATGAAGTTGAAGTTATGTTTTTTCGCGGTTGTAGTAATGTGCCTGTGCGTGGCAGCCCATAGCCAAGCAAGCGGAGCCTATGAGGTTAAGCATAAAAATGCTATTGTTCTCGCGATGTTTGGAACCACTGTGGAGCCCGCTCTAAAGGGGCTGCTCAATATACACTCTAAAATTATCGCCAAATATCCTGAAACAACAGTACGGATAGCATTTACTTCAAATATTATTCGTAAAAAATGGCAGCACCGGGCTGAAGATGCAGAATATATTAAAGCTCACCCTGAAATACCCGCAGAGATCCTTCACGTAAAGACGCCAGTTGCCACGATTGCTGATTTGCAGAACGATGGCTATGATACCATAGTCATACAACCAACACATATTTCCATGGGAGAAGAATTTCTTGACCTGCACAGCTATGTTAATGCTCTGATGAGTATGGGCACCTTTAAAAAGGCTAAGTATAAACCTTTTTATAAAGTGGCTCTGGGTAGACCAGCATTGGGAACGTATGGTCTGAGACACCCCTATGCCAAAGACATTAATGCGGTTGTCGAGGTAGTTGAGCCGGATATTAATCTTGCAATCAAGGAAAATGCAGGGCTTGTTTACATGGGACACGGCAATGAATTTTTCCCTGGTAATGGAGGGATATATTTAGAGTTGGCTGCCAAAATGCGGAAGATTTATCCCGATGTTATAACGGCTATCGGAAATGTAGAGGGGTATCCTGCCATTGAAGATGTTATTGAAACCTTAAAACTGTATGGGGTCAAAAAGGTGATCCTCAAACCGTTTATGGTGGTTGCCGGTGATCATTCCATTAATGACATGGCCGGCGCCGAAGGTGATTCGTGGAAGTCTATTTTAGAAAAAAGTGGGTTTAAGGTTGTTGTTGTGACTGAAGGACTTGGCGAAAACGACAACTTTGCAGATATCTTTGTTAATCATGCTACTGATGCTGCCAACGACGCTGGTATAACTCTCCGGTAAAGGAGTACTGAAACAGGTCGGCGACACGCAAATCCTGATTCCTGATCGGCCCCAAGAAGAAAGATACGCAATATCAACCCCGCAAGGCACGGGAACGATTTCTCCGCCGAGCAGTCATTGAGGCAGTCCTAGACCACCTCAAGCACGATCATAGAATGGCTCGGAATTTTCTCAAAGGTACGGTCGGTGACGCCGTCAATCTGTTCATGGCCTGCGCAGCGCTCAATTTCAGGAAGCTGATGCGGAAGCTGGGAGGCTTTTTTTTCTCATTGAATTCCCTTGCAACTGTGTCAGAGATTGGCCCACTGGTGAAGATTAGAAATACCATGGGAAAATTCAGGTTCGGCATCCTGACTTGGTACAATCATCCCATTTCGTCAGGTCCGATGTAAGGCTCCAATAACAATATCAAAACCATGAAACGGCAGGCCTACGGCTACCGGGACAAGGAATTCTTTAAACTCAGAATCATGGGCATCCATGACTCCCGGTTTGTCCTGACGGGATTATTTATGATGTTGGCTTCTCTCTTTTTGTTGAGTTTTCCCTTCCCGAAAGGTATGGTTTTCTGAATTACATCCTTATCTCTAAATATTTTAATAAAATAAACATGTTATTTAATGACAAAGAGAGGGAAGCCATGTGTAAATCAAAGCTATTGGTGGGACTCATGATGATTACTTGTTTTCTATCGGGTATTGTTGCCTTGGCAGATGACCATAATGATCGTCGTAAACACCGTAAAGACCACCACGATCGAGAGGAGATAGAAGATGCCGTGCCCAGCCCTAAAAATGAGCTCTACCTCTCGGTTTGCGGTGAATGTCACATGGCCTACCCGCCGGGGTTGCTCAATGCGGCCTCGTGGTCGGCTTTGATTCAGGGGGCGAGTGATCATTTCGGCGAAGATGTAAGTATAGAGAGCGCGGAGGCCGAAGATCTCGAAATCTATCTAACATCTGGGGCAGCTGAAAACGTTCATGGAGAATTAGCTAGGGATATTTCCAGAGATTTAGGGGGCCGGGTTGTAACGCGCATCACCGATATTCCTGAAATTCGAAAAGAGCATCATGAGTTGAGCTCCTCAGTGTTTTCAAGAAAATCGATTGGTGGTCTTTCGAATTGTATTGCATGTCACAAGCGTGCTGATCTCGGAGTGTTTGACGACGACGAGGTAAGTGTACCGAGAGAGTGATCTAAAAAAGGGGATTAATCGCTTTGGTGATCGTTTTTCGACCGTAGGGTAATCCGCAGAATTTCGCTTGGTTCCCACAGGCGCATCCGCGGGCCCCACATGCCTGTTCCGCGGCATACGATGACAGTCATCGAGTCGACCTCATGACGTCCTTCCAGCAGAGGGTAGCGTAGTCGCACTAGATAACCGAAGGGCCAAACCTGTCCCGCATGGGTGTGGCCGCTCAGCATCAGCCCGACGTCTTTGGCACCCGCCTCTGCGGTGCGTAGAGGGGTGTGCGACAGCAGGATGGTGGCCCCGGTCGGCCTTTTCGTCAATGTTTCGGTTATGGGGTCGGTGGGTGCGGCCATGCGTGAGTGGATAGTGAGATCTTCCACTCCGGCCATGGTCAGCCCCGATGCCGGGGACTGCCACTGGTTGAGCAGCACATTGAATCCGGCATCAGCCATAAGCTGCATGGGATTTCCTTCACGGCCATATTGCTCGTGGTTGCCCTGAACCGCAAAGACGCCGAGCGGTGCGCGAAGGGTGCGGAGCACGGGCAGCAATGCGTCAGAGTCCAGGCTGTGCCCTTCGAAGATGTCACCAAGCAGCACAATCATGTCAGGTTGCATGGCCATGGTTTGTTCAATGCGAGCTTTGAGCCAGTCTGTGTCCAGTTGGGAGCCGATATGAAGGTCCGACAGTCCAGCAATGACCATGCCGTCGAGATCTCCCGGTAATCCGGGCAGGGCGACTTCGTATTCCGTGATTACAGGCGCGCGCAGTCCCTGCACCATGGCCAAGCCTGACAGCAGCAGGCCAGCCAGGACCGCCGCTCCCCGGAGTTTGGGTGCTATGCGTGGCAGGAAAAAACCAAATCCGGTGATGATGTCCACGAACAGCAGTGTGACGAATGTAAGAAAAATGATGACCAGCAGGTTCATTCCAGCAAGTTCAATGATCGGAGCCCATTGTCCATCGTGGCCATGACCAAACACTCTGCCAAACCAGACGAAGACCCAGGACAGGACGCCGAGGCCCAGGCGTATCGGCCAGGACAAACGGTCGAGTAAGAGGGTGTCCCCCATGCGCCAGAAGATGTACCCGACCATGAGAGCTGTCGCAGTCAACAGGATAGTTCCAAACATGTGACTTGATTACCACAGTATGGGAATAATGACAGCGCCAATTTAAGTTGTTAGAAAGTACGCTAGGGATTATAAAATGGGCTGTCTAGATATCCTATCCTTCTTATTGCCAATAATCACCTTTTTCTCATCCACGACGGCCAACAACACATATAGCTGGGATTCTTCAAAACCAAAGAAAGTATCTTTGTAAATCATAGTCTCTCATGGATTTCGTGTCCGTTATATGTCCGCTCAGCTTTGGGAATCCTGCAAAACTATTGATATTCCGCGCTTCATGCACACTATGCTACTATAAATGCAAAGATGATTGGCGGCTATTAAGTCCAGTGTTATCAGTTTGTTAAGGTTGCGCCCTTGCTCAATGCCACCAAGAATGGCATTCAAGAGGTCGTGGGTTCGATTCCCTCCAGCTCCACCAATGATTATAAAGGCTTAGAAGGTTTCCCTTCTAAGCCTTTTTCGTGGAATATACAAAAGAATATACAAATGATATCGAGTGGATGGAGAGAGAGCCTGGGGATGTGGGAACCAGGTATCCTGTCTGTCCATCTAATTCCGCCCATATTCCACAAAATTATTGAGTGCTCGGTTTTGGCTCATCAGGGTTGGCGTTACCAGATAATTTTGATAAGCACTTTCAGATATTGGGGGGGGGTGTGATGGTTAAACGAAAGGAAATACCGACTATTGAGATTGATTCTTGGAATGAGTTTGAAAAACGTGTGTCTCGGCATCAGCATCGTCAATGGATTTATCGTGGGCAAGCCGACTCAAAGTGGCTTTTAGAGAGTTCCTATCATCGTTTTTGTGATTATGTGAAATCGATACGTAGACGAAGTCCAACCAAAAATGATCATGAGAAGGTGTTGCTGAGTCGATTTAAACACTATGCCCAATTGTACTTGGATCGTATCCCAAGCAAAGACGCAGAATGGTTAGCCCTCATGCAACACCATGGAACCCCAACAAGGTTGTTGGATTGGTCGTTTTCGCCATACATTGCAGCGTACTTTGCCGTAGAGACAGGACAGAGTAATTTTTCTATTTATTGCATGAATCATGAAGCGTTTGCATTAATGGATGCTGAGTACTTTAATGGTGAAGATTTTAAGAAGATTAAAGTAGACTTTTTAAATTATAGAGATCGCAGCAAGTCTTTTATATTCGCATACGAACCGGCATTTAAACATAAAAGGTTGGTTGCTCAGCAGGCTTTGTTTACCGTACCGAGTACAAATTATGTCTCATATAACGAAATTTTGAAAGATTATGACCTTAGCTCAACATTCTTGAAGATTGTTATCCCTGCGAAGTTGCGCTGCGAGTGGATTAAGAAGTTAAGCCGAATGAATATTAATGCCGCAACTCTTTTCCCTGATCTAGATGGGTTTTGTAGGTCTATTAAGTTTGATTTGTTGTATCCTGCAACAAAGCTTAAAGACATTAACTAGGCAGTGAAGGCTGCCTAGTAATTAGCGGAGCAGCATGTCTATTTGATGAAGTCCATACCACATTCTGAATCGAGATGTGGTACATGGTTCAGTTCTTAATCCGGTTTCAAACTCCTTGCCTCTAATACCAATAAATATTATATTCCTCTCAAGCGATCAAGGAGGGTCAAATGCAAAAAAACACCAGCGTCACGCTCGGCCCGCATTTCGACAGTTTTATCAGCAACCAAGTCAAGGAAGGACGTTTCAACTCAGCCAGCGAAGCTATCCGAGCTGGATTGCGGCTACTTGAGGAACGTGAGGCCAAGGTTAAAGCCCTCCAACTCGCCCTCATTGAAGGCGAGAAGAGCGGCATTGCCGAGTATTCCTTGGAGAAGCTGTCTGCCGAGTTGGACGGCTAAATGAGATTTCGGCTTACCAACAAGGCATATGCCGACCTCAAGAGTATCGCAAAGTATACGCAAACGACTTGGGGTGCAGAGCAGCGCAAAGAGTATTTGTCTCGGCTAGATCAATCATTTCACCTGATCACGGAGAATACCGGTATTGGAAGGAATTGTGACCACATTAGAGATGGATATTCCAGCCATCCAGTTGGCAAACATCTCGTCTTCTATCGCATTGAGAACGAGGCTGTGACGATCGTCAGAATCCTGCATCAGAGCATGGATGTGGAGCGGCAGTTGTAGCCGAGGGGAACTGAAAACAGCCCACCAATTATGGTCAACCACCCGGTCAACCAAGTGCCTTTAATACATTCCAACGCCACTGATTATATGTTGACCACATAGTAAAAAATTGAAGTATTTCAGTTGTTACACACGCTTCCTCCGTTAGGGCATTCAAGAGGTCGTGGGTTCGATTCCCTCCAGCTCCACCACACGAAAGTTAAGGGTTTCAAGCAAATACTTGGAACCCTTTTTTCGTGCCTGATGGCGGATTTCAGGATTATGTCCGCTCTGTGTCCGTCGCTTCCGACGGGGTGTGGTCAGTTGTAAGCTGACACCTGACTTGAGAAAATGAGCCACGTAAGTTGAGAAACCCGCGTGGCTCATTTTCTGTTTTAGGACGGCTAGTGCTGCGCGCAGGTGCGAGGGGTGGGCTATTGCGTGAGACTCTGCCGGGCGGTCTCGAAGTGGGGCTCCGAGAGTTCGACGCCGATGAACCGGCGGCTTGTGTTTTGGCAGGCAGCGCCGGTGGCGCCTGATCCCATGAAGGGGTCGAGGATGGTTGCCGCCTCCTGGGGCCGGGGCAAGGTTTGGGGTGATCGGATGGCATGGTTTTAATTGCTGTCGAACGTGATGCGGTTTTCTTCAAGATGAACCCTTGCTCAGTCCTTTGTCATCGCACGCCTCCCGGGAGTCATTCATTCCCACCCCCAATTCGGGGCCAGAGAAACCCTACACCGCCTCAAAAGTGAAAGAGCAAGCCTCCGGAAAATCCCGCACATCTCGATCCCACCGACTGAAGCGGTAGGTTTCTTGCCCGGCCCAAACTGGTAGGCTGTAAGAAGTTGCATTTCTGTGGATTTGTGTTCCTGTGGCTGTCGAAGCCGATTTCGGTTGGGCGATTACTTACTGGAGCACCGCAGAACCAAGGCCACGGTTCTGGATGAGATCGACGTTCTCATCGAGTGGAAGCCCGTCCATGCCTTGCTGTGCGAGAGGGCTAGGCACAAGACCAACGCTGTAGGCAATCCCGCCTATCCGCCTTTGGCGATTTCAAGATTCTGTTTTTGCAGCGTTGGTACAACCTGCGCGATCCGGGCAAGAAGGCGATGGAATCCACAGCGCTGTGGCGGAAGCGGAAATCCCGGCCACAGCCGTTTTGAGCATCATTTCGACCTCCTCATGGGTGGAGAGCATGCCGCCCGTAATCAGGGGCCGACTAACAGTTCTCCCGCATGATTCGCAGGGTCCGTGCCTGTGATGTGCGAACTCCTCGAAACCGGAGCTGCTCCCATACCTTGCGGTACCCCTCACCGGTGAGCGGACGCTCCGCAAGGACGCGCCGTATATGCTCCAGCAGCTCCTCGTCGCTAGGAAATCCTTTCAGGCCTCACTTTTTCGGAGCCTCTGTGGGCGGAGTTCGATGCAGATAGATGGTGGAGCGCGGAACATTCCACACTTTGCACACCCGAGCCAGGCCGTATTCGTCTCCGCTGGAGGGAGAGGCGGCTTGGCTCATTTCCTCGACCTCCTGTGTGGCAAAGGGCGTGGAGAACTGATGCGGACGAGCTTTTCCTGAAGCAGTTCGATCGTCATGGCCTGTTCGCCGACCATATCCTTGAGTCGGCAACCTCAGCGTCCTCTTGGCTCGCTCGTTTCTTCAGTCCATCTGCTCCAGAGGCGAGAAAGGCGTCTCGCCATTGGGTGAGCTGCGCCGCCGTGACGCCAAGCTCACGGCAGAGAAGTTCGATGTCATCACCCTTCAAGAGCCGAGGCACCGCCTCCGCCTTGTGCTGCGCCCAAAATCGTTTGGGCTTCTACGCCGGTTCCGGCTCCCCGGCGGAGGGAGTCCGTAGGCCGAGCGGAGCCGGGGAGCCGGAACCGGTCTTGTCTCTTCTCCTTACCATCGGACACCTCCTGAAGGGCTCTTCTTACGCCCAATTGAGTGTCCAGGGAAACTCTAGGGCAATCCACTCCGGTTCAACGGGTCACGCCAATGCATTGAACCCATCCATGATGAAATAATTGACATCGCCCGGCAATCTGATAGATGCCCGCACCATCGTTCTTGTCGAAGCGATCGAACTTGAGCGTTTGGAAGTTTTGCGTCTTCAGCGCGCCATCATAATAGGGCTCATTCGATGCGAGCGTCACAATCTGTCCCCAACAATCAACACGGAAACAAAAGCCTTTCAGTGGCCAGAAAATGTGGATTGACTTCAGGGCGCCTCAGCTCTTCAATCTGGCTTAAGTCTATCTTGATGGGAAACAACCAAATCGGACAAACTCCGTCAATATGGTGTTTTAAAGGGCAAAAAAAAGTTGCTGCATAATGGCAGGGGGCTCCATAGAAAACTTGATAATGTGACTGGGTGGTTGGCCTAATGAAGAATATCCGTTATGAGAGTCTTCATCATTTGCCTCCGACCTAATGAACAAGCGTTGATAGATTAACGAATCTTTCGCTGGAGGCCGAGCGATGCTCGGAGGAAAACATGAAGATAGGGATTAAGAAGAAGATCTTTCTGCTGGGGCTGTTCTTTCCTGTCGTGGCTTTGATACTATTTGCCGGATACACACTCACGGAGACAAAAAAATTATCCCTGTCAGGGGTGAACAAAGCCATGTCGATGAGCAATGAGGCTGCAATTGAAAGCCGTAATGCTCTGGAAGATTATGGAAAATCCCTCATCGAACAGGAAGCCAAAGACAGGGCTCTTCTCTGCCACCAAGCCACGGCCAGAATCAGTGACTTGGCTTCTACCCTGGCTCTGGAGGCATCCGGCATATGGAAAGCGGGGAGAGCCTCGGTAACGGAAAAAGGGTATCTCTACACCGATCCGCCAGCTCGGCCAGACACAGAGTCAGTCATCCGCATTGCTCCGGATTCCAACAAAGAAGCCATCGAACGCGACCTTTCACTTGCGGGCCTGCTCAATCCGTTCTTCAGGAATGCGATAACCAGAAACCCCATGATGAAGTCCATATATATAGGCACCGAAAATGGTTTGCATTTTAGGATGCCTTGGGTTGCCGCACACAGAGATGGGTATGATCCCCGAAAGCGCTCTTGGTACAGCGAGGCTGCATCATCCGGGGAGACCGGCTGGACAGATATGTATACCAGTGCTTCGGAAGGCGTGCTTATGGTGACCTGCTTTTCGCCAGTGTATGGCGACCAAGGGAAGCTTGCAGGCGTGATAGGCATCGACGTATCGCTGAATACGCTCAATGAAACAGTATTGAGAACGCCGTATGAAGGCGGCGTCGGCGTCCTGCTTGGCAGGAACGGTGAGGCCGTTGCCTATTCGAAAGGTGGCGATGCATATGTGGCCAAGCTCGAAAATGCGAAATCCCGTCCGGAGATCCAGGAGATCTTCAAACGGGTTGCCATGAACAAGAGCGGGCTGACGCAAACCATGTTAGGTGATACTGACACATACATCGTATACAATCCAATTGAGCAGACGGATTGGACACTTTGCATGCTCGTTCCAGTAAGCAGCGTCAATTCCATCGCCCAGGAAGTGAGTAAGAAGATACTTACAGCCAAGGACTTGACGAGCGAGGAACTGACTCGACAGTTTGCGCTGACCCGCAACAATGCCATAGTAGCACTGTGTTTGATAATGATCCTATTTCTTGTGGTTGCCATGCGGATGTCACAGGGGATCATTCAACCAATTGCCCTGCTCGCTGAAGGGACAAAGGCTATCGGTGGTGGTAACTTCCAAGGAAAAATTGATATTCAAACAGGCGATGAACTTCAGTCGCTTGCAGAGAACTTCAATTCCATGGGTGATGCGCTGCATGAATATATGCATAATTTGGAAAAAACCACTGCCGAGAAAGAGCGCATTCAAAGTGAATTGTCCATCGCTACGGATATTCAAGCATCCATGCTGCCCCGTATTTTTCCGGCCTTTCCTGAGGTCGAGGAGATCGACGTCTTTGCATCCATGACTCCAGCCAAGGAAGTGGGGGGGGATTTTTATGATTTCTTCCTCCTTGGCGACAAGAGAATCTGTGTCGTTATCGCAGATGTTTCAGGCAAAGGGGTGCCCGCAGCGCTCTTCATGGTCATCTCAAAAACGCTTCTGCAAAATTGCGTTAGATCCGATTCGGAAAATCTTGGCGCCGCTGTAAGTCGAATGAACGCTGATCTATGCAAAGACAATGACCAGTTGTTGTTCGTTACTCTTTTCTGCATTGTTATCAATTTTGAAACTGGACAATGTGAATATGTAAATGGCGGCCACAATCCACCAGTACATATCAGCGGAGACTCTGTGCAGTATGTTCCAGCAAAGCCGATTTTTCCTGTCTGCGGTGTCATGGAAGACATGGAATATAAATCCGGCTTCCTGAAACTATCCCCTGGCGATCGCCTTTTCCTTTACACCGATGGCGTTACCGAAGCGTTTAATCCGAAAAAGGAACTCTACGGCGAAGGACGGCTCCAGAAGATTCTCAATGAGGGCCTTGCTCTCTCCATTGAGCAGGGGGTTGCGGCTGTTACCAAGGATGTGGAAAAATTCGCGAACGGCGCAGAGCAGTCCGACGACATTACCATGCTGTTTTTTGAATACAAGGGTAAGGACAGTTAGAATGATAAGAGGCTTTAATCTGCCACTTGTTGAAAAAATGACTATGGCAAGCATGTTTGCGTTATTGCTATTGTTTTGTTTTCCTTCGTCCCTCTTTGCAGAAGAGTCAGAGCACATGCGTACTCCTTCTGAGATACTCAAACATGGCGTCTTGCGAGTGGGCATGTACTATGAAGATAAACCTCCTTTCGTCATGACAAGGGCAGATAATTCACTCTATGGCGTTGATATTGATATTGCCAAAGGAATCGCCCAAGCAATGGGCGTTGATGTCGTGTTTGATCGAACTTCGAAGACATATGCAGAGCTCATCGACCGCATGTCTACAGGAAAGGATTTCGATATTGTCATCTGTAAATTGAGCCAGACCTTGAACCGGGCGCTTATGGTGCGCTTTACCAAGCCATATCTTGTTTTCCACCAGGGACTGGCTCTCAACAAGAAATTCATTTCGAAAAACAAACTCAAGAACAATTCGCTCATAGTGGACCTTGAGAAAATGAAGTTCAAGGTGGGGGCTCGGCTGGCCACTTCATATGTGGAGTACGCTCAAACTCTTTTTCCCCATGCAGAAGTGGTTGAGGGAGAATGGGAAGATTTGGTTGAAAAGCTTCTTCGCGGAGAAATTGATGGCCTTATGCGAGACGAATACACCCTCATGTCTCTGGTTCGGGAACGACCGGATATCGCGCTTTACCTGAATATATATAGAATAAAAGACATGCAAGACCCAATCGCTGTAGCGACGGCGCAATCAAATTCAATGCTGCAATACTGGTTGGATATGTATCTTGCTCAACATTATCCACAACCCTTGTCCGCTGATGACTTGATCGTCAAATATCCTGAACTTTGGGAAAAATAATAACTTAGTGTGTTGGGAATCCCAATGAAAAAGATACTTACGCATCCATTAGTGATTGTCATTGCATGTCTGGCTGGATTTGCGACAGGCGTGACTTCACCAGAACTCACCGAAGCTATCAAACCTATCGGCGAGGTTTTTCTTACTCTTTTGAACATGTGCGTATTGCCAATAGTCATATGTGCCATTATCAGCAGCGTTGGAGCGTTGTTCAACAAAACGAAGAACGGTGGAAGCATTAAAAAGATGCTGTCCCTGTACCTGTTTTTTATAGTGCTTTCGTGCATTATTGGTTTGGCATTGCCCTTGGGCATGTTTAAAGTGTTTGATATCGGAGACAATCTGGGAGCGACTGTTGGTTCGCTTATGGTTGACAATGACGCACAGCGGCAGGCCTCTGGTACGACTGGTTTTCAGTCCGTTGTTTATGATATAACCACGAATGCAACGGCAGTTGTAGAGCAGGACAGGGTCAGTCTTTTTCTTGGTCAAATCGTTGCTGGGAATATCTTTGAGTCCCTTGCCACTCAAAAAGTCCTCCAGATAATAACCTTTTTTCTTCTTTTCTCCATCATGCTCAAGTACGTCAATGCCGCAGAGCGGGAATTGATCATTTCATTTTCCAATGCGATTTTTTCTGTGATGCAAAAGCTTATAGACCTTGTTGTCTGTTTTCTCCCTATCGGGCTATGGGCTCTGCTCGCCAATCAGTTTAATGGCATTAATATGGACTTTTTGGTGTCACTGGGCAACTTTGTGCTCATGGTCTGGATTTCGTCCATCATTGTTTTAGGCGTATCTGTGTTCTTTTTTTGGAAAGCCACAGGCCTTGGCCTCATTCAACAAGCAGCACTATTGAAAGCACCAATTTTCATAGCTTTTTCTACCAGAAGTAGTTTCCCGACCTTGCCAGCCGCACTCACTGCACTGGAGAGTTTGGGCTTGAGGAAAGAGAGTACCAATCTTTCTGTCTCGCTTGGGCATACACTCTGCAAATATGGGAAAAGCATGGTGTTTTGCATTGGAGCAATATATTCTTTCTATTTATACAATGTGCCGATTACATTTTTCAACATCGTGAGTGTTTTTTTCCTTTCCATATTGGCAGGCATGGCTGCATCCGGTGCACCAAGCATAATTTCTCGAACAATGATTTCTCTCGTTCTTCTTCCCCTTGGTGTTCCATCAGAGGCAATAATAATCATTCTTCTCACTGTTGATCCCATTACAGATCCAATCATCACGCTTGTTTCAACCTATCCCAACTATGCGGTCGCCGCCATGCTCTCAAAACGTACCGAAGAGCAAAGTGATGTACTGGAACAGGCAGATTACTCATCACATACGACATGATAAGTGAATGTTATCTCTGCACAATAGTCCATTGACCACATGACCATTCCCTTAGGTCTGCGTACGTTGGCACGTTACAATAGAGCAGGCCCATGAAAGACGAGTAAAGCCTTGGTAGTGACAGAATAGACAGAAGCAGCGTTTACAAAACGTATCAATACACTTTTGAACATGCTTCTGTGTAACGCCCAAGGGGCAGCGGTTTCAGCCTATGTCCTTTTTGTTCGTCTTCTAAAACGATGAGCGATTGTGTGATGAGGTCGCATATGGGGATTTCTCTACACGCTGCACCCCCTGCGCGATGGCAACAATGCCATGGGCATCGGCAGGCTCCGGGCTCCACGCCCGCGCAGTGCCGAACGAGGGGGATATTCCCCTGCGTGCCGGGCTACGCCGCTGGGATCTGAACCGGAAAAACACGCTACAGGGCGGCAACCGTCTGGAGTTGCGGGAATAATCATGCTCCTGCCACCGATCATGTGGCATGTTCAATAATCCTAGTGAGCCCAGCAAAATGAGCGACATGCATGGTTGATACGTCTTCATGCGTTGCAAGAATTCCGGCGGCAGCGAGCAGGCCTCCTCGCAAACAAGATAATATGCCATCGCGAATGCCACTCCAAATTGGTGGGCCGCTCGGATTCGGAAAGAGCAAGAGCATCAGGCTTTTGTGGCGAGGATTGAACCAATGTCCTTGCTGTGTGCTTTCAACTTGGGTGTCACTTCGCGGGCTGTGAAAGGTGTCAGTATGATCGCTGAGATTACGGGGCCATTGTTGGGCGGGTTGGGTGTTTTTTTTGTGGGCGTGAACATGCTTGGGAGCAATCTTAAGAAAATGACCACGCGCAAGCTGCGATTGCTTTTTGCCCGTTTTACCAGCCGGGACTGGCAGTCTGCCATTCTTGGTCTGGTTTCTGGCTTGGTGACGCAATCCACTTCGGTCAGTGCGTTCATCATGGCCGGGTTGGCAAGTAGCGGCCTCATGACCGTGCGTCGCGCGCTCCCTGTTATCTATTGGACCAACGCGGGCTGTAGCTTGCTGGTGCTCATCGCGGTGCTGGATATCAAGTATTTCGTGTTCTTGCTGCTGTTTGTGTCCGGTATGAGCGTGGCCTTTGAAAAACCCTACAAATATCGTTTTCTGTCCCGCGCGCTTTTGGGCGTCGGCCTGCTCTTTTTTGGCCTGCGGCTCATTCAGGAAGGGGCAGCGCCCCTCGCGGAAATGGCGTGGGTGCGGGATGTTTTGGCTGCGTCCAACGGCTCCACGATGCTGACATTCGTCATCGGGGCGATACTGACCGTCATCACTCAGACCTATCTCGGTGTGGTCCTCATCGGCATTACCATGACCAAGGCCGGAGTCTTTTCCATAGATCAAATCATCATGCTGGTAATTGGTGCAGAATGTGGGTCCGGTATTGTCACATGGCTGCTCTCCTCGGGGGCTCGGGGAACGTCCAAGCAGTTGGTCATGGCCCAGGTTGGTTTTAATATCTTGGCTGTCTCGATCTTGATCACTCTTTTTTACGTCGAACAACTTTTCGGCATTTCTCTGCTCAAGGCTCTGGTGCTGGACATGAGTTCGAAGCTGGAAATGGGGGTGGCCTACATGGTGGTCTTCTATGCTTGGGGCATACCGATCATCGCTTCCGCCCTCTACGGCGCCATTCAGAAACTGCTGAACCGCCTCTGGCCACCGACCCAGGAAGAAGCTCTGGCCAAGATCAAGTTCATCCAGGACCATGCCAGCGACTCACCGGATACCGCGCTGATCATGGTGGAAAAAGAACTCATGCGCCTCGTCAAGAGAATGCCGATCTACATGAGAGGCGTTGTCGCAAACGTCGAGGAAACCTCTGTCGGAAAGAAAGATTCGTTTGACGTTGCTCCCTATCATATTGCTTTTGAGAACATCACCAGGGAGATAGGCTACACGCTCTCAGATATTTCCCAGCAGTCGTTGAACGAGAAAACGAGCGCCAAGTTGCTTTGGCTGCTCAATGTGCAGGATCTGCTTGTTGCCTTGGAACAAAACCTCGTGTCGTTTGCGGAACTCGCCCGCGAACCCGGACGGAGCCAACGTCTGAAAAGTTTTATGGAGGTTATTGTCCAAAGCCAGGAATTCCTCCTTATGCAAGCGGTGGATGCTTTCACTGGCGACGATGTCGAGGACGTGGCAATCCTCAGGGCCATGACCTCAGAAAGCGGCGACAGTCTTGAATCCGTACGCAAGCACTATCTGGAAGCCGAAGGCGGTATGGAGTTTCAGGACAAAGCACAGCTTCATCGTTTGTCCGGGCTGTATGAGCGCACGGCTTGGCTGCTGAATCGCCTGAGCGTCTTAGAATTTATCCGTAAATAATCCCTATTTTTCTCAAGGCGATGATCGCAGCAGCCAAGTGAGTTAGAGCCATGTGTGATGAAAGAAGCTTTTCAAATCGTACCAAGAGCTTCCTGAAGCGGTTGAACCACGACAAGCTC